>CAYLKN010000008.1:11161-75995 GCA_964384335.1 uncultured Pseudobdellovibrionaceae bacterium
TTTTCGCGTCCCCCTTTTCGCGTCCATTGTGGAAGAAAACCAACATATTCGGCATTCAGTTTGCAAATTCATTCCCGAAAGTGGTAATTTATAAATAATGTTTGTGTCATCACAAATCAAATACCTAATCACAACCTGATATCCTGTCAGGAATTATCACCGCAAAAACCATCGTTACTCTACAATTTACTGGACAAAACGGCTTATGATGGTCTATACGCTAAAATATTCATAATAAAAAAGCATGGTTTGTGTTGATGCCAGCACAGTGTTACACCCAGCAAATATATAACCAACCAAAGGGAAATCTTACATGCCTGAAATGATAATCAATGGTCCTGCCGGACGACTGGAAGCCCGATACACCCACTCCAAAATTCCGAACGCGCCGCTTGCGCTGTGTCTGCACCCCGACCCGGAAAAAGGGGGCACAATGAACAATGCCGTTATCTATTATATGCACCAGGCATTTGTCGCCCGCGGCTTTTCAACAATGCGCTTTAATTTTCGCGGCGTCGGCCGCAGCCAGGGCGAATTCGACCGCGGCGAGGGGGAGTTAAGCGATGCGGCCAGTATTCTTGACTGGATGCAGGAATTAAACCCGAATGCGCCCTATGTCTGGATCGGCGGGTTTTCATTCGGGGCCTGGATCGGGATGCAGATGTTAATGCGGCGCCCTGAAATCAAGGGCTGGATCGCCGTTTCCACACCGTCCAGCGCGTATGACTATTCCTTCCTTGCGCCCTGCCCGTCAAGCGGTATGATGATCCAGGGCCGGGAAGACACTCTTGTCCCTGTTGAGGCTACGGATGCTCTTGTCGAACGCCTTAACCAGCAGAAAGGGATTACCATCGACTACCGCGTGATCGACGGTGCCAATCATTTCTTTAAGGAGAATATGGACGACCTTATCATGCATATGCATGACCATATGAACGGGAAACAGGGCGGAAGGCCAGTTGCCGTACCGCTTGCAAAAGCGGCCTGAAGCCGGATCCAGAGCAAATCGCAATCAAACAGAACCGCTTTGCGATTTTTGATCCTGTGAATTTGCGCGTCGATTCAATAAGTCAGGGCAGATTCACGCTTTTCGGATATAATCATAGTGGTTATGTTTGAACACAACACCTAGGCCGTTTTGGGTTTAAAATCCAGTGCAACGCCGTTTATGCAGTACCGCTTTCCGGTCGGCGGCGGCCCGTCATTGAACACATGGCCCTGATGTCCCCCGCAATTGGCGCAGTGCACTTCCGTTCTCGGATAAATCAGAATGTAATCCGTTTTCGTGCCGATTGCGTCATCGCTGATCGGCTTGTAAAACGAGGGCCATCCTGTACCGCTGTCAAATTTATGTTCTGATGAAAACAGGGCCTGGCCGCAGCCTGCACAGTAATAGGTTCCGGGCCGTTTCTCGCCGTCGAGGGGTGAGGTAAAGGCACGTTCCGTACCGTGTTTGCGCAGTACGCGGAATTCCTCCTGCGTCAGCTTTTCCTTCCATTCCTCATCCGTCAGGGAAAATGGAAATTTTTCTGCCGTTTTTGCCATTGCCGCTCCATTGCTGGATTTTGAAAACAGGCCGGAACCAAGACCCCACAGTCCAAGACCTGAAAGCCCAAGCGCGGCCAGAAAATGACGTCTGTTCAACATTACATCCTCCACTATTTATATGGATATATTCGTGCAGAAGTCAAAAAAGATACATGCGGATGTGGTGGAGGGCTGTTCTCCAGATACTAACGCGACATTGTAATAGCAAACACTTCTTCTCTCCCATCACAAGGTTTTATGCTCACTTGCCCTGTTTTAGGATCTTGTTTTATCTCGCATTGACCGGGCCATGCTACAAGACTATATCTTGTACCATCGAAAGTGTTCGCCGGCTTTGTTATTACAGTTGCGCCTTGCCGGGTTTTCCAGCTTTGCCTGTGCGGCCCGGGAGTTTACGCAGGGCGTTGCCGAAATTTTCGCGCGCCATCAACATGCACGGCGTGACCACAAGGGTAAGAACTGTTGAAAATATAAGCCCGAAAACGACCGCAGTCGAAAGCTGTACCCACCACTGGGTCGATGGTGCGCCGATTGTCACCTCACGGGTAATAAAGTCGATATTCATTTGTAAAACCATGGGCAGAAGACCAAGTGCGGTGGTTATGGTGGTCAGCATGACGGGGCGGAGCCTCTGCGCACCTGTGCGGAGAATAAGTTCCCTGACCGGGGCCTTCATCGTCCTGCGCATATGATCGAACGTATCGATCAGTACGATATTATTGTTCACCACGACACCGGCCAGCGCGATAATACCGATCCCGGTCATGACGATGCTGAACGCCTGACCGGTAATCAGAAGGCCCAGCATAACCCCAATCGTGGACATGACGACGGACCAGAGGATGACAAATGCGCTGTAAAAACTGTTGAACTGCGTAACAAGGATAATGCCCATGACAAATATCGCCACAAAAAAAGCCCGGACCAGGAATTCCTGCGCTTCCTGCTGGTCTTCATCCTGACCTTTAAAGGCGATCTCGAGCCGTGGATCAAACTGTGCGCGGTTGTCCGAAAGCCAGGCTTTGATTTCGTTGATTTTTGCAGTGACGTTTACCCCTTCCCTGACATCGGCTTTGACAGTGATGATCCGCTTCTGACCGGACCTGTTGATATTTCCTGTCGCAGGTCTTGGTATGGGCGTTACAAAGCTGCTGATCGGGACATAGCCGTCATTGCCAAAAACGCGCACGCGTTCGAGCTGGTCCAGAGTGCGTCTGTGCTCACGGTGGCGCAGAACGATGTCGATTTCATCATCGCTTTCGTCGGGGCGATACTCGGCAACCTCAAGCCCGTTGGTCACCATTCTTATATAAAACCCTATGGTCGTCACATCGACACCGAATTTGGCGGCCTGCGCCCTGTCAATTCTGTACTCCCAGTCAATACCGGGCATCGGGCGGCTGTCTTCCACGGCTATAAAATCGTCGTCACTTTCTATATATCCGCGAACGCGCTCGACCGCATCCGGAATAATGGCCGGAATATTGGAGGAAATTTCAACCTGGACATCCTTGCCGGTAGGTGGGCCGGCCTCCTCCTTCCTGGTTTCAACGAACAATCCAGCAAGATCGTCGGTTTTTCGTATGATTTCATCCAGAATTTCAGTGGCGGGTTTTCGAACTTGCCAGTCCTCAAATTCAAGCTGGATCTGGCCGATTACGTCCTCGGTGAGTTCGGAACCGCTTGAAGCCGCGTTTCCTGTCCGTGTATAGATGGTTTTTATTCCGTCAATTTCGAGAATGCGGTTTTCCACCTCGCTGACCAGGGTATCTTTTTCATATATGGAAAGATTACCGCGGGCATGGACAAGTACGGAAGCTACCTCCGGCTCCACTTCCGGAAAGAACTCGACCCCGCTGCCGTATTTGCCGTAAAGCATCATGGTTGTGATCAGAACCAGGATTGTCGAAACCAGAACCAGAAACGGATAGGACAAAGCGGTGTTCAAGGCGCTGATATACTTCCCTGTAAAACCTTGAATACTGTTAACATTGCCTGTTTCCGCAGCCGCAAGATCGGCCATCAATTTCGGATCGCTCGCTGCGCCCGGCTTTCCGATCAGGGAACCGAGGGTCGGCACGAAGACAAGAGCCATAAAAAGAGACGAAGCCAAAACGGCAATCAGTGTTATTGGAAGGAATTTCATAAACTCGCCAACGATATCCGGCCAGAACAACAAGGGTGCAAAGGCCGAAAGCGTTGTTGCGGTCGAAGTCGTAATCGGCCATGCCATGCGTTTGGCGGCGTTTGCATAAGCCTCTTTCCGGTCCATGCCTTCGGCCATTTTGCGGTCTGCAAACTCCGTTACCACAATCGCCCCGTCCACAAGCATGCCCACGGAAAGGATAAGGGAGAAAAGAACAACGATGTTAACGGTCAGGCCCATGGCATACAGCACAAGTATACCGGTAAGGAAGGCACCCGGTATTGCGATCCCGACCAGCCCCGCCGCACGAAGGCCCATGGCGGCCACAATGACAATCATAACCAGCAAAACGGCGCTGATCACATTATTCTGCAGATCGCTTAACATCTGGCGGATATCGTCCGACTGGTCCTGTATATAATTTACCTCTACGCCTTCGGGCCATTTCCCGCTCTCTTCATCAACGATCCGGCGAACAGTCTCAATGGTTTCGATTATGTTCTCGCCCGAACGCTTGACCACTTCAATGGCAATGGCCGGTTTTCCATCAAAATGGGCAAAATTTTGAGGGTCTTTATATGTTTTCCGGATTTCAGCGATATCCCGCACAGTGACTGATGAGTCTTCCGCCGTTTTGATCGGCATCTCCATAATGTCTTCAACCGTTTCGAACAGGCCCGGTACCTCTATGGCAAAACTGCCCGCGCCCGTATCCAGATTTCCGGCTGCGACAAGCCGGTTCGAACGGTCGAAAAACTGGATAATTTCAGGGCCGTTCAGATTATAGCTTTCGACCAGATCAGGATCGACGAGGATTTCAACCAAATCTTCCCGTTTGCCGGCAATCGGAGCCTCCAGAATACTGCTGACACTTTCCAGTCGGTCCTGTACGTCCTCGGCAAGGGATATCAGGGTGCGTATAGGCACATCACCGGATAAAGTAACAACAAGTACGGGAAAAAGGGAAGTATTCACCTCGGTTACTGTCGGTTCCTCCGCATCCACCGGCAGGTCCGGTTTGGCCTGGTCAACGCTTTGCCGGACATCATCCATGGCCGTGTCCTTGTTAAAACCGGCGGTAAATTCCAGCAGGACAAATCCGCCCCCCTGATATGCCGTGGATTTTAGTTCTTTTAATCCCTCAATTGAAGCCAGTTCCTGTTCAAGTGGACGCAGGAGCAAGCGCTCAGAATCTTCCGGCGAAACGCCTTCAAGAGAAACCGAAACATACAGAACGGGAATATCAATATCGGGCTGGGCTTCCTTGGCAATGTTAAAAAAGGCAAAACTTCCGGCAATCAGAAGAAGGACAAGGGTGGAGACAACCGTCCGGCCGTGCGATAAAGACGCCTCTATGACAGATGCCATCATAACAGGCTCTCGTCATCCTGAAAGACAGGTTTGACTTTTTGTCCCGGCACCACGAATTCCTGCCCGACCGTTATTATATTCGCTTCCTGCGGAAGTCCGGATACCCACATATGGCCCGGGCTGTCTTCGATAATTGTTACCGGGTTGAATACAACTTCATTATTCGCGTTTACGGTTTTAACCCCCAGCCTGCCTTCTTCATCAAGCGTAAGAATGGAGGGTGATATTTTGTGACCGGGCAGATTTTTTCCCGGAATTCTGATCTCAGAAGTAAGCCCGGCGGACAATCTGAAATCCGGGTTCGGTATCTCCAGTTCTATGGGAAAGGTGCGGGTTTCCGGGTTGGCTTCCCTTGAAACAAATGTCAGTCTTCCGCTCACGGTTCCGCTGTCCAGAAAACGGACCGTAACATCCGTGCCGGTGGAAACACGATGAATATTTCTTTCGGACACAAAGGCCCGTACTTTTATCGGATCAACATCAACAATTTTATAAAGCTGATCTCCTGGCCTTACAAAATCACCTATTTCAATATATCTGTCATCGACAATGCCCTCAAAAGGCGTTTTTATTTTTGTCCTTTCAAGCTCAAGTTGAGCTGACTCCAGAGCTCTCCGCGCTGCTTCAAGCTCCGCCCGCGCACCGGCAAGCGTGGTTTTTGAGTTAAACCCTTTTTGTTCGAGCGACTGGGCCGCCTCATATTCAATTCGCCTTTGTTCAAGGCGTTCCCGGGCCTCCCTGACATTGACCTCCCTTTCCTGAACGGCCAGTTTGGCCAGAAGAGTGTCCTGCTGTACCGGGGTGCCTTTATCCGTGATGATTTCCTCAACCGGCGCGGTTGTCTCGCCCCGGATGGTTACATTCCGGAAAGGAACGGTACGGCCGGTCAGAATAATTTCCCGGTTACGTGGACTTGCCGTGCTTTGAATCACCCGTACGCTTTTAACAGCCGTATCTTGTGTATTTTTCTGGGGCGCGGTCTTTTTCTCAGGGTCGATTGCAAAAGGCCCCACAAGACCGGATACCACCCAGATAAAGCCCGTTAAACCTATAACAGCGGCAAGTAGTAAAGAAGATTTCATAGACCCGGGATCCTTATCTCAAGTTTCAAACGACGTTAAACTTTCATTGTTTTATGTCAGCGCCGTTTAATCAGATCATTTTCACTTAATACTAATTCGAACGGTATATTGTGCAAGGCATCATGTTCACCGGAATTGTAATACCTGTCAAAGACGGCATTCCAATATAAAAGAGAGCCGAGTTTGATAATATTTTCATGCCGCCGTCTTTCGGTGTTATGAGCCAGTTTTCCGCGGCTTCCGGCAAAAACCATGTGATCTGCCCTATCAAGAACAAGGCATGTCTGAGGTGCGGGACTGTCGAGGTTTGAAGATGATTTCTCAAAAATCTGCAGCCTGTGGGTATAATCGTCGCCTGTCACGGGCGAACTGTCTTCCGTTCCTGTCATGTAAAGCATGGGCAGGGCGATATCGCCGTAAAGTTTTAGCGGGTCTTCGGCCCGGTTGTATGTTGCCGAAGGAGAGTAGGCAATTCCGGCCTTGAACCGGGAATCCCGAAGGCTGTACATCCGGTTGCCCCGGCCGAGTTTCTGGCCGGCCAGAACCTGTGTCGTCAAGGCGCCGAAAGAATGGCCTGATATGCCCAGCTTATCAAGATCCATAAGAACATTCAGGCTTTCGTTTTCCAGACCTGTGCGCTCCAGTGTATCCACAACAAACGATATGTCTCTGAAACGGTTGAGGCTGGCTTTTCTTGGTATTCTGGCCTGCCTGATATTATCCCAGGGATGGCCGGGTTTGCCTTCCCAAAGAATGCTGTCCGTTCCAAGATGCTGGACATTTATAACTATGTAGCCGTGACTGGCCACAAAACGCGCCAGAAAGGATGCACCGTCCCGCGTGCCGCCAAGACCGTGACTCCAGAATATAACAGGATGTTTGCCGGCACTGTCGGTTTCCGGATAATAAGCCTTGATTGGTACCGGCCGATCCTGTCTTTTCCGATCGATAAGCGTTTCTTTATAAATTAATACTTTCGAAGGCTCATTATCCGGGTCCGGTATTCCGGTTGCGGTGTTCGCAGAATCAGCCGAATTCTTCATGCCCTTCAAATATTATTTTTTACGGAACTGATCTAGTGAGACAACCTCTCCCGTTTTCTGGTCATCGCCGGAAGTGTCTTTATCTTTTTTGTTTTCGGCTTTCTGGCCGCCGGGATCGTCCGGATCGGGGCTGTCTTCCTCATCGTCCTCATCATCAACGGGCTGGAACTGCAGGGCAAAGTTTACAGACGGATCGGCAAAAATTGAAATCGCCGCAAGCGGCACAACCAGTTTCTCAGGGACATTGTTAAAAGACAGGGTCACGGACATTTTTTCATCATCCACATGCAGATCGTAAAACTGATACTGGAGAACAATTGTCATCTCACCAGGATACCGGTCACGCAGATAATCGGGAATATCGACACCCGGGAAATCCGTAAAAAAAGTGATATAAAAGTGGTGTTCTTCAGGAAGCCCGTGTTCAATCACTTCCTCAATCGCCTGCCGGACAACCCCGCGCAGGGCGTTTTCAACCATTTTGTCGTATCTTAAAACGTCTTCCAAACTCATGCCGTAAATTTCTGCCTTGTTTGTATTCACTAATCAACCCCAGCATACCCGTAAAACGATTTGTTAAACAAGATTATAGTTTTGAAAGAATTGCAGAAAAATAATATTCGCGGTTATTATTTTCAAAACAGCAGTAAATATAACACTGGGAAAAAACCAATAAATTATGGTAATTAAAACTTTACGGATAGTTAGGAATTTTTTTGTTATGCTTAAGCAGGCGTTCATTAATCGAAAGCTGCGCATCAATGGATAATAACGAATTACTTGACAGAAAGACGATAGAGGCAGGCCGGGTCTTCATTCATGAAGGAGATGATGGATATTGTGCCTTTCTTGTGCAGAGCGGCCGGGTTCGGGTATTCACAATGAAAGACGATAAAAAAATCGAGCTGGCCCAGCTTGGCCCGGGCAGTATAATCGGCGAAGTTGCGCTTATCCTGGACGAACCCCGCGGAGCAAGTGTGGAAACAATTGAAAGCAGTGTTGTGGTTACCATCAGCCGTGATGATTTTGAACAAAAACTGCGCAAATCAGACAAGACAATCCGCGGTGTTCTTAAACTGCTCTCACAGCGTCTGAAATCCCAGAATTTTGAAGCTGTGCGCAAGAAAGAGCTTCAAGATTCCTTTGACGATCAGGCACTGGCTTTAATGGAAAGTTTTTCAAAAAAAATGTCAGAGGAAAAACGTCTTTTGTTTATGGAGGAAGTGACACCGCACATGAATAACTTGATCAAAGCACTGAAAGCCTTTAAAAATAATGCACTTAATTAAAGGTTAATTCATCCGTGCAAGTTTATGACCGCATTCTGATTATTGATTTCGGGTCTCAGGTGACCCAGCTTATCGCCCGGCGTATACGGGAAAACGGCGTTTACTGTGAAATATGGCCTTTTAATGTCATTACGTCCTCCAAAATCAAAGCTTTCGCCCCCAAAGGTCTTGTCTTCTCCGGCGGGCCGGCATCCGTGACGGAGGACGGATCGCCCGCGTTGCCCTTTGATATCTATGAGCTCGGTCTGCCCATTTTCGGCATTTGTTACGGCCAGCAGCTTATGGCGAAGCAGCTTGGCGGAAAGGTGGAATGCAGCGACCATCAGGAGTTCGGGCGGGCCTATGTTGACGTGGTGGACAACAGCCCGCTTCTTCAGGATGTCTGGGAAAAAGGGGCACATGAACAGGTCTGGATGAGTCATGGGGACCGGGTTACGGCTTTGCCGGACGGGTTCCGGAGTGTAGGCAAGTCCAATGGTGCGCCTTTTGCGTTTATTGCCGACGACCGGCGCCGTTTTTATGGTGTGCAGTTTCATCCGGAAGTTGTGCATACACCTCATGGTTCGGCATTGCTTAAAAATTTTACGCATTCTGTCTGCGGCTGCTCCGGAGACTGGACTATGGCCGCATTCCGGGAGGAGGCTGTCGCCAAAATCCGGGATAAGGTCGGCAAGGCGAGGGTGATCTGCGGCCTTTCCGGAGGAGTCGATTCTTCAGTAACGGCGGTTCTGGTGCATGAAGCGGTCGGTGAGCAGCTTACCTGCATTTACGTCGATACCGGAATGATGCGTGAGGGGGAGAGCCGGCAGGTGGTCGATCTGTTCCGTCATCATTACAACATTCCACTGGTTCATAAGGACGCCGGCCAGATTTTTCTCAGCCGTTTAAAGGATGTTTCCGACCCGGAACGGAAACGCAGCATTATCGGCAATACCTTTATTGAGGTATTCGAGGAGGAGGCGAATAAAACAGGCGGTGCGGGCTTCCTCGCGCAAGGCACGCTCTATCCGGATGTTATTGAAAGTGTTTCCTTTACCGGAGGGCCGAGCGTCACAATCAAATCGCATCACAATGTGGGCGGTCTGCCGGAGAGAATGAATATGGATCTGGTAGAGCCTTTACGGGAACTTTTCAAGGATGAGGTTCGCGAACTTGGCGTCGAGCTTGGCATGCATCCGGATTTTGTAAAAAGGCATCCATTTCCGGGACCGGGGCTGGCAATACGCATACCGGGCGGAGTTACGGAGGAAAAGGTTGCCATTCTCAGAAAGGCGGACACCATATATCTTGAGGAAATACGCAATGCCGGGCTGTATGATACGATATGGCAGGCGTTTGCGGTTCTTTTGCCGGTCAAGACTGTTGGTGTAATGGGCGACAGCCGATCGTACGATCATGTCTGCGCCCTTCGTGCCGTTACGTCAACAGACGGTATGACGGCCGATTTTTTCCATTTCGATCATGATCTCCTCAGCCGTATTTCCACCCGCATAATCAATGAGGTCCGCGGTATCAACCGTGTTGTTTATGACATCACATCAAAACCTCCGGGCACAATTGAGTGGGAGTAGTCTTGCGGGTCAAGCCATTGATTTGCCCGGTCTTTTTTCATGCGGTTGCACAAAACCTGGCCCAAAAGTTTGACTACTTTAAATCATAGTTGTTCGAAGGGATTAAAATGCACTCAAATAAGTAAAGTGTTTGTGCAAGGTGTTTGGTTTTACTTCTTGGATTCTGAAAGACGCACTTGCTGAAGGGAGAAACAGGAAATGATATATAAAATGTTTGGAAGAGCTAAGGCATTTTATAGAAAACAGAGATTCTGGATTGATCAACGTTATCATCATAATTACTCATTTATTCACATAAATAAGTGCGGCGGAACAAGCGTTGAGAAGTTTTTGGGAATACCAAAGGTTCATGATACTGCCGCCCATCGAATTAAAATGATTGGAAAAGAAAGATGGGATAATCGTTTTACATTCGCCTTAGTAAGACACCCGTATTCAAAAGTTGTTTCTCACTACAATTACAGGGTTAAGAAAAATAAAACTAATTTAAAGCATTCTTTTCTTGATCTTAATGACTGGGTAAAGTTTTCATATGGCGCTAAAGATCCAGAATATTATGATAAACCATTAATGTTTGCACCATGTTACAGCTGGTTAGTATATAACGGTGCTATTGTTGTGGAATGTATTATCAAACTTGAAGACATCGATCGCGACTGGCCTAAAATCTGTGAAAATTTAAAACTCTACCACAAACCCCTGCCAAAAGCTAACCGGACTTCTGGTAACACTATTCAGGCCGCATTTGATCAGTTAGACGATGAAGCGGTTTCCATAATACATAATCATTTCCGTGACGATTTCACTGAGTTTAAATATGACAAGCTTTCTCGTTGATGAGTGAACCATAAGATGCCCAAAAGAAACCAAGCGGTGACTTTGGTAAGCTTTGAGAAGAACGAATAGAAAAGGCTAATCCAGAACACCCCTAAATTTCGGGGGGATTACCTTTGGCTTTTATCTAAAAAAGATTTTTTTCAACCCGCATGACAAAATCAGCGGGCTCGAAAGGTTTAACGATATAATCCCTGGCACCCAGTGAAATGCTTTCCATCACATCTGTGATTGTGTTGACCCCGGTCATCAAGATAATGGGGATGGGATTTGTTTCAGGATTGCCCTTAAGGGCCTTAATGACATCATTTCCATCCAGCCCCGGCATTTTCCGGTCCAGAATGACTATGGCCGGCATGTTGCTTTCCGCCATGGCAATCCCTTCCTCGCCGTCCATGGCCTGAATGATCCTGTATCCTTTTTCAGTCAGGATCACTCCCACGATATCCAGTATCGTCTGGTCGTCATCAACAACAAGTATTTTTTCGCCCGCCACAGTGGTAACTCCTTAATAATTTCTAAAGCTAATATATAACAGGAACGCGCGTGTGCAAATTCAATACGTGCGCATGTTATAGCCAGGCTTATTTTGACTGAAACGCTTTAAGGCTCGCTATCGTTTGTTTAAAACCGTCTTCAATTTCGTCCCAGCAGTCCTTAATCACGTCAACCTTTCCTTCTATCCCCGCGATTTCGATTCGAGAGGCCAGGTGAGAGGCACCCAGCGCACCAATCTGTGCGCTGGAAGACTTCAATGCATGTGCCGGATCGATAATATTTTCGCCCTCATTACAGGAAATGTGCTTTTCTATGCGGGTCATGACTGTATGTAATTCATCAATGTATTTATCAAGATAAAGTGCGAAATTTTCCTTTCCGATCTGCGTTTGCATATCGTCTACGATCTCAGGGTCCACAATATGAATTTCCCTGTCTCCGAGGCTCGGATGGCCGGTCAGTGCAATATCAAGACGAGTTAATAATGGTGTCAAATTCATAATTTAAGTGATGTTTATTTCTTTAGCTGTCAAAGTGGAATGAACAGAGAATATTGATATAAATAGCTTATATAATTAAAAACATATATGTACTAACAAAGAAAGCAATAACACCCATACCGGAGAAAACTATGAAAGCTGAAACACAGGATATCGTTAACAATATTGAACAGTCCCTGAATCATATACGGAGGTATCTTTGACTGGGATAATGCCCTTAGAAAACTTGAAGAGCTGAATGCCCTTGCCGAAGATCCTGGACTTTGGGACAACCACGAAAAAGCCCAGAAACTTATGCAGGAACGCACTGCACTCGAAAGCCGTATTGGTGATGTAAAGGGGCTTGAGTCCCGCCTTCGTGAAACTGTTGAAATGATTGAGCTCGGCGAGGAGGAAGGGGACGCAGCGGTTGTCGCCGATGCCGAAAAAGATCTCTCCGCAATCATGAAAGAATCGGATAAGCTTGAGCTTCGCAGCCTGCTGTCCGGTGAGGCAGACGATAAAAGCGCCTATCTGGAAGTCAATGCGGGGGCAGGCGGGACGGAAGCTCAGGACTGGGCCCAGATGCTTTTGCGTATGTATACCCGCTGGGCGGAGCAGAACGGTTACAAGATTACAGAGCTGGAAAAAACGTCCGGGGAGGAAGCCGGGATAAAGTCGGCCACAATCGAAATAGAGGGTCATCAGGCTTATGGGTGGCTTAAAACAGAAAACGGCGTTCACAGGCTGGTTCGTATTTCTCCGTTTGATTCAAATGCAAGACGTCATACAAGCTTTGCCTCCGTTGCGGTGTCCCCGGTCATTGACGACACAATCACGATAGATGTGGACGAAAAAGATCTGCGCATTGATACGTTCCGCTCCAGCGGGGCGGGCGGACAGCATGTGAATACGACGGACAGTGCAGTCCGCATCACGCACATACCGACCGGGATCGCCGTCTCATGCCAGAGCGAAAGGTCACAACACCAGAACAAGGCGCATGCCATGAATATGCTAAAAGCCAGACTGTATGATCGGGAACTGCAGGAAAGGGAGGAGCAGCGCCAGAAACTTCAGGGTGAAAAATCGGATATAGCATGGGGGCACCAGATCCGCTCCTACGTCCTGCATCCCTACCAGATGATCAAGGACCTCCGCACAGGACACGAAACATCCTCTTCCCAGTCTGTTCTGGACGGGGACATCGACCGCTTCCTTGAATTGTCTCTGGCGCACGGGATCGAGAAGGATAAGCAGGAGTGATGGCAGATTTGTGACTCTTATTCAGAACTTTTTTCATTATAGCAAAAAAGTTCTGAATGTTTTTTAAATTCGTATGGTCACTGAAAATCCCTTTTAGTAGGCTAATACATATATCAGGCCTATTTTACGTCAAAGGATACAGCAGATTACAAAATGCCAGTTTTAATACACCTCATAACGGCTCTCTGTCTGGCCGTTTTTCTGGTTTTGGTTCCGTCCGGCGAATCGTCGGCGCGCCAGACGTTCGGGCTTACCCCTGAAACAGACTGGAAAGTGACCCGTATCGATGCAAAAAGCCCGCAAGGCAAGCCTTATTGTGTTATGGCAACCCGCTTCAACAAGAATGTTATACTCAGCCTGGCCCAGAACGCTCAGGCAGGGAGTTCCATGGCGCTTGACTTTCAAAGCCCGAAGCTGGTTGAAGGGGCTGAATACGACCTGAAGCTAAAGGTTGAAGGGGCTGTCACCCGCGATTTCAGGGTCAATCCTGTTTCGAAGGAAGCATTTGTCGTCAGGCTTGCTTATGATCCTGAGTTTATTGACGCGCTTGTGCAAAGAAAAACTCTTGTTTTCGAATTCAAACAATCTGAACTGACCTTTGATCTTCAGAATATTGATGAGGGATTTCAAAAGCTTGCGGACTGCGTCGATAATCTTCCTGCCGATCTTGCTGCAGCATCAGAAGAACCTGCGGCGCAGAATGATGAGCAATCGAAGGACCTTCCCGCCGAGAACACTGCTGCGGAAGTCGATACTCAAACATCGAAAACTGCTCTGGCCAATGTGTCTGATGTGCCCGAAATCCGGGAAGAGGAATCGGCGCAAGAAATGGACGTGCCGGGCAACGTTAATGTGCCAAGGGGCCCTGTGCCTCTTGCCTCGAATACTGTTTCAGCAGGTGCGGCTGTCTCTGCACGGCCTTCTGGGGAAAATGCAGGCAATGAAAACGAAAATAACAATGGTAATAATAATGCGCCGCAGGTTCCTGTGCCTCCCGAAAGGCCGCAGATTGCCTCTTTAAATCAAAATACAGCATCATTAGGCGATACGGCCGCTGCGAAGTCAGAAACCTTTGGTAATCAAGATAATTCGGCCCGTATTCAGGAGCTTAAAGAGAAAGTTGTCTTTCTTGAAAACAAAAACGCCCGGCTTGAACAAACTTTAAACAGCGTCGGAAAAAGCCGTCAGGAAAATAACGATTCTTTGTCGCAAAAAACAAAGGATCTGTCTGCAAAACTGAGCGGGCTTGAAAGCAGGCAGGCAGAACTTCAGGAGGAAAGGCGAAGCCTGATTTCACAGAATAAGGCACTTGAAAATCAATTGAAAAAGAAAGATGAGCAACTGGCACAAATTGAAAGTCAGATGCCCGATCTGCCTCAAGACGAGGTTAATGCCCTGAAAACTGAAAAACAGGTCCTTGAGCAGGAAGTTGCCGATCTGAAATTAAAGCTTGATGAGGTTATGTCGGGTAAAACCCAGGTTTCTCAGGATGTTTCTGCATTAAGTACCCAGCTGAAAGAGCTCAACCGCAAGTATTTTGAAGAGAAGCAGCAGCTTCAGAACGAAATTGCGCGCCTTGAAGAGGATAAAAAATCACTGAACGCAAGGCTGAATTTCTCAGAATCCGCAAGGGAAAGGGTGGAACAGCTCCGTGTCCGCCTTGAAGAACAGGAACAGGAAAACGAAGCCCTTCTGGAGAAGATAGCCGCACTTGAAGTTGATCGTCTGCAGACTATAGAGCCTGCGTCAGGATCGGCCTTTGCAAGCGGTTCAGAAGAGGCTGAGAGAGAACTGATACGCCTTCGGGAAGAGAATATAAATCTGATTGAGCGTATCAACTCAATGCGCAATGCCGGTAACGGCCGGGAGTTCTGTCTGGCATCCGAAAATATGAACATCGAAAAAATGGCCGGGCGGTATCAGGAGGCGCAGAAAGAAATTATCAGACTTGGCAAGGCGCTCAGGGACCAGCGGAAAAAATGCTCTGCCCAGGGCTCAACGGGGACGATAGCCTCCACACTTCTTGATCCGAGATTAAGCTCCGAATCACAGAAAAAACTGTATACTTCTTTGTCAGGTCAGATTGAAAACACACAAGCGCTTTTGCAGGAACAAAGGGAAAAATACGAAGCCCGCATAAGAGCCCTCAAACAGCAACTGACCGGTCAGAAAAATCCGGATGGTGATAATTTCACCGAATCGGCGCGCGGCCAGTCACAAACTCAGAATACAGATGTTGTCGGTCTGGTTGATATTGAACCGGCAGCCGGTGGTTTTATGTCGAGACTGGCTGGTGAAATGCCTTCTGAACCAAGGCGTTCCGATACCGGCAGTCCGCCTGACCGCCCGATTTCCTTAACGGGCCGGAGTTTTGAACAACAACAACCGGTACAAACCGCACACAATTCTGCGAACAGGGACGGCAGATACCAAAAACCGTTCAGAAGCAACCCTCAAACCGCAGACGGTTCTGTTCAGGATTCGCACGCCAATACATATTCGCCGGATAAAGGCGTTAATGCATTTAGCCAGCGACTGTCGAATCTTCTGCAAAGCGCATCAATTCCGGTAAGCGGCATGATATTTGACGTATCGGGCGGTAGCGGAAGTACAAAATCTTTCCGCTGGGATACCGGCCAGCTTTTGGGATCTGCCGATTATATTGAAATGCCCGGATCGCAGAACAGCGCTCATTTCTTCCGTGAAATCGTCAGACAGCATCTGAACAAAATCAAGAACAGATGTGATGGCCGTTTTTCATCTCAGTTAACTGAAAAAGAAAAAATCACGGGCCCAAACGAAGGTAAGGATATAATCGGTTACTCGATCTCCTGTATTTCAAAAGGAAATCAGGATGTTTATGCTTCTCTTCTCTTTGTGAATGAAGGCACAGGAATGGTTGTTTACAAACATGAAAGTCAGAGAGAAAACGATCATCCAGCCGCAGTGAACGCATCACGTAACCTGGCGAATGCCATTGCGTCGCTGTAACCCGCATGTATTGCCATTATCATTGATCGCCCCCCACTTATTTGCCAGATTGTCTTGTAAATTGATAAGCTTTATAAGGAACAGGTTTAGGATCAGAACTTATTAACACAATTATATTTGTTTAGGTTATAGACGGGCAATCATAATGACAGGCGGTTTGACAAATCCGGAAACAGAACACAAAGACCGGAAACAAGAGTCCGAAAAGAAGGTCTCCCTGATTTACAATACAGAAAGCGGTGATTGTTTTGCTTACGGTCAGGTTGAAAGCATATTTCCGGCCCTTTCTACAGACAGCAAGAATACTCTCTCTTACGATGATATAGTTGAATATATCAATCCCATGGATATGCCGCTGCGCAGACGCCATATTCATAACGCAATACATAGTGTCAGGGAAGGTTCAGAATCCATGCCCTATAAAGCATCTTTCAGAATCAGTGCAAGAAATGATGATACAAAAGACTGGCACTGGATTGAAGAACAGGGTGTTGTGTTTAAGGATCCTGAAACCGGCACTATCAAGACTCACAGTATCTGGACCCTGAAAAAGGGAAGTGGCCTGATGTCACCCCTGACACCGGATTCACCAGTAAAAAACGGGCATGAGAAGAAACTGGAGCGCCAGTTTCCAGGTCTGCATTTCGAGAGGGAAAAGAACAGGCAGGAGATGATTATCGCCATTGAAAACTGGTATAGCTCGGAAACGTCTAACCTTCTCGATAAAGGATATTTCCTTGCCGTGGGTCTGGAGGGACTCTCCCTCATTAATCAGGCTTACGGATCAGAATTCACTGACAATATTATAGTTGAGGCACAGAAAAAGCTGGAAAATATCCTTAACGAGGCGATTTGTGTCCGCAGGATAAGCGGAAACACTTTCGGGCTGTTTGTAAGCGGCCAGATTTGGCGGCCGATGCGGGCCATGGCAGGCCATATTATTGCCTCTTTTTTCGAACAGGCTTTCCATCATGAAAACGAAAAACTGCATATTGCTGTTTCCGTTGGCGGAATTGTATTCAAGAAAAACCTTGAAAGTCCTGCCAATGTGATTGCAAAAGCGGAAAAAGCCCTGCAGCTTGCAACAGAACAGGGCCGCGGCAGTTTCATTCAGTACAAACCGGATCTGGACGACCCTCAATACAGTACGCATTCCCTGTTAAAGGCAGGAGAGGTTTTTATGGATGCGTTTCACGAAAACAGACTGAAACTCGCATATCAGCCAATTGTAAACGTCCGGGATAACAGCGTTTCCTTTTATGAGTGTCTTTTGCGCATTGTTGATCCGGAAGGTCACCTGATTTCTGCGGGTACTTTTATCCCTGCGCTTGAGAAGCTCGGTATGATGAAAATTGTTGACCAGTTCAGCATACAGCAGGGTATACAGGAACTGCTCAGTATGGATGACATAAATTTTTCAGTTAACGTTACAAACTGGACACTTACAGATGATGAATGGCTGGAAAACGTTGTCGAAATGCTCAAAGGGCGGGAAGAAATCGCAAAACGTCTGGTGATAGAAATCACAGAAAACTCGGTTATGCGAGATATCGATAAAACGGCAAGGCATATAAATATTTTAAGAGATCTTGGCTGCAGGATCGCCCTGGATGATTTTGGGGCGGGGCATACGAATTATGCCCAGCTCAGCAGGCTGAACATCGATGTCGTGAAAATCGACAAATCCTTCATTCAGGAAGCGCATAAGAAAAACAACAAGCTGTTTATACAGACACTAAGCAAGCTGGCATCCGGCATGAATATCCAGACGGTGGGTGAGGGGGCGGAAGATCAGGATGCTGTTCGCATGTTGACCGATGACGGCATCCATCAGATACAGGGCTATATCCACGGCATGCCGAATATTGACCGCAAGTGGCTTTTAGAAGATTTTAAATCCCGTGGAAATTTGTAACTCTGAAGGTTCCTGATCCGGGGCTGCCCGGACCCAGGTTAGCGTACCCTAATTCCGGCGCGGAAAAAGCCGTGCACCCTCCGGTGTCGGATCGGTTGGCAGTTGCATCTTCCGGTGAAGCATAAAGGCTTCCTCAATCAGATCATGGAGCAGATCAGGGAAATAAACCGGATTTTCAAGAGCGTCCCACAGGAAGTATCCGAATGATCCGGGACAGGGATTGAGTTCGTTAAACCATGATTTGCCGCTTTTTTTGTCGTGTAAGAAGTCAAGACGGGGACAACCGGACCCGTCAACACGTTCAAAAATCTGGTGCGCCCAGTTTTGAATATCGGTTTTCATGGTTTCCGGTATTTCCGGATTAATATCCCGTGTCAGGGACAACATGCCCTGACTTGCCGTCCCGGACATTTTTCCGCTGCTTTTCTGACCTGATTTTCCTTCGCCGCTTATGTATTTCTCTTTGAAATCGAGAAGCTCGCCTTTGCTTTTTGGGCGTTCGATCACTGAATACTCTACTTTTCCGTTTACTTTGCGGATTGCGATGTTGTATTCCTCAAGGTTTTCAACGCAAGGCTCGATAATCGCTTTAAAGTCAAACTGAAACAGCTCAGCGAGAAGGGCGCGGGCCTCCTCCAGTTTGTCCGCTTTCCCAACGCCGATACTGCTGCCCAGATGTGCGGGTTTTATAATGCAGGGAAATTTGATTTTACTCGCCTTTAATACGTCTTCTATCCGGTCTTTTGAAACCTGCGTTCCATCTTCGCTTCTGTTCAGAACGGCAAAGGGCAGATGCGGTACACCGGTCCCGGAAAGCATATGTTTTGTTGCCACTTTGTCCATGAAGACACAGGACGCTTTCGTCCGCATCCCTGTATAGGGAACATTGGCAAGATCCATGAGACCCTGAAAGGGACCATCCTCACCGATGAGACCGTGAAAAGCCGGTAAGGCAACATCGAATTCGGCGGCCGGATATTGGCCGATCAGTTTTGTTTTTTTTGGTATAAGACGTCCCAGACCTCTGGCGGATAAATCGAGGGTTACGGGCATAAGGGTATCAATCAGGCCCTGCGTTAACATGTAATTTCCACGGTCACGCAAAGCATCCCCCGTGAGCCATCGCCCCTGAAAATCCACGTATACAGGGAATGAGTCATAAATACGGGAATCAAGGGCCTGAAGCGCTTGCAAGCCGGTAATGATGCTGACATCATGTTCTGGTGAGCGTCCGCCAAAAAAAACCGCTACACGTTTTCTGTCGGGCATTTTAAACCTCTTATCTACATAAGATCATTGCTAATGATAGATTAAGCATGGAAACATGGAATGACAATGGACAAAAACTGGCTTACACAGTTTTTGGCAACTCGGACCGGGTGATCGTCTGGGGACACGGCTGGGGCCTCGGTCGTCAATCGCTGGAGCCGCTGGCCAGGCAGTTAGAGGATAAGTTTTCTCATTGTCTGCCTGATTTTCCCGGTTTTGGTGATTCTCCCGTTCCCGAAACTGCCTGGACTGTCCAGGATTACGCGGATCTGTCTGCGCGTTTTATAAAAACAAGATTTGGCGGGAAAAAAATAATCTGGGCCGGGCATTCCTTTGGCGCACGGGTTGGTATCAAGCTGGCTGCCCATTATCCTGAAATAATCGATAAGATGTTTCTTTTATCGGCTGCGGGACTTCCTGTAAAGAAATCATTCCGCCAGAGAACACTTACAAATCTGCGTATCAGGCTTTATAAAACCCTGAAATATTTTGTCAGAAACGAGAGGGATCTTGAAGACCTCAGGAAGAAATTCGGAAGTGCGGATTATAAAAGTGCAGGGCCATTACGCAAAACATTTCTGAATGTCATAAATGAGGATCTCTCCCGCGATGCGCAGGCCGTAAAGTGTCCCGTTATGCTTGTTTATGGGGAGAATGACATAGAAACGCCACTTGAAATTGGCAAAAAATTCAGTTTACTTATAGAAAAGTCAAAACTTATCAGTCTGCCTTATCAGGATCACTACAGCGTGTTACAGGACGGCAGGCACCAGGTTCTTAAATTACTGATTGAATTACTGGAGGAAAAGTCATGATTGCGATTACCATTCTGTCTCTGGCAGCTTTTCTGGTTTTTGCCGCACGGCGGGCACTGGTCTATCTGCATATGTTTCAGCAGGAGGAATACGACACGCTCAGGTTCCGCCGCTGGCTTTTCAGGCATCTTGCCTTTGATTTCAGAGTAAGTATCCTCCTTCTTGTTTTACAGGCAATGATTTTGATGGCCGGGTACATTCCCGGATTTGACGGTGCGCATCTGCTAATATTTGTTGCTCCTGTGTTTCTGGCTTTTGCCTTTGTGGAAAAAAATCCGCTGAAAGAAGCTAAAAAACCTCTTGTTCTCACACAACGTGCGAAACGCCTTCTTGCCTTGTCCTTTGTGCTGGCCGCCCTGGCCGGAATTGGCACGGGTGTTTTCATTCCGGCGCCGTGGCAGCCGCTCTGGTGGTTCCTGGCCGTTCATTTCATTCCCTTTGCGCTGATCCTGGCTGAGTATTGTCTCAAACCCATACAGGAGCGTATCAATGAAACTTACAGAGATGAGGCGCGTAAAATTCTGAAAGAGGTTGATCCGGTTACAATCGGTATAACAGGATCATACGGAAAAACGTCGGTAAAACATATACTTGGCCATATTCTTCAGGCTCATGCGCCGACACTGATTACACCCGGCAGTGTTAATACGGATATGGGCAATACACGTATTCTGAGAGAGCAGCTGGCCCCGCATCACAAATATCTGGTTGTGGAAATGGGCGCGTACGGGCCGGGATCAATTGCCAGGCTGTGCCGTCTGACGCCGCCGGATTATGCGGTTATTACCGCGATTGGACCTGCACATTACGAACGGTTTAAGACTCTTGAGCAGACGGCAAAAGCAAAATTCGAGCTGGCACAGGCCGCAATTGCGGAAAAAGGAGAAGTAATTGTCCATAAGGATGTCCTGAATTTTGAAAACGCACTTGCCGTTTACGAAAATCATAAAGACAGTTTTATCGTCTGCGGCGAAAACGGTTTGTGCGTAATTAAGGAGATCAGGCAGGAAGCAGACGGGATATGCGCAGAAATTGTGTACGCAGATAACGCGTACACACTTAAGGCGCCTTTATACGGCAAGAATCACGGCAATAACATTGCGCTTGCCTTCACGTTATGCATGCGTATGGGCCTTGATCCTGAAACCGTCATCACGGCTTTAAAATCCGTTCCGCAAATTGCCCACAGACTGGAGGTCAGAAACGCCGGAAACCATACCATCATTGATGATGCGTTTAACAGCAATCCGAAAGGCTTTGCCGAAGCCCTTTCCGTACTGGATATCCTGGCCCGCAGGGATAAAGGCCGCAGAATACTTGTAACGCCCGGTATGGTTGAGCTTGGGGATACCCATGATGAAGAGCATAAAAGGATCGCAGAGATCGCACTGAAAAAAACGGATTGCGTACTGGTTGTATCGCCCGGGCGTATCCACTCGTTTGTTGACACATATGAGAAAGGAAAGACAGGCATTCAGACCCTGGACGTTTTCGACACTTTTGAAAATGCCCAAAACTGGCTTCAACAAAATCTGCGGGATAACGATGTTGTCTTGCTGGAAAACGATCTGCCTGATGTTTACGAACGCAAATTGGATTTATAGATCCTTATCGCGGGTGCAGCAGGAGGTTATCCAATCAACAAAGGGCTTGTAACCTTTTTCAATCGGAATCTGGATTATGCACGGCACGTCATAGCTATGATTCGACCTGATCGCGTTTTCAAGTTTGTCATACAGATCGGAAGTGGATTTGAGCAGCATGGCCGTCTCTTCCTCCATCTCGGTTTTGCCGTTCCATTCATAAACTGCGGTATGCGGAGGAAGAATGTTGGCACAGGCGACAAGATTTTCCTGCAAAAGGCGCGTTGCAAGGATCCTGGCCTCATCTTGTGAGGAACACGTAACATAAACAAGAATTGCACTCATTGTTCTGCAAATAGAATTTTAAAACCGTCTTTCTCAATTATTTTTTCCCATCTTTGGAAAGCCGTTTCAAGTACCCTTTCGTAAGGAAGGTTCTGATTGGCGACCATGAAAAGCCATCCCCCTGATTTAAGCGCAAGTGCGGCAGTTTTAATGAATTTCAGGCCAAGATCTATATCCGTGTCATGCCCAGTGTGAAATGGCGGATTCATGACAATCCAGTCAAAACTCTCCTTATCGACTGAGCCGGCCTGGACGAGGTCTGTCCAGTGATAATGAACTGGACGCTGATCATTATCTATGCGCCCGATATTCTTTTGGGCGGCCAGAATGGCTCTGTAATCAGAATCATAACAATGCATTTCCCGGATGGCGGGGTTGTTTTCAAGTGCAGCGATACTCAGAAACCCGTAACCGCAGCCAAAATCTGCCCCGCATCCGGTCAGATTCAGGGGAAGATGAGCGGCAAGCATATTCGAGCCTCTATCCACTTTGTTCCAGCCGTAAATTCCGGGGCAGGACAGATATTGCCCGTCACAGACGGCTTTAAAACGCCCTTCATCCAGCCAGGATGAAAGCTGAGAGATTGTATTTTGATCAAATGTCCCTGTCTTCTCAATCAGACAGACCCGGGCTTTATGTTTTGACTCTGCAATAAAAGGAATTCCAAGTGTTTTGAGATCATCCGATAAAGCCTTGCCGCCCGCTTTATTTTCGGCGGCAATAAGGAGTACACCGTCTCTGCCCAGCATCTGAAGGCCATGAGCAATATAAAATCGTGTTTCCGATTTGTCTTTAGTCGCAAGAATGCAGATCAGATCGAATGTCCCAAAGTTTTGCATATCGCCTGGGTCATAAAACCGCTTTTCCTGCGGAAGGCATTCAAAATGTTTGTAAAGACTGTAATTGGGTTGAAAAACAGACCACTCTGTATCTTTAAAAACTTCAAACCATTGTCCCCTGACAGCGTTCAGAAACAGACCGTTTTTAAAATCCTGCCGACTGGTAATCTGCTTTTCCAGTGGAAGGAAAAGTGTTCTAAGACGTTTTTCGCTCATTTACGAAAAGAAAGAGAATGGAATTACACTCCCGCAAGATCAATGACAAGTCGGTGCGGTTTGCCCGCATTGGGCTTAAGGGTCATGGTTTTCAAAACTTTAACCGGCTTTTTCAGACTGAAAACAAGTCTTGAAACATCTCCGGCTTCCTGCACCTTATACCCCTGAAGAAGAGGCGTTTTTGAGAAAGTTCCCTGTGTATTTGTTTCCCATTTAGTGCCAGGAACTTCAATAAGCAGGATTTTTTCTCCATTATCAACATCGTAGGAAAATTTTGAGGAAGCGCTTGAGTCAAGAACAATCCGTGTTTTGTCACTGTGTTCACCGATTCTCATTCTTACGATTGCAGGATATGAGGGAAGGTTTTTCACTGGTTCCATTGATGGTGAAGGGGGCTTTGCAGGCATTGCCGGTCTCATAGACGCAGCGGGTCTGGAAGAAGAAGCGGAGCCAGCCATGGCGTTCTTATGAAGGGAATGAGGCCCGTTTTTGGCGGCTTTTTCCCACATGGCCATGTCATCCTCATCAAGGTAATCCAGAAAGCCCTGGGCTTTCATATCCTGAATAATCTGACTCAGTTCCGATTCGCTTTTGATCAGAGCGGCAAGCGCCGGCACTGCGCGGTCAAAATCATCTCTCATTTCCTGCACGGCAACTTCCAGACGGTAAATCCGGGTCACAGGGTCCGTAATGGGTTCGGCAAACATATTTCGCGGATTGAGCGAATCTGCATCAATCCCTTTTGGTCCGAGAAAGCCGGTTGTTCGGCCTCTAACACTTTGATTGCCCGCCTCCTGAGCGTCGTAATTTCCGGCGGGAGACTGCCAGCTTCCGCTCTGGTTTTGATTACGCGAGGCGTTGCCCTGACCCATTAAGTTGTCATAAGCCGCACATCCGGTTAAGAAAACACTTAGAATACTTAAATACAGAATATTTCGAACTGGGGCTGGTCTTGAAAACATGTATTCTGAAAATTTGTTAAGCGGTGAGAAACTATAATAATATTAAAAATAAGCGTGTTGCACTTATACAGTCAAGAAATCATAAGGAAAGGTATGCAATTTTATCCACATTCAAATCGGGAATACCACACAAACACCTTAATCTGCTCAATTTTTAAACCAGGAAAGGCGTGCTGATGTTAACAAAATCCGAAATAAAGCGGAATTTACTCGGAACATTTGAAATATGCCTTTTAATGACCGACGCTGACAAACGTTTTCATAGTGACAGCAAAGAGGCTTTGCGATCGTTTATAATCCCTGCTCTCTTTTTCCCGCTATCTATATTCATATTTTTCCTGGAGCCGGAAATGGGCGCCTTTAACGGCAGTCCCGATAACTTTGTCGTTCTTTTGTATTGCCTTCGTTATACGTTTGCACTTGGGTTTTTTCTGTTGCTTATGTATTACCTGAGCAAAACCATCCGGAGAGAACAATATTTCTGGAAATTCGTCAGTGCGAATAACTGGCTTACAATTCCGCGGGCAATTCTGTTTACACCGATTGCAGTTCTTTTGCTTCAGGGCGGATATTCTCACAGTGAGCTTGCCGTCTATCTTACGGCCGCGATGGTCTACAGTTATGTATGTATGGGTTTTATCGCCATGATCGCCTTGCGGATACCCTGGAAACTTGCCGGTTTTATTGTATTTATCTCACTTGCCATTAACGAGGGGTCATACAAAGTCCTTTTATGGGTTGGCGAGTATATTTAGGCCGGAGCCACAAGGCGTTTTGTTACGCCAGCCTTTTTTTAAGAAGGCTTTGTACCGTATCGGCCTTGAAAATTATCGCGGTGTGGCAGGCCAGCAAAGCGAGCCAGACATATGTATACGGCCAGACGGGCATATCAAAGCAGTGGAGCGTCCATCCGATGAAACCGTAAACCACATTGATAAAAAGTATTATGCTTACTGTCATTGAAACACTTAATCCCGCATCTTTCAGAATATAATGCATGTGCAACCTGTCGGCATCAAAGGGATGCCTTTTTTCGGACAATCTTTTGGTAAAAAGTGCAAAGGCATCCATAACAGGAAAAGCAAGCACCCAGGCTATTGCCATCGGTTTTATGGCAGCATCAGTTTCGAATTCCGGTTTGGCCGCATTAATACATATCCAGCATAGGGTCATACCAATTGCCAGCGAGCCTGAGTCGCCAATGAAGACACTTGCCTTTTCATTGAAGGGGTGGCGCATGTTGAATACAAGAAAGCCCGCCAGTGCCGCCAGAAACGAAAGTAACAGGATGTTGTGGCTGAACGCCTCCCCGGTAAGAATTGCAGTGGCTGTTAGAATTACCAGACCGATACCACCGGACAGACCGTCAAGACCATCGATCATGTTCATGGCGTTAATCAGAAGTACGGCGCAGAAAATAAAAAATGGCAGGGCAAAATAACCCAGATTAAATTCCCCAAATCCGAACATATTGCCAAGGTCCTGCACATAAGCGCCGCCGGGAACGACAACAAGAAAAGCCGCCAGAATCTGAATGCCGAATCTCAGTATGGCAGGAATATGGGTTCTGTCGTCCACCGCGCCTGTAAAAAGAAGGAGTGTCAGGGCCATTATAAAGGCAAGGTTATCCTCAAACGCATAGCCGAAACCAAGGGCGGTGAGGACCGCAACAGGGACAAGAACAAGTCCTCCGATCGGTGGTACCGGATTTTTATGGGTTTTCCTTCCTCCGGGTTTATCGACGAAACCGAGCTTAACGGACGGTTTTCGAAAAAAATATATGAGAAAAGATGTAAGGATGAAAGATATGCAGACAGGAAGAAAAACAGTCATATTTTTTTATACAGCAGTATTCGGTAATTTGAAACAATGTTTCAAGGAATTTGGATTTTACGATGCTGGCTCATTGATGCTGGCTCAGTACCGATCAGCCTTTGCACCTGTATCGATCCGGTCTGAGCAAAGTTAATAAAGACAGGGAGGTCGTGCCGTAATCTTCTGTCAGGTAATCTGCAATGACTTCCCCGCCTAAGGCCGCACCCATAAGGCCGTGCGAACCAAAACCGGTACATATAAAAAGCCCTTCCCGTTCTTCATCCGGGCCGATGCAGGGCAGCCTGTCCGGCGTGGTCACTCTGTAAGATGACCAGTGATGGCTGACCAGCGCCGGATTAACTTTTTTTCCAAAAAAATTCTCAAATCTGTAGACATTTTCCATTGAACAGGGGGAAGGAACAGTTTTTGTGTGCCTGTAAAAACTTGCGCCAAGCTGGGCAAAACCATTAACCGGCGGACAGACATGTCCGCCGTAGATAATGTTACTTTTCAATTTTTCAAACGGCCCCCCGTTTTTTAAAAAGGTTATATGACCGGCCAAAGGCTGGAGACAATCTGATGAGAGGCCGGGGTAAAGCCGGGCGGCATCCAGCGCGTTTGAAAGAATAATAGCTGAGGCTTCAGTGACCGTTTTCCCCGTATCATCAATCATTCTCCAGACATCCCCCTTTTTCAGGATTTGGGTAATATTGTGCCCGAAACGGTGATTGCCGTGATTACCCAGAAGGGCGGTGACAAGTTTTTGCGGGCTGAGCATAAACGCATCCGGAAACCACATTGCGATATTTTTCAGATCAATCCCTGCCAGTTCAGAGGCCGTGCCCGCACTAACCATACGCATTGTTTCACAATGCCATCCCATATTTTTTAAAGCTTTTCCAAAACGTACAGCCTTTTTATCGTCAATACATAAATGCAGGGCGCCGCAAGCCCTGAACCCGATATCGTGTTCCCTGGCCAGATTTTTATATATCCGGTGCGCCAGTGCAAAAGCAGTTGAAAAATACTCGGCCTGCCCGCCTCTTTGCGCAAAGGGGCGGGGATTGACCATTCCGGAAGGATTGCCCGAAGACCCTCCGGGCGGGCAGGGTGATGAGTCAATCAGGAGAGGATTTATACCCCGTTTTTTTAAGGCATGAGCCGTCATGGTTCCCGCCAGTCCGGCCCCTAAAATTGCCACGCTTTCCGGATGTTTGATGCGGGATGTTGAAACCCGGCGTAACGGATCTTCGTAAAATCCCTGCAGCATTTCTCTTTTTTTTGCGTACCCTTTTGTTTTTTCTACATGAAAACCTGCCTGCGCCAGGCTGCGGCGGACATGCCCGGCTGCCGTATAAGTGGCAAACGTCGTGCCGGGCGTACTGAGCGAGGCCATATGACTGAATATTTCTTCGTGCCACATCTCCGGATTGAGAGCGGGCGTGAAACCGTCAAGATACCAGCAGTCAATCGGGCCGGAAAGTTTTGGCAAAGCCTCACGCACATCATCAAAAACAAGCGTCAGGGTTATTTTTCCTGAAAAATCGATCCGGTGAAATCCGGCTATACGCAGAGGGTAATGTCTTATAAGCGGCCTGGTTTTATCCCCGAACAGAGGATCCAGAACTTTCCGGATCGTATGAATGTCCAGAGGATATTTCTCAATACTGATGTAATGCAGCCCGCAGTTCCGGGGTGATGTTTTTTCAAACAGATCTGCGGTTGCCATGAAATTAAGACCGGTTCCGAAACCCAGCTCACAAATTGAAAACCGTTCCCTTTTTTGCCATTTATCAGGAAGAGTGTTGCCTTTCAGAAAGACATGTTCCGTTTCACCCAGGCCGTTTTGCCTCGAATGGTAAACGTCTTCAAAACGTTTGGAATAAAGAGTTTGCAATATTTAAAACCATATCTTAAGTTTTCTAAAATATAATCGGTTAGTCAGGGATTTCCAGCATGTCGAAACAAAACTCCTCCCAGAATAATAATATATTGCTTCAGCCGCGGAAAACGCCGAATGGGGTTCCGCCTTTCGGGCAGATTGAGCTGGATGATTTCATCCCTGCAATCGAAAAAGCAATAGAGATTGCCAAACAACGTATTGAAGAGATTAAAAACAATCCAGAGGAACCGGATTTTGAAAATACAATTGTGGCACTCGAGATATGCGACGAGGAAGCCTCGGAGATTGCTTCGGTTTTCTCTAACCAGCTTTACGCGGTTGGGGGTGAGCTTCATACTCTCACGGAAACGATAAACCCTCTTTTATCAAGGTTTTCATCTGATATTGCACTGGACGCCGATATTTTCCGGAAAGTTAAGGCGGTTTATGATAAAAAAGATACTCTAGATTTAACAATTGAACAAAGAACTCTGCTTCAGGAAACCTATGACGGTTTTGTCCGAAGCGGGGCAAACCTTCCGCAGGATAAAAAAGACAGGCTGCGGGAAATTTCCGAACGTCTCTCCGTCCTTGGACCGAATTTTATGAACAATCTGAACCAGTCCTCGGAGAAATTTCAGCTGGTTCTGGAAAAAGGTGATCTCGAAGGTCTGCCGGACACGCTTATCGACACTGCGGCTCATGCCGCAGATGAAGAGGGAATTAAAGGAAAATATCTTTTTACCCTGAATATCCCGGTTTATCTTCCTTTCATGCAGTATTCAAAACGGCGCGATTTACGTGAAAAATACTGGAGAGCCTTTTCAAACCGGGGTTTCGGGGATGAGTACGATAATCGGGAAAACGTTCTTGAAATGATCAGATTAAGACATGAGAAAGCGAATCTTCTCGGGTACGACACTCTTGCCGATCTGATCCTCGAAAAACGTATGGTTGAAAACCGCGTTAACGTTCATGCCTTTATTGATAAGCTGAAAAAATATTACAAGCCTTCGGCGAGAAACGATCTTGAAAGACTGCGCGAATTTGCGGAAAAAGAAGACGGTTTAAATGACCTGAAGCAGTGGGATATTCCGTATTACACTGAAAAACTGCGAGAAACGCTTTTTGATTTTACATCTGAGGAGCTCAGACCCTATTTTTCTGTTGAAAACGTAATGAAGGGCGTTTTTGAACATTTTGAAAGATTGTTCAATCTCGGTTTTAAGGAAAATACGGAGTACTCTGTCTGGCACGATGACGTAAAGGCTTATGATGTATTTGAAAACGATACTGTTCGTTTTATGGGGACGCTTTACGTCGATCTCTTTCCACGGAAAGGCAAACGAGAAGGGGCATGGAAGACAACATACCGGAATCAGGGTCTGTTTAAGGGGAAGTCTGAAAGGCCGATTGTCGCTATCGTCTGCAACTTTACAAAACCTTCGGCTGAAAAACCGTCACTTCTGACACACGATGAGGTTCTGACACTATTCCATGAAATGGGACATGCAACGCACGCCCTCCTTTCCGATGTCACATACCAGTCGCTTTCCGGTACTAATGTCAAATGGGATTTTGTGGAACTGCCTTCCCAGCTCCAGGAAAACTGGTGCTATGAGAAAGAGACGCTGGATACATTTGCCCGCCATTACCAGACTGACGCACCTTTGCCGCCGGAACTTCTTGAGAAATTGCAGAAATCCAGAAATTTTATGGCCGGATGGCGCGGATTGCGGCAGACCTGTATTACAACGCTGGATATGGCCTGGCATACGGTCGATCCGCAATCGGTTACCTCCGTTGAAGAGTTTGAGGACGAGGCGATTAAAGATGTTACTCTCTTTCAAAGGGAAGGCGGGCCCATTTCAACATCATTCTATCACGTTTTCGCAGGCGGATATGCATCCGGCTACTACAGTTACAAATGGGCGGAGGTTCTGGATGCCGATGCTTTTGAAGCTTTCACTGAAAAGGGGCTTTACGACCGGGAAACGTCCGGACGGTTCAAGTCGGAAATTTTAAGCAAGGGTGGTAGCCAGCAACCGGCCACACTTTATAAACGCTTTCGCGGCCGTGACCCCGACCCTGAGGCTCTTTTCAGAAGAGAGGATTTGAAGGGCCCGGATCAAAAAGCTGCTTAAACGCACGATCGTGCGGTCTGCCGAAGGCCTCTAACCGGCTTTTTTCTTATGCGCCTGCGGCTGTTTCCGGTCTTTGTTTAAGGAACGGCTGCTTTTGAGCAAATAATCCTCCTCAATATCAACAGTCGTTTTGTTGCCTATTGCGTCGAAGTTTTGCGATAGCCAGTCTTTTGTCTCGGTATACCCAAGATTATGGAGGTATTTCATGAAAGGCCAGCTTGTGTCGAACTTACTGGCCACGGAAAGATCACACATCAGATTGTCCGTGCGTATGGCGTGAAGAAGAACATCTTTATAATGATTTTTGTACTCGTCTTTGAGCATATCATCTTCAATAAGTCTTTTTACAAACATTATCGCACGCAGCTCTTTTAACAGAGAGGCGTTGAAAGTAATTTCATTCAGACGGTTCTGAATATCATATGCTTTTTTCGGGACTTCCCCGCGGGTGATCGGATTTATGTGCACGATCATAATGTCCCGGCTTTCGGTTTCATAGAAAAGCGGATAAAGGGAAGGATTACCCATGTAACCGCCATCCCAATAGTGTTCACCATCGATTTCAACGGCCTGGAAAAGAAACGGAAGGGCCGCAGAAGCCATTAAAACATCGGTTGTTACTTCCTTGTTTCTGAAAATCTTTGCAGTATTTGTCTTTACGTTTGTGGCGCTTATAAAAAGCTTGAGGCAGTCGCAGGCATGAACGGTTTCGAAATCCACCGCTTCTTCTACAATTGTGCGTAACGGGTTAATGTCGAATGGATTGAATTCATAAGGTGAAACTGTCCTGCTTAAAGCATCAAATGCGGCAAAGGAAAGCGACTGATCAAGAGCCCAGCTCTCCATAACAGGATTGAGTGCCATCATCATTTCCAAAGGAGTCCGCTTAACCGGGCTGAATATCGATCCAGCCCGGGATATGGTCCACCAGAAATCGTGAAGCGTTTCCCGTGCCTTTTCGTCACCCCCCAATGCCTTGCCTTGCGCCAGCACCGCTGCGTTCATTGCCCCTGCGGAGGTTGCCGTTATTCCTTCAATATCTATACGGTTGTCTTCAAGAAATGCGTCCAGAACGCCCCAGGTAAAAGCCCCGTGGGCACCGCCACCCTGCAGGGCAAGGTTAATGGATTTCTTATTACTCATATACGCATTGTGAAGTGTTTGTGCGCATATGCAAGATGTATTGGACCCAATACCGTTTAATTTTACCCTGTCTGGAATCTTACGGCGTTGAGTTCAGGCGTCTGAACGTTTCCTCCCGTCCCGATCAGGCTTAACATGGCCTCGTAGATCAGAGGCAATGCAAATAAACCGCCGCCGGCCGCGAGTTTGATGGCCCCGTTTTTCAGCTCTTTCTTGTTCGGATCCTCAACGTGTTCCTTGATCTCTATAATGCCAAGCACACCAAGAAGTATACCGATAAGATAGGCAATACCGCTTAACAGTGCCGGCATGTCGGAAATGTTGGTAATGATATTTTCCGCTATCCGATTGAAGTTCCCCTGGTTTTGTCCGGCATGTGCAGGACTGCTGATTACTCCTGCTGTTACGGCCGCTGCAAAGCCTGTAAGTATACGATTTAAAGACTGCATTTTTATCCTTTCCTGTTTAAATTATAATTAATCTTTGCATATTTCTTTCAGGTGAAGCAAATTTTGCCAAAATTAAATGCGTATACGCCCTAATTAAACAGAACGCCGTAACTTGTGATGCCCAGGGTTTCCTGAACGGCATTCATGACAGGGCCAAGATTAACCGCAAGGGCACCTCCAATAATATGGGTAAGGGCCGCCATTAGTGACGCCTCCTTTCCTCCGCCTCCGTCCGTGACATCTCTTAAAATGAACCACCCTCTGATAAAGCTGATCCAGCCCACAATGAACATAAAGGCGACCACTGCACTGATAACGCCGTGAATGCGGCTGATTTCCTCATCATTAAGTCCCGCGCGCGGTTGCAGGGATGGTGTCGTTCTGACAACATTTTCCTCAAAATAGGACGTGGTAAAAGCACCCATAATCGGATCGAGCGCAAACAAAGCGCCTGCCACAACAAATGTCATGACTGTACCAAATCCCAGGGGCCCCTGAGGGCCGTCCCTTTCTGTTTTCAGCAACCTGAAAATTCCGACAATAACAAGGATAATACCGGCAAGGTAACCAAAACCCCCGAGAAGGAAAAAGACATTGTCCCAGATATCACCGACAAAGCGCACCATAATATTGTCAAGGCCTTCGCCTGGTGTTTCCGTGCCGGCGAAACCGGATGCCTCCGCATTCGGTATGCCGCTATCCCCGCTCATCATGGTATATGCAGCCTCGGCAACGGTTGGAAGAGCGAACAATCCTCCTGCAATCAGGATTGTTTTCATCGGATCAAACAAAGTTGTGTTTTTAGGATCTTCAACGTAGCTTTTGATTTTAAAGACAGTAACCGCACCGAAATAAATACCCGCGAGATAGCAAAAACCGGCAAATAAAGCCGGCAAATCCGAAGCGTTAACAACAATGTTGCAAATTACGGACCCGACAGTCTGATTCGCTACATTGCCTGTACCGGCTTCCACCGCGCCTCCGCAATCCTGTGCAAACGCATCCGGAATGAACGAGAGGATAGATATCAGTGAAGCACTTAAAAATAAGAATGCCTTTTTAAATGTTTGTTTATAAAGCATTTTAATTTGCATAAATGAAACCGGGGTTAAAAACCTTACTTTCTGCTTACATACCCTAAAGGGTGCGCAATATTCTGCACACACATTAATATTTAAGCATTACAGGTTAAGAATTTGCAAATTTAGGCTCAGAAAATATTTAGTACATACCGGGCCCAGACGGTCCCACGAGGAAGAAAAATGTACTGCACCCGATTATAAAGACGATCATCAGAATAAATTTAAAACTATTGCGTAATCCGGCCAGACGATCCGACAATCACCCATCGTCCGTTCTGAATTGAAATTTCCTGAATTGTGCCTACGCCATCAAGGCTGTCGCCCGTTCTGACCATACGCATACTGCTCCCGCTGTCCGGTTTTGCAACCCATGCGCGGCCCGGCTGGGCACCACGAAGATACCACTGACTTTTGTTTTCGTTACCAGATTGGCTGCCTGAGGTGTCTTTACCTGACCTGTCATTGTTTTCGTTCCGCATTGCGGATTGTGCAGGAGAATCAGAACCTGTCGGTTCCCGGTTCTCGAATGTCTGCCGAAGATTTGCAATTTCCCTGTCAATTCTGGTTTCGAGGCCTGAAAGTTTTTGTTCAAGAGACTCCAGACTGCTTTGAACTTCAGGAGATTGGGTGTCATCCGATCCCTGTATATTTTGTCTCGACAGATTGTTAAGCTGTTGTTTTATCGGTGTAATCTGGCTAAGTGCTTCCTTGATTTTGGAGGTTTCTTCATTAAACTGCTCTTGCAGGCTGGAAATCTGGTTCTGGATTTCAGTCGTCTGATTTTTAAGATTTTCAATTTGTGCCGCGTTGGTATCAGCTTTTTCCGAAATTTCGTTTGTTTGTCTTGAAAACTCCTGTACCTGGACGTTAGAAACCATATTTTCAGAATTCCGTCTGGGCGGCGTATTTTGCTGCTGGTTTGCAAGTCTGTCAGGATCACTCATAAATCCGCCCTGCTGCCTGCCCTGGGCCAGATCCGCCGGAGGCCTCGGCTGTTCCTGTTCCCCTTGCAAAGCCTGAGGATTATTCATGTTTGGTTGTGGCACCGGCGGCTGATCTTGGGCAGAACCGGCAAAAAGATCGCTGTCAAAAGATTGCTGTTGCGCGGGCAGGTTTTGCTGCATAGCCTCCATTTGCATTGACTGGTCTCCACCCTGACCTTCAGGTGGGGCAGCCAGCTGGAAAAAGAGCACAATAATTCCGAGAAGCGCCCCTCCGCCGATGGCAAGCTGATTAAAATACCTGATGTAGAAAGGGCGCCGGTCTCCTGAAGCGGGGCCAGGATTAAACTGCTCATCCCCATAGTCCTCGTCATCTTCTGCATATTCATCTTCGTCATCCCAGGTTTCTTCATCCCCGGTCAGGTCTTCTTCCTGGCCATATTCTTCATATCCTTCCTCAGCATACTTTTCTTCATTTTCTGCCGCATAGCCTTCGTCCTCAAAAACCTCATGATCTTCATGCTCTAAAGGTTCAGCATCATCCCCGTACGATGCAAAATCTTCTTCCTCGTCAAACGTTTCCGTGTAAGGCTCCCCTTCACGGGCGGATTCCGTATCGAATTCCACGGTTTCCGCGTCCTGATCCTCCAGACTTTCAATGTCAAACTCCTCAATATCTTCAGGATCGACAACATCCTCTTCTTCCGAGAACCCCTCGACATCCGGCAAATCATCGGCAAATTTTTGCTCTTCTTCTTCTTTTTGACTTTTGTTTTTTTTGTCCGGGCCTTCCGCCATAAGTGATATCCTGGAAATTAATGGTTTATGGTGACTATAACATCATATTAATCTTGAATATGGCATAATCAATATTAATGCATTATTAAATCTATTCCTAGGCAAAGAGATAATTAATAATTCTTGAACCTACCGTGTAACCGGCTGTAAAAAAAGTATGCCTATAGGGGTTCCCTGGGCAACACGAAGCATGGGCTGAAGATTGCCGCCCTCTTCCTCAAGAATTTCACCCAGCGTTTCTCCCGCATCTTCAACTGCCGCAAAAATTTCTTCCCGAACATCCAGATCTTCTTTTTCCGAAGTTACAATGTCCCCTTCAACGGTAACATTTGTTGTTCCCGAGTCTGAAACGGCTTCTCCAAGACCTTCCACGAAAGATGCAGCCGCAGGCAGAAATACACGCCTGAACAATTTTCTGTCGATTTCGGTTATCACACCCGGACGGGTTGTCGCAGGGTCAATTGCAATCGCATTTACAGGAATACTTTGCTGATTAAGAACCGCCACCGAAAAATTAAGGGTTATATATTCATCTGTTGCGGAAAACTGGCCCAGTAATCTTGCCCCTGAAAGCGGACCGGACAATACGCTGGCCAGTACAGGGCCGGGTGCATCTGTGTTGGCCTCCAGCAAAAGCTGTCCATATTCAATTTTACCCGGCTCTATAAGTATATTTGAGGAGGCAGGCACGGAGGAACCGCCGCCGCCGCCACCGCCGCCATCGGAGAAACCACCGCCGCCGCCCGAGCCGTTTAGATCTTCCAGAAAGCCGGGACTGGTAATGACAAGAATCTCGGAGGGTTCCGGAACTTTGGTTTCAAGAATCTGCTGCATCTGTTCCTGAAAAAGAGAAGCCAGGTTGTCAATGCGGGGATCTCTTTGTTCGGGTTGCGGTTCCGGCTCCTCGAACTCTCTCGCACGTTCCGTTTGAGCCTGCCGTTCGCGTATGCGCTGTTCCTGTATTTCCCGCCACCGTTTCAGAGGGTCTTCTTCGGCAACTGGTTCTTCAAGCGGAATTTCACCTCTCGGGGCTCCTATCGGAATGGGAAGTGCGCTCTCCTGCTCGTCCTGGGCCCGTTCCACCAGCTGGCGGTTTCTTTCCTCGGTTGCGCGTCTGATTTCTTCTGAAATTTCTGAAACGCCTGGGGCTTCCGCTACTTCCGGGCCGGACGGCTGGAAAGAAGGAGCCGGGGGCTCCTCGCCACTTCCGAAAAGAATAATACCTCCAACAATCACGGCGAAGCCTGCAAGAACAACGCCAAGCTTGACGAACGGGTTATTCCGCCAAAGATCGCCCAGGGTCTGTTTCTCACTAAAATCCTCAAAGCCCTCGTCATCATCTTCTTCAAAGTCGTCATCGAAGGTATCCTTGTCGGAATTACTCATGATCCCTGCCCGCGCTCTCTTAATGTTACCCTTTCCAGCTGACCCTGATCGGAGAGAAGAACAACCGGCGTGTTATTCATAGCATAAACATTCATTCCGTCAGCTGATTTCGCAGAGCTTTGCCAAGTCGGCGACAGGAGGGTCAGAGGCGACCTCAGAAACGTAATATCGTCAAGCCTGAATGCGGTCGTCCGCCCGTCCGTCCCCACAACATCGAGTCTTTGAAGGTTGTCGGGAGGCCTTCCCTCAAGAATAAGATTCAAAACATTATTGCCCGCTTGTAAAGAGCTTGTACCGGAAACGATAGGTGTGTTTGCATAGGGCCCGAATTCCGGGATTTGTATATCAAGTCTGTACTGGACGCGTTCTCTTTGCGTTTTTAAAACGAAAGTGACAGGAGTTTTAAGATCCAGAAGGCGCATTGACATATTTCCGTAGGCGTAATGCGCCAAAGGTGTGATTCGTAAGATATGTCCCCCTTCCTCGGGCTCGATAATCTGAAAATCCCCTGCCCAGCTTACATCCTGTATCGGCCAGGGCTGACCGGTAACATCGAGTATTGAAACGGTGGTAACGTGCCCCGTCGCCAGTTTAATCTCAGGCGGTCTTTGTCCCGGATCCAGGGAAATCGTTCTGACAGACACCTCCGGTTCGGGATACGGATAATGCGGCGTTTCAACAGCTTCCTGAACCTTGTCGTGCTCTCTTAAAAAACGCCGGATTTCTTCAGGTTTCATTGGTAAAAGACCGGAAAGTGCGCCCTCAAAGGCCTGTTCCCTTAACTGTCGCGCCTCCTCCTCCGGCGAAATCGAATTTTCCTGGCCCACAGGCTGCCTCATTTCCGGGCCTGCGTTTATTTCTCGTGAAGCCTGATCGGCCTGCTCAGTTGAAAGAATCTTATCGCGAATCGTTTCAAGGCGGTTTATTTCAGGCAAAGCCGAATCTCCATCATCAAATGTGACATACCCAGAATCCTCTTCGTTATTCTGGGCGTTTACGGGCAGGACATATAACATTAAGAAAGGCAGGATGAATGAGATTACAATTCCTGAAATCCTTACTGTCCTGCATACCCGTATCATTGGTTTAAAAGGCATATTAAGCGGCTCTTTCGCAATACAACACCGGTTCCGTGCCGTCGTTTAAATTCCTGTGATACTAAACTATAGAAATTTTATTGGTTTTTTGGCAATAGCCGCAAAATATTGGTCCCAAGGATTCTCATGAGACTGGCATCAAAACAATCCCGATAAAGAACTTCTGCGGTTTATATAAGTCTCCAGCTATCGATCGCAACACCGTTGGGGTTGTCCAGTTTAGGGACTCTCACAATATTCATAACAATTTGCAGTTTCTGATGATCTATGCTTCCGGCCTCCTGAGATATCAGGTTTACGTCAAAACGCATTTGCCAGAAATAGCGTTCCCTTCCTTCGCTGTCCGTAAAGATACCCTGACTTAAACCTATTGGTGCGCTCGCGGAAAACGCACTTGTTACCATGCGGGAGGCCTGCATTTGCTCTATCATTTTTCTGTCTTTTATAAATTCTGTGAATTCCCTCCATCCCTGCCTGGTAAAAGCATTTGAGGATTCTCTGAGGCGCCTTCTGTAATCATGATAGCTGAATGTCAGGGCAGTGGTTACCGATTGCGCAAGCCAGGATGTAAGAGAGGCCTTGCTGAGATTTGGAACATCAAGGGCCATGTTCGGAACAAGCCGCCCATCGAAGGTTGTTGGAAAATAACGGTTTTCAACCTGATGGACAGAAACATAAAAGGAGATTGTAAAAAGCGAAATAATTATCAGGGAATATTGCAGGATTAAGGCCAGAACAGTCCAGAAACGGCCGTCCTTGTTATAAATTTGATGGTATGTGGCTTTGTATGTACTGTTTTGAGTCATATTGGTTTCATTATCATTATCAACAGTGTTGCCAAACAGACTTTATCCGTATTGAGCAATCCATTGTTCAATACCCAGGCCGTTGGGGCTCTCCAGTTTTGAAACCCTTACAATTACAAGAGTTACCACAAGATTGTCAGAGCGGGTTTTTGAGCCGGACTGATAGGTCACGTTTAAGGGCAACTCAACAACCCACTGGTAACGTCCGTTAACCGTGCCTTCCGATATAAGAATGGGTGAGCTTCTCGGAGCGGCTGTTACAACCTGGTTGTTGGATACGACCGTCTCCATTATTCTTGAGTTCTCCAGAGCTTTTGTAAAGCTTCCCCAGCCGCGACGGGTAAAATTTCGCGACGCTTCCTGCAGACGCCGTTTATAATCGTGAAATCCAAATGTCATAACTTCAGTTGCCGATTGCGCCACCCATGACATTAATGCCGGCGTGCTGAGATTCGGCACATTCAGTGGAACCATCTGAATAAGCCGGCCGTCTTCCGTGGTTGCAAAATACCGGTTTTCAGGCTGGTGAACGTGTATGACAAGGATATGGGCCATAATAAGTCCAGCGATGATTGCGGACTGCATAATGACAAGCCTTTGAAAGTTTCTGTACCCGTCTCTGTAAAAGGCATTGCGCTTTACAACCGCGCCGATTCCCATCATTTCTTCAGCGGCTTTCTTTTCATCCTCTTTGGTTACGAGAGGCTCCGCATTTTCATTCTTCCTGCGTTTTTTATAAGGGGACTGTGCCGGGTGTCCGCCAGTGGCCGGGTCAACGAATTCAAGCCTTTTGCGGGGTTGCGTTGCAGATTTTTTTTGCCCCTGGCCTGATGGTTTCGCATTTGCCGATGCGGATTTTACAGGCTTGCCCGGGTCTTCATTTCCAGGACCAGCATCCCGATCCTCTGCCGCATCTGTCTCTTTACCGTCTTCTGCCGCCGCAGTGTCTTTTCGAGTATCGTCTGCCCGGACTTTGTTTTCAACTTCCTGATCTGACATAATTTTTGATGGCTGATAATTAAATAAACGTTATGTATAACAAGATAGCATTATTTCTAAAGTATGACAGTTTTCAGGACTTATGTCATGATCATTTAAACAAAACCGGATGGAGGTTTTTTGTTTATGATCAAGCGGGCACTTGATACACTATATTTTGCATGAAATCTGTTAATCATTGTATTCTTTTACAGGTATGCGAAAAAATTTTTTGTGTTTAAAAAGGGCTCCTGAATCCGCGCAATGAACAATCTGTCAACAATTTACAAGATTTCCCCTCTTATCCTTGCAGGAATTATCGTGTTTTTGGTGACCAGTGCAAGTCCGTTTTCCGCGCATGCCTGCCCATGTACGGATCCATGTACCAGATGTTCCCCGGATTACGCCATTCCTCAATGGTGGGGGGAGACCTGCGATCCAGGGCTTACAAGACAGCATACGGTGAATGCCTTTGATGCAGACAAGGTCATAGACGATACATGGTTTGACAATGTTATCGATCAGGGCATAAAGGTTGATTCCTGCAACCCGTATGCCGGGGATGCGCAGGTTGACGAGCCATGGACGACGGAAAGAAAACCGGGTGAGCGTCAGGATCTCAGAGAGTGGCTGGTCGAAACGTTTTTTGAGTATTTTCTCAATCCCGCCATGATGAGGATGACGCAACAGATGGTGTCAACAATGATGGCGCACGCCTCAATCGTAGGGACGTTTTTTGATGCCAAACACCAGCTTGAAACCCAGACATTATTTGATTCGCTTTATGTTAAAGCGATAGAGGATTATCAGCCCAGCGAACCGTTATGCCGCTTTGGAACCCTGTCCCGTTCGCTTGCGGCATCGGAACAAAAGACCGACGTTAACCATATGATTCTTTCCGAGTTTGCCCAGAAACGCCAGCTCTCTTACGCGGACGGGAAAAACAGGGTCACCGACCTTGACGGGCGCGCCCGCCAGTTTGCAAGAATCTTCTGTGACCCCGATCATGCGGGCGGGCATCTTGTCGGACGCGATCCCGGGCAGGACCCCGGAACCACAATGTGTTACGGTGCGGGAGGGCGGCCAGATCGTTATAACCGTGACATTAATTATACCAAAGCTGTTGAAAATGAGCTTAGCCTTGATATTAACCTGACCGATGCTCAGCTTGATCCGGGAGAGGGGGATGTCATGGCGATGGCGGCAAATCTGTTCGGACACGAAATGCCCCAGCCCCTGTCAGTCGAGGTTCTTCGTAAACAGGAGCATTTTCCTTTGTACATGAATGTCCGGTCTGCGCTTGCAAAGCGTAATGTTGCCGAAAATTCGTTCTTTGCAATTGCGTCCATGAAATCCAAAGGTACGGGTTCAAATATGGAATTTCTTAAAAACATGCTCGGCGAATTCGGTTATAATGAAGAGAATATAGAAAAGACCATAGGTGAAAATCCGAGCTATCATGCCCAGATGGAGCTGTTAACCAAAAAACTTTATCAGAACCCGAATTTTTACAACGGTTTGATCGACACGCCCGCGAATATTGATCGCCAGGATGCTGCAATCATGTCTTTCGAGCTGATGCAGCAGCGGGACTTTTTTGAATCCATGCTCCGGCAGGAAATGGTTTTATCGGTTGTTCTTGAGGAACTGATGCGGGACAGAGTAACCCAGCTTACCGACGATTTGCCAAGGTAGAAAAAAACGATGTTAAAACGCAAGATCGCTTTTAGGTCCAATAAAACGAAGGTTTATTCAGCCCTGATGCTTTTTGGTTTTATAACAGTTGCGTTTTTTTGGAATATAAACTGTGCTGCCGCTTGCCACGATAATTGCGGGTGTCCGTCACCATGCGGCAGATGTGCCCCGTTGCAGGTTGAAGAGGCTACAGAGACGCGCAGACATTTCAGTTCCGAAATGGAAGCGCACCGAAACTGGCTGACAGACAGATATTTCACAGACTTCATCAGGCCAACCTGGATGTTTGCGACACAGCAGCTTACGGTCACAGGAATGTTTCAGACCGGTCTGATAGGAACGTTTTTCGATGCCAAGCATCAGCTGGAAACGCAGTCCCTTCTCGACGAAATACACATTGAAGCAATTGAGGAGTATCAGCCGAGTGCACCTTTGTGCCGCTTTGCATCGGTCACAACCGCACTGGCTTCCAGTGAACAGAGAAAACGGGCCAACCGGATAGGGTTTGCCGAAAATGTTCTTGGCCGGAATATGCTTGCGGAAAATACCCTTGCCGGACGCGGAAAGGTCATAGAAAGCGATTCCAGACTGAGGCAGTTCAGGACAATTTACTGTCACCCCGAGGACGGGGACGGCCATCTTGTAGGGTCTGAGGAAATGATTTGCGGTGAAAATCCGCCGGACAATCCCTCGCGTTACAATAATGATGTGAATTTTACCGGCCTCGTGGACCGGCCCCTTACACTGGACGTCAACACGGTCGATAACGAAAACACCCCGGCAGAGCAGGATATTATCGCCCTTGCCCGAAATCTTTATAATCAGGAAATTATAGATTATCAGGGGGCCGAGGGGGGTGATGAACCAAGATCTCCTCTTTTGGTGGTAACCGCCAATATTGAAAATTTTATTGAATTCAATGCGTATAATTCAAAGCTTAATGTCGCGGAGAACAGCTTCTTTCATCTCGTCTCCGAGAAGTCAAAAGGAACCGGTGCCTCCGGAGAGTATCTGACCCGGCTTATGCAGCAACTCGGGTTAACTCAGGAGGATGCGGACAGGATGCTGGGTGAAAACCCCAGCTATTTTGCACAGATGGAGGTTTTGACAAAAAAACTGTATCAAAACCCCAATTTTCTGGTTGGTCTGATAGACCTGCCCCAAAATATAAACCGGCAGATGGCGGCGCTTGAGACGTTTGAACTCATGCAAAAGCGGGATTTCTACCTTGGTCTGGTTCGTCAGGAAATGCTGCTTTCTGTCATTCTGGAAGAATTGCTGAACGAGCGGTTTGACGACCTTGATAAAAGAAATGTAAATCAGAATACGCAGCCATGAACAGGGGCATAAACAGGTTGAAATAATGAAAAAACTTTTGCTGACCGTTATACTCTTTATTTTCATTTTACCGGCCTTTCCGGAAAACTCTTATGCGAATTCTGCATGCTGCACATGCAGGTCGGGCTGCGATATCTGTAATTCCGAAATCAGGCGTCAGGCAGATTTTACCAGACGGCATATGACGAATGAGTTTATCAATCACAGAAACTGGCTTATAATAAAATATTTTCCCGAATGGCTCAGAGTATCCCTGATGCTTATGACACATGAGCTGACAGTTGCGGCCATGATGCCCATGGGAATGATCGGCAGTTTCTTTGATGCCAAACAGCAACTTGAGACGCAGCGACTGCTTGATCAAAAATACAATCAGGCACTCAAGGAATTTCAGCCCGGCGTGCCCTTATGTACGTTTTCTACGCTTTCTCTGCCTTTGGCTTCAAGCGAGCAAAGAAGCAGTGTGCAGAAAACGGTGATGACCAGGGCCGCGATTTCCCGTCATCTGGGAAATCAGAACACGCTTGGAAGGCTTCCGAGAACGGACATGGAAGGCCGTATAAGACAGTTCCGCAATGTCTATTGTAATCCCGAGGAAATGCGCGGGAACGTGACCGATACGGAGAATTCGATTTGCGGAGAAGAGGGTGCACCGGATGAAGACCGTTATTTCAGGGATATAAATATAACAAAAACCCTTGATATGCCCAAAACCCTTGATATCAACCTTACAGATACGACAATGACAGAGGCGGAGGAAGATATATTCGCCCTGGCCCGAAATCTTTACGGTCATGAAGTATTCCCAAGGCCGACTGCGGATGAGCTTGCCTACAGCCAGCAGGGGGGCGAAGTTGACTACAGTCCGACAAGCGTACAGGAAATCTATCTTAAAACGCGTTCGGTTGTAGCCAAGCGTCAGGTTGCAGAGAATTCCTTTTTCAATATTGCGGCGATGAAGGCAAAGGGCACAGGTATTTCCAAAGACTATTACAGGCAGATGTTGATGCAGCTCGGTCTGAAAGGTGCGGATGTTGCCGAAATTTTTGGCGAAGATCCAAGTTATTATGCCCAGATGGAGGTTTTAACCAAAAAACTGTACCAGGACCCTTCTTTCATAGCCGGTTTGATTGACAAGCCTCAGAATGTGAAGCGTCAAAAGGTTGCCATGAAGGCCTTCTCCCTGATGCAGCAGAGGGATACCTACCACAGCCTGTTGAGGCAGGAACAGATTATGTCCGTTATCCTGGACGAATATCTGCGCAGACGGTTTAACAGGATTGAACAGTTTAACATACAGCAGGCGGGCGAATCCGCGCTTGTTACAACGCCGTAGGGGTGCACGCATGGTAATGAGATCTTTTTTATTGGTGATTGCGGTCTTCCTCTTTACGATCGGGAGTTTAACCGATGCTTATGCATCCTGCGGAACATGTAAAAACCTGTGTGATAAATGCAACGAAACGATTGAAGATGAGGCAGAGCTTACAAGGGATCACACTGAAAGAGAGATCATTCAGCACGAAGATTTCATTCTCAATACTTTTTTTCGCGACAATATCCGGCCCGCCATGATGCGCATGACGAACCAGATTGTCGCTTCGGCCTATATGCAGCTTGGCATGATCGGCGGTTTTTTTGATGCGAAACATCAGCTTGAAGTACAGCGCCTGCTTGACCGGAAATATACCGAGGCATTGAACGAATTCCGTCCCGATCCGTCATTGTGCCAGGTTGCCACATTCTCTTCCTCCCTGCCTTCAACCGAGCGGCTTATGCGTGTTAATCACACGCTTTTCGCCGAACGTATGCTGGATCATCAGACAGGTGCGCGCGGGACGATTGCCGAAAAGGGACAGTTTATGAACCTGCGCTCTCGCCTGAATCAGTTTAAGTCCACATACTGCAGCACGGAAGATATGGCCGGAAACCTTGGCGGAATAGAAGGGACTTTATGCGGGCCGGAGGCAAGTGTTTTCCCGGCCAGGATAAATAACGATATCGACTATACCAAACTCATGGATTTTCCGGCCACGCTGGATATCAACCTGACAGACCAGACTATGACTCCGGATGAAGAGGACGTGACGGCACTTGCCAATAATCTTTTTGCGTATGACCTGCATAGCCGTTTTTCGGCCAGGGACCTTCTTTACAGCCAGCAGAACCAGAGCCTTACAGATCCGCAGGAGAAGTATCTTGAAATACGCTCCCTTCTGGCTAAGCGGCAGATTGCCGAAAACTCGTTTTTTTCCATAGCCGCAATGAAATCCAGAGGATCCGGTGTTGCCGACGATTATTTCCGGCAGATGCTGATGAACCTCGGTCTCAATCAGGAAGCCATCGACAGGCTGGTGACAGAAAACCCGAGTTATAACGCCCAGATGGAAATCATGACAAAAAAGCTTTACCAGGATCCGAATTTTATTACCGGGCTTGTCAAACGCCCTGAAGGTGTCAAAAGGCAGCTGGCTTCAATGAATGCGATCTCTCTCATGCAGCAGAGAGACGCTTATAACAGTATGCTGCGCCAGGAAATGTCAATGGCCGTTATTCTTGAAAAGCTGGTTGGCGAACATATTCGTCAAACACTTGATGACCAGATCCAGGGGGCCATTCAATGAGATGTTTGCGCTTCCTGACCCTTGTGCTTTGGCTTTGTGCAGTATCTGGAACAATATCCGCCGAACGTGCACATGCCCATATCGAGGATATGGTCCACTCCGGGTATTGCGTGACACACACTTTCTTTGAGCCGGATATCCATGTTTCAATAAAAATGAAGGATGACGGAACGCTGCGCACCAAAACAAGAGATGACTATTTTTTTGAAAAGATAAAAGTCAGACGTTCCAGCCACGATGATAAAATTATCGTTGACCTCGGTATTCCTGTCAGAAAACAGTCTTTTCTCATTCCTCAGTATCATACTCTCAAAATTACTCTGAATCCGGAGAAAGGGTATTACAGCGCAGAAGGGGAAATGGACGGTATGCACGATCTTTTTATTGTGCAAAGTCCTGGCCGCAATGTGTCAAGGCACCATCCTGACACGCAAAAACGGTTTTCCATACCTGCTTATTATTCGCCTTCTCTTATGACGGGCCGGGACACATTGTCCATTGCAATCGTTCCTGAAATTATCTGCGGCAATCCGTCGAAAATCAGGAAAGAAATGGTTGAGGGGAAGAAGCCTCAGGAAATGATTAACGTCAGAATTGATTACACAGGCATTGAACACTTCCGTAAAATTTCACTGATGCCGCATTCGGGGTCATACAACCGCCATCTGATTACACGTGCGTTGCAGGATTATCTTGATAAAACCGCAGGCGACGAACCTCTTGTCCTGAGCTCCATGAAGGATATGAATAATGACGGCTTTCCGGAGATTATTGTGCAGTTCAGGGACAGAAACTCAATGTTCTGCAGGTTATCCGGATGCATGTTCACCGTTCTGGAGTTGAAACCTGATAACACTCTTTCTCCTCTGGCGCTTGGTTTCGCACAGGGGAATATATATATGCCAAGAATGCATGATAAAGGGCCGGGAGAATATGCGGATTTTCGCTTTTTCTCCGGGAATGTTCTCAAAAATATGCACTGGAACGGAAAGGCCTATAAAATTAAAACAATGGATGAAGGTTAAAAATGGTTGTCCGGTCAGCAAACACATTTGCTTTTTATATCTTTATGATTGCCCTCTTATCTTTTCCAGGCGCTGCGCCTGCACAGGATACAATTGAGGTTCTCGGCAATCCGCTTGATACCGACCTGATATCGTTCAAAAATGTTCGCCAGCCATTTACAAACGAACCGGATGTTCTTTCAAAAGGAATAAACCTCAGATGCAGTGAAGGGCAACCCGTGTATGCGGCGCACAGAGGGAGGATTGCCGGATCTTTTTATAATTTCTGCGCCCCTGATTCCGACCCTTTATGCGGCACGGGACTGGGTAACCAGGTCTGCGTTTCTTTTCTTAAAACAATTCAGGGCGAAAACCGTCCCGGAAACCTTACGACCTGCTACGCGAATTTATCGGGCACGCAATGGCCGCTCGGCGTTTTGGTGAAAAAAGGATTTTTGCTGGGATATTGCGGGCATACCGGTGCCGCTCCGGAAAGCCAGCTGCATTTCAGATGTTATCTGAACGGCAACCATGTAAATCCCGAAAATTGTATCGGCAAGGATATTGAGGTGCTTGTAAACAACTCTTTGCCATATCCTAAAGAATCATATCTGCCAACAACACGCATGGAATGAAATGTTTATTGAAAAGCCAAAACATTCAATCATTTTTATATTTTTAATAGCATTCAGCATTTGCAGTGTGTGGACTTCTGATGCCCGTTCCCAGCCGCTCTCGTCAACAGCGCAGGCCGAAGCAAATATTCAGAATCTCTGGATTCCGGCCCTGATGCGGATGACACAGCAATTTACGGTCACAATCATGAATCAGGCGGCGATTGTCGGTACATTTTTTGATGCCAAGCACCAGCTTGAAACCCAGAGGCTGTTTGATGAGATGTATGTTGATACGATAATGCGGTATCAGCCAAGCGAGGCTTTATGCCGGTTCGGAACTCTGAACCGCGGCCTTGCCTCAAGCGAGCAAAAGGCAAAAGCCAATTCTGTTGCCTTTGCAAAAAAACTCATGGAACGGGATATTTCGCGCGCGGATACTGCCGCCGGTGCCATTCGTGCCGCGGGGAGGAAGGGAGTCAAGGGCGCGGATCTTGAGGTCAGGTATAACGAATTCCGCAATCTTTACTGCCGTCAGGAGCATTTTGGAGGTGACGTCGGTAATATACAAATTGCGGGAGAGCCACTTTGTAAAGACGGCGCCAATCTTAAAGTCATGAATATGAATTATACCAAGCTGGCCAATGATGAGCTGACGCTTGACATTAATTTTATGGACGAACAGGCAACCGAGGACGAAATGGCCGTTATGGCCCTCGCCAAAAATCTTTTTTCCAATGAAGTTTTCAGTGCCAGGACAGCCCTTGACTGGAGCATAAGCGATAACATGGAACATCTTACCTATCTGCGCAGTATGTGGGCAGCCAAATCCGTGGCCAGAAACAGCTTTGTTAACATGATTGGCCGAAGATCCGCAGGATCAGGAGCGGCGGATGATTTCATGGTGCCAATGCTTATGGAACTTGGTTTAAGTGAGGAAAACAGTCTGAAAGTGATCGGCGCGGCCAAACTTGGGGAAGGCGGGGCGGAAAACCCGGCCAGTCTCAGTTACGAGGCCCAGATGGAAATTCTTTCAAAAACGCTTTACCAGAATCCAAACTTTTTTGTCGGGCTGATCGATACGCCTGTTAACGTGCAAAGGCAGAGGGCAGCCATCAAATCAGTCCGCCTTATGCTGGAACGTGATATATTCGAAGCTTTACAAAGGCGCGAGATCCTTCTGGCAACAATTATGAATGAAATGCTTGACCCGACTTTCCAGAGACTGGAATAATCAGGCCTGCATTCCTCTTCTTTAAAATCCGGCTGGCTCCGGATCCCTGACTTTAAGGCACAGACATTGCATAGATACTGAAAAATAACGTTTTTCAGATCGGGATTTTTATGGTTTTTTCAGGCCTTGACGAAGCTTTATCGGGACTCCGCGTCGCCCAGCGGCAGCTTGATGTGTTATCCAACAACATATCAAACGCGCAGGTGGAAGGTTTTACCCGGAAAACTTTGCCGCAATCGACGGTCGTTCTTCTTGGGGAAGGATCCGGAGTTTCTTCCGATCCCATAATACGGACGGTTGATTTCAGCCTGCAAAGAGATTTGTTTGAACAGACAAGCCTCGAAAGTTTTCTGACCACCCAGGTTGACCAGCTTAACAGAGTTCAGCAGTTTCATGGCGGTCCCGATGCGGAAGCGGCTTTCTCCGCAGTCCTTTCCGATATGCGAGACTCTTTTGTCAAACTTGATAATGACCCAAGTAATGCAATACTCCAGCAGCAGAGCTTAACGGCAGCCCAGAATATGGCTTCAAAGATCAATGATTTCGGAAGTCTGGTGCAGACAATCAGAAATGATGCGGAAAATTCAATATCTTCTGCCGTTAACACGGCCAACGCTCTTCTTGAAGATATCGCCGATCTTAACCGTCAGATTAAAATCGACGCCAGTGTTGACCGTAGCACGGCAGCATTAAAAGACCAGAGAGACAGGGCAATTACGGAACTTTCGGAAATACTGGAACTCAGCTTTTTTGAGCGGGGCGACGGCGTTCTTGTGGTTCAAACGGCAAGGGGCGTAGAGCTTGCGGATGAAAGTGCAAAGGAACTGTTCTTCCAGACCAGTAATCTGGGACCGAACAGTTTCTATCCGGATGATACGAATAATTCTGCACGGGGAATTTTTGTCGGGGGAGATCCGGACGAAAATCAGGTTGCCTTTGACATAGCGTCCATAGGCGCGGAACTTGGCGGAGAGCTTGGCGCGCTTCTGGATTTACGAGATACCATCATGCCGCGTTTCCAGGCGCAGATTGATGAACTCGCGGCCAATCTTGCCGCGCGGTTTGATGCGCAGGGGCTTCGTCTGTTTACAGACAATACAGGCGATATACCAGATATTTCAGTCGATCCTGACCTGACAACAGATCCCCCGACACCTGTTGAATATGTGGGCTTCGCCCAGCAAATTCAGGTGAATCCACTGGTTGAAGCGGACCCTTCCCTTATTCAACAGGGAACACTGACAGATACCGACAATACAATACAAGCGGGATCAAACGAAGTTATAAGACGGATTCTTGACTTTGCGATGGGTGATACTTTTGAACAGCAGGCAACAACACAGGTATTTGATGCTGATGTTCCGCTTCACAACAGCACGCAGCTTGACATAATTTCTGTGAATGAGGTTGAAGGCACGGTTGATTTGTCGAACTTTACAAGTGTTGAGGATCTGATCTCGGCGGCCGGCGGTAACATTGAAAGCGGATCTGACAGTTTTATTATCAGTTTTTCAGATACAGACATAACATCAGGGTCCGTAACAGTCAGTCTCGATCTGTCTGATATAACTCCCGACTCCTCACTTTCTGCCGCAGGAGAAATCATTGCCGCAATCGAAACACAAATTAGCGGAAACGGAACGGCGGACCTTTTAAACATCTCGCTCTCCGAAGGCAGTAACGGCGAACTCGTTATTGATACGCGTGGTGATTTTACCATTAACAATACGGACAGCACACTGACCGATGCCATCAGCGCCGACGCCTTAAACACCTATATCGGTTTTCCTGTTTCAACCTTCGAGGCGGAGGACCCTTATTTTGATATCCGGGTGGGCAATAATGACTTTGTAAGAATATCTATCGATCCGAATGATACGATACAGGACCTTGCCGCCAAACTTGATCTCGAACTGGACTCGGCAAGCAGCAATATAACCGGCGTCGGTGTGCCGGATCTTGAAGTTATTCTGAGCGGTGACACGACATCGGGTTTCAGTATCGCTCTCAGCCCCGGTGAAAATTTCGGCGGCAGTATGGATATAATCGGTGGGCCTTTTGAATCGGAATCTGACGGGACCACCATAATCTCTGGTCTGTTCGGTTCGGCAAATCCGATTGTCAATGTCGATCATCCGGCTTTCAGGTCACAAAATCTTGGACCGGGGGCCAATGTAACCAGTCAGATACGGCAAGTGGATACCCTGATCGAATTTGCTCAAGGTGCGATCGATAACCAGACGGTGGAGAGTATTAACAAGGAATCCCGCCTTGAAGACGAGCAGGCATTTAAACAGGCACTTGAGCGTCAGTTTCTTGACGAATCAGGCGTTAACATTGATGAGGAAGTTGCAAATCTGATCGTGATTCAGAATGCGTACAGTGCGGCAGCACGTGCATTAAGTGCGATAGATCAGCTTTTTCAGGAGCTTTTGAACACCTTCAGGTAACAGATAAACAATAAATAAAGGAGGACACCAAGTATGACAGGCGTTTCAACACTAGGACAAAGTATCAGTCAGGTGAACAGACTAAAAACACTCCAGACCCAGCTGGATACTTTGAGCCTGCAGCTTTCTACGGGACGCAAGGCAAGTCTTTTCAAGGGCCTTGAGGAGGATGTCATACGGTCCCAGAGAACGAGGGCCGATCTTAACCAGATTTCCTCATTTCAAAGAAATATAGACCTTGGAACGCTTCGCCTTGATCTTATGATCAACTCGGTTTCGGAAATTGAAAGACAGGTCGGGCTTGCCCAGGATTCCCTTAACATTGAAGTGACACAGGGACAGATTGATCTGAGCCAGGTCAAGAATGCGGCAAGCAATGCATTTGATCAGATTGTGGATCTTCTGAATGAAAAAGAGGGAAATACGTTTCTTTTTGCAGGCGCGGATACTGGAACTCAGCCGATTACAGCCGCCGGTGCTCTTGAAACTGCAATCAACACTCTGCTTGAGGACTGGCAGGAAGGGGATATTACGACAGAGGAGTTTATATCAAATATTCAGAACAGAACCGGCGACGATGCCCTGAATGATACCCTTGTCGGGTATTCTTCAACGCTTGCCAATGCTAAAAATGTGACCATAAGGGCGGATGAAAATGCCGAAATCGATTATACTGTCAAAGCCGACGAAGACGGTTTTCGTAACGTCCTGGTGGCTCTGGCCGTTCTTAAACAGTTGCCGGCCGATGCAAACGGCCAGATCGATCTGGCCGATACCTACGACGATGACGGCAACATTGTCACGAACAGTGCAATTCCGCCGGAAGGCACAACAGAGCCTGAAGATGAAATCGCACTTACGGAGCTTGAGAATGAACGCGAAGACAATTTTTTTGAACTGTACAACGCAATGGCTTCCCTTCTTGCCGATGGAAAATCGGACATATTTGACGGCCGGTTGAGTCTGGAAGGTGCAAAAGAGCGCATAGATTCCATCAACAACACCCTGAAGCTTGAGAAAAATGCTCTCGAAAATCTTATCACGGAAATCGAGAATGTTGATTTAAACGAGACGGCAGTTCAGCTGAACAGCGTGCAGCTACAACTTGAGGCCTCTTACAACGTTACGTCTTCGGTAAGAAGACTTTCACTTGTGAACTTTATTTAGTAAAACCTGTTAATCGCGAGAGTGTACGCTTGCTCGTTACATTCCATCAAATCAATCCAGACCGGAAAGGTCACAGTGGTGATCAGAGATGTTTGTTCAGCCTGTCTTTCAATCCTTTGCCGCATTTAAAAAACGGTAAGTATTTTTCCTCGACATAAACTTTTTCGCCGGTACGGGGATTGCGTCCCACTCTTTCCTGCCTGTGCTTGACAGTAAACGCACCGAAACCCCGGAGCTCTATTCTGTCTCTGTTTGCAAGGGCATTGGTTATTTCATCAAAAATGGTGTCCACAATCTTTTCAATGTCCCTTATAAAAAGATGCGGGCTTTGTTCGGCAAGTCTTTGAACAAGTTCGGATTTAGTCATTGGATACCCATCACTATAAAAATAACTTAAACAATGCTTTATATAATTTCACAATGCCCCAGTTCTGAAAAACCGTCAAGTCGAAGCTTAAAAAGAATGCATAGACAAAATTAATGCACTCCTTAAATTAATCAGTTTTTTCTGCGTTTTCTTCTTCCAGAATATCTTTCCTGGAAAGCTTGCCGATCAGGGTTTTCGGGAGAGGGGTTTTACGAAACTCTATTATTTTCGGGATTTCCATGGGTGAAATCTTGTCTTTCAGGAAATTCTTAAGGGCATCGCTTTTCAGTTCAAACCCGTCCTTGCATTTAATCCAGGCCTTGACGATTTCACCTCTGTTATTGTCAGGAATGCCTGCAACAATGCACTCTTCCACAGAGCTGTGCATATAGATTGCCTCTTCTATATTCCTTGGATAGACGTTGTATCCGTTCGTTATAATCATGTCCTTGATACGGTCTACGATGGATACGTAGCCATCTTCGTCAATTTTTGCAATATCTGCCGTGTAAAGCCATCCGTCTTTGAGAACGGCCTCCGTTTCTTCCGTTTTGTTGTAATACCCTTTCATGACCTGAGGCCCTTTAACGCAAAGTTCCCCGACCTCGCCCAAAGGCAAAACAGTTTTTTTATCGTCCTTATCCCGGATTTCAATATGCGTCCGGGGAAGAGGCAAACCAATCGATCCGGGCTTGTTTGTGCCCTGAAGTGGATTAACGCAAACCACAGGGCTGCTTTCCGTAAGGCCGTATCCTTCAACCAGGGTGCATCCGGTCATTTTCTCAAACTGAGCCTTGACTTCCACTGGAAGGGGAGCACCTCCGGAAATACAGTATTTAAGGGATGTCAGATCATGGTTTTTGCTTTCTTTTGAAGAGTTGATGGCCGTATAGATCGCCGGTACGGCAGGAAAAAACTGAGGTTTCCGTGCGTGAATGAGTTTCAGTGTCTGTTTGAGATCAAACCGCGGCGTGGCGATAATCTCGAAACCTAGCTTTACGCTAAGGTTCATAACGGCGCTCATTGCAAAAATGTGAAAAAAAGGAATAACACCAAGCATTTTATCCTGACCCGGCCTTGCGTCCGGAAACCAGAGCGCGCACTGTTCAACATTTGCGTAAAGATTGGCGTGTGTCAGCATAGCGGCTTTGGGGGTGCCCGTCGTTCCGCCTGTATACTGCAAAACCGCGATATCCTCTTCAGGTTTGACATCAGCCCCGGTCAGGCCAGTGTCCAAAGGCAGTGATCTGTAAGGTATGAGTTTTTGATCCAGATCCAAAGCATAGTCAAAACCATCGAATGACGAAATTTCCCCGGATTTAAACATTTTGAAAAGAAGACTTTTTGGAAATGGAAGCATATCCGAAAACCTGGCAACCAATATATTTTGTAAACAGGTTTTGTCTTTTATGCGCGTAAGTTTCCCAAAAATCATATCAAGATCAGCCGTAATCATTATGGTTGTCTGGCTGTCGTTAATCTGATTTTCAAGTTCTCTTTCCGCGTATAAGGGATTGTAATTAACGACGGTGGCGCCGGTCATGAGTACGGCATAGAAAGAAATCAGGTAAAGGGGACAGTTCGGAAGCATTATCCCGACATGTTTACCCTTCGAAACGTCCATATCTTTAAGGAGAGCGGCAAGATGAACCGAGCGGGCATAAATTTCGCCCCACGTAAACTTTTTGCCAAGAAAATCAAATGCCGGCCTTGAAGAATATTGTGAGCCGGCCTCAACAATATAAGTGTGCAAAGGGCGGTTACTATCAATAGGGGAATCCCAGGAAATTCCTTCAGGATAGCTATTTACAATAATCGGTTTTAAAGATGTTTCAAAAAATGCGGACATTCGGGTTGAAACCCTACACGCCCTTAAGGCTGGGACATTTCAGACAAGCCTGTTCAAGTTTTTTCTTAACAAATGGCTTGCTTACAAACTCGGCAGCGCCTGCCTTTATTGCCTTGGCAATGTTTTCCTGGCCACTGTCGGAACTCACCATAACCACGTATGCGTCATGGTCGCACTCCAGTATTTCGTCCAGAGCTTCAAAGCCGTTCTTTTTAGGCAGGTGAATATCCAGAAACAATACATTCGGCATCACCGTTTTGTAAGTATCTGTAACGGCACTTCCATCAAATATTTCAACAATCTCACCATACTCCTTAACGGATTTCGATATTATTGTGCGTGTAAACATATCATCGTCCGCAATCATGATGATATTTTGTTCACGTTCCTGTCTTTTCTGACTGATTTGTTCCGGTGTTATTTCTTCACTCATATTTAAACCATAAAATGAAAACCTGAAAAAAAGTAGTTTAAATTTAGCGTAGCATTTAAATTATGAACAAATTAATAATATATTTAGAGAAAAAACAGGAATTAAATAATTTTATCTACTTTTTGTTTACTTTCCGGGCGATATAATTAAACTTTGTTCTTCACATAATACGATGGTAAAAAAACAAGATGCCTGATTCCCTGATCAAAAAACTGCATATCTATGAAGCCGTTGTCGAATATTCCAGTGACGCGGTTATTGTAGCCGAGGCTTATACCGATAAAAATGATGATGAGGGGCCTTTAATCTTGTATGTCAACGATGCCTATTCACTCATAACGGGTTTTTCTGCAAATGAAGTTATTGGCCAGAAGCTTTCTTTTATTCAGGGCGGAATTGAGAACGACAATTTCAAAAGCATTCTGAATAATATTAACAGGGAGCAATATTATGCCACTCAAATCAGAAGTATAGCCAAGAACGGGATTGAAAAATGGCTTTCCATGGCACTTTACCCTGTTCCTGACGATAATGGGAAAATAATAAATTATGCTGCGATTTTGCGTGATATTACCAAGGAAAAGGATTTCGAGGAAAAACTGCGCCGCGCCAAGGAAGAATCCGAAAGGGCCAATAAAGCCAAAACAGAATTTCTTGCAAATATGTCCCATGAGCTTCGAACGCCGATGAACAGTATAATGGGTATGACGGAAATGATTATTGAAGACAGTTTTCTGGACGACGAAAGCCGGGATATGATGAAAACGGTTTACAGGTCTTCTGCTAATCTTCTGGCCATTCTGAACGACGTTCTGGACATATCGAAAATCGAGGCGGGCGGGATGGAGCTTGAATACATTCCTTTTGATCTTGAGGATATTGTATTTAATACGGTGAGTGGTTTAAAGCCGCTGGCCAGTGAAAAGGGATTACTTGTTACAAGTACGATAGAAAATAAAAAGGACATCCCTTACTTCAGGGGCGACCCCACCAGGCTAAGCCGGATTTTAACAAATCTTGTAGGTAATGCCATCAAATATACTGAAAAAGGGTATGTCAAAGTTACTGCAAGAATACGGGAAAAGGATGAACTGCACAGAATTGTGGAGATAGAGGTTTCCGATTCCGGTATTGGGATTGAGGCCGATAAAAAACATGTCATATTTGAAAAATTTGCACAGGCGGACAGCTCGATTACCCGGAAATACGGGGGAACCGGTCTTGGTCTTGCAATAACAAAGCAGCTTGTTGATATCATGGGGGGTACGATCACTCTCGAAAGTGAAGTCGGTAAAGGTTCGGTTTTTACAGTAGTATTGCCGTTTGAAATTGCCGACAAAGTAACCGAAAATGAAAACGATCCCCTGGTTTTTGATATGAACAAGGTTGCAAAAACCAGAACCCCGGTTGAGGAAGCGAGGCTTATAGTGGCAGAGGACCATCCTTTCAACCAGGCTTTCATAAAAAAACTGTTAAGCCGGATGGGTTTTAAAAATTTCGAGCTTGTTGAGAACGGTCAGGAAGCAGTTAATAAAGTTGAGGCCGGGGATTACGATATGCTTTTAATGGATTGCCAGATGCCGGTTTTAAGCGGGTATGATGCCGCCAAAACAATCCGTAAGCTTAAGGACGAAACCAAACGCAATATACCGATCATCGCGATGACTGCGAATGCCATGCTGGGTGAGCGCGAAAGATGTCTGCAGTGCGGGATGAACGAGTATATGAGCAAGCCTGTGAATCTGAAACAAACAAAAATGGTACTCGGGCACTGGATTATCTTTCCAAGTGAAGATATCCGGCAACAGGAATCGCAAATGATCCTGAATAACTCAAAAGCACCCGTAGATCTTTCAATGATTGAGAGTTTTTCGGACGGAGATGAGGATGTAAAAAAAGAACTTGCGGGGCTTTTTCTGGAGCAGACAGACTTGAACATGGACACACTTTCTAAAAATTGTATTGACGGTGAATGCATGATCTGGAGCGAAACCGCACATATGGTAAAAGGCTCAGCCGCGAATATCGGGGCTGAGGAATTGCGGGCTTTGTCAGAGAAAGCCCAGTTTATGAAAGAAGCAAATTCGAATGAGCGCAAAAAAATCTTCGACGAAATGGACGCAGTTTATAAAGACGTGAAGACTTACATTAATAAAAATATTTTACAGGCCTGAGACAGTCTTTTCTTCTCAAAACAATCCTCAAAATTTCTGCGTCATTCTGACAAGTTTCTTTCTTTATTATCTTCCTAATACTTACTATAAGTAATTAAAAATAAAAAAGTTACGGAAGATATGACGTTCGATTACAAAGGAAATTTTGAGAAACACATAGCGTGCCTGAAAAATGAGGGCCGTTACCGTGTATTTGCAACATTGAAAAGGCAGGCGGGTAATTTTCCAAAAGCTACCTATTTCAGCAAGGAAGGAAGCGAAAAGGAGGTTACTGTCTGGTGCAGTAATGATTACCTGGGTATGGGACAAAGCCAGGTCGTTATGGATGCCATGCATAAGGCAATTGATGAAGCGGGTGCAGGGGCCGGCGGAACCAGAAATATATCCGGAACGACAATTTATCACAGGCAGCTAGAAGAATCGCTTGCAGATCTGCATAAAAAAGAGGCGGCACTGGTGTTTTCATCGGGATATGTCGCAAATGAGGGAGCCTTAAGCACAATTTTAAAACTTTTACCCGATTGTGCCGTGTTTTCCGATGAGCTGAATCATGCCTCCATGATACATGGTATCAAAGGTGGCCATGTCGAGAAATTCATATTCAGACATAATGATGTCGGGCATCTTGAGGATCTTTTATCTTCGGTTGCACCCGGAAGGCCGAAAATAATCGCATTTGAATCCGTGTATTCCATGGAAGGAGATATCAGCCCGATCGGCGAGATATGTGATCTGGCTGCTAAATACGGGGCTCTTACCTATCTTGATGAAGTGCACGGTGTCGGCATATATGGTGCTCGCGGCGGCGGTGTGGCCGAAGAATACGGCTTGATGGACCGGGTGGACATCATAGAAGGGACCTTCGGGAAAGCCTATGGCCTCATGGGTGGATTTATTACAGGTCCGGAATGGATTGTTGACAGTGTAAGGTCCTACGCGTCAGGATTTATATTTACAACATCCCTGCCGCCTGCTGTGCTTGCCGGATGTCTGGCGAGTGTGGAGCATCTGAAAGTTTCCCAAATTGAACGCTTGCGCCACAGGCGGAACGTGAAGCATGTCAAACAAAGGCTTGAGCAGGACCAGATGCCGTTCATGAAAGGGGAAAGCCATATCGTGCCTCTGGTTGTTGGGGAACCGAACTGCTGCCGGATTGTTACCGATACATTGCTGAACGAGCATGGAATATATGTCCAGCCCATCAACTACCCGACTGTGCCAAAAGGAACCGAGCGTATGCGTCTGACAGTTACTGCTGCGCATACACCTGAAGACATCGATCATCTGTGCGATGTTCTTTACACATTGTATGTTGAGAATCACGTTTTTGAGTATGCGGTTGCTTGAACAGCCGCTTTCCTTTTTTTCAAACGATTAAATATTCGATTTAGGAAAAAGTGACAGAAGTCTAGTTTTTCTTCGAAGGCGGCATTTTCTTTTCTTCAAAAAGAACGTGGCAGCCTTTTTTGCCGGTTTCAGGATGTATTGCCCGCGGATCATATTTACGGAATTTGAATTTTTCAGTGTGTTTACGCACATTTTTACGCATGTAATAGGTATAGCCGGTGGGATTGCCTTTTTCATTAAGGCCCGTGCTTACCAATCTCAATTTAACTGCTGCTGCTTTTGTTGCCATTGCGTATCTCTTTCAAACTAGAATAAGTTTAATAATCCAATCCGGTTATTGACGTCAAGACTTTTCTTGACTCCATTTTTCAAAATTCAAACCGTAAAGTATATGATTTTCCCAGTTTCCATTTATTTCTATGTACTTTTCGGCGTAGCCTTCCTTTTTAAAGCCGATACGTTCCAAAAGATCTATACTTCTTGTATTGTGCTCTAAAACAGCGGCATGAAGCCTGTGCAGCTTTATGTCCTGAAAACAAAAACGCATAAGACGCCTCAAGGATTCGGTCATCAGTCCCTGTTTCTGATGATCTTTATCAAGCCAGTAACCAAGAGAGGCATACTGTGCTGCGCCGCGGCAGACATGATTAATATTTATCCCTCCGATAAGAGTATTATCCCGGTTTTTGAAGATAAGAAAAGCGTAAGCCTTGTCCTCAAGCCATTGTTTTGCCTGTCTTTCCATGCGCAGGCGGAAATGTTCCTTCGAAAGCGCGTCTTTAGGCCATCTGGGTTCAAGCGGAACAAGTTCCGCCGCGTTTTCTTTCCTGAGGTTTATCCATGCGTCACAATCCTCCGGCCGTGGAGGTCTTAAATGAACGCGGAAAGCTTCAAGAATGACTTCCGGCATTTCAGCGGTTCTGGACGTTTTCCAAAGCATGGCTTTATCTCAAAAACTATCCGCAAGCGGTTCATACCAGTGTTTCAGCATTCCTGCCTCCAGACGGCTTGGGTCGTTAAACGGCCGCTTTAAACGTCCGTTGAAGTATGTAACAACCAAATCCTGCCAGGTTTTTTCAATATCCAGCTTATAATGATCGCACCAGGCTTCGAACCAAACCGTTCCCGCACGCACATGCGTAATTTCATCATCGTGAATGATCTGGAAAAGACGTGCGGTTTCTTCATCGCCCTGCATTCTCATCTGATCAATCAGACCCGGTGTCACATCAAGTCCTCTTGCCTCCAAAACCATCGGGACCACGGCGAGTCTGGCCGGGAAATCATGAGCGGTTTTAACCGCCGATTCCCACAATCCGTCATGCGCGGGGAAAGATCCGTACTCGGCATTAAAATCCTTCATCCTTTTATTGAGCATTAAGAAATGTTTTGCCTCGTCATCGGCAACCTTACACCAGTCATCGTAAAATGATTTCGGAAGCTTGAAATCACTTTTATTCTGTGTCGATTGCCATGACAGATTTGAAAATCTGGCCATAACATCCCAGGCCAGGTCAATGGCGTTCAGCTCGATATGTGCAAGGGCGTGCAGCAAGGCCGCTTTCGTTTTGTCCGAACCGCCTTTGCGCCTTTTCGGCATGTCTCTGGGGTCCAGAAGTTCAGGCTTCTCCGGCCTTGCGGGACGGTCCGGCAATGCGACCGTGCCAATTGTTTTTATCCGCCTTTCCTTCCATGCAGAAATAAAGGCTCTGGACAATTCCGCTTTGTGTTCGGCATCTGCCGTTGTCAGAATAATAAAGGCGCAATCGGTAAGGCTTTCAGGTATCTCGGGTATTTGCATATCTTGCTGTCTCCTAAATATCTTCTACCACTGATTTAATTCATGAACCACCCTTCCTGAACATAAAAGGAAAGCCCGGTCCGCATAATGACGGGCCGGGCTCAGGGGGTATCGCCTGCCTTGGGGTTTGGGTTCACGGTTAGGGAGGATCGGCAGGCGTGTTCATTCCATAAAAAAACTGCCCATGCTTCCCCGTTTAGGGTGTTGTTATTATTTAAAATATAGTGTTGCGAGTCTTATGCCAAAGAGAGGCTTTGATTATTATTGAAATATTTCAATTGCTTATTAAGAAATTATTCTAAGGTGGAAATATAAGTATTGAAACACCCGAGCAAAATTTTCCCCGTGTTTAGGCATATTATGCCTGTGTGTTTCCCAATCTTATAAATAAGCTTAACCTTTCTCCTTAGATCGTCTAGTCTTACACAATTAACTATTCGGAAAAAAAATAATGTTTCGTTACAGTTTTAAAGTCCTTGTTTATTCTATTTTTGCGGGTTTGTTTCTCTGCGGACCTGCCTATTCCCTTTCGCCGGAGGCGATAGCGCCGCACAAGGCATTATATAAAATAAAAATGATCGCAAATCATAGCTCCGGCCGCCTGGTGAATGTCAGCGGAAAAATGTTTTATGAAATTGAATCGACTTGCGATGCGTGGCTTACTGATCACAGCTTTAACCTGCAGTATGAATATTCCGATGGATCCCCCGTCAAAGTGAACAGTGACTTTTCTACTTATGAAACGTTTGACGGATCGCGTTTTGATTTTTCATCTACCAGAAAACAGAACGGGAAGATTTACCAGCAACTACGCGGGCAGGCCAAAATTGAAAATACCCGCAGAGTGGCCGAATTTTCAAAGCCGGAGGGTCTGGTGTTTGAACTGCAGGAAAATACGTACTTCCCTATCAGGCACACACTTGAGATGATCAGGCATATGAAAAATAAAGATAAATTTTTTAATGCCGTTATTTTCGACGGAAGTGATGAAGACGGACCGATACTCATCAATGCGTTTATCGGCAATCCGACCGTTAAGCGTATGAAAACTGACGGACAAACAATTGATCCGGAGCTTTTGGATGGCACCGCACACAATGTAAGGCTTGCTTTCTTTGTGATAGAAGACGAAAAATCAGAATCTGATTATGAAATGGATATGGTTTTTCATGAAAACGGGGTCGTCAGTGATATGACGATAGAGTATGATAATTTTACAGTCAGGCAAACTCTTATGGCCATTGAAAAACTTCAAAGGCCGGATTGCTAAGACTTAAAATGTAATCAAATTTTTACTTTTTGTTATGTAAGATATAAAATCAGGTTGGCGGTATTCAAGAAGCAGGCTTGTTCTCTTACTGAAACGGATTGAGCGCATCTATGGCAAAGAAAGTACTTGTTGTTGAAGACAACGAACTGAATATGAAACTTTTCAGTGATTTGCTGGAAGCACATGGAATAGAAGCCGTTCAGACAAAAGATGGAAATGATGTGCTTGATCTGGCAAGGAAACATAATCCGGACCTTATTATTATGGACATACAACTTCCGGAAGTTTCCGGTCTGGACATTACAAAGCGCCTGAAAGAGGATGATGAGCTTGCCAGAATACCGGTTATCGCCGTAACAGCGTTTGCCATGAAAGGCGATGAGGAGAAAATCAGGCAGGGCGGTTGTGAGGATTACATCTCAAAGCCCATATCTGTCGCACATTTTATTGAAACCGTTCAAAAATATATCGGGAGTTAAAACAGGCAAAGTTCCAAAGGATAAGTTTTATGTCTGCACGCGTATTAATCGTTGACGATATTTTTCCAAACATCAAGCTTCTGGAGGCAAAGCTCTCGGGTGAATACTATGATGTCGTAACGGCGTCGAGTGGTGAAGAGGCATTAAAAAAAATTGACCAGGACAAGCCCGACATCGTTCTTTTGGATGTAATGATGCCTGAAATGGACGGATTTGAAGTCTGCCGCCGCGTTAAGCAAAACCCGAAAACGTCACATATTCCTATCATAATGGTTACCGCACTATCCGAAAGCCAGGACAGGGTTCAGGGGCTCGAAGCCGGCGCGGATGATTTTCTTAGCAAACCTGTTAACGAAACGGCTCTTTTTGCAAGAGTAAGGTCGCTTGTCCGTTTGAAAATGACGGTGGACGAATGGTACGCGCGGGAAAGTACGGCAAATCAGCTCGGCGTAATCGAGACAAATTCATCGGTGATGGAAGAACCGTATGAAGGGGCGCACATTCTTCTGGTCAACGAACTCGATTATGAAAGCGCCAACATGGAAAAAGCGCTTTCCCGAGATAATCATAGTGTTCAAATCGTCAAAACGGGTGTTGAGACGATGAAAAAAACAAAAGACAATGATTTCGACCTTATCGTAATTTCTCTAAGCCTCGAAAACGAGGATTCCTTGCGCTTGTGTTCTCATATGCGTTCGACTGAGAGTCTGAGGACAACGCCTTTGCTTGTTGTTTCTGAGCCTGAACAGGTTGAGGATGTGGCAAGAGCCCTGCGTATAGGCGTGCATGATTACATTATGCGCCCTGTTGACGGGAACGAGCTTTTGGCGCGGGTAAGAACCCAGATACGCCGGAAACGCTACCAGGAACATCTGAAGGCTAATTATGAAATAAGCCTTTCCATGGCTCTTACGGATTCCCTTACCGGACTTTATAACAGGCGGTACCTGGAAGCCCACCTTCAAAAGTCCATGAATGCGTTACAGGTTAATAAAAAATCACTGGGGCTTTTGCTTCTTGATATTGATCATTTTAAAGCGGTTAACGATACGCACGGACATGGTGTGGGGGATGAAGTGCTGGCTGAATTCGGGCGAAGACTTCAGAAAAACCTCAGGAGTTTTGATCTTGTTGCAAGATATGGAGGAGAAGAATTCGTTGTCATATTATCCGATGTCAGCCAAAGCCGGGAAAAAAGAATTGCGGAACGTCTGCGTCTTGCGATCTCCAAGGAGCCTTTCCGGTGCAGTGTTGAAGGGGGGGAGCTTGACATTACCACGTCCGTCGGAGGGGTTCTTATTGATGAAGGCGTGCAAAATATGAACGAAGCTTTCAAACTGGCAGATGAATGTCTTTATGAAGCAAAAAATGCAGGGCGGAACTGCATTGTTCTAAAAGATCACGGTCTTTTGAAAGAGGAGGATATTCCGCCTCCCGAAGGAAAAAAAACCGCGTAATATGAGTAATACAAAACTCCCTCCCCCTTTTGACTGAATATTTTAGACCAAATTTTATCTATTCTTAAATCCCGGGTAACTAATTTTTGTCATAATTTTTAAAAGTTAGGAATAGATTTGGGGAAATGAAGGGCGCAATTACAAAGTCGGCAGATTTTCAGGATAAACAAGACATTGAAGATGATGAAATCTTCAATACGGATTCCGTTTCGCGTTTTTCCACCAATTACAAACCGGATTTCATCATTAAAAATTCAAATTTTGCTGGCAAAACGCCGGTAATCAGCTATGAACATCAGGATTTAAAAGGATCCGCGACTGTTAATAGTGAATTTCAGATTAAGGAATCCGGTCCTGAAGACGGTCACGGGCTTACCGAAGTTCAAAAGCTAAACAGCGAGGCTTTCAAAACAGATTCGGTTGATCGCACTTTAAATTCAGGCAATTCAGAAAATTCTATCATCAAATCGCACTGGCTGAGCGTCGATCAAAGCGAACTGGATCTTCCGACATCGGGTGAGGCGGACGGATGGCATATCAATGCCGTTAATGCCTGGGAAGCATGGGCGGATTATTCCGGGGCCGGCGTCATTATTTCGATTGTTGACGACGGGTGGCAAAGTTACAGTCATCCTGATCTGGATGACAACATCCGGGATGATCTTGCCGATCCAAACGGAGAAAACGGAAGATCGCACGGCCAGAATACGACCGGCCTGATAGGGGCGGAGGCAAACGGATCCCAGGTAATCGGCATTGCCTACGATTCCGATCTATCCCCGGAAATATGGGGAACTCAGGGCATAATCGATGCGGGAGGTTATGCCGATGTGATGAACAACAGCTGGCACTTTGTGTCCATTTTTAATAATGCCGGCCGTTCTCAGGTGGAAACCGCAGTCAGTAACGGCCGGGATGGTCTTGGTACTATTGTCGTTTTTTCGGCAGGAAATTCCAGAACAGACGATATCAGCGCGAATGTCTTTGGTATGCAGTCAATGCCGGAGACCATAACCGTTGCGGCTATGGATACGGATTACGATCATACCTATTTCAGCAGTGCAGGTTCATCTCTGCTTATTACTGCGCCAGGGATAGGGCTTCAGACAACAAATGGAGAATCGGGAGTTAACAATTATTTTGCCGGCACTTCCGGCTCGGCACCCATCGTATCCGGTGTCGTCGGGCTTATGCTGGAGGCCAATGCCGATCTTGGCTGGCGGGATGTTCACCAGATCCTTACCCTTTCGGCAGATCAGAATAATCCCGGCGACAGCGGATGGGCATTTAACGGTGCGCAGAACTGGAATGGCGGCGGCATGCATTTCAGCCACGATCACGGTTTCGGGATCGTGGATGCGCACGCGGCCGTACGTCTTGCAGAAACATGGGAAGGTCAGAGAACTTCGTCCAATGAAGTCAGCATCAGTGCAACCAGAACGCCAAATGTGACGATACCCGATAACAGTAATGCAATCACCCAGACGATTGATATGTCTTCACAACAGAACCTTACTATCGAGTCGGTTGAGTTGACCGTGGATATCAATAACCACGGGCAGATCGGCGATCTGGATATTTATCTTGTTTCACCGGACGGAACTGAAGCCAGAATACTCGATAATATGATGTACGGTAATGCAAGGCAGTATAATAGTGTGACGCAGGATTATAACGGCAGTACAATAACCAGCCTTGACTATACTTTTGCCGCCCAGAATTTTCGGGGTGAGGAAAGCAGCGGCGTTTGGACACTCCGTATTCAGGATACAGCCTTTAACAACCAGGGTGTTCTTGCAGACTGGACTTTAAGGATAAATGGTGAGGCGGTCAGTGCAGACGATACCTATTTTTTCAGTGACGAATATGGAGATCTTTCGGGGCGGTCAACCGCATTTACCGATAATGATGGCGGTACAGACACCTTTAACGCGGCCATGCTGACATCAGGGATTACTGTTGATCTGGAGGCGGGCACAGGAACGATTGACGGTCAGAATATTACGGTCTCCGGTATCGAAAACATCTACGGAGGCGACGGGAATGACACCGTAACAGGTAACAGTGTCGCGAATACCATAAATACCGGACGCGGCGATGATATCATTTACGGTTCTGCCGGATCAGACATTCTTTATGGAGGCGCCGGAAACGATCAGGTTATATACAGCCTTGCAATAACGCATTTTGATGTTGTTCTGCTTGACGCCACCACAGTATCACTGGCTGATTATGCCGGAAATCTCGGAATGGATACGCTTTACAACTTTGAAACCTATACGTTTAACAGTGTTGATTACACATATAGCGATCTCGAAACATACATAACAACCGGACTTCCCGAAATTAAAATCAAACTGGAAAATGAGGACTGGAAATATGTCTATAAAACACAGGGCCTCGCAAATGAAACACTCAGTGCGGACAGTGTCGGCTATGAGGAAACCGTTGGAAACGTTTTTACTGTAATCAGAACCGGCACAACTTTGAGCTTGGAAATACTGGATTCTTCGGTTGCCACGACAGTGGGTGTGAGAGGTACTGACAACGGCGAAACCATTGAGATAAGCGGGACCGATAACAGTATGACAATTGATGTGAAAGGTTTCGCAGGCGATGATACTCTGAATTTTAGCGCCCTTGACGGGCAATTTATTGTAAATGGCGGTGCGGGTGAAGATACAATCACCGGCGGTAACAGCGATGATCATCTTTTTGGTGGAGATGATGCGGATACGATTTCGGGAGGCTCCGGCAATGATTACATATATGGCGGATATCAGAGCGATATTCTGAATGGCAATTCAGGCGATGATGAAATTCTGGGCGGACAGAGCAGCGATACGCTGAACGGCGACGAAGGAAACGACCGTCTTGAAGGCGAGCACGGCAATGACACGCTGAACGGTGGCGCGGGCGATGATGTTCTTATCGGCGGGGAAGGCAAT
>CAYLKN010000009.1:0-4819 GCA_964384335.1 uncultured Pseudobdellovibrionaceae bacterium
GGGTTAAGTTGGTAGCGGAGGAGGGACTTGAACCCCCGACACATGGATTATGATTCCACTGCTCTAACCGCCTGAGCTACTCCGCCGCAAGAGTTACGATTAACAAATGGGTTTATCCCCCGAAAAACCCGTCTGTGTCAAGGGAAAAGCCGCACGGAAGAAAAGCGGGCCGGAACCGGCTCATTCAGCAGTATCCCTCTGGCGGGAGATGGAGGCGACATCAATATTATCTTCACCGTTCAGAATTTTCCGGTCGTAGTCCGTCATATGCATAAAAAGGGTACCGTAATCGGTTTTCACACGCATTTTTACCGGCAACGACGCGCCGCCCCCCTGCCCGTCATCGTTGAGAGATCTGGCAATCCAGAGCGACGGCATCGTACCTTTTTCGCGCCCCTGCTCCTGAATGGAAAGCCACCCGCGGGGATTTTTGTACCATTTCCCTTCGAGCGGCAGAACCTCGACCGTGCATTCCTCGGCCGTTCCGTGAAAAACGTTGTAGCGTGTCTGATCCAGCTCTACCGAACCTTTGTCATTAAACAAAAGGTCAAAGCTCCGCTTTCCGTCGAATATCTTATCGGCGCCCTGACAAGCTTTCCCCTCCCCCACTGCCTCCATAACCCCGAGTGTGGCGGTCAGTATGTCCACAGTGTCTGAAGTCAGTTCCGGGTCCGGATTTTTTACCTCCCTCCCGTCTTTGCCGGCTATCCTGATTTCAAGCGTATCAAAAGTGCCGTCCGTTTTATAGCTGTAGGTTTTTATCTCCGTCTCCTCTTTCCATGTTGTCGTGGAACGGTGCATACGCGGCTGTTTGATTCCCCTGTCATTGATAATTCCGTGCGTATCAAACGTCCCCTCCCACGGGACAAGCCACCCGATAAACCCGCGCGTATAGGCGGAAAGAGCCACCGCATATTTATCCTCTTTCCGCATAAGGGCGAGCCTTGCCGTAACCGCATTAATCCCGCCGGAATAAATCTGGTAAGTCGCTGTCTGCAGAGTGTCTTTATTCACAGCCCGGTTGTTCCCGTTATCGGCCGAGGCCTGGTATGAAAACAAGAGAAAACATCCCGCATATAAAAAAACTTTCTTAAAAATTCTATTCATACTGTCCTGCCAATTGTATATGTTCGCCGTTTAGTCCTTCCTTGAAACGCTTTACGCCTTCCGCCCCGTCATCATTGACCCCGCCGAGATCAAAGTCAGTCACGCCCTGCGTCTTAAGTTCCTTTACGCCTTCCCACAAAAGCCTGTTCAGGGCATTGCTCTGTCTTCCCTGCGCATTGCTCCACCCGACCTGGTAGGTGGCGGAAAGACCATGTCTTAAAATTAAAACACCTGAAATCATTCTGCCATCTTTGACAGCTTTTCCAACATTTATATTGGAGGGGGCGAAATTTTTGACAAGGGCATATAACAATTTCAGGCCGGGACCGGGGTAGCCGCGCCTCTTCTTATCCTCCGCGTATGCCTTGAGAAGTGGCATGGCATGACCGGCCCCGCAACGCCATACCGTCTGAAAATCCTCACGTTCCGCTTTGTTCAGGGCATTGCGCCATTTCTGCTTCAGGTTTTTGCGCAATGTTTCCGCATCAGGCACAAGGTCGAGCCGGATGCTCTGATATCCTTTTATCCTGTCCTTCCTAATAAACCCCGCTTCCCGGAGCAGGGAAAGACACCGCGGGCTGTCTTCAAACTCCGGCAGAAAGCGTCTGCGACGGCCAAAACGTCTGGGAAAATGATTTTGGAAAGAATACAAAAAAGCCTCCATATTCTCAAGTGTATGAAACCCTTCAAGCCATAAGGGCCCGCGGTCCAGAATGACGGCGTGAATGGCCCGGCCGAAAAGTGACACTTCCTGAATCTGGAACAGGCCAGCAATGCGTCCGGACACTATAATAGATGCCTGACGAGAAGTTTGATGATAAACCTGCCGCACGGCGAGTGCATAAGATGAGTGCTGAAGGATATTGGATCGCCTGATTTTATCAAATAATACTTTATAATCCTGTATTGTTATGGTCCAGTCCAGGTGTAAAGACATTTTTGAAAACCCGTTATTTGATAAAGGTGGGGGACTCACTAACTTTATACAGTGTTGTTTTTGAGAAAACCATGAAGATAGAATGAAATCAAGGCACCGGGAAAGCGAAACGCAGGGGAGAAAATCATGGAAAGGATTACTCACCTTATCTTCTTGCCTGAAACGGTAGATTTATGGTTTTTTAAAAAAACAAAAAGATAACAGGAAAAATGCAAACAATGCGCACACCGATACGGCTTGAAAGCCTTGAGATCATAAAAACTGTAATTGAACGGGAATGGGAAAATCTCGACACGATTACCCCGAACAGTTCAGGCGATGTCCGCATGGCGGTTGAGGACGCCTTGACACTGCTTGATATCGGTGAACTGAGGGTGGCCGAAAAATCGGATAAAGGCGGCTGGATCGTCAATGAATGGGTCAAGAAAGCCATCCTTATGTTTTTTCGTTTGTCGGCGATGACCGCTTCGGAAGGAGGGCCGGCCAATACTCTTTTCTGGGACAAAATTCCAAGCAAATTTCACGACTGGGACGAAGCCGCGTTCAGACAGGCGGGGTTCAGGGTCGTACCGGACGCAGTTGCACGATATGCCGCCTATATCGCGCCGGATGTTGTTTTAATGCCGTCTTTTGTTAATATCGGCGCCTATATCGGAAAAGGCACAATGGTTGATACCTGGGCCACGATCGGATCCTGCGCCCAGATCGGCGAACGGTGCCATATCTCGGGCGGTGCAGGAATTGGAGGCGTTCTGGAACCTTTACAGGCCACGCCCACAATTATCGAAGACAATGTTTTCGTCGGGGCCCGGTCCGAAGTTGCGGAAGGCGTTATTGTAGGACAGGGAAGCGTACTGTCCATGGGTGTATTTTTAGGAGCTTCAACAAAAATCATAGACCGGGAAACAGGCGAAATTCACCGCGGACATGTACCGCCCTTTTCCGTTGTGGTGCCAGGGACTCTGCCCGGAAAGACTTTGCCGGACGGAAGTCCCGGCCCCTCACTTTACTGCGCGGTGATTGTAAAACGGGTTAACGAAAAAACACGCGCAAAAACCGGCATCAATGAATTGCTTCGGACTTAGTCGTTACATAGTTCTGATATCGTTTGACCATCACTCTTGAATAGGGAGGCATAAATGTTCCGTATAATTAAACCAGCCCTTATAACATCCGTCTTTCTTCTTTTTTCAAGCGGGGAGCCGGTCACGGCCCAGACAAAACAGATTCCTGAAAACCGGGAACAGGTTCAGTTTTCCTATGCTCCTCTTGTCAAGGAAGTCGCCCCCGCCGTGGTCAATATCTATACCCAGAAACTGGTCCGGCAAAGTTTAAATCCTTTTATGAACGATCCCTTTTTCAACCGCTTTTTCGGCGACAGTTTCGGCTTCGGCGGTATGACGCGCGAACACCTTGAAAGAACTCTCGGCTCAGGGGTGATACTCAATCCGGATGGGCTTATCGTTACAAATGCCCATGTTATAGACAGGGGGCAGGAAATTACCGTCATGTTAAATGACGGACGCGAATTCGAGGCCGAAATCGCCCTCATGGATGAGCCCTCCGATCTGGCCCTTCTGCGCATTGATACGGAGGGAGAAAAACTGCCCCATGTTGAGCTCAAGCCCAGTGATTCACTGGAAGTTGGAGATATCGTGCTTGCTATCGGCAATCCTTTTGGCGTCGGCCAGACTGTAACAAGCGGTATTGTTTCCGCCCTTGCACGTTCCACCTTGAATATAAATGACTTTAACTTCTTCATACAGACGGACGCCGCAATCAACCCCGGTAATTCCGGCGGCCCGCTGGTTTCACTGGACGGCAGGGTTGTTGGAATTAATACGGCCATTTTTTCACGCGACGGCGGTTCAATGGGCCTCGGCTTTGCCGTGCCGTCTGAAATTGTAGCCAGTGTAATTGCCGCCGAACAAACGGGCGCCGTCACCAAAAGAGGAGTCATCCGTCCCTGGGCCGGCATTTCCGTACAGACCGTGACATCCGATATCGCGGCAAGTCTTGATCTTGACAGACCGGGCGGAGCATTAATCTCAGGCATGCATGACGCAAGCCCTTTTAAAAAAGCCGGACTGCGGCAGGGTGATGTCGTCATGAAAGTCGGAGATGAACGGATCGACAGCCCGGCGGAAATGAAGTTTCGGCTGGCCATGGTACCGATTGGAGAGCAGGCGCAAATCACTTACCTCAGAAAAGGACGTGAACGGACTGTTTTCGTTGACTCGATAGCACCCCCGGACCAGCCGCCGCGTAATGAAAAACAACTTTCGGGTGATCATCCCCTGAACGGCGCCACCGTGGCCAATGCAAATCCGGCGGTGGTTGAAGAGCTCGGCCTCGACAGCACAACCGATGAGGGTGTCGTCGTTACAGATGTGGACAGACGTGCCTATGCCCGGCGCATTGGCCTGCGGCCCGGTACTATCATACTGGAAATCAACAAAAGCAGGGTTTCAAGCGTAAATGAGCTTGAGAGCATACTCACCCGTGAAGCCGGACGCAGCGATACCTGGCAAATCAGGGTCAGAACAGACGGTCGGGTTAAAACTCTTGTAATCCGTTAGAAAACGTTTCAAAACTCTATTTTTTCCGCCGGTTTTCAAATTTATAGAGTAATAATCCGGCTCCGATAATAACCGCACCGCCGATCCAAGTCGAAACGTCCGGAAACTCATTAAAAAACAGGTAACCAAATAATGTGCCCCAGATAAGCTGGGTATAGTGAAACGGAGCAACCGTGTTCGCAGCCACAATCTGAAA
>CAYLKN010000009.1:4919-73551 GCA_964384335.1 uncultured Pseudobdellovibrionaceae bacterium
CCCAGGGAAAATAAAAACCATCCTGAAATTCCAAGGGCAATGGCTTTTTGAGTATTGCTCATTCCCGCGATCATAAGGATTTCGGCAGTGAAGTCAAATGACTTGCACTCACGTGCCAAAAACGCCATCTTAATGGCATGAGTCATCCCATGCCCAAGACGCAAACCATGGAACCAGCATATATGCAGGGCCTTAACCCTTCCCAGAAGGAGGCCGTGGAAACAACGGAAGGTCCTCTGCTTGTTCTGGCGGGGGCGGGAACGGGAAAGACACGCGTTCTGACAACGCGGCTGGCTCACATTATATTTACAGGCAAGGCCTACCCTTCACAGGTTTTGGCCGTCACATTCACAAACAAGGCAGCGCTGGAAATGAAACACAAGATTTCCCGCATTCTTGGCGACCGGCCGGTTGAAGGCTGGTGGCTCGGCACGTTCCATGCCTTGTCCGCCCGGATACTCCGCAGGCATGCAGAGCTTGCAGGACTAAGCAGCAATTTCACGGTCATCGATCCGGACGACCAGACCCGCCTTATCAAGCAGTTGATGGAGGCTGAAAATGTTGATACCAAAAAATGGCCTCCCAAAGTTATCGCCAATATCATCAGCCAGTGGAAGGATCGCGGAAATCGTCCGCAGGACCTTGGCCCGGACGAGGCCGGTGATTTGGCAAACGGCAAAGGTCTGCGCCTTTATCAGCTTTACCAGGACCGTTTGAGACTCATAAACGCCTGCGATTTCGGAGATCTCCTCCTGCATGTGATACATATTCTGAAAAACCCCGAAAACAGGCATATTCTGGATGAATATCATAATCAGTTCAGATATATCATGGTGGATGAGTATCAGGACACCAATGTTGCGCAATATTTATGGCTGCGCCTGCTTGTACAGGGATCGGGCAATGTATGCTGCGTCGGTGATGACGACCAGTCAATTTATGGCTGGCGCGGCGCAGAGATCGGCAACATCCTGCGTTTTGAAAAAGATTTCTCAGGCGCGAGGATTATCCGGCTGGAACAAAATTACAGATCAACCAATACGATCCTGAATGCCGCCGGCGGTCTTATTGCAAATAACCGCGGACGGCATGCAAAAACCCTGTGGTCCGAACAGGGCCAGGGCGAGAAACTTACAGTTAAAGGGCTATGGGACGGTCCTGCGGAGGCCCGCTGGATTGGTGAGGAAGTCGAAAGGCTCCGTAAAGAGAACATATCTTTAAATGGTATGGCCATCCTTGTCCGTGCCGGATTCCAGATGAGGGAGTTTGAAGAGAGGTTTATACAGCTGGGCGTACCTTACAAGGTAATCGGCGGCCCCCGTTTTTATGAACGGCAGGAAATAAGGGATGCCCTTGCCTATCTTCGTGTGACGGCCCAGCCTGATGACGATCTCGCGCTTGAACGCATACTGAACGTTCCAAAACGGGGCCTTGGGGATACGACAGTAAAGACCCTTTATGCCCATGCCCGGGCAAGACAGATATCCCTTTATCGCGCAACCGGGGAGCTTGTACAGACTGAGGAATTAAAGCCAAAAATCCGAGACACGCTTCAGAGTCTCCTGCGGAACTTCGACCGCTGGCGCAGCCAGATTTCATCGACAGAGCACAGCATGCTTGCAGGAATTATTCTGGATGAATCCGGTTATACAGATATGTGGCAAAGCGCAAAGACGCCAGACGCAGCCGGACGGCTTGAAAACCTTAAGGAATTTGTTTCCGCCATTGCCGAATTTGATTCCCTGGCCAAATTTTTAGAGCACGTCGCCCTTGTTCTCGACAACCAGGAAAGCAGAGACGGTGAATTTGTAACGATAATGACACTGCACGCCGCGAAGGGCCTTGAATTTAATTATGTTTTTCTTCCCGGCTGGGAAGAAGGGCTTTTCCCGTCACAGCGTACAATTGATGAAAACGGACTGGCAGGACTTGAGGAAGAAAGGCGTCTTGCTTATGTCGGCATAACACGTGCAAAAGAAAAATCCTTTATTTCCTTTGTTGCAAACCGCCGTATGTACGGGAACTGGATCAACGCCATCCCTTCCCGTTTTGTTGACGAAATTCCCGAAGAAACAATTGAACGCGATACGGAGATGGGGACGCACTATCAGGCCCGCTCACCTCACTGGGACACATCGGGTATGACCGCGCCAGACAGAAGGCGCAGGATTATGCAGGAAATTACAATAAAACCCGGCGCAACCGTTACACATGAAAAATTCGGTACGGGTAAAGTTATTCACGTTGACGGGCACAAGCTTGATATCGAATTTGAAAACGGCAGTCGTAAACGCGTTCTGGACAGTTTTGTCGATATCAGCGAATAATCTGATTTATTTTACGGACCAATCTTTTTCGTACTGATGTGCGTAAATTCAATATGAAGTTTCTTTTAAATAAAAAATTCATTGCCGCAGAGTTTGTAATTCTTTGTTTGTGCCTTCCGACTTATATAATTGTCAGCAAGTCTGCGGCATTCATGTTCAATTTTTTATGGGGTGCGGCACTTTATTCGGCTTTTATCCTTTATACCTGCTATAAACCTTATTTTCATTCCTCCTGGAAATGGCAGGCGGTGAATTTTGAAAACATGCGTTCCATTCTTGTACGCTGGGCTTTTGCGTGTGTAGCCATGACTGTATTTATCTGGATTTACGATCCCGAACGCATGTTCGGTCTTTTGAAAGTCCGGCCTGAATTTGTTCCTGTTCTTTTGGTGGCTTATCCGGTTTTCTCTGCACTTCCTCAGGAGCTTATATTCTGTACATTTTTTTTCAAACGCTACGAAGCGTTTTTTGGAAACGGCATGAAAATGGTTTCTGCCAGTGCTCTTATTTTTGCCTATGCACACATTCTTTACATCAATCCGGTTGCGCCGACACTAAGCCTTGTCGGCGGGATAATTTTTGCCCTTACCTACCTGAGGACACAGTCGCTTGCCCTTGTCACAATAGAGCATGGTCTTTACGGGAATTTTCTGTTCCTGATCGGGCTGGGCTGGTACTTTTATGGCGGCAGTGTCCAGTAACTTCGGTTAAAGAAAGCGCACCCTGTCTTCTACAGAAGGACGTTTGCGTTCCTCCGGCTCTTCAGTCTTTGTCCCGATATAGAAAAATCCGGCGATTTTTTCATGCTTCTCCATTTCAAGGACTTTGTAAAAGCCGGGATCATAGGCCGGCCATTCAGTCAGCCAGTTCGCACTGTAGCCCAGGGCATGGCATGCATTAAGGAGATTCTGGCAAACTGCACCGCAGGACAGGATCTGTTCCCATTCGGGTATTTTGTGGGGGACGACAGGACTGCTTATAACAATAACAAGTAAAGGGGCGCGAAGCAGCCTGTTTTGTTCTTTCTCCAGCTTGCTTTCCTTTTGCTTCTCCGGATTGTTCAGTGTGAAAATCCGCATAAGCTCAGCAGACAGCTTTTGCTGCGCCTGCTTGTTACAGACAAGAAGCCGCCATGGTCCCAGCTTTCCGTGGTCTGGAACGCGCAGCGCGGCATTCAGAATGGTTTTCAGCGCAGCATCGTCGGGTCCGGGCTCGGTAAGTTTTCCGGCGGAAACGGAACGTCTTCTGATTAGAAAATCGCATTTTTCATTCATAATACAATTGAAATAGTAAGCCAGAGGATATCGGGCAAACTAAATTTGCAAAAGTTGCATAATTTTCCACTAGCCAAACAGTATTCTTTACGATATAAAACCATAATTCCCTTAAATTGTAGTTGCATTCAAGCCCTTCCGGGGCTACGAATTGTTGGGAAAACAGAAACTTTGGATAAAGAGAATGAGCAGTTCAGATCAGAAAAAAACCGGCCCCCGCGAATATATACGTCAGGTACGGGACGAAGTGAAAAAAGTAACCTGGCCGACCCGTAAGGAAACGACGGCCAGTACCATTGCCGTCTTTATCATGGTGACTTTCGCCGCCATTTTTCTGTTCCTTGCCGATCAGGTCATGGCATTTCTGGTTCAGGCTATTTTGAATATTTGATTTTGGTTAAATAAGAAAAAAGGACAAATACAATGACCGCGAGATGGTATGTAATTCATGTTTACTCAGGCTTTGAAAACAAGGCTGCCGATGCAATCATGGAAAAAGCAAGAAAACAGGGCTTTGAAGACAGAATACTGGAAATCATGGTCCCGATGGAAGAAGTCGTTGAAGTCAAACGCGGACAGCGCAAGAATGCCGAACGCAAATTTTTTCCGGGGTATATTCTGGCCAAGATTGATATGGGGGATGATATCTGGCACCTGATCAAAGATACTCCGAAGGTTACCAATTTCCTTGGCGCCAACAACAAACCCGCACCTATCAGCGATGCCGAGGCAGAGCGTATTGTCAAACAAGTCAAGGAAGGCGTGGACAGACCAAGGCCAAGCATCACGTTCGATATCGGGGAAGAGGTCAAAGTTGCAGACGGCCCCTTCGCCAGTTTCAACGGCACAATTGAAGAAATCGACGAGGAAAAAGGCAAACTCAAAGTCTCCGTCTCGATCTTCGGGCGTGCCACCCCGGTCGAACTCGAATACGGCCAGGTCGAAAAGCTTTAATCACTGCGCACTACATTAATAACAGCGCTTGGTGCACCGGCATAATCGGAGAATAGCCCGGGTTTATCCGTGCATATGAAGATTTTCCTTGATTTTTCCGGTCATGGCTCTTATAAAGCAAATCTTGTTAGTTTGTGGCAGGCAAAACGATTTCAGGCCAAATCGTCAGGCCGGACCACAACCTCTGTAAACACATTAATACAGGAGGCGTTATTATGGCCAAGAAAAAATCAAAGATATTAGGATATATAAAACTGGCCGTCCCGGCCGGTCAGGCAAATCCATCCCCGCCAATCGGTCCGGCTTTGGGACAAAAAGGACTGAACATCATGGAATTCTGTAAGGCGTTTAATGACAAAACCGCCGACATGGAAAAAGGTATGCCTATACCTGTGGTGATCACGGCTTATGAAGATAAGTCATTTGAATTTATAATGAAAACCCCGCCGGCAAGCTTTTACCTTAAAAAAGCCGCAAAGCTTGACAAAGGATCACAAACGCCCGGCAAGGAACATGTCGGCAGTGTTACCAAAAAACAGGTTAAAGAAATCGCGGAATCAAAAATGGAAGACCTCAATGCGAATGATATAAAGGGCGCTATGGCTATCATTGAAGGATCCGCACGCTCTATGGGCATAGAAGTGGTGGAGGGCTGATCATGGCAAAAGCAACAAAAATACAGAAAAATTTTCAAAATGAAATCGACAGGAAAGTTTTTTATACCGTAGAAACTGCCGTTGATATCCTTCAGAAAATTTCAAAGCAACGTAAATTTGATGAAACATTTGAAATTTCGATGAATCTGGGTGTTGATCCCAAACACTCCGACCAGGCCGTGCGCGGTATGACGACCCTCCCTCACGGTACCGGAAAGTCGGTACGCGTTGCGGTTTTTGCAAAAGATGCGAAAGCCGAAGAGGCCAAAAAAGCAGGTGCGGATTATGTTGGTGCAGAAGACCTGGCCGAGCAACTTCAGAAAAACGAAATCGAGGTCGATCGTTGTATAGCAACACCGGATATGATGGCGGTTGTTGGAAAGCTTGGGAAAATTCTTGGTCCGAAAGGTCTTATGCCAAACCCGAAACTTGGTACGGTTACCCCGGATGTTCAAAAAGCAATCCAGGACGCAAAAGGCGGAGCCGTTGAGTTCCGCGCCGAAAAAAACGGCATCGTTCACGGCGGTCTTGGCAAAGCTTCCTTTGACAAAAAAGCAATCGTTGAAAATGTATACAGCTATGTCGATGCAATCATGAAGGCCAAACCTTCCGGCGCAAAAGGTACCTATGTCAAAAAAGTCACGTTGACGACGACAATGGGGCCGGGATTAAAAATTGATATTGCGGACCTTCTTTCAGCCGGTGAACAGAAAAAAGCCGCCTGACCGTAAGGTTGAGACCATTATCCCAGCCATTTGCTTAACGTATCCTGCAAAACCTCAAATTTAAGAGGTTTTGTAAGAAAGTCATCCACGCCGGCCTCATAAGCCTGTTCTTTGTGATTGTTCAGGGCATGGGCCGTGAGGGCAACGATATAGGTTTTTTCCTTCCTCTGCGGCAGGATTTCCTTAATTTTGCGGGTGGCCTCTATTCCGTTCATAACAGGCATGCGCAAATCCATAAAGATAAGGTCATAACTGTTATGCGCCACCTTTTCGACTGCAATCTGTCCGTTTTCGGCGGTTTCAAAATCCGCACCCGATTTTTCAAGCATTCTCTCAAAAATCAGCCGGTTGACTTCATCATCCTCCACTATCAGGATCTTCGCGCCTTTGAACTGTTTTATATTATGATTGTGAGCGGTCTTAAGTTCTCCGGCAGCGTTGTGAGACCCCGGATTGTTGGCTGTATCAGCGGTTTCTTTCATTTCCGCATGCTGCGCCTGCTTAAAGGGAAGTGAAACCCAGAACGTGCTGCCCTGATCCGGTTCACTTTCCACGCCGATCGAACCGCCCAGAATTTCGGCCAGTGATTTGGCAATGGCAAGACCCAGCCCCGTTCCTTTCAGATGTTCGTCCCCCGCCTCCTTCGCCTGATAAAATCTTTCAAACAAAAGAGGTATTTTATCTTTCGGGATCCCTTCCCCGGTATCTTTGACTGAAAATATTATGTTTTTGTTGTCATCCAGACTGACGTTCAGGATAATACCGCCTTCATACGTGAATTTAATGGCATTGCTTATAAAATTCCCAATGATCTGCTTGATGCGGTAAGCATCGGACACAATAAACTGCGGGAGATTTTTACCGTATTCAAGCTTAAGATAAAGCTTTCTTCCACCCGCCTGGCTTTTATAAAGATCAACAAGTTCGGTCAAGGTTTCATAAAGATCGAATTTTTCTTCTTTGGCATCAAGTTCGCCGGCCTCAATCTTTGAAAGATCAAGGATATCATTTATAATTGTCAAAAGCTGATCGCCGGAAGTGAGGATAATATCGACAAAGCTCCTGTCTTCATCACTTGTCAACGTTTCCTTTAAAATACTTGCCGTGCCGATAATGCCGTTAAGCGGTGTACGGATTTCATGGCTCATATTTGCCAGAAATTCTGTTTTCATTATATTTTCGCGTTCCTGCTTAAGCTTGCTTAACCTTAGATCCAGCTCATCAACTATTACATTTGCCAGATCATTGAGTTGATCTGCCTGTTGCTTCGGAAATTGCTCACGCGGCTTGTTGTCGATTAAACACAGCGTGCCGATATTGTACCCATCCGATGTCGTCAAGGGGCAACCCGCATAAAAACGGATATAAGGCTCACCCGTTACAAGAGGGTTGTTTTTAAAACGTCTGTCTGCCTGCGCATCCGGCACAATCATAGGCTCATCGCCAAGGATAGTATATGTACAGAATGCCACCTCCCTCTCCGTTTCATTAACGTCGATACCAATACACGCCTTAAAAAACTGCCTGTTTTTATCCAGAAATGAAATCAATACAATTCGAACATCAAAAATTGATTTTGCCAGCCCGGTAATTCTGTCGAACGCAGGTTCGGGTTCTGTATCCAGCACACGGTATTGCCAGAGCTTTTCAAGGCGGAATTTTTCGTTATGCGGAAGTGGATAGGATGATTGCGACATGATTTAGCATTCATATTAAAATATTTAATATATAACTATATCATGAAAAAAAATTGAATTTAACTGTTTTGAATGTATTGTTTTAAGAATGCAACTTAAAATTGTATGCAGGGCAGATTAAGTAGTTTCTATGATTCCGGTTCAATCATATTTCAAGGTACATAATCTATTTTTAACAGGGAGGAGGAGTCCGAGTGCCCCGTACCAGGGTTTAATGTAACGGGCCTCCAAGTGTTTTTGGGGCATAGGCCGGTATTGCGTCCAAATTCTGAAAAAACACTGTGCGGATTAAAAACCGCAAAACCCCCGCTTGAAGGATCCAACGGATCAAAAAGACCTCGAACATCGATCTGAATTTCATGTCGATCTGCTAAATCATCCATGAAGTTGTCAATTTCAGTATTTCCCCATGTATCGCCTCCTAAAGAATCCAGTTCAAAGCTTAAGCCGGTAGGAGTAACATGTACTGCAACAGGATCTATACCCAGATTTTTAAAAAACAGGGAAGCTGATTCCAGAGCAGCTAAAATGTTTTTTGCTTGTTCTGATTTGTCTGATCCAGCTTGTTCTGATAAATATTTACAGGCTGATGCGGAGTTATCAATTTTCAATTCTTTATCCAAATAGGAATAGATAGCAAAAGCCGTGACTAAAGCAGAAAGTAGCAAGCTTGTTTTCTTGCAAGCGGTTATTGGTTCTTTTTCATGCGCTTGTCCATGCGCATTACGTGAAACGCCATCCGTTCCCAAAACAAACTTCCCCATACTTTTTTCAGGCTGCGAGAGCCCTTTTTGTATTATTAGTGGCGGTTATCCATCCGCCGCCAAGCACTCTGTCCTCATCGTAACAAACTGCAGCCTGACCCGGAGATATTCCGTACTGAAGTGTGTCCAGCCGAATTTCGGCAAAAGTGCTGTCGGTATTAAGCGTTGCCGGAACAGGCTTCATGTTTGAGCGGAACTTCACGAACACACGTCCCGAAATATTCCCCTGTAGCCAGTTACAGTCGTTAAGGTAGATAACATTTCTTGCCAGAGCTTCCTTGTCACCAACTATAACCCGGTTTTCAGCGGCGTCAATACGGACAACATAAAGCGGGGTGTTATCCTCCGTCATGCCTCCGCCAACACCGATCCCGCGGCGTTGACCGATGGTGTAATTGACGATGCCGTTATGCGACCCCAGAATGCGCCCGTCAAGGTGAACAATCTCCCCCGGATTTTCACTTTCAGGTCTGACTTTTTTAACGACTTTCGCATAATCCCCGTTTGGCACAAAACAAATATCCTGACTGTCCGGCTTTTTTGCATTGATCAGACCAAGGCGAGTTGCATGCTCCCGCGTTTTTTCCTTATACCAGCCGCCAAGAGGAAACCGGAGAAATTCAAGCTGGTCCTGTGTTGTGGCAAACAGAAAATAACTCTGATCCTTTCCTGGATCTATGGCCCGGTGCAATTCAGCGTCACCGGTTACAGGATTGACGACACGCCGGATATAATGGCCCGTTGCCATGCAGTCTGCTTCGAGATCTTTTGCCGTTGCCAGCAGATCATTAAATTTTACGCTCTGGTTGCAGCGCACGCAGGGTATTGGCGTTTCACCCCGAAGATAACTGTCTGCGAAGTCTTCAATTACGGCTTCCCTGAAATTACTTTCATAATTTAAAACATAATGGGGAAATCCATGCTCCTCCGCCACACGTTTTGCATCATGGATATCCTGACCGGCACAGCACGCTTTCTGTTTTTCAAGCGCTTTTCCATGATCGTAAAGCTGGAGAGTAATCCCGACAACATCATAACCCTGCTCATGCAGGAGGGCCGCGGTAACGGAGGAGTCCACCCCGCCTGACATGGCAACAACAACCCGGGTATTTTCCGGCTTTTTATCAAACCCTAAACTGTTCATAAATGGCAATATAGTAAAAACCGCAGCAAAAAGCAATTGCGCTATGGAAAACGGATAAATTTTGATGAAAACTGATTTCTAAGCCGCTTCGTCTTTTTTCTGGGGAGCGATGGATTGCAGAAGCTCCGCAGTCTCGCCTGCAGAATCGACAGATACCATACCGACAGTATGATAACCGGAATCCACATGAAGAACTTCTCCTGTCACCCCTGCTCCAAGATCACTGAGCAGGAACACTGCGGATGATCCGACCTGTTCTATCGTTACATTCCGTCGCAATGGCGAATTCAGTGCATTCCATTTCAGGATATAACGGAAATCCCCTATTCCGCTGGCCGCAAGTGTCTTTATCGGACCGGCGGAAATCGCATTCACTCTTATATCCCTCGGCCCCAGATCATTGGCCAGATATCTGACTGATGCTTCCAGTGCCGCCTTTGCAACACCCATAACATTGTAGTGCGGCATAACCCGCTCCGCGCCGTAATATGTCATGGTTAAAAGGTTTCCGCCTTCATTCATAAGTGGAACCGCTTTCTGCGCCACCGCTGTAAAGGAATAAACAGAAATGTCCATGGTGTTCAGAAAATTGCCGCGGGTCGTGTTCAAATACATACCATCAAGTTCGCTTTTGTCGGAAAAAGCAATTGCATGTACAAGAAAATCCAGTGAACCCCATTCGGAGTTTACTGTTTCAAATGCCTTGTCAATCGATTCGTCATTCGAAACATCGCACTGGATAAGAAGATCGGAGCCAATCTGTTCAGCGAGGGGCTTGATTCTTTTAATCATGGCATCGCCCTGATATGTAAGAGCGATTTCCGCACCCTGCGCGGCCGCCTGACTGGCGATACCCCATGCGATGGAGCGGTCATTGGCCACTCCCATGATCAAACCTTTTTTACCTTTTAGAAAATTTTCCATTAAAAATCCTGAATAATAAGATTTATAGTAACGTGCATTTGGTTTGTAAATATATGATAGTAAAAGCATAAATATTTAAAAACGTCCAGATTTTTTAAGGGCAAAAACGTTTCTTTAACCCTTCCTTCCTAAACTGGATCTATAATTTTAATGAAAAAACAGTTGAATACGTCAACATGGATATTCAGGAGCTATTTAAATACTATACCGAAATCGTGGAAGGTCATATCAAGTATCTTCACAAGGATTTGAATGTTCTTTTTACCGGTTACGAGAACGAACGGTTTGAGACCCGCAATATTCTGTCCGATAGTTTCTTTAAACAACATGGCGTATTGGACGAAGCCAGGATTCTGTTAAAAAAACTCCAGGATCATCGCCCTCACGGCTTTACAGGCTTTCTGGCTTCAGGCTTTCCGAACTCAACGGCAAGCAGAAAACATAGTCACGTAGCCGTTTTTATTTTTAATCTGGAGAGATTGAGTAATGATCTGAGGCCGGAGGCAACACTCTACCACCATATGTACCAACTTCTGGACAAATATCCGATTTTCAAAGAACAGCCACAATCGGCTTACACCCCCGAAATAAAAAGTTACGCCAATATAAGAGTTAACTTAAAAGCAGACCTGTTCAGTATGTTCATGCTTTCGAGCATGAAATACAAAAAAGTTATACGCGAAATCACCTATAAAAGAGCCAAACAAAGCACTTCAAGAAAGGAAGATGAAAACCCGGAGTTTTTTCCGTCACTTATTGCGTCGGAAACAGTCAAACTGGCAAGGGACAGACTGACAGATCCCGAGGAGTTACCGGATTCCCCGATTGACAGGGCCCTGCATCTTACGGAATACGTTGCGGCTCTTTACGATGAATATGATCTGAAAGCATGGTTTGTATTTTGCGAACAGCTTCAGACAATGCTGTGGCTAGGTATGAAAGTCGAAGACGCACTTGGCTCTGCACTCGATCTTTCCGCATCTCCAAAAGTCAGAACATATGCCTGGGCGGTTTGCGAGTATCTGAAAATTGAACCGCCATTTATTGAAAAAAACAGCATTGCCTTTAATGCCTTCACAAGACCCGAAATTAACAAGACAAATCACGTCACTCTGGTGAGCGCAAAATATTTCGAAGTGATGAGCCGGGTTCAAAAGCATTTTGATTCTTTCCCCGTTCTTGAAGAAATCAACAAACAGAATATCCATCTTACAAGCGGATACGCATTCGGTTGGTGCGCCTTTGCCCTTATGCAGGTTTATGACTCGTTGGAAAAAGCTCCGCATCAAATCCCTTCCGGCGCTCAGTTTGCAAAATTTCAATTCGAGGAAAACAAACTCCATTTGCATGATGAGGCAGAAATACTGGCAAAATATGCTTTAAAAAACAGAAGGCAGGGTAAGGAGGTATCTGTTCAGAATTTGATCGACATTGCTGAGAGTAAAAAAATGACGGAAAGCATTGTCAAATGTCTGAAATTTACACTTAAAACCGAAATAAAAAGGGACGAAAAAAAGGATGTCCCGGTTTCCGCATTTTCAGATTATTCCCAAAAATCCGAAATGCCGGGAATAAATCTTAAGGACGGGGCTTAGGGCAGATCGTGTTCAAATATAGTCACTATGATGATATCTGAAAAGCGTGAATCTGCCCTGACGTATTGAATCGACGAGCAAATTCACTCACCCAGATATTCAGCAATTGTATATATGTCCTTATCCCCTCTTCCGCACATATTCATCACCAGAATATGGTCTTTCGGGAGGTCGGATGCGATCTTCAGGACATGGGCAAATGCATGCGCCGGTTCCAGCGCAGGGATAATTCCTTCGAGCCGGGCACATTCCTGAAAGCCTTTTACGGCCTCGTCATCTGTTACAGAAACATACTCCACACGCCCCTGATCTTTAAGCCACGCGTGTTCCGGGCCAATGCCGGGATAGTCCAGGCCGGCCGAAATTGAATGTGCTTCCTTTATTTGGCCGTCTTCAGTCTGAAGATAATAGGTTTTGTTACCATGAAGTACGCCCGCCGTGCCGCCAGAAAGACTTGCGGCATGTTGTTCGGTGTCCAGACCATGACCTGCAGCCTCCACACCTATACATCTGACATCAGGATCATCAAGAAAAGGATAAAACAGGCCCAGAGCATTTGAGCCGCCACCTATACAGGCCACAAGACTGTCAGGCAGTCGCCCCTCTCTTTCCTGTATCTGCTGTTTTAACTCTTTACCAATAACGGATTGAAACGTTCGTACCATTTCAGGGTAAGGATGCGGACCGGCGACGGTTCCAATAATGTAAAACGTGTCATAGACATTGGCGACCCAGTCCCGAAGTGCTTCGTTCATGGCATCTTTAAGGGTTTTTGACCCGCTTTGAACCGGTCTGACCTCCGCGCCAAGCAAACGCATCCGGAAAACATTGGATTTCTGGCGTTCAATGTCAGTTTCACCCATATAAATCACGCATGGCAAATCAAAAAGGGCGCAAACAGTGGCCGTGGCCACACCGTGCTGACCGGCGCCGGTTTCGGCGATTATTCTTTTCTTTCCCATTTTTTTTGCCAGAAGTATCTGGCCAAGCGCATGATTAATTTTATGAGCGCCCGTGTGGTTCAGCTCATCCCTTTTAAAGTATATTTTTGCCCCGCCAAGATGCTCGGTTGTAGATTGCGCAAAATAAAGCGGGCTGGGACGTCCGATATAATCACGCGCATACTGGTCAAATTCATCCCAGAAATCCTGATCGTTTTTTATCTCCTGCCATGCCTTGTTCACGTCGAGAATAAGGGGCATAAGGGTTTCGGCAACATAACGTCCGCCATAAGGCCCGTAATGACCGTTTTCATCAGGACCGGAAGTAAAAGTGTTAAGACGTTTGGACATTGCGTTTTCCATCCTTCATTTTCGTATTTCTGATAAAGTTTTTTATTTTTCCGGGATCTTTTATTCCCGTCCCTGACTCGACCCCACTTGATACGTCCAGACCTGGCGGATGGATTTTTTCAACCGCCTCCCAAACATTGTTTTCATCAAGTCCACCCGCAAGAAACCATTTCTCAGGCAGTTGTTTATACCCGGCCAGCATATTCCAGTCAAATCGATGTCCCGTGCCGCCGGGAAGATCATGACCGGGCGGCCTGGAATCAAGCAGAAGCCATTCAGCAACCGGTGTATAGTCTTTAATTCTCTCAAGATCACCGGCATCCCTGATACGAACGGCCTTAATAACGGGAAGGTTATATTTCATGCGTATTTCCGCAACACGCGCGCGGCTTTCATCTCCATGAAGCTGTATCATATCCAGATGCGCACAACCCAGAATTGTATCAATATACTCATCTGTTGCATCCACAAACAAACCGACGCTGCGAACGGAGGTCGGCACCTGCTTTGTAAGTTTTCCGGCAATCTCAGCGGGAAGGTAACGAGGCGAAGGTTTGTAAAAATTAAATCCTATAAAATCCGCCCCATGGCTGATAGAGGCCTCAAGGGCATCAGGCGCGGTTATACCGCAAATCTTGACCAGTGGCATAGAAACCATCTAAATCTCATCCGAGTGCTGAATTTCATCCAGAACATTCTGTGCGGCCATTGCAGGGATTTTTGCCTGCGTTATCGGTCGTCCTATGACAATATGATTTGCCCCGGCTTTCAAAGTCTCGACCGGTGTTGCCGTTCTCTTCTGATCATCCTTATTACTGCCTTCGGGGCGAATTCCCGGAACCATTAGCTTAAATCCGATGCCGCAAAGGTTCCGCAGAGGTTTTATATCCGCCGGACTGCAGACGACACCGTCAAGTCCGGATTCTCTTGCAAGGGCAGCAAGACGGTCCGCCTGATCCCGGGTACTTCCGGTCTGCCCGGTTTCCGCCATGTCTGTTTCATCAAGACTCGTCAGTACAGTAACACCAAGAATTAAAGGCATGGGCAGAGAGTTCTTTGAAGTTTCCTCATGCGCAGCTTCCCTGGCAGCTTTCATCATCTCGGCCCCTCCGGCACAATGAACATTGAAATATTGCGGCGATAAATGAACGATGCTCCGCACCGCACCGGCCACAGTATTTGGTATATCATGGAATTTAAGATCAAGAAAAAGGGCAGGATCGCCTGCTTTTTCAAGAAGCGACCTGACCCCCTGCGGACCGAACTTATTAAAAAACTCCAGACCCAGCTTAATGCCAATTCTTAACGGTGTCATGGTTTTGGCCAGATCCACGGCTCTGTCAAAATCATTGGTATCAATGGCACAAAAAATTAAAGGATTATATCTTGTCATCACTTTTAAAATTAAGATTTCTTTTTGTTATAACAAATACCCCAGACTATACGATACTCCAAACAGAAGTTATCTTTAATATATGAGAAAACTACCTTTATTGTATGGATACGCAGGAATTCTTCCCGTTGCCATGTGCATGGGCGTTTTAATTATGTCGGAACATACCGGCCAGGCTTACATACCAAAACCGGAGACTTTCCTTGTTTTATCGATTTACACATCCCTGATTCTGTCTTTTTTAACGGCCACACACTGGCTGCCGGGGATAAAAAGAAACTGTGCCCTGCGTGTTTCGTATTCCATGACAGGTGCATTAACGGGACTTCTGGTCAATGCTGTACTGATTGTAACTGCGTTCAGTTACCTTTTCCTTCTTATCCCGTTACATTTTGTTATTGCCTATTTTATGGACAGAGCATTGCTTACAGAAAATGATATCCCGGATGGCTATCTGACTTTCCGGTCACGATTAACTTTAATTATCTGCACTATGCTGGTAATATCCTATGTGTATGTAATTTAATCTTTATCAAATGGGATATTGTTTTGAGTGATAAAAACTCCCAGCATTCAATTTATGAAGCCACCCGTACACGATCCAAATTTTCAGGTCACGGAAAAGCCAAGGGCGCAGCCGGATATAACCGTAAACGAGAGTTGCGAAGCAAAAGCGGTTTTGTTTTAAAGTCAGGAGAATCCCATAAAATCAAACCGGTGAAAGACGGGTTTTCCGACATAAAAATCGCCTGTTCATGGAATCCCGTTCAAATAAAAAACCCTTCGTTTCTCGGAAAATTTGTGAAACCTGTCATTCAACAGGACGTGGACCTTGACCTGGGTTGCCTTTATGAACTTCAGGACGGGACAAGGGGGGCAATTCAGGCCTTTGGAAATCTTCACGGCAGTCATGAAAACCCGCCTTACATCCATCTTTCCGAAGATGAAAGAACCGGAGAAAAAGAGGGATATGACGAGATGCTTGTAATAAACGGCCAAAACTGGCCCAGGATAAACAGGATATTAGTCTATACATATATTTATCAAGGTGTTGCGGACTGGCAACAGGTTGCGCCGGAAATTCACCTGAGCATGTTTCAGTTTGATCCGATTACCCTTACGCTTACGATGCATGAAAAACATCTTAATCTTTGTGTCATTGCAACCATGGAAAATTGGCATAACGGGATTTCAATTACTAACAGAACGGAATACTATCCCGGACATAATGAAATGGACAGGGCTTATGGTTTCGGTTTGAACTGGGGCGATGGCCGTAAATCGGACTAGAATTCAGGAAATATTTATGTTTTATATTTTATATACGCTTTTTTTTTGTTAATCGCGTTCATTAGACTAGTTTCGGAAGTTTCTCCATGATTGAATTAACGACTCCACAAATGCTGTTTCTGGCATTGGGTGCAATAGTTCTGGGCATAGTTCTTCTGGTAAAAGGGGGAAACTACACAATTGACGGTGCAGTTTTCATAGCCAGAAAATTCAACATATCGCCACTTGTGGTCGGCTTGACCATTGTTGCACTTGGAACTTCCCTTCCGGAACTTATTGTCAGCATAAATGCGAACATTAAAGAATCGCCGGGAATTGTCATTGGAAATATTCTGGGATCAAACCTCGCCAACATTCTTCTTGTTATCGGAACGACTGCATCTCTGGTCGCTATTCCCGCAGTCTCGAAAGGGCTTCGCCTTGATCTTGCAGTTATGATGCTTGCAACCGTATGGATGATGGCCTCCCTTATATATGGCGAAATCAGCCGCTTGAATGGCCTGATCATGGTTCTTGCGCTTCTGGCTTACGTCCTGTGGCAATACAAGATGGCGGCGAAAGGAGAAATCGTCAAGGAAGATGTCGAGGAACCCGAATTCAACAATATTCCATCGGCCGTTCTTTTTCTCTTTCTGGGTCTTGTTTTTGTTGCGATTGGCGCAGAGTACCTGGTCCGGGGCTCAATCCTGACGGCTGATATAATGGGTGTTCCTGACGCAGTGATCGGTTTATCCATTATTGCTATAGGAACTTCACTTCCGGAACTTTCGACGTGTATAATGGCTGCCATGAAAAAACAAACGGATATTGTTCTGGGCAACATCGTCGGCTCAAACGTGTTTAATATTTTGTTGATATTGGGATTTACAGCGGCGATTGTACCGATAGAAACGGACAACCTTGCCGCGCAGGTCATTCAGTTTGATATATGGGTTACAGCCTTTATAAGTCTCGCCTTTACCGTTATTATTCTCTGGTTCAAAAAAATAACCCGGGCAATGGGATTTTTACTGGTTGCACTTTATCTGACCTATTTAACAGGATTATATTATTTTTATATGACATAAAAACAGGCTATACCAATCATGGATACTGACGATTACAATGATGATGATTTTCCTACCGAAGAATACTCCACGGGCTTTGAAAACCGTGGAAAACGTGTAAAGACAGGTGATGAAATCCTGATGACCAAAATCGATCCTACTTTAAGACATTTAATGGTCGGTATTGGCTGGGATTTAAAGCCTTTTGAAGGTGACCCGCTTGATCTCGACGCCAGTGTCTTTCTTTTGAATAAAGACGACCTGACGAGGGAGGATACAGACTTCATATATTACAATAATCTGAGTGGCTGTAACGATTCGGTAAAACACACGGGCGACAACAAGACAGGAGCCGGTGAAGGAGATGATGAAACCATATCGGTTCAGCTTGATATGCTGCCCTATGATATTCAGAAATTAGTGTTTGTCATATCCATTTATCAGGGTGATGAGAAGGAGCAGGATTTTAGCATGGTCCGCAACTGCTTTCTTCGACTTGTGAATGAAGAAGATAATCGTGAACTTATTTATTATGAATTAAGCGAAAAGGAATTCAAAACCGGAACAGGTATAGTTGTTGCCGAATATATCCGCGAAGGACCGGAATGGAGCTTCTTTGCCAAAGGAGAAGTGTATGAAAAAGGTCTGGTTGATATTGCCACAAATTACGGAATGGTAGTAGGGCAGTATTAAGGCATCCTGCCTTTAACAGAAACATATTTATTTTTCAGATTTATACGCATTTGTTATCGCGCCTTGCCAATGTAAACATAAACTGGCCACTGCGCTCATAACGATTACATATCAAAAAATTTCAGATTTTTTTCCATCTCTGCAGGCTTGTAAGGATAGTCATTCTTGACCGAAGGATATATCACATCGGAAGGCAGGATATGTGCGATCTCTTTCTGAAGCTTCAGCGCCAGCTGCATAGACATACCCGCCTTCCAGCATATCGACACAATGGACTTGGGTATTTTCATAGCCAGGATTTTTTCAACCTTATCAACAGACGTAAAGGCCATAAAGGCAATGGCTTCTTTCACAAAGTCCACGTCTCTCATCGAAATTGCGTCAGCCAGCGTTTCCTCGTTCAGTAAACCGTCCTTAAAATATTGCTTAACCCTTTCTTTTGGTTTCAGGCCAGTTTTTTTATCTTTATCCCGGGAATAGTTGACACGCCTGCGAAAAACTTTAATGACCTCATTAATTTCCTCCATGTTAATGTCATTTCTTGCCATCAGGGCGTCCCGGACCGAGGCTTCCGCGAATTCTGCAAAGGTTTTTGCCATTACGGTCGTTAATTCCATATTACGGGCAATGGCATCCTGCCATTCTTTGATTTCCCTCGATTTCTCAATTGTCTTTTGCCTTAATTTATCATCAAATTCGGCACCTTCGTTTTCCAAAAGCAATTTACCCGCTTTCACATCTTCCGTATCAATAACAGCCTCAGAAATTTTCAGGCTAACCATTTCCCTTTGCGCAATTGCGCAGGTTTGCCAGCTTTTAGGATTGTTTTTCAGGATTTCCAGAATATCTTCCTCACTCATACTGGCACAAAACCTCAGTATCGGCTCGGCTACACGCCGCTCCAGATCCCTGGCCAGTTGCCCTACAATGCGCGGCGGGGCATTTGCATGATCCTTGAGGGCACTGGCAAGAGCCATCCTTATTTCCAGTATATTATCACGGACCAGCACGTCCATTGCATCCATGACAAATCCTTTTAGCTTTTTCTCGGTATCGAGCAGGCTATCCAGATCTTCTACAAGCTTTCCCGTAAAAAATTCTCTTATTGACCGGTCCTCATCTTTTGCCAGGATTGGCATTGTCTGATAGGGAATGGATGGATTATTGATAAGCGCTTTTTTAACGTCTGTATCATTGTCGTTTTGGGCCATATAGTAAAGTATTTCGCGGTGCGTTTTTGGATTTGACGCCAGTATTAACCGGTCCTCGACACTTCCCCCGGTCGCGATTTTTTTCTCCCTTTTGTAGCGAAAATTATCCGCTTTTTTAGAGAGTGTCCGTTTCAGATACCCTTTTATTTCCGATAACATAATTACAATTTTATAAACTTACCTATCACAAATCCAACAAAAGTTTTCTTAACTACACTACAATAGTAAAAATACCACGCCTTAAACCAAAGCACTATGAATCCAAAGAGCTTATTGTCAGGACTTATTAACAATGTCCTGTTACAAGTATAGTATATTGATATATTATATAATTGTTATTTTTGTATTTATCAGTTTTAAACTCTAACCCAGTTCTTAGAATTGACTTCATTATCCATAAAAAAAGGATTTGCCCTTGCTTTATCCTTAATATTTCTTTTTTTTGCAGGCCTGCTCCTTGTTTCCATATACAAAACAATGCAGAGCAATTCTGCACTGAATGAGTCCTTAGAGACACTTTCGGCCGTTTTAAAAATTAATAATATTGAACAGGATGCCGTCAGGCAGTTCTTGCCCCCTCATTCTGATATACATAACAGTTCAGACAGGAGCTCAGAAGATGAAGCGGAGAGTATCGTTAACAAAATCAGAGAGATTATTCCGGATTTCCATGATCCTTATATTGATTTAATCCTTGAGCAAATATCCATAAAACTTGGGAGTTTTCATGAAAACCTGAAGGCGGAAAGCGGTTTTGATGATGAAAAGCGTATTCAGGATTTAAGGATAATAAATGAACGGTTTAAGGAATTAAAAACATATTTGATTAACAGGCATTTTACAGGACTAAGGTCAATAAACACCCTTCTTGAGCTTCAGTCAGCCTCGGAAACTCTTTTCCTGACCGTAGTGAATGAAGGTTTTACAATCCATTCGATTTTAAAAAACCGGGATGAAAAGCCGGCAAATAATTTTGAAACCGATAAACAGGCACGCGTTTTTTTCCAAAAGATTCAAGCTGTTGAAAATACCTCCGGAATTGATGAGCAGACTTTCATCACACTTCAGAACCAGGGCTTGTACTTGAAGGAAATTTTCAGTCAATACCAGCACTCACGCAAGATTGTGATGATATCCCCCCAGAATAGAGGTTATCATTCAAGCTTTGAAACACAGGAAACAAGCCTTTTAGAAAATCTTGAAATGTTTCAGGCCAAGATTACCGAAATTGTTACCTCAATACAGACCAGCCAGAATAAAAAGCAATATCTGTTTCTTGGTTTCTATTTCCTTTCACTGCTTGGATTTATAATCCTTATCATCGTGTTTTATCTCCGAATGCGCGTGATGATTCTGGAGCCGATTGATAAAATCACGGACATCATGCTTGCGCTTGCAGGTGGAAAAATCGATGTGGAACTGCCGGAAATCAAACGTATCGATGAAATAGGCAGAATGATGCATTCTCTTGAGCTTCTGAAACAGACCGCAGTTAATAACAAGCGCCTTGCAACCTTCCCGGAACTCAACCCCGATCCCGTACTGGAACTGGACAGACATCTTAACATAACCTACATAAACCCGGCACTGGATAAAACATTTCCAGATCTCGCCGTTCTTGAGGATATCGGCTATATCCTGACCGATGAGGCCGAGAAAAAGCTTAAAGAATGTTTTCAGGACAAGCAGATAAAACAGGTGGTCCAATACTTCTCGGGACGATGGTATGAGCTTTACATCACGCCCGTTCCCCTTCCCGGCGGGGATGTCATCAGGGTTTATATTCGGGATGTCACACGGGAACAAACCACAAAAGATGCTTTAATCGCCGAGAAAGAATACAATGCGTACATCATAAAGAAAAGTCCGGCAATGATTGTGGGCCTTGACCCTTACGGAACAGCCCTTTTTGCAAATCCAAAGACTTGTAAAATAACCGGATACAGCGAAGAAGATATCATCGGTGAGAATTTCTTTGAACTTCTTTTTCCGGAGGCCCTGGAAAAAGGCACTGAAATATACCTGGACACCTTTTATACGGACAGAGGTATTGTTGATAAGGAATTTACAATACAGACAAAGTCAAAAGACCGGAAAACTGTCAGCTGGACAACTTTCAAAACCCAAAAAAACACCGAAGGCAGACAGGAAATTATTTTATTCGGTATTGATACAACAGAAAGAAATGAATTCGAGCAGCAGCTTTATAAGGCAAAAGCTGCTGCCGAGGACGCCAATCAGGCAAAAACCGATTTTCTGGCCAATATGAGCCATGAAATCAGAACACCAATGAACGGTATTATCGGAACGGCATCTCTGCTTCAGGATACAAAACTCAGCAAACTTCAGGAAAACTATGTCCAGATTATTATTGATTCCGGCGATACGCTTCTCGAAATCATAAACGATATCCTCGACATCTCTAAAATAGAAGCCGGGAAAATTACCCTGAATTTTGAAAGTCTTTCTCTGAAAAAAACCGTTATGAGTACGTACAAACTCTATGAAGGCAGTATAAAGTCAAAAGGCCTTAAATATTCACTGGAATACGATGAAAGCCTGCCGGAATTTGTCCATGCCGATCATGGGCGGGTCAGACAAATAATGAATAATTTTATAAGCAACTCTTTAAAATTTACGGATGACGGAGAAATCAGAGTTAAAGTCGAAAATATCAGTACAGGGAATAACACGGTTTCTGTTAAATTCTCTGTCTCTGATACCGGCCATGGCATACCGGAAAACAAGCAAAAGGAAATATTCGAAAAATTCAGCCAGTTACAAGAGTTTAGAAATGCCAACACTTCCGGAACCGGGCTCGGACTGACGATAAGTAAATACCTGGTCGATGCGATGAAAGGGGAAATCGGTGTAATCAGCGACGGAAAATCAGGCAGCGTATTCTGGTTTGTTGTGACACTTGAAATAGGGCAGGAAGCAAAAACACAGAAATTGGCTGACGGCACATTTGGAAAAACTGGATTTGAGGCACGCGTTCTGCTTGCTGAAGATGTCGAAACCAATCAGTTCATAATAACAAAAATGCTTGAAAATCTTGGCTGTACAGTCGATCTTGCGGAGGACGGCGAAAAAGCAGTCCATCTTGCAAGATCAAATGACTATGATCTTATTTTTATGGATATGAGAATGCCGAAACTTGATGGGCTTCAGGCAACAAAAGAAATCCTGAAAGATTTCTCGGAAAAGAACATATCGACACCTGTCATTGCCCTGACGGCGCATGCAATGAAACAGAATGAAACGGAATGTCTGAAAGCAGGAATGAAGGATTTTATATCGAAACCTCTGCGATCCAACGATTTATATAAGCTTCTTGTAAAGTGGCTTGCTGACAGAGATGAATGAAGTTTAATGCGCCTATGACGAAAGATACATCTTCAAAAAAAATAAAAAAAACGGGACCGGATGATAATCAGGATGAGGACTCTAACGCCCTTGCAAAATTCAGGGTTCTTATCGTTGACGACTATTACTTCATGGCTGAACTGATCGGCACCATGCTAAAAGAACTTGGCATTGGAACTGTTATGACTGCGGAATCCGGGAACAAGGCAATCGATATGCTGAAATTTTGCAATGCGGATCCAAATTCTAACAGGGTTATTGATATCGCCCTTATTGACTGGCTTATGCCTGATGGCAACGGTGTCGATCTCTTGAAATGGATCAGAAGTCACAAATCCGACAAAATAAGGTTTTTGCCCACCATTCTCATTAGTGCTTACGCCTCTGAAGAGGTCATTAAAACCGCACGCGATAACGGTGCCAACGAAGCTCTTGTCAAGCCCGTTTCTTCCAATGTCCTTGCAAACAGAATTCTGTACGTTATCAATAACCCGCGCCCTTTTATAAAGGCGCCTGATTTCTTTGGTCCTGACCGGCGACGAAAAGAGAAAAAAATAAATTTCGAGGACAGGCGCAAAACTGACGATCAAAACATAGAGGTGCATGATGAACAGCTCTGACGGTAATTATGACGGCCCGCAGGATGAAAAAGACCATTCTTCTCAAAAAGTGCAGGTATTTCGGCGCATTAACCATCTTAAATTAAAAGCAAATGTGCTTTCGGACAATGAGAAAGTTCAAATCAGCGCAGACAGAATTCAAAAAGCGGAAAACACGATAAAAGAGCGCTCCGGTAAGTATTCCGGTGAAATTGAAACCATTTTAAAAAAACTTACCAAAACAGCGGACTATCTTAGCAGCACAGAAACAGAAGACCTTGAGAAGGTAAAAAAGAAAATTTTTCACCTCGCAAACCAGGCTAAAGACCTTGCAGGCACGTTTAACTATCCACTTATGGAGTACTTCGCGTTTTCTCTAAGAGATTTCATAGAGGGTTTTGATCATGAAAAAGCCGAACATCTTGTTATTATAAATGCGCATATTAATACAATGTGGATCGTATTTAATGAAAACATACAAAATGATGGCGATGAAAAAGCCAGTGAACTGAAAAAAATAGTCGCAAAGGCCATTCAAAAATACGGATAAACCCACAATGTTCATACGTTATGAAAATGTTTGACTTTTTTTTATTTTTTTTCTATTGTTTAAAAAATTTTGGAGATGACCGTGTTTAAAACTGTCTTTATTTATGTATTTATTATATTAATTACCCCTGTTTTTGCGTCTGACAACACAAGTACCGAGTTTTCCGGACCTGCGTACACACATCCGGGATTTGAAGACAATAAAAATGATAATATAAATGCATTGCAGGACAGCACGGAACGCCCCCTTTCGGAAATTGAACCCGCTGCCGGAAATAAGGAAGAGAACCAGCCTTCTGATAAATCCGAAAATCAGTTAAGCCCTGATTAATAAAAAAATAAAACCGTTTTTTACAAAGCATTTTTGTAAAGTAAAAAACCCGTAATTAAAAAACAAACAAGGCTGGATTTAAAAACCTGGTTGCGATGCATAAAAAAAGCTTTTCTGCTATTCGTTATTTAAATACTGTAGTTTGATGCGTGTTCTTTTTTTACAAATCCTGCCAAGTGCATTTTTTTTCCGTTTGGCTGTTAAATTCCGAAATAGCGGGCACAGCGTCTATAAAATCAACTTTTCGGGCGGGGATATGGCCTTCTGGAATATTGCCAGCCGATCGTTTAACTATAAAGGAACGCTGGACAATCTTCCCGAGTATTACAAAAATTTTCTCGATAAACATCAGATAGATAGTGTTCTTTTATTTGGCGATTGCCGGCCCGTACATAAGGCCGTTATGCCCATTTGCAAAGATCTGGGCATAGATGTTTATGTTTTTGAGGAAGGTTATCTTCGGCCAAACTGGATTACAATGGACTATTACGGTACAAACTGGAATTCAAGGGTGCTTGATGATCTTGACTGCCTCAGGAAAAGCTATGATCGCTTTTTAAGTCAAGGCGCATATGACAACGGCGAACCCGTGCGTTCCTATTTTATAAAAAGAGCTGCAAATGATTTTGTTTACAACGTCTGTAACAGCTTTCTGAAACCTTTTTTCCCGGGGTACAAATCACACAGGCCGGAATGGATTTACCGTGAATATTCAGGATTTGTAAAACGGTTTTTGAAAAGTCAAAAATATCGAAAAAAATACTTAAAGATATGCCGTGACACTATACGGAAAAAAGAAAAATTCTTTCTCGTACCCCTTCAACTGGACAGCGATTATCAAATCAGGGAACATTCCAGGTTTAGTTCGATGCATGAATTTTTAGAAACGGTATTCCTGTCTTTCCGTAATCATGCTTCAAAGGATTCAAAACTACTTGTAAAACTTCACCCGCTTGATAACGGGATTCAGGATTACTGCAAAATCACAATGGATTTGGCGAGGGAGCATGGCCTTGAAAAAAGGGTCAAAGCCATTGACTATGTCAATCTGCCGAGTCTTTTGCGGACATGCCGCGGTGTGGTTCTGGTTAACAGCACGGTAGGGTTTTCAGCACTTATGAATAAAAAACCGTTGATTACACTTGGCAAGGCTTTATACGACATGCCCGGGATTACATATCAGGGCAATCTCAATCGCTTCTGGCTGGATGCCGAAACATTTTCTCCTGATAAAAACCTTGTGAATGCCCTGCGAAACTTGCTTATTGAAAAAACGCAAGTTAATGGCGGATATTTTTCACAAGATGGCGTTCGATTATCGGTTGATAACGCCTATACAAAAATACTAAAAGACAAAGAGCGTTTAAACCGGGAAAAAATTGATAAAACCGTAAACTTAAGACTACAGAATGTGCGACAACTTAAGGAAAACTATGGGTTACCTATTCCTTTACCCGCCAGAAAAGTGGCCTGAAATAAGTAAATCTCAACACTGTTTTTTTGTATTATGAATGAGAAATCTTTGAAAACAAGTTCTTCGGTGTGGTCTGCAGATCTGTGTATTGTGGGCGTGGGATTACGTTTGCCGGGAAAGGCTCTTTCACTGGGCAGCCTTGCTCAGATTTTAACGAATGAAAATGACGTGATCGCCGATATTGGTTCGGAGCGATGGAATAAATCTGCGTTTTATCACCGTGATAACATACCCGGACACGCCTATAACTTAAGAGGTGGAATAGTCGAAGACATCTATGATTTTGATGCCGATTTTTTTGGCATGTCCCCGCGTGAAGTTAAACAGACCGATCCGCAACACAGAATGCTGCTCCAGACAACATGGGAAGCATTTGAAAATGCGGGAATAGACCCGTTTTCCATCAAAGACAGAAATATTGACGTATTTGTTGGAATTTCTGCAACGGATTACGGTACCCTGTTCCATCACGACATTGCCATGACCGAGGCCCATTTTATGCCCGGAAACGCGATGAGCATTGCAGCAAACCGGCTTTCATACTTCTATGACTTTCATGGCGAAAGCATGGCAATCGACACCGCCTGTTCTTCTTCACTGGTGGCCCTGCACAAGGCCGCACAGTCAATCGTGTCCGGAAACTGTGAGATGGCAGTCGTCGGAGGTTCGCATGCGCTTTTAAATCCCTATCCTTTTGTGGCGTTTTCCAAGGCCGGAATGCTGTCCCGTAAGGGGCACTGTTTTTGCTTTGACCAGCGCGCGGATGGATACGTACGCGCAGAAGGATCCGTAACGGTTTTAGTCACAACAAAAGAAAAAGCGCTGCAGGAAGGCTGGCCTGTCCTCTGCGTGTTAAAGGGCGGCGGAATGAATACGGATGGCGGCAAATCCTTCCTGCTGGCCCCTAATTATGAACGTCAGAAAGAACTCATATATTCAGTACGCGAGGCTGTAAAGGCGAAGGAAGATGATTATCTTTACTTTGAAGCGCACGGCACAGGGACCCCGGTGGGTGATCCAAGTGAATGCAATGCAATAGGATCGGCAATCGCCGTAAACAGGAAAGAACATCCTTTGCCTGTCGGCTCCGTAAAATCCCATATCGGCCATACCGAACCGGTGTCAGGGCTTGCAGGACTGGCAAAGGTTATCACAATTTTTCAAAATGGTGAGATACCCGCAAATACAAACTTTAAAAAACCCAGCAAGGCAATTGATTTCAAGAAGCTGAATCTTGAGGTTGTCACGCGAAAAACCTCACTAAAGCAGGGCATGTCCTCTGACAGTGTAATCGGCCTCAATTCGTTTGGTTTTGGCGGGGTAAACGCCCATATTGTCGCCGCCCCCTTTCTGAGCGATCAGGAAAGTTCAAAACACTATTTGACCTCAGGTGCCCGGATGGTCAAAAAAGAAGAAACCTGTAAGACAGAAGATAAACCAGCCCCTCTATTCCTTTCCGCACATTCGGAAGAAGCCCTGGTGGAAAGCGCCAGAAATATTGCGGAGTATATCACCGACGAAACGGATATCCGCAACCTGTCCTATTCCCTTTATTCCCGGAGGGCAAAACTTGCGCACTGCGCCGTGATAGATCCATTCGGAAATCATAATTATCGCGATCTTTTGCAAAAGCTTGCTGACACGAAAAACGACCCGGGCATTATCAGGGAGAAACAGGTAAAATCTCCACAGAAAACAGTGTTCGTTTACAATGGTAACGGTGCACAATGGCTTGGCATGGGTAAAGACATTGCAAACCATTTCCCTGAATTCCAAAAATCCTTGAATGAATTTGACAAACGTCTGAAGCCCTTGATTGGGTGGTCGGTCAGAGACTGGTTTGTAAAAGAACAGAAAGATGAAGACATAAAAAATGCGGAGATTATCCAGCCTGTTGTACTCGCTCTTCAGATCGCAATAACCGATACGCTGCGTTTTCATGGAATTATGCCCGACTATGTCATCGGACACAGTGTTGGTGAGATTAGTGCGGCCTATGCGTGCGGTGCGATTAATGCCGAAGAAGCAATCTGCATTATAAAGGCCCGTTGCGAAGCGCAAAAACCGGCAAAGGGAAAAGGCCTCATGGCCGCCGCGAGCTTTACAGGGCAAGAAATTGAAGAGATGAATGAAAAGCATGGATACGCCTTGTCCGTGGCTTCATACAACGCACCAAACTCAATAACGATCACAGGTTCGCATGAGGAAATCGAAAATGCAGGAAATGTTGCGCAACAGGTCCGCAAGACTTTCAAAACCCTTGAAAGTGAATATCCTTATCACAGTCCTATTATGGAGTCCGGCAAATCTCTTTTCATTAAGCATATGAAGCCTTTGAATAAGAAAAAGACACTTTCCTGTGACTTCATTTCAACCGTCAGCGGCAAACTTGAAAAAGAGAGTTTGTTTGCAAAAGAATACTGGTGGCAAAACATAAGAAACCCCGTCCTCTTTCAGAGCGCGATTGAGGAAGTATGCAGAATTGAAACAAAGAAAGGGAGTGAAACATTATCCTTTATCGAAATTGGCCCAAGTGCAATTTTACAATCCTACATAAGAAAATCATCCTCGGGTTTTGAAAAATGGGTTCGTATTTTCTCAACTCAGCAGAGAAATACAGACGGCCCTTCTGCACTTAGAAAGTCTTTGTATCAATTCCTTGCCGCCGGCCTGATTAAAAATGAAGATACACTCATTCCCAAAGGGCGCTTTCTGGAAGATCTGCCTCCATATCCCTGGACCAATCAGACGTATATCTTCACGCATACCCCGGAATGCGTCAACGATCTGAAACAGAAGCCGGATCATTTCCTGCTTGGATACAGACAAAAAACGTCCAGCCCGTATTTAAAATGGTCTCAACTTATTGATCCTGTAAAACTGTCTTTTCTTCAGGATCATAAATTTGACGGCAGCCCCGTTTTCCCGGCCGCATTTTTCACCGAGATGGCGATAGCTGCAGCAAAACTGAGCCAGGATACAAAAGATAGCCCTGCGCACATTCAAAATTTCAAAATACTGAACATGCTTAAATTCGATGGCTCATCATCACATATTATAAATTTTGAATTTCTGGATGACAAAGGACATTTCCGGATTACAGGACGGCCGTATCTTGATGACAAACCGGCTGTCCCCTATGTCATTGGCAAAATCTCTATGTTTTCTGATTATCTTGACCAAGATATCGCTGCTGCACCTGTAAAGAACTTAAAAAATATTAACGGCAGACGCATAAATGCCCTCGCCAGGCAGGTAAAACTTGAGTACGGCAAATCTTTCAGACTTATAAAAACTGTCGCAGTATCGGAGCGGATTATCGACGTAGAGTTCAAGTCCGAAAGTCCGGATAATGAAGACTATTTAAACCCGTTTGTTCTTGATTCTGCTTTCCAGGGTATTCTGGCCCTGCTTGACAATGAAAACGATAACGAAACCGTTTCTAAAACCGCCTTCCTGCCTGTCGGCTTCGAAGACATTGTTGTGCATTCATTTGGACAGGCGCCCGGCAGTGCCCGCATCCTGATCAAGGCTGTATACCCTCATGAAATCTGCACGGATATTAATCTTTACAATATGCAGGGCCATATCACCGCTTCACTGCGCAACATGCGTTTTAGAAAGCCGCCGGAAAATCTGCAGAACAGGGTTCTGGACCGTTTTATTATCCCGGAAAGTCAGCTTTTGCCATTTAACGATTTTGGCTCACTAAAGCCTGAAGAGATCGCAGAATCTTGTTCCATTGATTTTGTGCGGGAAGAAGATGAAGCCGCCATTCTTATCAACGCCGTCAGTATTGCCTTTCTGGCCGACGTTTACACGGATATACCTGAAGATTCTTTCCTCGTTGATAAACGTGCGCAATGGATACGGAAAAGTTTGGAGAACGCGGGTTATCTTGAAAAGGATACCGGAAAACTGAAAAACAGGATGGACGATCTTGCTGATTTCAGGGAACTCGCCCTGACAATCCACACACATTTTCCTGATCTTGTTTTCTATGTCATGCTGCTTTTGTCTTTAAAACAAAATTTTGCAGCCTCATTTGATACATCCGGAACGCCCGAAGAAAATCAGAACGAATTCCGGAATGCACAGCTATTCTATTTACTCAATCACTCTGTTTTCACATACAATGTCAGACATTTTCTTTGCACTTTCATACAAAAAAATATACTAGAGGCTTCCAGTAAAAGAATTATAAATATTGCGGAGATATGTGACCGAGACTTTATCATATCAGGCCACATTCATAAAAATCTAAAGAACTTACGGGTACGCTACACCCTCTTTATCAGTGAAGATGACATTCCTCTTGCGGCCAGACTGGTGCGTGATATCCCGCAAATAAATATCGTCCCTTACGAAAATATCGGAAATGTAGAACATAAGGAGTTTGACGTTCTTGTTGATACGCGATTGCGGAACAGAAATTCCAATAACGCAAGTAAGGTTCAGAATGTGTATTCCATGCACAATTTTATACTGGATCTCCCCGAAACACCTGAAGGCTTTTTGACTTCGCTTTGCATGTCCACTGAAAACCCGGAATCTGGTCTGGAGAATAACAGGACAGAAGTCCTGCCACAAAATTGTTTTGGAATAAGGATTGGTCAAATAGAGAATAATACACGGGAAATGCCGGAATTAAGTGGCCGGTACGGTATTCTGACCCGCCATTCGCCCGCTTATATTCAATATTTTAAAGAGGCAATCAGTCGATGTGGCGGGCAAACATTTGATTTTTCTTCCCTCGCCGATGCAAAGGGAACCGAGACTATAGTCTACTCCGTTGTGCTGGCTTCGGAAAATGATCCTTCCCATTTATGGGACATCGTCGGCGATCTGAAATACATTCTTACCGGTTCCGGCTGTTCTGCACTTTGGGTAATATCCGAGTATTCTGATGAGGGTTCGGCTTACTCCGCATTTCTTAAAGGCTTTATACGTTCCGCCGCAAACGAGTACTCAACTGTGAAAATACATTTCATTGAGATTGATACAGGGACCGTAAATCCGGATCTTGTAAAGCAGCAGTTCATCAAAATACTGACTACGTATAATGAGGAGCCAGAGATAGGAGTAAATCAGGAAGGATTGCATGTCATCCGCTTCACCCCCCGGCATGAGCAGGATGTTTCAGAAGAGATTACAAACGCCTGCAAAAAACTTGTTGTTCGCAAGCCAGGAACATTCAGAAATCTTGAATGGGTTACGGGCAGTAATGGCCCAGTTCAGGATAATGAGGTTAAAATCAGGGTTATGGCCACATCCTTGAATTATCGTGACGTATTGTGGGCGAAAGGATTGCTTGAAGCTGAAATGCTTGAGGATGGGTATGCAAAACCTTCTCTGGGTATTGAATGCACCGGGGTAGTCGAGAAAACCGGAAGTGGCGTTAAACATTACAAACCCGGTGACACAGTAATGGCATATACCGGCAATGCATTTGCGGACACAGTAAATGTACCGGCGCATTCGGTTGCCCCGATGCCCAAAAACATTTCTTTCGAGCAGGCTGCAACAATTCCTGTGACGTTTATGACTGCCTATTATGCGCTTGTAAAAAAAGCCGCCATTCAAAAGGGTGAGAAAGTCCTGATACACGGTGCGGCAGGCGGCGTCGGCCTTGCCGCAATACAGATCGCAAAACATTTCGGTGCGGAAATATATGTAACCGCCGGGAATGAGGAAAAAAGAGCTTATCTGGAATGTCTGGGCGTTAAAAATATCTACAACTCGAGAGATCTGGCTTTTCACGATCAGATTCTGAAAGATACGAACGGTTACGGCGTTGACGTGGTATTGAATTCGCTCTCAGGCAAGGCAATTGACACCAGCCTTGCGCTTTTGGCAGCCGAAGGCCGTTTTGCGGAACTCGGGAAAAGAGATATCTACGCGGATTCAAGCATCGGGCTGAGACCATTTCGCAGAAATATTTCCTATTTCGCCATAGATATGGACCAGCTGATACTCGGCAAGCCTCAAGTTTGCAGCACGCTTTTTCACGAGATACGTGACTTTTTCGAGGCGGAATGTTTCACACCTCTTCCTTACAAAACATTTGAAAGGGAAGCTTATGAAGACGCTTTTGAAACACTCTGGCGGTCAAATCATATCGGCAAAGTTCTTGTCAGAATGAACAAAGACGACGCAGAAAATCATCCGGGAAGTGATGGTTTGAAGGCTCGTACCTCAACGGCAGAATTCCGCCCGCAGGAAAAGGATGTTTACATTGTTACCGGCGGGAACAGAGGATTTGGTTTTGAGATCCTGAAATGGCTCATTCAAAAAGGTGCCAGAAACATTGCCGCTTTAAGCCAGTCCGGAAAAATCGGCGCCGGTATCTCTGCTGCCGATACACGTTTACTTGAAGGGGCGAATGTCCGTTTTTACGCATGCGACATGGGCAACAGGTGTCAGGTAGACAAGGCAGTTGAGCAAGTTTGCAAAGATTTTGAGAACCTGGACATAAAAGGGGCAGTTCATGCAGCATCCATGATAAGGGATGAGAAAATATCAAATATTGAGAAGGAAAATTTTGATGCCGTCTTGCTCTCAAAAGCAATGGGGGCAAAAAACCTTTCAGAATGTCTTGAATCGCATAATCTCGATTTCTTCGTTGTTGTAAGCTCAATATCCGCACATATCGGAAATTTTGGGCAAGCCGCCTATGCCGCTTCAAATCTGTATTGTGAAGAGCTTGTCAAACAAAGGCGCAAAAATAAACAACATGGCCTTGCCATTGCCTTCGGACCCATCGCGGATTCAGGATTGCTTGTATCCGGTCAAAACAGCGAAATCCTGAATAAAATCAGAGATATCGGCCTTTATCCCGTTAAAACACGGACTGCGTTGAACAAAATTGAAGACGCCCTCGTTTCTGATGCCGATACAGTGATTTACAGCCCTGCCGACTGGACTAAAGCATCCCGTGTTTTCCCCCGTCTGTCCGCACCTGCTTACACACCTCTTTTGCCGGTTATTCATGCGGACCGGATTACGGGTAACAAGGATAAAATATTTGAAGACTTTATGAGTAAAAATTCATCGGAACAGGAAAAAATAATTATCGAAATCCTTAAAAGCGAGCTCGCCAATCTTCTGCTTACAAAGAAAGAGAAAATCGAATCCTCAATGCCGCTCGCCGATCTTGGTATCGATTCCCTTCTGGCCATGGAACTTGGCCTTAGCATCGAAAAAACATTCGAAGTCAAGCTTGATCAATCAAGCTTTTCCTTTAACACCACTGTCCGGACACTGGCTGAAATTATCAAATCCAGAATAATTGAGAAAATAAAATGCCAGGAATCCGAAAATGTTACCGTTAAGAACGTGCATTCCCAGGATCAGCTTGAAGACCTTGCGGCAAGGCATTTATCTGAGGAAGAGCAGGAGAAAACCGTTCTGAAGCTAAAAGACAACATTTCATCCCCCAGATCTGACAGTGAGAAAGTCGCTTGAAATTGACTTTATGCTTCATTGTGATTTATAGATTATTTTTTAAATAATTCTGGTTTTACCTGTGTCTGAAAAATTAAGTATCCTTGAAAAATTAAAGGATCTGAAAAAACTGTCGAGTAATGGAAAAGCTTACTCTGAAACGGTTTCAGGGGAGCATTCATCAGCTTCGAAACATCCTGAATCTGTAAAATCGAAAAACGGAAGCCCCTGGAAAAACCTGAGGGGATTGCAGGAACTTGAGATTCAGCGGCAAGGCGCAAACGCGCTTAATCTAAACTCCCCTTATTTCAGGGAACAGGAAGGGCACGGCAGTGCTGTATGCAAAATAGCAGGCCGGGAAATCATCAATTTCTCGAATTACGATTATATAGGTATGTGCGAAGTGTCCGCGGTCAGAGAAGCGGCAAAAAAAGCGATTGATGAATATTCAACATCTTCCTCCGCAAGTCGGCTTGTTGCGGGCGAGCGGCCCATTCACAAAGATCTGGAAGCGGAACTGGCCGCAAATTACGAAAAAAAAGCCTGCCTTGTTTTTGTATCAGGTTTCGCCACCAATATGACCGTTATTGGTCATATTATGAACGAAAATGATGTAATTTTTATCGATTCCCGCTCTCATAACAGCATTGTCCAGGGCGTTCGTCTTTCCGGTGCGACCGCCCTCATTTTCCCGCACAACAGTATCGAAGGGCTTAAAACTCTCCTTGATAAGCACAGAAAGCAGTACAAGAGGGCACTCATCGTTGTCGAAGGTCTGTACAGCATGGATGGAGACATCCCTTACCTGCCTGAGATTATCGATCTGAAAAACCGCTATGACTGCCAGCTTATGGTGGACGAGGCACATGCCCTTGGCGTTCTCGGACCTTCCGGACGGGGCAGCCTTGAATTCTGGAATATTGATACCGGTGAGGTTGATATCTGGATGGGAACTTTAAGTAAAACCCTTGCCGGATCGGGCGGCTACATTGCCGCCGATGAGATTCTGATAGACTATCTGCGTCATACCGCGCCGGGTTTCGTATATTCGGTGGGGATTGCCCCTGCCCTTGCAGCCGCATCTCTTGAGGCACTCCGATGCATGCAAAGGGAACCGGAAAGAGTTCAGAAACTGGAAAGCAACAGTAAATATTTTCTAAAACGGGCAAACGAGGAAAATCTGGATACAGGGCATGCCATGGGACACGCCATTATTCCAGTTATGACCGGATCTTCAATAAAAGCGGTTAAAGCAAGCCATCGCCTTTTTGAGGAAGGATTCAACGTAATGCCAATCATACACCCGGCGGTTGAAGCCAAAGCCGCGAGATTGCGATTCTTTCTCTCAAGTGAACATTCGCATGAACAGATCGATAAAGCGGTAAAGGCAACAAAGACTGTGCTTTCTGCTCTTTAGGAGGAATAATTCCTGGACATGTCATATCGTGATATAAATTCGGACATAAGAATTACGGAAGTTCATTCTTATTCCGACAGAAAGCTTTTTGCGTCTTTGCCTTCCGTGCTTTACAAAAAAAATGAAACGTTTTCCCCGCAACTGCTTTTTGATGAGCTTAGGTTCCAGAATCCCAAAAAAAATCCTTTTCTAAAGAGAAACATTCATTGCTTTTTTCTGGCCTGGAAAAATGCGAAGCCAGCAGGCCGGATTTCCGTACATCTGGATGAGGAGTATGAAAACAAATACGGCAAGGGCACCGGGTTCTTTGGATGTTTTGATTCCATAAAGGACAAGGCCGTGCTTGAGGCACTGCTGTATGAGGCTGAAAAATGGTTGTTGCGAAGGGGAAAATATAAAGTTCAGGGCCCTTATTATTTTAATATTAACCAGATGTGCGGACTCCAGATCAATGGATACGAAGAGTCTCCAACTGTTAAAACGGGTTATTCTCCGCCCTGGATATCCAGTTATCTGAAACTGGCGGGGTATCAAAAAGCGAAAGACCTTCTGTGCTACACACACAAAACATCGGAAAGCAAGGAGTGGATTGAACGTGCCAGAAAAGCACGAAAGAAATGGAAAGACACGTCAGGATTAAAAATTTACTCCCTGAAAAAATCAGAGTATCCGGCACACATCGACGCCATGCGCCGGCTTTATAATGAAAGCTATAGCGACAATTGGGGATCGGTGCCGATTTCCTATGAAGAGGCTGAATATATTAACAGACTGATGAAACCTTTGCTTTTCAAAGGATGGACAAAACTGGCTTACATTGATGGAAAACTAGTGGGAATGCTCTCTCTCATTCCTAATCTTGATGAAAAAATATCGAACATGAACGGGAAACTGTTTCCTTTTAACTTCCTTGAGCTGCTTTACAGACTGAAATTTACACATTTTAAAAAGGCACGAATTCCGGTGATTTGCGTCGCGCCTCGTTATAAAAACACCCTTACCGGAGGGGCGATCGTCACTTCACTGATGGCCGGAACACTTAAAACCGCAATACGAAGCAAGGTAAAAGAGATCGAGATAAGCTGGATGCTTGAAGACAATAATAATATTCTGAATTTTGTCAAAAAACTGCCTGCAACAGCGGTCAGGACATACAGACTTTATGAGAAAAATCTTAAATGAGGAACGGAACTGAATTTGAAACGGTTGTAATTACCGGTGCGGGAAACGGAATTGGGCGTGCGCTCGCACTGAAATATTCAGAAACTGCCGAAACGATTATCCTGTTTGGCCGTACCCCTGAAAATCTGGAGAATACAAGGACCCTGTGCCAGAACATGAGCAGGCGAAGCAACCCGCGAATCTTTGCATATTCAGTTGACCAGAGCGATCCGCAACAGGCATTTCTGGAATATTCCGCCTTTTTAAAATCCTTTCCCGCAGCCGATCTTGTCATTGCAAATGCGGGACTTGCCCGCGGTGCTCCTGATAACACACCAACCGAGGATCTCTGCGCAACAATCACACAGACAAATGTAAACTTTCTGGGTTCTGCAGCACTGGTTGAGGCATGCCTGCCCAAAATGCTTGAAAGAAAAAAAGGTCACATTGCCTTAATGAGTTCACTTGCCGCACTAGCGCCAATGCCCTATGCCGCAGGATATACGGCAAGCAAAGCGGCCCTTAACGGATATGGATCGGCTTTGCGGGCCTCACTGCATTCAAAAGGGCTGAACGTCTCATTGATACTTCCGGGATTTGTTGAAACGGATATGGAAGAGGCCCTAACAGGTATAAAACCTTTTAAAGTCAGTGCAGAACGGGCGGCGGAAATTATTTGTAACAATCTGAAAAAAGGGAAACGCTTCATTTCATTTCCCCTGCCTATGGCATTTCTTGCCTTGCTTGGCCATGTTGCGCCCTCATCCTTTTACGACTATTGTGTCACGCGATGGCTGCTCCGCGTTCGGAACAGTTAAACTTTATGGTCAGACAATGAATCAGTATGCAAATACAAGTTTTCCGACATTCCAGTGGAAAGCCGCTTTCATTACAGGGATCATACTGACTGCTTTTTTTCTTATTGTCTTTGGAATTACGGGAAAGCTCATATTCTCTTTATTATTAACCTTTCTTGTATATGGCGCATTACTGCTTATCAACCTGGCAAAACAGAAAATACTGCGGGAACCCCTTGTCCTTCAGGATTTTTTTCTGGTGGGCCAGGTATTCCGGCATCCCGATCTTTATATTGGTTATATCGGCTATCAAAGAGTGTTTGCCGTCGCTGCCCTTGTATCGGCAGGTATTGGAGTGCCTTTTATATTTGAAAATCGATATTTATTGTCGTTTTCCGGGCGCGCCGTTCTAATTTTAACAGGCTGCTTAATAGCGGTTTCAGTTTTGCTCTTTTTTTTCTGGAACGAAAAAACGGAAAAGTTCCAAAGTCCGAAAATCGATGCAATGCAAAACGTTGTGAACTATGGACTGCTTGGAAGTTTCTGCTTCATTGCTGCAAAACTGATGACTGACAAATTTTACGAGAAGCGATACAGTACAAGCCCCATAGTATTTAAAAACCAGGACCAAAAAAGAAATTCCCCGGCGGAGCTTCCCCATATAATTCTGATACAGGCGGAATCCTTTGTTGCACCGAACAGATTCCTAAAAAACGAAGAATATTGCCAGTTTTGCATGCCAACCTGGCATAAATTATCACAGCAATTTTCCGGTGGCCTTTTCAGGGTACCGGCATGGGGGGCAAATACAATGCGTACCGAGTTTTCGGTTCTCACTGGAAAAAGCAATGCGGAAATGGGGCCGCATAAATACAACCCTTTTTTAACAATGCCGGAAAAGTCTTGCAAAATATGGTCAATTCCAAGGCATTTGAAAAAGGAATACGGGTATGAGACGCTGGCGGTGCATCCGTTTAAAAAAGAATTTTTTGGAAGGGATAAGACATTTCCTTTACTTGGTTTTGACGAATTTGTTGATGAAAGTGCTTTTGTCGGCGCTGAAAAAAGAGGGCACTATGTTTCAGATAAAGCCGTTGCCGATTATACGGCAGACCGGTTAACCATGGCACAAAATTCGCAATTCATTTTCATCATTACGATGGAGGCGCACGGCCCCTGGAATGACAACAGGCTTATGCCGGAAATGACAAACGATCCAGTTTATTCTCATTTTTCGTTTTTGCCCGAAAATATTCGTCACTACGTCTATAATCTGAACGGCCTTGATCGGATGATTGAGCGCCTTATCGATACTTCCGGGGCGCTAGACAGGCCGGTTGTTTTAGGAATTTATGGCGATCATGCCCCCATGCTCCCTATATTTAAAGAAAATGTAGGTATTGAAGAAGATACAAATTTTCTGATTTATGCATCGCATAATGCCTTATCACCGGAAAAACGTGTGCAACAGTTTGTCGAAAGCCATGAATTTGGGTTGCTTGTTAGCGGTTTCTCTGGTCATATATAATAATTCATTAATAGTTTAAGTCTCTTTTCTTATCGTCAGTTACCGCAAATGCCTGCAGGGTTCAAAAAACGAGTTTTAACAATTTTGGCAACGTGTATGCTCTCCGCCTGTGCCGGTACAGATATCTTTGAGAGTTCCAAAGATGATTCACTGCAAGCGGAAAAAAAACAAAATATCTCAATAGGCATGCCATCGGATATAGAAGCTTCACTCATGACCCTTAAACCGGGGGAAACGATACGGTCCGGCCAGAACAGGACCATTCATCTTATGGACAAATATAATGCTGCAAGCGGGGAAACATGTTACAGAGTGAGATATAACAGAGCCGAAGAAAAAAACGCAAACAGTGATAAAAAAACGCTTAAAACAGACATCGAAATATACTGTCAGGATAAGCACGGGCATTTCGAGTCGGTAAAGCCAATCCAGATAGAGCCGGATATTTTTACAAACAGCTCATATATTCAGACCTGAATGAGTATAAAGACAGTGCCTTGAAAAGGTACACCACAGATGAAGACGATTAATGGCAATTGATAAAAAACATATTTCATGGGGCAAGTTAGGATTTCTATTTTTCGCTATCATCCCGTCCCTTATCGTATTGGGTTATTATGCCTTTTACGCTTCGCCCGTATATGTCTGTGAAAGCTCGTTTGCCGTAATGCAGCCGCAATCCGCCTCCTCTCCGGAAATGGATATGTTGCAAAGTCTTCAGGGCGGCGGAAATGCAAACAACGATGTTTATATTCTGGCGGAATATATTCGTTCAAGTGAGCTTCTTAAATCTCTTGAAGCAAAACATAATATCAGAGGCCATTATTCGGACGAGAGTATCGATAAATTCTCACGCCTTGATAAGGATGCGTCATGGATTAGTTTCAAGAGCTATATTAAAGACCGGATACGTACCGACATTAACTGGGACGCCAATATCGTAAATCTGTCAGTTTATACCTACAAACCTGACATATGCACCCGTATATCAAATTCCATAATTGAACTTTCGGAAGTTTTCGTAAACAACCTGAGTAATGAAATCCATGAAGATTTTAAAGATTTTGCGAACCAGCAGCTTCAGGAAGCTGAAGAAAACATGAAAAAGGCCGGGGGACTGGTCACCGAATACAGAAAAGAAAACGATATGTTTGACCCCGGGCAGGAAGCCCAGAGTGTTCTTAGTATTATAGGTTCTCTGGAAGCCGAGTACAGCAAGACACAGGTTGAGCTTTCGGAGAAGCTGCAAATCCACAAGCCCGGATCCCCGGTTATCGAAGGGCTTCAGACACGGCTTTCCGCTCTGAACCAGCAAATCAGAGACGAAAGAAGAAAACTGGCTTCGCAGTCCGGAAATGCGTTAAGTGAGGAACTTCAGGAATTCGAAGGTATATTGCTTCAGCAGGAATTTGCAAAAAGCCGCTATCAACTTGCACTGTCCCTGTGGGAAGTTGTACAGACCGAAGCCCTGCAGAGGACAAAATATCTCATAACGATCCAAAAACCGCTTATCCCTGACGTTAATGACTGGTTTTTTCAGACACAAAAGGCACTTGCCATCGCCGGCACGATTCTGATTGTGTACTTAGTCATCAGTCTTGTGTTAATGGCAATTAAGGATCATATGGAAGGATAGGATGATCGATTTTATAAGCAGATACAGTTTCAAGGCCGCGTTTATTGTGCCGTTCCTGTTCTTTTTCTTCGCGGCGCAATCTTTTAACACGCCGGATGCTGTTGCGCAGGAGGAGGAATTCGGGGATCCGTCGCCTTCTTCTATTACCCGGACCCGTGACACAGGCCCGGCACAAAAAAATCCAAATCAGGATTTTAACCAGGCCGCGCCCGCGCCACTTCAACAGTATTTTGAAGACAGACTGAGGTCACGTCTCGCCGAAGATGGCGGCAGACTTCCGGTTTTCGGGCACGAGATATTTTCCGGACGGTATTCCTCAACGCTCGCCGAAAGCCGGAATCCGAACTATGTCATCGGGAAAGGCGATTCGATAACGGTCTCTTTGTGGGGTGCGATATCATCAATCCATGACCTTATCGTCGATTCAAACGGTATGATTTTTATACCGGAAGTCGGCCCATTGAAGGTCAGCGGGATTAAAAGCGAAAATCTTAACGAAGAAGTCCAAAAGCAGATATCACGGAATTTCAACAGAAACGTCAACATTTATGCTCATTTGAAAGGTGCAACGCGGGTCTATGTCTTTGTATCCGGCGGTGTAGTCGCGCCCGGCCAGTACGAGGGCGCATCCTCCGACTCTCTTCTCCGCTTTATCGACCGTGCAGGTGGTATTGTACCGGATAAGGGCAGTTTTCGGGACATCCGGATTTTACGGGACGGCCAGGTTATGAAACGCCATGACCTTTACGATTTTCTGTTAAACGGACAGGTTCCCTTTTTTGCTTTCAAGAACGGAGACACTATCCATATCGGACCACGCAAATCCATGGTGAGCGTATCAGGCACCGTGCTTCGCGAAAACCGGTTTGAGATGAAAGAAAGCCCGATTATGGGAGAAGAACTGATGGACTGGACCCAGCCTCTTGAGGAAAGCACGCATGTGCAGATTTTGACCCGTGAGGAACAGGAAAGAAAAGCAAAATATTTCCAGGTCAGTAAATTCAAATCTTACCCGGTAAAATCGGGAGATAAGATTGAGTTTATCTCAGATATCGGAAGCGATATAAAGGTCATCACAATTGAAGGCGAACACAGCGCCCCTCAGCGTCTGATCGTGGGTGAAGGCACGAAACTGAAGGAGATACTGAGACTCATACCCGTGGATATAACACTGGCCGATACCAATTCGATATATATTAAACGCAGAAGCGTTGTCGCAGCGCAGAAAGAATCCATTCTTGAAAGTATTGATCGACTGGAACGCAGCCTTATCGGATCTCAGATCACATCGAAAGAGGAGGCTGAAATCAAGCAGGCGGAGGCGGAACTTGTCCGCCAGTTTATTGACAGGGCAAAAGATGTTGAACCGGAAGGGCGTGTTGTTCTGGTCGGCATGGATGGTGAACTTAATCTAAATCTTACGCTTGAAGACGGGGATACGATTGTTATTCCGCGCCAAACCGATCTTGTCAGGATAAGCGGTGAGGTTTTTACGCCAAGAGCCGTTCTGCATATACCGGGAGCAGGAGTTTATGATTATATCAGCATGGCCGGCGGGTTTAACGACCGGGCAAATAAGGACAAAATTGTTGTGTCCCGCCAGAATGGTGTCATAACAACCGAAATTCCAGAAACGTTGAGACCTGGGGACGAGATCATCGTACCCCCAAGCGTAACAAAACCCTCCCTCGAAATCGCAGGCACTGTTGTGGATATAATTTATAAAATCGCCCTGAGCGCAGCCGTTCCTCTCCGTTTCCTTCTGGATAACGATTAACCCGTTAAGAGGAAATTGAGTGGAATTATTATTTAACGATTTGGCCCGGTTTTTAAACGACCTTTCCAACCGGGTGAAAAACACCGCCGGCTGTAAAGCCTTTAAACCCCTCTTTTTCTTCTTCTGCGGCGTCTGCAAAATCAAAAAAAACTGAGCGGTTCAGGCGGGCATAAAGCCCGTCTCGGACTTTCACCCGGGGTATATCACTATCCTTGTCAACCTGAAACATATGGTCCCGACCGAGAGGCACTTCGTCATCAAGGTTGGTGATCAGTGTAATTTCGTAATCCTCTCCCGGCACACCTTTGTATCCGGTTACAAGAAAAGGCAGGTCCTCAACACCGATTTGCTCTCGCTCCGCAGGTGTTACAAGCCAGTAAGTTCCGTCATCTTCCCGTTTCAGGACAGAAGCAAAAAGCTTTACAAGCGGCATACGGCCGATCCGCCCACCTTCATGAAACCAGTTTCCGTTTTTATCAACATATATTGAGTAATCTTTGAATTGCATGTCAGACTCTAATTGATCCATCTTTCTAAAATCTTCTTTAATTCAATTTCATGTAATCTATTTAATTATTAAACGATAAAGATGCATTTATGATTAATAATTAATTATTAATGTTATTATCTGATACTTTAGAAATAACATGTTGTTTAGAGAAATAATACAACCAAGGCATGAGGTAAATTGTGACAGGCATAACCAGCCCTCTTCAGGAAAACGAAGAAAATTTCGAGAATAAAGAAGCTCTTTTCGAGGAAATTTCAGAAAAAATAAAATCTGCAAAGGAAGAAGTCGATAAAGTCATATACGGCCAGCATGATGTTATCGATTTGACACTGACAACTCTTTTATCCGGTGGACATGTTCTTCTTATAGGGGTTCCGGGTCTGGCCAAAACACTCCTGGTCGAGACGATGGCCAAAGTCCAGGGCCTGTCTTCAAGCCGGATTCAATGCACGCCTGATCTTATGCCCGCCGATATCATCGGCTCAGAAATTCTTGAGGAAGACAGCAACAAAAAAAGAAGTTTCCGTTTTGTAAAAGGCCCTATATTTGCACAGTTTATCATGGCGGACGAAATCAACCGTGCAACACCGAGGACTCAGTCGGCCCTGCTTCAGGCTATGCAGGAGAATACCGTTTCCGTGACCGGACAAACTTACAACTTGCCAAGGCCGTTCCACGTTCTGGCGACACAGAATCCTATCGAGCAGGAAGGAACCTATCCCCTGCCCGAGGCGCAGCTGGACCGTTTTATGATGCAGATTGATGTCAATTATCCGGCTGAGGATTCCGAACGCAAAATGATGCTGGCCACAACAACGGGTTCCCAAACACCTGTAAACACTGTGTTTAGTGAAGATGATCTTATAAAGGCACAAAACCTTATACGGTTAATGCCGATCAGTGACAGTGTGGTTGATACAATTTTGAAACTGGTAAGAAGCGCAAGACCTTCGGATGAAGCCCTGGATATCGTTAAATCTTATGTCGAATGGGCCCCCGGACCCAGGGCATCGCAATCCTTAATGCTTACATGTCGTGCAAAAGCATTGCTTGACGGTCGCATGGCACCTTCGGCCGATGACGTTTTGGAACTGGCTGAACCCGTTCTGAAGCACCGTATGAAGCTTAATTTTCAGGCCCGGTCTGACGGTCTTACACTTTCCGAAGTTATCCGCGCGATAAGGAACGAAATTTAAAAGGACCTTGTATGTTTAAGGATTTTCATCATCAAAAACAAAACGGAAATGCAACCGGATTTGAATGGTCCAGAGTTGATGAAGCCTCACAAAGCGTTTCCAAAATAATGATGGCCGCGCAGAAAGTTGCCAACTCTGTAATCTCCGGCGAACACGCCCTTAAAAGATCCGGTCAGGGCGAACGGTTCTGGCAGTTCCGTCAATACGATCCGTCGGACAGGCCGCAGGATATTGACTGGCGGCAAACGGCAAAGCACGATTCAATACACGTTCGTGAAAAAGAAATACAAAGGGCTCAGATTTTTCAATTCTGGTGCAAGACCGGGGAAAGTATGTATTGGAAGGGTGAAACCGGGCCTTCCAGACCGGATAAGCTATCTGTAGCGCTCATTATCACTCTTGCTCTGGCAAATGTGGCAAAAAATAATGGTGAAATGATTAAGCTGATCGAAAAACAAGGGCGCGGCGGCAGAAGCGACGAGACATTCCATGAAATGGGAATGGCTCTGTTAAAGGAAGACAGCTCTTTCGGCAAGAAACTTCCTTCCTTTATGCATATTGAAAAATCAAAAAACTGCTTCCCCGTTTTGGCAGGAGATTTTATCGAAGAGTACGAGGATATTGAACATTCGGTAAAAAGCCTGTCTCAGCAGTCGTCAGGAGGTGTCATTATTCAGGTTCTCGATCCGGATGAGATTACCCTGCCCTATTCCGGACGCGTTTTGTTCGAATCCGTTGACACACTTGATGATGAAGAGGACATTCCAAACGTAAGAGACATACGGCAGGAGTATATAAGAAAGTTTGAAGATCACAGGCAGAAAATTGAAAATCTGGCGAAGAATGCAGGCTGGTATTACTTTATTCATATAACGCAGGACCCGGTTGCACCGCTCCTGCAAAAGCTGTGGCACTATGTTTCGGATCAGAGAAATATGAGTGCCCATTTAAATTATTAATTAAACATGATCATTTAACGGGTTTTTCACGTGGGTTTATTTGGTTTAAGTTTTTTGAATCCGCTTTTTCTTCTGGGTCTTCTTGGCTTGCCCCTGATCTGGTTTCTGCTCCGGATTACGCCGCCACAACCAAGAAAACAGCGTTTGCCCACTATCCGGTTTTTAAGAGATTTACTGCCGAAAGAAAAAACACCCGTTCGTACCCCCTGGTGGCTTTTGCTTCTTCGTCTGATTATTGCCGGGCTTATCATTACGGCTCTGGCAAGGCCGGTTTTAAACCCTGGCGAATCCATATCCGGCAGCGGCCCGGTCAGACTTGTTATTGATAACAGCTGGCCTTCCGGCCAGATATGGGAGACGCAGATTGAAAAGGCGAAGGAAATCCTGTCACACGCCCGGTACGAGGAACGCCCTGTCTATATTATGACCACTGCATTATCTGCAAAGGATAACGCTATTCTGCATGCAGGACCGCTCAGCCCTGCAGGTGCGGAAGAGTTACTAAACCAGCTTACCCCCGTTCCATGGCCTGCCGACCATGACGCCGGGATCAGAAAACTGCTTTCAGTCGAAATTAATGAAACCGTAACCAGTCTGTGGTTTGGTCACGGCATTCGGGAAGAAGGATACGAAAAACTCGCGCAGGCCCTGCAAAATCAGGGGCGTCTGTTTTATTTCTCCCCTGACTCCGAAAACGATCCATTGTTGCTCCATGCCAAATCCGTGAAACCGCCAGATGCAGCAAACCCGCTGAGAACAGTGATTGAGGCGGAAATCAAAAACGATTTCAGGATTTCCGAAAGCCGTAATCTCAGGATCGATTCAATCGGCCGGGACGGATCTGTCCTGGACCGGATTGATTTCCGTTTTGATGAGGACGGAGACGTTCTTGCCAGCATCGACCTTCCTGACGAACTTTATCAGGAGCTGGCCACACTGAAAGTTACCGGCATGCGCGGTGCCGGAAATGTTTATCTGCTGGATGGCCGCCACCGCCGAAAAACTGTCGGGATCCTGTCTTCAGGTGCGGACAGCGATACTGCACCCCTTGTGGAGGCCAATTTTTATCTTAAAAATGCGCTCCAGCCTTACGCCGAAATTGTCGAGGGCAATATCAATACGCTGATCGAAGCTGATCCCGCAATGATTGTTTTTTCGGATTTCAATACAACCACACCTGAAAATCTGGATAAAATAGAGAAATGGATTAATGCCGGTGGATTACTTGTCCAGTTTGCCGGCTCAAGTTACCTGAATAACACCAACGTACAGCTTGTGCCTGTCGATTTAAGGCAGGGCGGCCGGGCCCTTGACGGATCGATGACCTGGGCCGATCCGCCGCGTATTGAGAAATTCACGGAAAACAGTCCTTTTAAAGATCTTTCGATCCCCGAAGACGTAACCGTAAGGCGAATGGTCCTGGCCGACCCTTCCGCAAATCTTGAGGAAAAAACATGGGCCGTGCTCACAGATGGCACGCCTCTGATTACCGCCGAAAGACGGGAAAACGGGATGATTGTTCTAATCCATACGACCGCTACGCCGGAATGGTCCAATCTTGCGCTTTCCGGACTTTATATACAAATCCTGAAACGTCTTTCCGAAACGGCAAAAGGATCAATGGTTGCCATACCGCAAAAGGAAAACAGCTATCTTAATCCTCTTACAATTCTTGACGGATTTGGAAATATGAGAAGGCCTGACGCAACGGTCAGCAGTATCGCCCTAGACCGGCTCAAACAAACACAGCCATCCCCGGAAACTCCGCCCGGTATTTACGGTCAGGACGGCTTCACCGTCGCCCTGAACCTGGGTGAAAGGATCGAAGCCCCGAAAAAAATAAAAACCATGCCCCCGGGCGTGGATATCAGGCCCTATGAAAAGGCAAAAACGATCTCTTTTATGCCCTTCCTGCTGCTTATGGCCATCGTTCTTTTTCTTGCGGACTGGCTGATCACCATAATATTATCAGGTATGAACATCAAAAGGCTTTCCGTTTCTTTGTTTCGTAAAACCGCTTTACCCGCTGTACTGGCAATACAGGCAGCTGTTTTCTGCTCTCTTTTGCCAATACACGGCGCATATGCCGCATCTCAGGAGGCGCATATCCGATATGCCACTGAACTGCATCTTGCCTATGTGGAATCCGGTGATACTGCGGTTGACAGAACAAGCCGCCAGGGTCTTGAAAATCTTGCCCGGATGCTTACGCTGCGTACGTCTGTTGAGCCGGCCGGTGTGGTCGGATTAAATCTTGAAGAAGACCCTGTTAATCTTTTCCCCCTTATTTACTGGGCGGTTACACCGGCAAAAAAAACACTGACGAATAAAGAGGCGCAGACCCTGCAGACTTTTCTGGATAACGGGGGTATGGTTCTGTTCGATACCCGGGACCAGCCAAGGCAATCGGCTTCCAGTTTCAGCATGGCGTTGAGTGAAAATGCAAAAACGCTTCAGGCTCTTCTCGCCCCGTTGAATATTCCCGAACTTGTACCCGTTACGCAGGATCACGTTTTGACCAAGTCTTTTTACCTGCTTGACACATTTCCCGGACGGTATGAAGGAGGAACACTATGGGTGGAAAAGGCCAGTCTCGATCCGGAAAAAAGAACGGGACTGGACGGTGTTTCGGGAATCATCATCGGCGGTAACGACTGGGGCTCGGCCTGGGCGGAAAATTTCAGCAGGGCGGGATTTTCAAGATACAACCTCTCCGGCGGCAGCCGGCAACAGGAAATGGCCTTCCGTTTCGGTATAAATCTGATGATGTATGCCCTGACCGGTAATTACAAGTCCGATCAGGTCCACCTGCCTTTTATTCTTGACAGACTGGGGCAATGATATGAGCAGCCAGAACGGCACAACGATTAACGCAGTTACCATGATTGAATGGGCCCCGTATTTTCCCGCACCGGTCATCGCCGGGATCGCAATCGCGGCAACCGTTGTGTTTATACTGGCGGCATTTAAAAAACCAAAAGGTTTTGTTTTGAGGGCCGGTCTTGCCGTGCTCCTTATTCTTGCACTTTTAAACCCGACACTTCTGGAAGAAAAACAGGAACCTGTAAGGGATGTCGCCTTTATTGTCAGTGACGGAAGCCAGAGCCAGGATTTCGAAAACAGAAAGCAAAGATCGGAAAATGCCTTATCCGCTATCAGTGAAACTCTGCAGGACTTTGAAAATCTGGAAGTCCGGGTTGTGGAAAAGAACCGTGCGGAAGGAAGTAATGAAGACGATACGGATAAAACACTACTTTTCAAAAATCTGGAAAGCGCTTTACGAGACGTTCCGGCCAGCCGCAGGGCGGGCGTTGTGATGATTACGGACGGTCAGGTGCATGATGCACCCCAGAATGCCGAAAACATGAACAATTACGGTCCCGTTCATGTTCTTCTCAGCGGTAAGAAAGATGAAAAAGACCGGGAACTTGTTATTAAGAAGGTGCCTTCTTACGGCATAGTCGGCCAGAATGTAACTGTGGCGCTTCGCATACAGGACAATCCGGATTCGCGTCCGGAAACGATTACGGAGCTTAAAATTTCCGGCGCCGACGGAAAAACACAGTACAGATCCGTACGCACGGGACAGAGTGTGTCGGTCGATCTGCCCATCGAACATGCAGGCCAGAATGTCTTTGAAATCGAGGCAGAGCCAATTGATGGAGAGATTACAGAAGTCAACAACAAAACCGCCATACTTGTAAACGGCGTACGGGATCGTCTGCGTGTACTCCTGGTGTCCGGTATGCCTCATGCCGGTGAGCGTACATGGCGGAACATTCTGACCGCCGATCCGGCCGTCGATCTTGTCCATTTCACGATTCTGCGCCAGCCGCACAAGCTCAATACCGTTCCACAGGAAGAGTTATCGCTTATCCCCTTTCCCTTTCAGGAACTGTTTGAGGTAAAGCTGTACGATTTCGATTTGATTATTTTTGACAGGTACAAGATGAACAATATCATGCCGCCTTATTATTTCAACAATATCGCTCGGTATGTGAGGGAAGGCGGGGCGCTGCTTGAGGCAAGCGGGCCGGCTTTCGCCTCGGACCAGTCCATTTTTTTCTCCGACCTTGAGACTGTTCTCCCCTCCGTTCCGACCGGCGATGTGATCAGGAAACCATTTTTACCCGCGCTTACCGCACTTGGAAACCGCCACCCGGTTACGATCGATCTGAAAAGTAACACACTGGACGGGCAATGGGGCAGATGGCTGCAACAGGTCGGGGTCACCGTAAAAAGCGGCGATATTGTTATGGAAGGCGCGGACGGCATTCCGCTTCTTACCCTTGACCGCGTTGAAGAGGGGCGTGTGGCGCATCTGACTTCCGATCTTATATGGCTGTGGTCGCGCGGATATGATGGCGGCGGACCGCAGGCAGAACTTCTGCGGCGGCTTGCCCACTGGCTGATGAAAGAGCCGGAACTGGAAGAAAACGCTCTTGATGTTACCGTGGACGGAAATACGATTACCCTGCGCCGCCGCAGTCTGGATCCCGGAACGCATATTGTAAAGATGACCGGGCCGGACGGAGAAACGCGTCAGTTAACCCTGGAAGGTCAGGAAAGCGGCTGGGTTGAAACCCGGATCGAGGCAGAGAAACTGGGTATTTACAGGTTTGAGGAAGACGATATGAAACGCATTGCCCTTGTTGGAAATTACAACCCGCCGGAGCTTCAGCGCGTTATAACAACCGAAGACAGGCTGAAAACCGTTGTGAACGCCGGTGGCGGGTCCTTTCACTGGCTTTCCGAAAATCCGGGCGTGCCGCCGGTCCGCATGGTTCCGGCAAGCCGAAGCAATTACGCCGGCGCCGGCTGGATCGGTCTCAGACAAAATAACGACTACATCGTCAATGGCGTACAAAGCCGCAGCCTTTTTCCCGATCTGCCGCTTATGCTTTTGCTGTCTCTTATCCTGCTTGGTACATGGATCTATGAAAGCAGGGTGAAAGGGTGAGCCTTGAGCAAATCACGATCAAAAAAAACCGCTTTGCGATTTTTGATCGCATGAATTTGCTCGTCGATTCAATAAGTCAGGGCAGATTCACGCTTTTCAAATATAATCATAGTTGATTATATTTGGACGCTATCTGCACTAAGGTCCTGAATTAAAATAAATTTTGCAGAAAACTTAAGCCGCCGGTGCAAGTTCCATCTCTTGGCTACTCTCTCCACCTTGCAAATCCAGATTTTGCACTTTCTCACAGCATCTTTTACAGTATTCATTAATTCTAAATGTTATCAATCGCTCGAGATTGTCCTCTTCGGATGTATCATCATCTTGTTTAGAATGTTCTTGATTGAATTTTTGTGCTGCGGGATGATTATCTCCTGGCCAGTCCTGCACATGTACGCGGTTTGAAAAGGTGACTTCTTCATCCTTTGCACAGGATAATCCAACTGAATCGCATACATACATTAAAATGCATCTCTCGACAGGGTCGCTTGTGTCACCAAAGTTTATGTTTTCCCACCCGGCTTTTTTTGCTTTATAAACAAGGACATACGCAGCTTCTATTCTTTCTTCCAATGCCTTATCAAAATTATCATAATCATCAGTTTTATATTGGAAACCAGATGCTTTGAATTTACCACTATCTTCGCTTTTCGCTCTTACATATTCAACGTTAAATGTTTCAAATTGCATAACAATACGAGATACAGAGGACTGACAATTATCTGGCTTTACTGTTTTTTCAGATACACTGTTTCCTTCGTCATCATAAAGAGTAAATCCTCTAAACTGTGATACTATTGTTCTTGCTAAAATTAAGTGTTCAGAATTTTCCTCAAGATCAAGACCAAGATCATAAAATTTTATGCCAAATACGCTTAACATAAATTTTCTGCACAGGTCAAATCTTTCAATTTTTTCTATAAAACCATCTGGATCCATAGAAATGCTTTCACACGTTCTAAAATTATAATTTACTCAAGGTTAAATAATCAGACACTTTTTCTCCCTCCGCTAAAGAATCATTTAATGGTTTAGGAAAGCCGTGACAGTCATGTCCTTCCCCTTTAACATGTTGAAGAATATGTGAAATTAAAGGCATGATGTGTGGTTGATCTTTTGTAATAAGTATTGTGTTAACTTTGTCAGGTTCCATCCAGAATCGCTCACCTTCATGTTTAAACCCACTTCGTGTTACCAATCCTTTTTGCAAGCCCTCTCCATTACCTTGCACATATGTAACATGACATTGCATCGATCCAGGACAACACCCCATATATCCAAAAATTGCTACATTCATTATTCCCCCTCGCAGTATATATGAGGGCCTGTAAACGCCTTTACCTTCTTTTACTTCTTCTGAAATAATAATAAGATAATTTTCAGGATTCCTTCTTTCTTTATCTTCAAGATTGTCAAACGACCAGACCGCAACCATCGATTTTTTGTCACCAAAACGAATGAATGTTGGTTTTTCGGGATTATCCAAACGGAGAAGACGATCACCCTCAAATTTTTTTAAGATTTCACCGACCTTTGTGGCGTCCAAATAATCTTTATTCTCGTAAAGTTGTATAATTGCAGCAAGAATACGTGAATCCAAAGGCAGTACACCCAGAAAATTTGGGGTTACTACTCCCTGTGTTGTTTGTGCCAATTTCCTAGACTTAACTGTTTTCATTTCTCACACCAAAGTATAATTTTTCATATTTGAGAGTATTATGCCAATTGCGTTCGTGTTTCAAGAGTAAATGTTATTTCATTAAAAATTTGATTTCTAAAAACCCTTTAAGGCTCAAAGTTATTTGTGCGTGATTTTTTTCGAGCGGCAATTTCATCCAGTTTTTTGGTGGCAGATTGTTGACTGGCATTTTCTAGCATGTCATCTAAACTGAGATTGTTTTGAACTTCATCTGTGCCTTCTATTAAAATATCCAAAACAGAGGTGCCAGTTTGACCATTAACGCCTCCAAATGAATGACATAAACAATTTGTGTGATCATCCTCCATACTGGAGATAAAACTTTCCAATTCGGAAGCTGAAATTGTTCTGTCTGAATACCCTCTGTCTTCAAGATCTTTTATAACCTGCCGTGTTTTTTCCTCATCCCTTTGAAGATCCTCCTTTGTAATTCGTTCAACGACTTCCGTTTTTCCATCCGACCCTGTTTTAATGACTTCAATACTTCCGTCCTGATTGGCGCGCAACCGATGATCTTTGTTACTTAATTGAACATCCTGGAGCTTTTTATTGAAAGTCTGAAGCTGTTCATTTGACATACTTTCTATATCGACTGCATTCCGAAATGATTCACCGCATTCACACCCCGGCGGGCATCCCGGAGTTTTTTCTTTAACCACAGTCGGATCAATGCCGGCAACAGTCTTAACCTCATCGGCGAGTTTCTGTCTTATGGCTTCAATCTGGGCTTTACGGGCGCCCGGATCAATTTTTTCAGCCATTCTGTCAAGACTTTGGAGCGCATTTTCCGCCTGCTCGGCCGTTACGGGCTGTCCGGCCTCTATATTCTTTAAAACGTCGGTTACGTTGCCCGCAAGGTTTGCGATTGCGTTTTCTCTGGCCGTTGGCGCACTGGCGCTGTCTGCGGCCGGCTGTCCGGGTCCGGTGCCGCCTGCTTTCGTTTCGGCGGAGACAATAGCGTCAATCTGCTGCATCAAAACATTTGGCGACGATCCGCCCTCCCCGCCGGGAAAGGCGACAGTATTTTCCGGAGCTGCACCTGCGGCCCCCTTGCCTGCGGGCCCCTTGCCTTCCGCCGCTTTTGACAGGGCCTCGGATATATCAATAACCGTGGCGGCGTACCCCTGGCTTGACGCTTCCGAAGATGAGGGCTGCGCGGGGCTGTCACCGGTCCGTGCCTGTGCCAATGCCTCCGGGGATACGATATCCGGTGCGGCCGCAGAAACGTCGGCGGCCAGTGCATCATTGCCCGCGATAATCTGTGCGATTTGTCCGGGATCACCGGCTTCAAGCGCGTTTATCAGGGCCTCCCGAACCTCCGGCGGAAGGTCACCGAGATCCAGACTGCCGTTTTCAATGGCTTCCTTAAGGCCGTCAATCGCACCCTCTTCAGAAAGTGCGGCCGTTATTGCATCGGTCAATGCCTGCGTATTCTGCACCTGCTGCTGCAAGGCCCGGGTTTCGGCGGCAACCCTTACCTCACCAAGAATATCCCCTGCAATGTCCGGGGCGGCCTGTTCAATCTGCGCGGCGATCTCCGCGTCATTCGCGATAAGATCAATCAGTTCTCCGATCTCCCCTTCGTTGATCATATCCTGAATTTGTTGTGACAGATCGGGATCAAGATCGCCACTTTCCGCCAGTTCCATGAGCGCATCCAGCGTTGCCGGTGAAAGGGTAACCACAGTACTGACAATGCCGTTTCTGACCAGCGTTGCGGCCGCCTCCGCAACTGCGGCATTAAGGGCATCAAGCTTTCCGGGGCCCAGTACGTCTGAAAGCTGGGCTCGCAGGTCCGCATTCCCCTGCACGGCCTGATCAAGTGCGGCAAGGGCATTGGCCGAAAGCTGCAGAAGACCGGCGGGAAGCGTTCCGTTCTGGACCCCTTCCTGGATTTGCATGTTTATCGTTTCCGTAAGTTCGGCAAGCCTTGCCTCAAAACCTTCGGGTGCCTGGCCCTGCTGAATTTCGGTTAGAAGCGTGTTCAGTTCCGACAGATTATCAAGAAGCGCAAGCGCGTCCTCCCCAAGGGTTTGATCATACAATGCCTGCTTAAGCTCCTCCGCCAGTTCGGGATTGCCTTCGGCCAGACGGTCTATTGCATTTGCCTGGGCCTCAATCTTGCCTATCGCCGCATCGCTTAACACTCCGATAACCAGATAAAACCGCCGTCCGAATGCTGCAAATGGATCTATTTCGAGTGTCTGGGACGTACTTGTTCCTGAAATACTTAAAGTAACATTACGGGTATTGGTTACAAACGCCTGTGCCTGTTCCCCGTCGATCATAAAGATTCTGAAATCTTTGAAATCGGATGTATCCGGCTTCTTGTCTGTTATGATTGCAGAGAGTGGGACTTTACCCTGTTCATCCGCATATTGATGGGTCAGAGATCCGATGTAGGATGTCAGCGCCTCAAGCTGGCCCGTATTCAGTGAAGCGCGCGCACATTTTTCCCTTATCTGCGCCCCGATTTGATCGGCAACATCGGCGGGTGTCGGGGCAACTGTCTGAATATTCAGGCCGTGCAAATCCTCGATTTTGTCGATTATACTCTGCGCAGCCTTTTTTACCAGCGGCCCCGGGCTGCCCAAACTGACAGTTTCAGGGGATGCAGCGGAATGATTGGTATTACTATCTTCTAATTTAAGTGCAGGATCAGCCATAATCGCGATATGTTATAATATAACATTTTTAAGTCAATATGACCTTTGTAAAAAATTTAGAGACTTTATGTTATGAAATTATAGAGTTCTGGCGGCTTATGGCCACCGCCGGAGGTTGTTGTTCAAACGCCCTCGGCAAAGCCCATGGTGCGTGCCTTCAATGCCGCCTGAGTCCGGTTTTGCGCGCCAAATTTACGGCAAATGCCCCGCACGTGAAGCTTGACCGTAACAACCTGGATATCAAGCTCTCTGGCGATTTCCTTATTCGATGCCCCTTTCATCAGGAAGCCAAGCACTTCCTCTTCCCTGGGCGTCAGCTTTATGCGGCGGCTTTCCCCGTTACCGTCATTTGCGGCCGCGTAATATGTCCCGTTGGCATGGCCGTTTTTGTATGCGCCTTCGCCATAACCGTTGTAATATGAAGGCAGAATTTTGTTATTGTCATCAAGCGGCAGAAAACGGCCGCCGTTAAGCACAAGCTGTATTGCGTTCAGCAGATATTTTCCGGAAAGAGTTTTGGGAAAATATCCGGCCGCGCCAAGATCCATTGCCTTCTGAATATCCCGGCTGTTCGCCGTTCCGGACATCAGTCCGAAAAGAGTATCGGGATAGTTATCCAGCATCTCTTCAAATCCCTTCATACCTTCCATGCCCGGCATCTGAAGATCAAGAAGAACAAGATCGGGTTTGTAACCGCCATCAAGTATTTTTTTGGCTTTTGGCAAATCCTTTGCCACCTCGATCTCCGCATCGGGTTCAGCCCCGGTTATGTACTGAACCAGGGCATCCCCGAACAATGTATGATCATCTGCAAGTAGTAGTTTCATAATTCCAACCCCATAGATTTCTAACCTAAAGTTATAGATGCAATAACCCTGCCACTTTTAATTCTAATGCTTTATTTGTAAAAAAGGAGTTAATTTCCGGTGATTTTGTAATCTTTTTGGCTAGGAAATTATCATACAAAAGTTCTGCACCCTAACCATTTTTTGCAAAAAAATATGCATAATGCAAATATTCCCGTTTTGCAGTTCACAGTGATCCATGCACACCCATTGTAACCTGCAGAGGCTGGCCGTTTCTATTCGGGTCTACATCTTCGAGAATAAGACGGTATACATGAACGCTTTCCAGAACGCGCTGAACATAATTCCGTGTCTCGTAAACCGGGATCAGTTCGATCCAGTCAATCCATTCGACCTTACCTTCCCTTGGATCTCCGTAGGTTTTAAGCCATGAGGCAACGCGTCCCGGCCCGCCGTTATAAGCAGCCAGAGCAAGTATGACTGACCCGTTATACTTGTCCAGAAGGTAGGCCATATAGCGTGCACCCAGCTTAATGTTATAGTCCGGTCTGTCATGGAGCCATCGCCTCTGATATGAAAGCCGGGTTTTGCGCGCAATGTAATTGGCAGTCGTTGGCAAAAGCTGCATCAGTCCCTGCGCCCCGGCAGAGCTTGTGGCTTTTGGATTAAAGGCGCTTTCCTGTCTTATGATTCCGTGAACCAGGGCCCATTCAATTTCGTCTATGTTTTCAAGGTATTGAATGACGGTTGGATACGCCTGATCTTTTAAAATAACACCCTGATAACTGGCCAGTTTGGCAATATGAAGAGCATCATGCGGCTGTTTCAGACTGGTTGCCAGTTCCGCGGCCATTCGAAAATCGGAAGGCGTTTTTGCCATTTCCCCCAAAACTTTCAGAAAATCTCCGGCCTCGCTGCGTACGCCGGCTTTAACAAAAAGTTTTGATGCGACAACCAGCTCGTGCTTTAAAAAAGCCTCCTTTTCCCGGAAATTGATTTTCGGGGGCTCGACATTAAGAGAGAACGTAACTCCTTTCTGCGGAATAAGCTTATCTCCGTCAAACGCAATATCCTGTTTTAAAAGCTCATCTTTCGGCATGGAGCGCAAAGCTGCCGAGGCAAGCTGGCCATAAAACGTTCCGCCGTGAAGAGCCGCCGCCAGATACCACTCGGTCGCCACATCGGGATGACCCAGAACCTCGCTTGCCCGCCCGGCCCAGTAAGCACCCCGCGCACGGCTGATTGGCGTGCTCACTGAATTATAAAGTTTCTCGAAATGCTCAAATGCCTGCCAGGGTTTATTGACAAAACGCAAGGCAAGCCATCCGGCAACCCATTCCGCCTGTGCCAGGGCAAAGCCCTCTTTTTGTATATGCTTGCCTGCAATGTAATATGCTTTTTCAAAATCTTTTTCTTCGATAAGGCGGCGTATGATAATATGGCGCTCATGCCACCATTCTTCGGGATTTGCAATATTCTCGACTGGCGGGGGATTCACTAACACTTCTATGGCGCGGTCATTAAGGTTTTCCTTTCGCCTCCACTTAAGACGCTCGTACATCAGACCCGGATCATCCTTCAGATGGGCAGGAACCAGTTCTATAAGACGGTCCACACCGGGCTGCCTGGCCGAAAGCCGGATTTTTGCTTCAACAAGATATCTGTAAGACTTTCCCATACCGCGGGCCAGTATGCGCGCATTCGTATACTGACGCAGAGAAATAAGATTTTGCAGCCGGCGTTCATGATCTTCATGTGAAAACCAGTCGCTATAATTTTTGAAAAATTCCCGTTGCTGATCCGGTGTTATAACAGCCGAGTACCACCACTCTCTCAGTATTTCTCTGGCGCTGTCCTGCTCACCGGTTCTGTCCAGTGCCGAGAGATAAGCCTTCATACCGTCCGGCATTATAGGGGGATTATCGGCAAACCAGCGCACAACAAGTGAATCAGGCGCTTTATCATTCAAAATATTTTCAGCATAAAGTCTGATTCTCCGGCGTTCAGGCCAGCCGGGATTGTGCTCCAGAAAATCAATAACGTCCTCAAACGTGATCCTGTCAGTATAACCATGGGTAAACGCCATCCAGAGGTAAAGATTCCGGGCAAATTCCTGTGCCCTCTCTCCTTTTACCCTTTTAAGGTAAGCCCGCGCCTCAGGCCAGCTTTTCACATCGGCCGCCCTTAGCATTTTAAAAATATTGAGTTCCTGTTCGTTATTAAGAGAAACTCGGTTCCGTGAATGAAAAAAGGCGCTGATCTCAGGTTTTTTCCCTGCTAAAGGAGCCGGATTCTGTGCTGCTTCCTCTTTATTTACAGACGCATCCCTGGATAGTGCAGGATCATCCTTTTCCCGGGCATGAATGGATTTATCCGGAATAAATGTTTCCATACTTACAAAGACAGCTGCGGCGATCAAAACCGTAAAAACTATATAACGATGGAAAGATTTGAATTTCATATATGTAAATTCTCAGGCTTTGAATCTGTTTATGGTACACAGATGGACATTAAGAAAACCATGAAGATACAAGGAAGGCAAGTGAATGAATGGGTTGTAAACTTTCATGCTTGCCAGACACAGCAGATTTATGGTTTTCTTGCAAATCCTGATGGGGCGGCAGATTTCCGTGCATGTATGCTCAGACGGCTTAAAAGCAGCTTTGACTATGTCCTGCAAAGTTTTCGCAAACGCAGCTTTGAAATTTGATACGCGCACAATGGACATAGTTAATGAGCCCCGGGCTTTCTTATGACTATAAATAATTTACCATATAGTCCGTTTAGACACTCTTAATTTTACTTTGAAAAAGAAAATTTATAAAGAAAGATATTTATAACGGGGCTGTAACCCTTAAATTCAGATTATAAGAACGAATTTTCGAACACGATGGCAAACAAGAAAAAAAATAAAAAGTCAGGTCTTATTTCAACAAATCAGACGGTTTCCGAAAACCGAAAGGCGCGCCATGACTATAGTATCGAGGAAAAGTTCGAGTCCGGGCTTGCCCTTGAAGGTACGGAGGTAAAATCACTGCGTCACGGTCAGTGCAGCCTTAAGGAATCGCATGTCGGTCCTAAACAAGGTGAACTTTACCTCTTTAATGCCCATATTCCGGAATATCAGCAGGCCGGATCTCATCTGCAGCATGCCCCGAGGCGTCCCCGAAAACTGCTTATGCATAAGCGGGAAATAAACAAACTGATGGGTTCGGTTAAAAAAGAAGGATATACGATTGTACCGCTCAGACTTTACTTTAATAGTCGTGGCATTGCCAAACTGGAAATCGCCCTGGCCAAAGGAAAAAAAGTTTATGACAAGAGGGAGGATATCAAGCAGAGAGACTGGAACCGTCAGAAACAAAGGATAATGAAAGAGCGCGGCTAAAGCCTCGCAACAAAGTCCATATCAATTTCCCCTGATTCAATTTTTTTGATCACATCCACATAAAACGGTCCTTCTTCGCGTTTTACCCGCTCCTCCAGCGATTCTGGCGTGTCATCCATAGATATCTGTATCTTTTTCTGCGCAATTACAGGGCCGGTGTCGTAGTTGCAGTCCACAAAATGAATTGTAATTCCAGTTTCTTTCTCATTGTTCGCAATAACAGCTTCATGAATTTTTCTCCCGTACATCCCCTCTCCGCCGTATTCAGGCAGTAATCCGGGATGGATATTGATTATTCTGTTTGGATATTCCCGGACTATTGAACCCGGAATTTTGCGCATATAACCAGACAGCAGGATATGTGTAACCTTATTTTCCTTTAGTGTATTAAGCGTGAATTGGTCTGCGGCCCTGTTATCTCCGAAAATCTTTTTGTTAACGACAAAAGCCGGGAGTTTAATGCTTTCTGCCCAGATCAATGCTTTGGAGTCGGCGTTATTGCTGAATAAAACTGCCGGATGCGCATTTAAGGTCCCGTTTCCAATGGCTTCGACAATGGCCTTTGCGCCGGACCCTCCATGAGAGGCAAAAAAAGCAAGACGCATCATCATTCCGTCCGGCATACAATCTGGTTTTCGGTATCATGCATATGCGTTTGAGGAAATGTCGGTGTCATCCGCATGATCTCCGTTTTCTTGATAAAGCTTAATACTGGAAATTTTTTCATTCGAATATCCCTGCACATAATCCTGTGCAGTTTTGTCAGAAACAGGATGACGCCAGTCAGGGGCAATTTCCGCAATCGGAACCATTACAAATTCCCGCGTTTGCATTCTTGGATGGGGAAGTATCAGGACATTGCCGAAATTTTTGACCATGCCCTTGTAATCCAGAATATCAATGTCCAGTGTCCTCGGAGCATTTTTATAGGGTCTTTCGCGTCCAGACTTCTGTTCAGTCTCCTGAAGAAATTTTAGGAGTTCCAGAGGGCCCAGCCGTGTATCAATGTTTACAACAGCATTAATAAAACATGGATCTTCAGGATTTGGAAAGGCGCGGGTTACGTATAAAGAAGACCTTTGCACAATCCGGATATTATTGCGCTCCATTTCATTAAGCGCAAAACGGACGTTATCCGCAGGATGGAAAAAGTCGCCGGAAAGGTTGCTGCCCAGCGCAATCAAAATCATTGCCGTTTTCCTTTCCAAGCTTTATCCAAGGTCCGTAATGCGCTTTCCGGTTCTCTTGTTCATAAAATCGGTTAGCGGGACAGGATAATCACCGCTGAAACACGCATCGCAGAACTTCCGTTTTTCTCCGTTTCTTTTCCCCTGGTCCAGGGCTTTATAAAGACCATCAAGAGAAATATAGGCCAGAGAGTCAACGCCGATATGTTTACCGATTTCTTCAGGTGTTTTTTGATTTGCCAGCAGTTCACTGCTTGAAGGCGTATCAATCCCGTAATAGCAACTGTACTTTGTCGGCGGAGCAGATATACGCATATGAACCTCTTTTGCACCCGCATGCCTGACCATCTCAACGATTTTCCTTGATGTCGTTCCGCGCACAATTGTATCGTCAACCAAAACAACAGTTTTCCCTTCCAGAAATGATTTATTGGCGTTATGTTTTAACTTCACACCAAGATGACGGATCTGCTGGGTCGGCTCGATAAACGTACGCCCGACATAATGGTTCCGAATTATACCAAGTTCAAAAGGCACCCCGCATTGTTCGGAGTATCCGATTGCGGAGGGCACACCACTGTCGGGAACGGGAACAACGATATCCGCGCCGTCAACGGGAGATTCGCGTGCCAGTTCGGCACCGATGGCCTTTCGGGCGACATAAACAGACCTTTCTTCCATAAAACTGTCCGGCCGGGCAAAGTAGATGTATTCAAAAATACAGAACCGTGGCGGCGTGACATCATAAAGCATCACACTTTCTATACCGTTTTTATCGATAACAACCATTTCACCGGGTTTCACATCCCGCACATAATCAGCCCCGACAATATCAAACGCGCATGTTTCCGATGACAACAGCCATGTATCATTCAGCCTGCCAAGACAAAGGGGTCGTATACCGTGCCGATCCCGAAGACCTATTAACTGGTCGTTACAGCAGGCAACAATTGCAAATCCGCCTTCCGTAACCTTTACGGCCTCGGCGACGCGATCTTTGACATTTGTCTTTTCCGAAGCCGCCACAAGGTGCATAAAGACCTCAGTATCGGTTGTGGATTGAAAAATTGACCCTTTCTGAACCAGTTGTTCTCTTAAGGTGTGTGCGTTTGTGAGGTTTCCGTTTTGACCAAGGGCGAAGCCGCCAAGCGAAAGATCGGCATAAAGAGGCTGAATATTTCTGTATAGTGTTTGTCCGGTTGTTGCGTAACGATTATGCCCGATTGCCAGATGCCCTTTTAAACGATCGATGACATCTTCCTGATTAAACGTCTGGTCAACAAGCCCCAAAGCCCGTTTTGAAAAAAATGTTGTGCCGTCGAAAGAGACGATACCGGCAGCTTCCTGCCCCCTGTGCTGCAAGGCGTGAAGGCCAAGCGCGACAAGAGCGGACGCCTCGGGATGGCCGTAGACTCCGAAAACACCGCATTTCTCGCCCAGAGATTTAGACATCGTATAAGTGAGGTTTGAATTGTAATTGTTTCATAAAGTAGATTTCTATTGGTTTTCCGTATCCTGCTCCCTGAAAAGCTGGTCCAGCATTTCTCTTTGTCCCTGATCGTATCCCGGTCCGTTATTCGGGTTGCTGTTTCCATCCGGCGGCTGGGTTGGCGTATCAAAAGTTTCGCCCATGTTACCGGCATCTTCCAGAGGTTTTAAAACATTTGTTTCCTCAAGCTTTTCCCTTGTCATATCCGGATCATACAGTCTTTCCTGATCATTTTCTATCCCGGGAAGATATCCGGCAAGTGTATCGGAACCCAATTCCAGATAGAATATCAAATAAGATCCATCGAAATATTTTCTTTTCGTATCAACATCAAGAAATATATGGGCCGGCATGTATAATAAGGCAAGTAACACTGCACCACGGGCGATTCCAAACACAATGCCCAGAGTCCGGTCAATCATGCCGAGACTGCTGTTGCTGAATGCCGACGCAATAAAATGACTGGTCAAAGACAAAATAACGACGATACAAAGAAAAATCACAACATAACTTAAACCATCGGCAAGAAGCGTATATGGAATGAAATCAAGGAATTTTCCGGTTGCACCGTCCTCGACGCCCATAAGGTCCCGGAGAACGGGCGAAAGCAACGGACCACCGTAATAAGCGGCCGCCAGACCGCCAATAACCCCGACGATCGTTAAAACCTCACGGACAAATCCTCTGAAAAAAGCAATAAGAGTAGAGATCAGTATAATAACAACAATAACGATGTCCCAGATCATGTCAGAAAACTTTCAGGCGTTTAGAAATTCGCATATCGTAATTAGAGTATATGGCAGAAAATGCCGCTCCATTGCAAGCGTAATTCCGGACACATCACTTTAAAATCATTTCCGTTCTGCACCGTTCCATGTTTGAAAGAATGTTTGCAAAGCGGCATTACATGGACAAAGCTCTGTTAAACCGGATTAAACAAACAGGCTTGGAAATCTGCCAGAAAAAATAATTGTCATAATTAATGACTTTTTAATCCGTGCGGATTATAATTAAAGCTTGTTTTTAAATTATGTGTTGCATAATTTCGCAGAAGAATGCTAAAGAAAATTAATTTTTAATCTGGAAGGAGTTGATAAAAATCGTTAGCGTTAATGTAAGAGATAACAATCTTGAGCAGGCTTTAAGAGTTCTTAAGAAAAAAATGCAAAGAGAAGGCATTTTCAGAGAAATGAAGCTGCGACGGGATTACGAGAAACCATCTCAAAAACGCAAACGCGAAAAGGCCGAAGCCGTCAGACGATGGCGTAAGCTTGAGCGCAAGCGCAGACATTTCGAATAAAACATTTAAACATACGAAAAATAACTATCTTACAAGTTGCTTCGTGAAAATATTCATGAAGCAATTTTTATTTGAACAGAGTATGAGAGATGAGCAAGTATCCCCTTAAAAAGCCGCTTCTTTCGCCGGCCGGACTTTTGGAAAAAGAACTGGTCCCGTCCGAAGTTCAGCAGGATTTGAAAAAGGTCACCGATAAATATGCAATGCGCATTACGCCAAATGTTTTAAGCGCAATTGAGGAAATGACATACGAAGATCCTGTTTTCAGACAGTATGTTCCGGACATGAAAGAATTGAATTTCAGCAATGACGAAGGCCGGGATCCTGTCAGCGACGAGAAATATTCACCGCTGAAAGGAATAGTTCACAGACATAAAGACCGCGTTTTGTTAAAAGTCATTCATGTTTGCCCGGTTTACTGCCGGTTTTGCTTTCGTCGAGAATACGTTGGACCGCAGGGTGACATGCTTACGGAGCCGGAAGTTGATATGGCTTTGAATTATATACGCTCGCACAAGAACATCTGGGAAGTCATTTTGACTGGCGGCGACCCCCTGATGCTGTCCTCTCGTAAACTGTTAAAGTTATTTCGCGCGCTGCATGACATAAATCATGTCGGTGTGATCCGCATACACTCCCGGGTTCCGGTTGCAGATCCGGACAGAATAGATACAGAAAAACTGAATGTGATAAAAGGCAGAAAAGCTGTCTATCTAGTCATCCACTGCAACCATGCCAACGAATTAACCAATCAAAGCCTTGAAGCGTGCGGATTATTTACTGATGCGGGTATTCCCGTTTTATGCGAAAGCGTCCTGCTTAAGGGTGTTAATGATAGTGAAGAGGCACTTGAAAATCTCATGCGGAAACTGGTGGAAAACAGAATTAAACCTTATTACCTGCATCATCTTGATAAGGCGAAAGGCACTGGACATTTTCGCGTTGTGCTTGAAAAAGGCCAGAAACTGGTCAAAAGCCTTCTTAAAAACGCCTCCGGACTATGCCAGCCGACATATGTTCTTGATATTCCGGGAGGATATGGCAAAGTGCCAGTTCACGCGACGCATATTAAACGTAAAAAAAACCGGGAATGGTCTTTAAAAGATGCTGACGACAATGATCATAACTACACAGAAACAGAATAAAAGAGTTTGAATTTACTGATATGTCCAGAATCGAAAAGAAATTTGCCGCCCTTAAGGCAGAAAATAAAAAAGCATTCATCCCGTATATCATGGGCGGAGACCCCGATTATGAAACCTCACTCGAAATCCTGGAAAATCTTCCTGAAGCCGGCGCAAGCGTAATAGAGTTAGGCATGCCGTTTACCGATCCCATGGCGGACGGCCCAACGATACAGTCTTCCGGGCTGCGTGCGCTGAAAGCGGGGATCACGATCCCTAAAATTTTACAGATGGCAGGCACATTCAGAGAGAAAAACCAGGAAACGCCACTTGTTCTGATGGGTTATTTTAATCCTGTCCTTGCATACGGGGTTGAGAAATTCGTTAGTGACGCTGCGAAAGCCGGTGTTGACGGACTTCTTATCGTTGACCTTCCGCCCGAAGAGGATGATGAGTTATTGTCCTTTGCGAAGGACAAAGGGATTGATATTATAAAACTTATAACGCCCACCACAGATGATAAACGACTAACAAAAATTCTTGAGCACGCAAGCGGCTGGCTATACTACGTCGCAATTGCCGGAATCACAGGCACACGCTCGGCCACTGCGGAAGATGTTCGTGAAAAACTGTCTGCGGTTCGCAAAAGAACCGATTTACCTCTGGCCGTCGGATTTGGTATAAATTCACAGGAAGATGTAAAAATAATGAGTCCGTTCTGTGATGCCGTTGTTGTAGGCAGCGCGCTTATAAAAGAAATTGAGCAGCTGGGCACAAAAAATGCAGACAAGGAAAAAGTCCTTCAAAAGGTCAGAGACTTGGCAAGTGCTCTTTAAAAATATCATTTAGCGGGAGTTTTTTCATGAACTGGTTAACGAATTTTATCAGACCCAAAATACGATCCTTCGTCACCAAAAAAGATGTGCCTGAAAACCTGTGGCACAAATGCCCTTCCTGTGAAGGTATGATGTTTCATACCGATCTTAAAAAGAATCTGAATGTCTGTTATCACTGTAATTATCACCTGAACATCTCTGTGAACCAGCGCCTGTCCCTGCTGTTTGATGACGGTAAATTTGAAGAAGTCAGCCTGCCTAAAGTACCGCATGACCCTTTGAAATTTAAGGACCGCAAGAAATATTCCGATCGCCTTAAAGAGGCGCATCAAAAAACAGGCCGTCAGGATGCACTTGTTATCGCCAAAGGAACAATTGGCGGCAATAAGGTAGTCATAGCCGCATTTGATTTTGCCTTCATGGGCGGTTCTATGGGCGCAGCCGTCGGTGCAGGCATTGTGAAAGCTGCGCAAATCGCCGTCTCTGAAAAAGCCGCCTTTATAACAATACCCTCTTCGGGGGGCGCACGAATGCAGGAAGGAGCCATCTCCCTCATGCAGATGCCAAAGACCATAGTCAGCGTTCAGCGTGTCCGGGAAGCCGGCCTGCCCTATTTCGTATTACTGACCAACCCTACTACAGGCGGGGTCAGCGCCTCTTTCGCAATGCTGGGTGACATTCACATTGCCGAGCCCGGAGCAACAATCGGATTTGCAGGTAAACGGGTCATCCAGGAAACAATACGCGAGGAACTGCCCGAAAACTTTCAGACTTCCGAATATCTTAAGGATCATGGCATGGTAGATATGGTTGTCCACAGAACGGAGTTGAGAGAGACCCTGGCACGCCTCCTTGGGCTTATCATGAATAAAGGCGGTTTGAAAAAGAATGGCAAAAATCCGCAAAGCGGAACCGGTGCGAAAGGCAAAACATCAAAAAACGGAAAAGCCGATAAAAGTAATGCGAATTCTTTAAGTGAAAAGAATATTGAAAAAATTGGCCGGCACATTGAAACAAACAAGAAACGTAAGATTAAAACGCATCTGAATATTGAAAATTACAGGCCCCACTCTGCCCTGAACATAGATATAAAGCTTGATAATATAGATATTACAGCCTTGCCCAGGCCGGTGATGCCGACAGGAAACAATCAGAATATTGCCAGAAATGCACGCCGGGCCAGTAGGTGAGAAAACAGCTTCCGTTAACAACGAGCCGGTAGCGGACACTGAAATCGAGTCGATATTGGCGCGCTTTCTCGAATATCATCCCAAATCAATTGATCTGAGCCTCGACCGCATAAGAAGACTTATGAACGATCTTGGCAATCCTCAGAATAAAGTGCCGCCCGTCATTCACGTCGCGGGAACAAACGGAAAAGGTTCTACCATCGCGTTTTTACGCTCAATTATGGAAGCGCATGGATATACCTGCCATGCTTTCACATCGCCACATCTGATCCGCTTTAATGAACGCATCAGGCTTTCCGGAAAACTGATTTCCAATACGTTTTTAAAAGCATGTCTTATAGAGGCAGAAACAGTAAACGCCGGTCGTGAGATTACATTTTTTGAGCTAACTTATGCTGCTGCCTTTATTGCCTTTTCAAAGGTTCCCGCAGATTTTCTTCTTCTTGAAACGGGAATGGGCGGACGGCTTGATGCAACGAATATTGTAGAAAACCCCCTTTTAACAATTATAACGCGTATCTCCATGGACCATGCGGAGTTTCTGGGTGATACGCTTGAAAAAATTGCATTTGAAAAAGCCGGGATCATGAAACCCGCCGTACCTTGTGTAATTGCCCCGCAAACCACTCAGAATGGAGTAAACATGGCCGTGATGGATGTTTTTGCCAAACATGCGGAAAAGCTTAAAGTCCCCTTACATAGAGTTGAAAGTGAGAACAGCGTATATCCTGAATTAAATCTTACAGGTCCCCATCAGAGAGAGAATGCGGCCACTGCGCTTCAGGCCATGGAAATATTAAACGAAAACTATCCGGACAGGTTTCATTTTGAAGAAAAAAAATCCTTAAAAGGTCTTGAGCAGGCCTACTGGCCCGCCAGGCTGCAAAGGCTTCAGTCCATGGAAAGAAAATTGCAGGCCCCAATGGAAGCAGAAATATGGCTTGACGGCGGGCATAATGATAGCGCGGGCGAAGCTTTGGCCAAACAGGCAAAAATATGGAACTTGCAGGATCAGAAAACGCTCCATCTGGTTATAGGAATGATCAACACCAAAAACCCGGAAACTTTCCTGAAATCTCTGCTTCCAATGGCAAAATCTTTGTCTTTGATACCTGTGCCAGAGGAAAAAAGCTCCCACGACCCGAAGGATGTCAGAAAGCAGCTTAAACCGCTTCTCTCCGATTTACCGGAGATCAGGTGCAGCGTTTTTGGTGATGCAGAAGATGCAGTAGCCGCACTTTTCAAGGAAGATCAAAACAGAACCTGCCGTGTTTTAATAACCGGATCACTGTATCTTTCCGGGCACATAATGAAGACTCTGAAAGATGAGGTTGTATGAGCAACGCGAAACTACTTATTGTTACAGGTCTTTCCGGTGCGGGCATGTCCTCCACTCTCAAAGCCCTTGAGGACAACGGCTATGAAGTTATCGATAATTTTCCCCTTTCTCTCGTTGATCCCCTGATGGAAAAACAGGAACATGACAACGCCCCCCTTGCCGTGGGCATTGATTGCCGGACAAGAGGGTTCAGTCCCGATCTTGTCATCAAAACCGCAACCAGATTTTCGGCGGAGATATTGTTTTTGACGGCCGATGATTCTGTTTTACAAAACCGCTTTAACGAAACACGCAGACGACACCCGCTGGCTAGTGACCGGCCCGTAAGTGCGGGCATCGAGAAAGAAAAACTTATCCTTGCGAACCTAAAAGATCACGCAAGCCTTGTCCTGGATACAAGTGATCTTTCGATTCATGATCTGAGACGGCTGATTAAAGGGTATTATGGGCTTACAGAAAAAGATCTGACGGTGACGTTCATGTCATTCGGATATAAAAACGGAATTCCCAAAGAAGCGGATATTGTCATGGATGTTCGTTTCCTCAAAAATCCGAACTGGGTGCCTTCACTTAAGCCACTGACCGGGAATGACGAAGCGGTTGGGGATTATATAAAGACCGATAAAGCCTATGACAATTTCAGACATCATTTCACAGAACTTCTTCAGACCCTTCTGCCCCATTACCGCGAAGAAGGAAAATCTTACCTCACAATTGCCATTGGCTGTACGGGCGGCCGTCACCGTTCTGTTTTCATTGCAAGGTATTTGAAAGACTATTTTGAAGAAATAACAGACTACGCTTATCAGATCATTAACAGGGATTTATAGAATACATGTGACTGCGCTGCGCTTATGCATTTTTGGTGGAGGCATCCATAGTCACAGCCTCAATCTTCTCTTTTAAATCCGTAATCACAGTCTTGTAATCCGAAGATTCCTGTTTATAAATAATTTCGTTAGAGGGGTCCTTTTCCATTCGGGATTTTATGAATTCAACGATTTCTTCCCAGTTTTCCGCGCTTTTGAAGTTACCGCGTGCATAAAAGAAGTATTTCATTTTCATGGCTTCATGACATGCATCCTTAATTCCATGAGCGTCAATAAGCCTTTGACCAATATTCCTGGCATAATCACCTTTAGTCATCAAACCTCTCCTTTATTTGGTTATGACAACCCCCGCACACGCCAGATCTTTAATTACTATAACCTGAGTATATGGAATTATCTGCAATTTTGCAAATAAAGTTTTTTATTTATTTTCAATGACTTAAAAGGAATCCCGGTGCGATTAATATTTTTTCGAAAATTTTTGTGCCAAAAGCGATATATCCTAAAGCCTTAAAACAAACATCATTCCGGTCCTTAAATTTTTCCATTAAGTATCATTGTACTCAATCCTAAGGTTATGCCTAACCTTTCGCATTAGGATTTTGTTAAAATGCTTCCTGTAAAGTAAATAAGGTATAGGACTTGCTCATATAAAATTAAATAATTTTTTACAAAGGGAGGCTTACATGGCTAAATTACTTGAATTTCCAGCTGTAAAATCCGTAAATGACAACTCTTCAGACAGCATTCTGCATGAATTAAACATTATGCGTCTCGAAATGCAAAAAAAGGCAAAAGCGTGGGATGAATGCAACACACGAGTTGCGGGCCTCAGGCAGAAAGCGATGGAAATCATTGATTCGATAGATAAAAATCTTGCCGATCAAACAGCAATACAGGCCAGGATCGAAAGAAACAGAAGGTTCACACAACAGATCCAGTCAATATCGCCTGAAAGTTCATTACCGGAACTTTTGGCAATGAAAGAAGAAATGGTTAAAGCACGCGATAATTGATATTGGCGTGAAGGAATGTTGCAGATTATATCGCATAAAGATTTGCAACATGCCATTCAGAGGCTCCTGACAGATCAATTTAAATGCCAGTTAAAACCTATACTTAAAGAAATTAAGTATAGGTTTTATCCAAAAATAACCGGGTTCAAGCCATACCTATCTTAGTCATTTCAACATAGTCATTCTAACCTTTGCCGCCAGATATAACCCACGTGCAACCAGGTCTGTAAATCATCAGGCTGTTTACTCACCCGTTAATATCTATACCGGAATATGCCAAAAAGATAAATTTTACAATGCCTTAAGGGGTCGGCAACTTAATCAAAGCTGGAAGAACCTTACTAAAAATCTGGACAGTACAAAAGGTTTCAAAATTTTTGGATTTAAAAATCCACAAAATGTAATTGACATAATCTTATTTCCCTGATAATTTCCCATAAAAATAAAAAAAATAAACGTGTGGGGAAGTTTATGAAGACTGAAAATGTAAATGACTTTTTTGAGTCACGCTCATATGCAAAATGCCAGGCGGAGCAATTGTTGACCTTTCTTGAAACCAGGTGTGAACATAGATATAAAACGCCTCACGGCAAAAGACCGGCGCATTTGACAGAGGATATTGTTCGTATTCTGTATAAAGGCGCAAAGGCTTTTGAAGAGAGAAAGAAAATACTTGAAAAAACCTGACAGTATTTCTGTATGCAGTTTAAAACTTATGTTATTTTATAAACATGATAACGTCTTTTTCAAAAGAACTTACCGGAAATTATTCATTCGGCGGAAAATCAATTGAGGATCCGCAGGAAGAATTTATGGAGCGATCCAGTCCGGAATCCGTAACTTCTCATATTCTGGCACACGATCTTGCGCTGGCCCGGCAGAGAGAACTCGCAGCATTGCGTCAACAGGCACTTGATATTGTTCCGCCTTCAACTCCCGCACCTGCGGGTATGGGCGACGGGAATACCAACTTTATACCGCGCAGCCGGCAGTATGAAAATGAACCAGCGAACACCGGTCAACATTCCCGGGATGATAACGATCGTCAGGGCGTTCTTTAAATCACGTCTTTT
>CAYLKN010000010.1:0-62862 GCA_964384335.1 uncultured Pseudobdellovibrionaceae bacterium
TTATAGAAATGGCGGAGACGGAGGGATTCGAACCCTCGATGGAGTGTTACCCCCATACTCCCTTAGCAGGGGAGCGCCTTCAGCCACTCGGCCACGTCTCCTTGTTTTCCGCTTTTGCCCGCTTCGGCTTCCGCAAAGCCGGGTAAGACATACCCGTAAAGTGTCATAAACGGTTTAAAATGGCAATGAATTATGCAACAAATCGCATACTTTCCGGGAAATCGGCTTCATACACCGGGGCGAAGCGATTATATACCTCTCGCGGATAGCGGTAATCCCACCATTCATTTGGGAAAGGAAGGATTTCCTGTCCCAGTTCCTTCCCGCATTCAACAAAAGCATGTGACAGGGCCTCCCGCCGTTCCAGTATTTCGGGCGGCAGTTTTGTGTAAGTCCTGAATGCCGGGCTTTCAAACGCGTTATCCTCAAAGTGATCCACAGATGTGCCCATATCCACAGCTTTTCCACAGAGAGTTTCCACAGCCAGATCGATAGCCATGCCGCGTGGATGGGCCCCTGTACCGGGTGGCGATACAAGCATGCCGGGCTCTTTAAGCCAGTGGGGATTTTGTCTTATAATTTCCGTCTGTGCCATTTTTTCCTGGGCTTCCACAGGACGCAACCCGTCTTTCAGAACCAGTACCCACTCATATTCCCTGTATATCCTCTCTGCGGCCTTCAAAACGACTTCTCCAAAATCTTTATACAGCCAAAGCCTGGCATCCGGCTTATATAGTGCTTCACCAAAATTATTCTCCGGATGTTTGGCACTGGCATACATTAAATCGATTTTGAGCGGGTGTGTGTCGGAATAATCACCCATGTGTATAAAATCACGATACGATAACGTTTTCATAAATTTATCCCCGTTTCAGGTATGAGTATATCTTATTGATTACAAACAATATTTCTAAAATAGTTCACATTAATTATAGAAAACAAAATTGCATAATTGGTTTTCCACAGAGTTATCCATTAAATGTGTCATGCAGCCAGGATTTGTGTCCAGTCCTGAACATCTTCGTGATTATGAAATTCATCTATCATTTCATATGACCACTGACTTTTATCAACACCGTCATTACGCACGAGCCTTAGGAATATATAGCTATTCTTGTCAGAACCCTTATCATTTAACGTAATGCTTTCTATTTCCGTATCTGTTGCCGCATTGGCAAGGCGGACTTTCGGATTTTTAACAGTGCCGAAATTATGAGCGCTTTTGCATGTAACAAGAAAAACAAGACTCTTTATATGTTGCGGAAGCTGACCCAGGACGGCAAAAATACGCTCATCATCTCCGCCGCCTTTTCCTGTCGTATCGTCCCCGCTGTGATAGATGTTGCCGGTCTGGTCCTGTTCAACAACCTGGGAACCTGAGACAATATCAGTAAATTTACCCTGATCGTCATAAACATAGCATGTGAGATCAAGGTCGTACGACCGCCGGCTTGAGGGCATAAACCATTTCAGGTAAAAGGGAATATCAACAGGATCCCAGCTTAAACCGACGATAACACGCTGGTTCGGGTCTGTGGTTTTATCTAAATTTACGCTGTCAGTCATTATGCAATCCTTTTGTTTGATCCAGGATTCAAGTGAAGCACAAACCGATTAATCCGTGAAGACGAAAATACCAGTTACAAATGCCGGGTTTACGTGAAAAGCCGGTCCCGAATCTGAAAACTTTTCTGAGTATATAAGAACCGATAACCTAGGACAGTTTTAATTTCAGAATATCGTTAACGGCCTGCGGGTTGGCTTTGCCTTGCGTCTTCTTCATAACCTGACCGACAAAAAAGCCCAGCAATTTATCCTTGCCCCCGCGATAGGCCGCAACATTTTCAGGATTTTCTGCAATAACCTCATCGACAATTTTTTCGATTGCGCCGGTGTCCGTAACCTGTTTAAGGCCTTTCTCATCGACGATTGTACGTGCGTCTTTACCTGATACGTACATATCGGCAAAAACATCCTTGGCAATTTTCCCGGATATCGTTTTATCCTGTATCAGGTCGATAAGTCCGCCAAGGTTTTCTGCGGCAATAGGGGAGTCAGAGATGGTTTTTCCGTCTTTGTTGAGAGCGCCCAGAAGCTCGTTAAGAACCCAGTTGACTGCCGTCTTTGAATCACGATTGTGTGCGACGGTTTCAAAGTAATCCGCTCTCTCCCGCTCGGTGATCAAAACGCCGGCATCATAAAGGCTTAATCCATATTCCTGCATAAAACGGTGTTTCTTCTCATCCGGCAGTTCGGGCAAAGTTTCGCGTATATCGTCAATCCATGTTCTTTCAAGCTCAACCGGCAAAAGATCGGGATCGGGAAAATAGCGGTAATCGTGTGCCTCCTCCTTAGAGCGCATGGAACGCGTCTCACCTTTGTTCGGGTCCCAAAGGCGAGTTTCCTGCTGTATTTTGCCGCCGTCTTCGATGATTTCAATCTGCCTGCGGGCTTCGTAATCAATTGCCATTTGAACGGCCTTTATCGAGTTTACATTCTTGATCTCGCAGCGTGTGCCAAGCTTGTCACCGGTCTTGCGAACGGATACATTAACATCCGCGCGCATTGATCCTTCCTCAAGATTGCCGTCGCATGTGCCAAGATACTGTAATATTGTCCTGAGTTTGCGAAGGTACGCGGCGGCTTCCTCCGGTCCGCGCAAATCGGGTTTGGAAACAATTTCCATGAGGGCGCATCCGGACCGGTTTAGATCGACATAGCTGTGTTTAGGGTCGAGATCGTGCAGCGACTTCCCCGCATCCTGCTCCATGTGAAGACGTTCAATACCGATTGTTTTGACCGTACCGTCGGGCAGATCGATTTCAAATTCGCCCTCGCCGACGATCGGATGCTTGTACTGGGATATCTGATAACCCTGAGGGAGGTCGGGATAAAAATAATTTTTGCGTTCAAAAACGGAATAAGGGTTTATTTCGGCATTCAGACCAAGGCCTGTCAGGATGGCCTGCCGTACACAAAATTCGTTCAGGACGGGCAGCATCCCGGGCATTGCGGCATCAATAAACGAAACATTGCTGTTGGGGCCGGCGCCAAAACGGGTGGATGCACCGGAGAAAAGCTTTGCTTCACTGATTATCTGGGCGTGAACTTCCATGCCGATCACGATTTCCCATTCCCCTGTTTCGCCCTTTATGAGTGATGCCATCAATTAAACTCCTTAATCCTTTCTTTAAACCTGCAAAAGTTTAGTCAGTTATAATCTTCCACGCAATCTCTTATGACCTGGCGTGAAATCTGTTCGAAAACCGGGCTGTTTACAAAGGACAGAAGCGGATTTTTAAAGTCCGGTTCGTTTTTCAGTTTCTGTCTTACGAATTCTTTTCCGACTGAACTCATCTCCTCGGATATGGCATAGGAAGAACACAGGCATATATCCAGTTTCTTTTCCTTGGGCATTAAATTAAATGCTGAACTTGTCAGACATTCCTTCTCCAGAATATCGGACACCGGAATTTCAAGACAGGGTGTCAGAACCTCAAGCAGGAGTTTATGGCGTGCTTGTGTTGCTTCCGGCCGGTTTGCATTGATTACAAGAACGTCTTCCATACTCATTTCCTGAATATAACGGGATGCGGCGCAACTGCATAAGGAATCCCTGACATCCTTATCTAATGCGGCATTTGAGGGATCATCGATGCAGTCCCGGTAATAAAGGGTTGCATCCTGGTCCGAAAGGGGTTTTTCGGCACGCACGGAAAATACATGGAAAACAAGACAGGCGAGAACGGTAATCAGAAAAAAGACGTTTCGTGTCATGACAGATCAGGCCGCCTTTTCCGATATCATGCGGGGCAGGCTATTGAATTGTGCCGCTTTTTCAATTACGCCCCCGACCTTGAGGACGGTTTCCTCGTCCCATTGCCGTCCTATAACCTGCAGACCCAGTGGCAGACCCTCCTCATTCAGACCTGCCGGGACGGACATCCCCGGCAGACCGGCGAGATTAACCGCCACCGTAAACACATCGTTGAGGTACATTTTAAGGGGATCATCTTCCTTTTCGCCGATCGGAAATGCGGCCGAAGGTGCAGTGGGGGTCAATATAACATCACATTCTTCATATGCCTTTAAAAAGTCGTTCTGTATGAGGCGCCTTATTTTCTGGGCCTTGATGTAATAGGCGTCGTAATATCCCGCTGACAAAACATAGGTTCCGATAAGAATACGGCGTTTAACCTCGTCTCCAAAACCGTCCGCACGGGTTTTTCTGTACGTGTCTTTCAGATTCTCGCCTTCTACGCGCAAACCGTATCGGACGCCGTCATAACGTGCAAGGTTGGAGGATGCCTCTGCAGGGGCAATAATATAATATGCGGGTAAGGCATAATGCGTATGGGGCAGGGAAATATTGACGATTTGCGCCCCTTCATCCTTTAACCATTTTATACCCTTTTGCCACAGTTTCTCGATTTCTTCGGGCATGCCTTCAACCCGGTATTCCTTGGGAATTCCTACTTTGAGGCCTTTGACATTCCCTTCCAGCGCAGCTTCAAAATCAGGGACCTCAATTGGAGCCGATGTACTGTCTTTCGGGTCGTGCCCCGACATATGCTTAAGGAAAAGTGCGCAATCACCAACGTTTCGCCCAAGGATCCCGGCCTGATCAAGAGATGAGGCAAATGCAACAATACCCCATCGAGAGCAACGGCCGTAAGTCGGTTTAATTCCAGTGATACCGCAAAAACTTGCAGGTTGGCGGATCGAACCACCAGTGTCCGTGCCCAAAGCTGCAATTGCCGCCCTGGCGGCGACGGCTGCTGCTGATCCGCCGGATGATCCGCCGGGTACAAGATCCGCTTCAGTGTTTTTTTCGGATCGCCAGGGGTTTATGCAGTTCCCGAAATAACTTGTTGTATTCGCAGATCCCATGGCAAATTCATCAAGGTTCACCTTACCAAGGTTAACCGTTCCGGCATCAAAAAGCTTTTGTGTCACCGTTGATTCATAGTCAGGAGTAAAATTATGCAGAATTTTACTGCCGGCCGTGGTTTTAATATCTTTTGTACAATACAGATCCTTGACGGCAATGGGCAGGCCCTCAAGCGGCGCTGCCTTTCCCTCCTCGTAATTGCGGTCCGCGGTTTTCGCCCTGTCAAGGGCACGCTCGGAATTTTCAGTTATATAAATATTCAGTGTCTGTGTTGCCTCAATATTATGAATATAGGCCTCACAAAGCTCGGACGGTTTGAAATCACCTTTCTTCAGTCCATATAAAGCTTCCGATGCTGAAAAGTTGAGTAATGATGTATCTGTCATATTGATTCCACTTATTCCACGATTTTCTGAACCTCGAAAAATCCTTCTCGGCTTGACGGGGCGTTTTTTAATATTTCATCTCGGATATTTCCGTCTGTCACACAATCTTCCCGCATTGGCGTTTTGGCGTTTGCAACGTTTGATAACGGCTCGACCTGTGATGTATCGATTTCTGAAAGCTGTTCCACCCATCCCAGAATGTTCTGAAGATCAGGGGTAAGCTTTTCAAGTTTTTCTTCCGGAACTTCAATGCAGGCAAGCTCGGCAACTTTGGCGACTGTTTTCTTCTCGATTGACATATGGTTTACCTTTTTAAAACTAATAAGCTATAACAAGCGGTAACATAAACTGTCAACGCAGGATAACACCCGTTTATGCCAATAGACGACCTGAAAAATATAATGGGGAAACGGTCTTTTCCGGCCCGGCTCATGGCCCTTGATGTCGGCGAAAAAACAATCGGAGTTGCCATTTCCGACAGGGAACAAACCCTTTCAACGCCGCTTGGCACAATAAAAAGAACTAAATTTTCCGAGGATATAAAGGCACTCAAGGCTTTGATCCGTGAGTATGAGACACATGGTTTTATTATCGGATGGCCCGTCAATATGGACGGGAGCAGGGGGCCGCAATGTGACAGAGTACGATCATTCGCCGATGAAATGGCGCGAAGCCTTTCGGAGCAATTTGAAGATCCATGGATCGCTTTGTGGGATGAACGGTTATCCACAGAAACAGTGCACAACCTTCTGGATCAATCTGGGGATAGTTTTAAAAACCACAGAAAATCTAAATCAGGCGGTAAAAAAAGGGCAAAGGTAAAGGGGGTTACGGACATGCTGGCAGCTCACGTTATTTTGCAGGGTGCCTTGGAATTTATCAACGGAAATTCTTCACATCATGGCCTTTGACCATAACGATAAAGCGTATGGCCGTGGGTTCGCATCCATTTCTTACCTTGCACTGAATCGCGGCTCAGATCGCAACATAATGCCCAGAATGCCTTGCTGTGGTCCATATGTTTAAGATGCGCCACCTCATGCGCGATAACATAGTCGATAGCATCGAAAGGTGCAAAAATAAGCCGCCATGAAAAGGAAAGATTCCCGTCACTGGAACAGCTGCCCCAGCGAGACCGTGTATCGCGCAGGGCAATCGAACGGATTGTTTTTCCAATTGTTTTGGCTTTTAAACTGGCAAGGGTTTCTATCTCTGCCTTGAATATTTTCTTGAGGTATCGCGTAACCCGGCTTTCCGGGTTTTCCAGAGGCGTGCGTACGGTAATAAAATGAGTATCCATAGATACTTTTGTCGTCCGCAACCCCTTATCCTGAAAGATGTCGAGCGTTCTGTCTTTTCCAAGTATGGGAAGAACCTGTCCATCGCAAAAAGGAACTGGGGAGGGAAGTTTCCCAACCTGATTTTCGATCCAGTCGCGGTTAAGTGCGGCAAATTCATGCGCCCTTTTCATGCTGATACCAGGCGGAACGACCAGACGTACAATGCCGCGGGCTGAATCAAGCCTGAGGGCAAGGCGTCGCGCACGGGGGTTTTTGAAAACTTCCAGATAAGAAAGATCCAACAGCATTAAGGATTAAGCTTTTTCTTTCTCAGCGCCTTTTCTTTTGTCTTTCTGCGCCTTCCACTTTTTAATGACGTCAACGCCGTATTTATTCAGATCCCATTGATCAGGCATGGCTTCTATAGATTTTTTTAGATCGGAACCCGGAACCGGATCTGTCTGTTTATCGAATTTGCGGATAAAGCTTCTAAGGCGGGGCATAATCAACTGGCGCCATCGGCGACCGTTAAAAATACCATAATGCCCGACATCTTCCTGGAAATGATGATACTGCTTTGAAGTAGCAAGGTTTTTGCAGAGATCATGTGCCGCCGTTGTCTGTCCGAGGGCCGATATATCGTCATTTTCACCCTCAACTGTCAAAAGGGCCGTATGTTTTATATCCTGTGGGCGCACGGGATGTTTTATGCCTGTCAGAGGATCGGTCCAGGTCATTTCACCTTTGGGTAAAAGATGTTTCTGGAAAACAACCTCAACAGTCTGAAGGTAAAACGGTGCATCAATATCCATAACCGACAGATACTCGTTATAGAATTTTCTGTGGGCTTCGGCCGAATCGCCGTCCCCGATAACAAGATGCTGATAGAAGTTCATATGGGATCCCACATGCCTGTCCAGATTCATAGACATAAACCCGCTGAGTTGTATGAAACCGGGGTAAACATTTCTGAATGCCCCGGGATAATAGAATGGGACCTCCATAACAACACTGTTTTCAAACCAGCTCAGCGGCCTGTTTTCGGCAAGTTCAGTCACTTGCGTTTTTGAAATGCGGGTATCAATCGGTCCGCCCATAAGAGTCATGGTCAGAGGCTGGTTCGGGTTGTCTTCGGAAGCCATAAGTGAAACGGCGGCCAGAACCGGAACGGCGGGCTGGCATACGCCGATAATGTGCGTTTCAGGACCAAGCAGGCTCATAAATTCCTTAAGATAGGATATATAGTCGTCCAGCGAGAAATATCCCTCGGACAAGGGAACCTGACGGGCGTCGGTCCAGTCAGTAATATATACGTTGTGATGCGGCAGCAAAGCCTCGACAGTTCCCCGTAAAAGTGTTGCAAAGTGTCCCGACAGAGGTGCAACCAAAAGCACGGACGGATCCTTGCGTTTTGTTTTTCTTTTAAAATTCAGAAGTGTGCAAAAAGGTTTTTCCAGAATGGTAACTTCTTCAACATTTACTGGTTTTCCGTCGATAACAGTTTGGTTCAATCCGAAATCCGGCTTTCCAAAACGTTTTGTCGCCCGCTCGAACAATTCGGCTGCTGCCGCTATTGTTCTGCCGTGATGACTGTATGAAAACGGATTGGCCGGGTGTCTGTAAAGTGTTCTGGTCAGCTCTGCCCCTATTCGGGCGGGGGTCAGTATCGCGTGCTGCAAATCATAAAGATGGTAGTACATAATTATTCCCCTTCGTTTGCTTCCCAAAAAATATTTGTTCAAGTTTTATACTATTAATGTTGTCACATAGTCTGTAATAATCAATAAAGTGCTTAAGTATATGCACCAGAATTTATACTAATGAATATTGGGCTTAGTGTGCTGCCGGAAACCGCATGGAACACAGATCTGGTTTTTTTGAAATTTGAAGACAGAGCGGCAATTGCCGTTATAAGCCTTTTCATGGCCATTGTTATAAACTTCGTGGCCGGTTTTTTTTACCGCAATTTTTTGCCCCTAATCTGGAAGATTGCCGATTTTGTATTTTCGCCGATAATAGAAAAACTTAACAAACACCATCGGTCACAAGGCGAACTTTTCGTGCGTGGAATGATCGTAACGGTGATTATTATAATTCTCTTTACTCTTATATCCTTTATTGCCGAACAGTATATTCTTCACAGCAGGCTTGGTGACGACACAGTTCTGTTTATTTTTGTTGCCTTACTGCTTTTAATGATTTCGGGAGGATCACTTTTTCCTGTTTTTCTGTTACTTGGTCATTACATTAAGACCCGGAATTTGCCAGATGGATTGTATTACGAGCTGTCTCGCGCAAGCCGGCAGGATTTGAATAGCCTTGATGATCACGGGGAGGTGCGTACGGCAATTAAAATACTTGCCCGTAACTTTGAATTTGGATGCCTGGTGCCCGTATTCTGGTTTCTTGTTTCGGGATTGACAGGGGCTTATCTTGCCTGTGCGGTTCTCTTCGTTTTCTGGCGGTATGGTGAGGAGGGGCATGATAGGGGATTTGGGAAACTCGCAGGTATGCTTGCCTACATCATAAGTCTGCCGCCCGGAATACTATATTTTTTATGCATCCTGATCGCCGGACTTGTTGTCCCGACGTTTTCGCCGGTGCGAATGATTGAGGGCCTGATTACACGTTCAGCCTCAAGTTTCAGAAGATTTTATGAGGGCGGGCTTGGCCTGCTTGCAATGGCATGGGGGTTTAACATCGCTCTCGGTGGACCCGTCACTGAAATTAACGGGCGGAAGCGAAAAAATATATGGATCGGCCCTGATAACGCATCAGCCAGAATCCCGCCTGCCACAATTAAACGGGCGGTATATTTTATGGCTGTTTCCTATCTTGTATTTGCATTACTTGTTCTTGCGGCTCTCTATACCACTGATCAGGCCGATATTTCTTCATTGAGAATGACCCTGGCCAGGATTTTTGCATTGGCGCAAAAAGCGTTTTAGGGCTTACTCTTCCCTTGCGTCATGCGGGGCGTGCTTTTTCAGTATTCGCTGTAATGAGCGGCGATGCATGTTCAGGATTTTTGCAGTCTGGGTGACATTGCGTTCGCACTGTTCGTAAACGCGCTGTATGTGCTCCCATTTCACCATGTCCGGGGGCATTGGGTCTTCCGGTGGAGGAGGGAGGGTGTCCTCATTTTTATGTTGCAGGGCTTTTTCGATCATATCGGCATCGGCCGGTTTTGCAAGGTAATCAACGGCACCTCTCTTTATGGCAGCAACGGCAGTTGTGAAATTTCCGTAGGCTGTTAACATAATGATTTTACACTCAGGCTGAAGTTCCCTTATTTTTTCAACTGCATCCAGTCCGCTTCCATCATTTAGTTTAAGGTCAATGACGGCAAAATGCGGCTTTATTACATTGGCCTCACGAATGCCGTCTTCCACAGAGTTGGCGGTTTTTACGTTATAGCCTCTTCTTTCCATCGATAACCCAAGCGTTCTGGCCAGAACGGCATCGTCATCTATAATCAGCAGGTTTCCTTTTTCATTTTCTATCATTTCGATCTATCCGATTTTATTATTTTTATCATTTTTATATAGTTTGTTTTTATCCTCTGCAGTGCCATCAGGTATGTATTCAATCTCGGAAAGTGGTATTTTTACGGAAACGCTGGCACCGTAAGGGAAGTCCTCAAGATTATCGATCCTGAGACTGCCGTTCATTTGCTCCAGAATAATATAGGACAGATAAAGCCCTATTCCGAGCCCTTTTTGATGTGATGTTCCCTGTTTCGTGCGCGCCACTTCGTTCATTTCCATGTTGCGGTTTGCGAAAGGATCTGCGATCAGTTTCAGCTTTTCGCCCGGAATTCCGGGCCCGTCATCCTCAATTTTTAGAGTAACGTTGTTTTCATTGTAAATAATGTGGATGTAAACGTTTTTTTTGCAGTACTGAAAGGCATTCTGAATAATATTGCCTATTCCGTAAGACAGTTCCGGAGTTTTTTCAACGTACAGAGTTTTTTCTGAATCTTCCCGCATTGATTTTTCATGTATTGTAAATGTCGCATCCTTAAGGCCCTGATAGGTTTCTGACAGAGTCTCGATAAATTCCTTAAAAGACACGACATCTTTTTCAATGATTGTCAGGTTGTCATTCCGTCTCGCGAAGTCCCGCATGATGTCCCTGCAACGTCTGACCTGGTCATTCAAAAGACTTATATTCGTCTCGTATTCTGTGCCCTGAAGATCTTTTTGCAGGTCGTTTGCGATAAGAGCAATCGTGTTTAACGGGCTTCCAAGTTCATGCGTTGTCGCTGCCGCCTGGGCACCAAGCGAAGCGATTTCCCGCTGGCCGGCGAGAAGCAGTTCGCGTGATTGAAGTGCTTTGTCGGCGTTTTGCCTGTCCAGTGATATTTTCCAGACATAAGTTGCAATGAAAATCAGCGCAATTGAAAGGGCAATCTCAGAACCAATTAATTCGATATTTTCCGGCAGGCCCTGATGATCAGTCCAGTTTAAGGCAAAAGGAGAAATATTGATTATATATGTTGCCCCTATCGCCACGAGTGTAAGCCATAATGTGTAAAACGTCGGCAAAAGAGCGGCGGCCACGGTAACCGGTGCAAGCATCAAGACGGTAAAGGGATTGCCATGACCGCCGGTAAGCCAGAGAAGCGTTGAAAGCTGGATCAGATCAAAAGTGAGAAAAAGGGCGGCGGACCGGATTTTCAGACCTTCCAGGCCGTAATACATCATTGCAAACAGGTTTACGGCACAAGAAGCCAGAATAACAAGCGCGATTAAAATAAGAGGGAGCGTAACGTCAAAGACAAACGTGCTGACCAAAACAGCGGCACTCTGTCCGCCGATCGCAATCCAGCGGACTGTAAACAGTGTTCTGTTGCTGACAGGCTTCAGATTGTTGCTGGCTTGATTGACTTTAGGATTACGGAGGAACATTAAAAGCTTGACTTTCTTTCTGTGTATTTATAATAATTCGTCACATTGAAAAAAGTATAAAGATATTTTTTTAGATACAGGATAGAAAATGACACGACGTTGTATGATAACAGGGAAAACAGTAATGAGCGGACATAATGTTTCCCATGCTCAAAATAAAACGAAAAGAAAGTTTCTGCCCAATTTACACTCAACTTCAGTTTACAGTGAAGCTCTTGAGAAAATGATCAATTTGCGTATTTCGCAGGCGGGTTTAAGAACGATCGATCATTGCGGCGGTCTTGACGCGTTCATAATGAAAACGGCTCTGACGAAACTCGATCCCGCTTTGCGCCCTCTTAAGGCAAAAATCGAAAAGACGATTGCAAACCGTAACAGTGCTGCCAAAGCGGCCTGAGTGGATTTCAACGAATAGGATCAGTTCAGTGTTAAAGCCTGTATCGTCAAATATAGGCTCTTATTCGGGTAGACCTGAATATAGCGGTTTCTCATTTCAGATTGAGCATAAACATTCTGAAAGTCTGGCCCGGACAGGAAGGCTGCATACTCCCCACGGATACCTGGAAACCCCGAATTTTGTATTCTGCGCAACAAAAGCGGCCATGAAAAATCTTAGCCCTCATCAGATGGTGGAGGCAGGTGCAGACATTATTCTAGGCAATACTTACCATCTTCTGCTTCAGCCAGGCCCGGATCTGATTGAAAAAATGGGAGGGCTTCATGATTTTACCGGATGGCGTGGCCCGATGCTGACTGACAGTGGTGGTTTCCAGATTTTTTCAATGAAACATGGCGGGAATTCAAACGAACTGAATGCCAAACATAACTTTAAACGTTCAAAGACACTTCTGAAAATTGACGAAGACGGTGCATCTTTTCGTTCTTACATCGATGGAAATATTTTTTCGATTTCTCCGGAATCCTCGATCACTATTCAAAAACAGCTTGGGGCGGACCTTATAATGCAGTTTGATGAATTGACGGCAATCACAGATAATTATGATTACACTGCCCGCTCAATGGAAAGAAGCTGCCGCTGGGGGGATCGCTCGCTAAAGCAGCTTGAAAAACTGGGTCACGGCTCGCAGGCCATGTATGGCATTGTGCAGGGAGGCATTTACCGGGAGCTTCGCAGGCAGTCGATAGATTACGTACTTGATCGTCCTTTTTTCGGGACTGCCTTCGGCGGATGTTTCGGCGATACTCTGGATGGGTTTTATGAAATCCTTGAGTATTGCGCAACCTATTTTAATCCTGAAAGGCCGCATCACCTTCTTGGGTTTGGAAGTATTCCGAATGTCTTCAGATGCATAAAATCAGGAATTGATACTTTTGACTGCGTATCACCCACCCGGATCGCGCGTCATGGCTGGGCACTTATGAAAGGCGTGCCTGGCAACCGGATCAATATAAGAAATGCCTGTTACGCAAAGGATCCTGAGCCTTTGGATGAGACCTCACCTTTACCGTATGCCAAATTTTCAAAGGCTTATATCCATCATCTTTTCAAATCGAACGAATTACTGGGGCTTCAGATTTTATCCCAGTATAATGTTTCTGTAATGGCTTGCCTGATGAAGGAAGTGCGAACGGCCATAAAAAACGACACTCTCTGTGCGCTTGAAAAAGAATGGTGTGTTACCTGATATTTTGATGGTAAAATATTACGAGAAATAATTTGTAAGGTACAGGCCACTTTGACAGAGAATAAAGTTGTAATACTTGAGAAGATTCATCCCGTTCTGGAGGATTTTACGGAGTGGTATAGCCGTGTGATGCATATCGCGGTTTCAAATTTATCTTCGGATACGTTTGACGTTCCCAACGTTCCGAAGTCTCTGGAAATTTTTCTGGACGATGTGGATCAACAGGAATTGCATGAATACGTACAGGTTGAAAAGGTTAAGGATCTTCAAAGCGGCCTGAAAAAAGCGGCGGAAAAGCTCTTTCTGACTGCAAAGGATGAGCGGGGTTTGCCAAAGAAAGTGGCATTCGAAGAGTTTTCAGACAACTTTTTCAATTTTTTCTCGGCTTTAAGACGGATAGAGTGGGGGGCAATGGTTGCCGAAACGGGCCTTGACGAACTCACGGGTCTGCGCAATCGCTACGTTGTTGTCAGAGAGCTTGACCGGGAGCTTGAGCGCCTTATGCGGCAGGGAAAGCAATTTACGGTAATCATGTGCGTCATCGATCATTTTGATACCTTTAAAGATCATTTTTCCGATGATGAACAAAGAGAGATTGCACGTGTTGCGGGGGAGGCCATACGGAACACAATCCGTGTTTACGATGACGGATACAGGGTCAGCAGAAGTGAGTTTGTTATATGCCTGAAGCATACTGATATGTCCGGCGGGTACAAGTTTCTGGACAGAATGCGGGATGCCATCGACAATCTTGATTACAAAATCAACCTGGACGGTAAACAGATACCCTTAAGTCTGAGCTATAATATCGGGGAGCCGATGGAAGGGGATAAAATGGACGACTTCCTTAAACATATGAGAAGTGAACTCAACATCCAGATCGTAGATTCCCAGGATACTATTATTGAGTATACGGATGTCAGCCCATTACAACAATACATTAATCAAAAGGAAGATACCGGGGCGCAGTAATCATAAAAATTAAGGGCTGTCCGTGAAGTGGAAATTTTTCCATTAAGCACCTGGTAACTTTTTAGGCTTATACCGAAAAACTTAAATTTGGATACTTCGATGTAGTAAGCTTATAATATCACAAATATGGAATATGTGTGATGGTTGACCATAAGGCCCTTTTTGACGCTATGCCCGTGCCGCGTTTTCTAATATCCGTCGGCGACAATGACGGATATGTTGTACAGGATGCGAATATAAAGGCGATTGAATATTTTAACCGCCGCGAAGATCAGATTATAAATCAAGAATTGCCGGCGTTTGTTGATGCAAATAATGCCCGCCATTTTTTAAACGCTTTTGAAGTCAGCGTTTCCCGGAAAATGCCGGTTACCATTCAGGCTTTGCCAAATTTGCCGGGCGGGACGAGAGTGCACTCTTTCTGGATCAACCCGGTTCTGGATGCCACTGGAGAAGTTATTATACTCGATGTAATGGGCCAGCCGGATATGGCCGGGCAGTCAAGCCTGGAGCGTGAGAGGGATGACGCCATTACCCTGCTGACTTCAATTTTCGATGTCAGTGAGATCGGAATTATTGTAACGGACAGCATGCAGAAAATCGTGAGGGTAAACGACAGTTTTGTCAGAACATTCGGATGGGCCCGGGATGATCTGATCGGTGAAGATCTGGAAAAAATACTGGATCCCGAAGAAAGGCATATGATCAAGCAGAATCATGAATATCTGATCGAAAGCGGGGAACGCAGCTCCGGCGAATTCAAGATTCACCGCAAAGATGAGGGGACGGCCAATGTTCTGTTTACGACCGCGACGCTGGAACTTAGCCAGAACCGGCGTTTTCAAATTACGACCGTTATGGACATTACACTCAGAAAACAGATGGAAACGTCTTTGAGAGAGGCTAAAGAAGAGGCGGATGCCGCAAACCGTTCCAAATCGTCCTTTCTGGCAAATATGAGCCATGAATTGAGAACACCGCTGAATGCCATTATAGGGTTTTCAGAAATCATGCTGAACGAAACCTTTGGTGGGCTGGGACATAAAAAGTATAAAGAATATGTCGGCGATGTGCATATGAGTGCGTGTCATCTTCTGGAGATTATCAATGAAGTTCTGGATATGTCGAAAATTGAAGCAGGACGTATTGATCTTGTAGAGGAAGTTATAGATCTGAACCAGCTTATAAACGCCGTCATCCGAATTGTATCGTCGCGCACTTTCAGTATATCTGTATCTATAGATTTCGAAGTCAATCAGAAGCTGCCGAAAGTAAAGGCGGATTCCAGACTGGTCAGGCAAATCATGCTTAATCTTCTTTCCAACGCGGTAAAATACTCGGAACCGGGGGGCGAAATAACGATCAGGGCCAGGAAAATCAAGACAGGGATCGAGATATCCGTGTCTGACCGGGGTATCGGTATCCCCAAGGAGAAGATTAAAGAGGCACTTGAACCTTTCGGCCAGGTTCATTCTCAGGCCCTGGTCAGGAACAATCAGGGCACGGGTCTGGGTCTGCCGCTTGCCAAGGCAATGGCGGAACTCCATGACGGTCTGCTTACATTGGATTCAGAAGTGGGAAAGGGCACCAAAGTGTGTGTTTATCTTCCTGAAAAACGCATCGTAAAAAGCACTGACGAAGATACAGTGCGGCATATGCATTAGGGCCTAATTTCGCTCTTGTTTTCAAAAACTACTGAAGGTAACTTTGAGAGGTAATAATGTCGGATAATCTGATGACTGAGCTTGAACAAAGATGTGCGGATGCCGGACTTAAAATGACCGGCCAGAGAAAAGTGATACTCCGGGTACTTGGCGAGGCGGAGGATCATCCTTCTGTTGAAACGGTGTATGAGCGGGCAAAGGTTAAAGACCCGTCTATAAGTATTGCGACTGTTTACAGAACCCTGAACTTACTGGATGAAATGGATCTGGTTATACGTCATGAATTTAAGGAGAATTTTTCCCGTTACGAAGTCAATATGGATCACCATCACCATCTCATTGATCTGGAAACAGGGAGTGTTATTGAGTTTCAAAACGAAGACCTTGAAAAACTGAAAGAAAAAATTGCGCGGGATCTGGGATATGAACTTATTGATCACCGGCTTGAACTTTACGGAAAGAAATTAAAAAAGACATGAAGCCTCATAAGGATGAACCGAAGGGTTGTGAAATATATTTTAGTAAAGCTGAAGAGCCCGAACCTTGCAAGTGTCAGGGAATAGTGCTTAAGGCATACGAGAATCTTGTTGATACAGGGTTTTCGAAATCCGAGGCAATAAAAATTGCATCCAATGTTCTTAAACATCACCATCCTTGCTCAACGGCCGATGCACATACCATTGTCGAATGCTGGATCCAGAAAATCCACAACTTGCCTTTACACTGAGGTTTCGTTTTCTGGAATTCGGCATTTTAAGACAGCCAGGCCGAGAATAATACCGTGACAAACCAGATTGAGAACACAGACAAGCGTAAACATAAAATCTCCGACGACCCACAGCGCATAAGCGGTACTTATGAAATAGCTGAATGTCCATATTGCCAATGTCGGGATAGAAAATGATTGTGGTGCTTTTTGTAGTTTAAAAAGTTTGATTATCTGAGGTAAATAACCGGTAAAACTTATAACCGGTACAATAATGTATAATGTTGTAATTACCTCAATAGCTCCCATTTTTCTCACCTTTATATTATATTATTATGTAAACAAAAAAATAAATCAACAAAAAAAATAACTTTATAAAAATTTTGTATTTTTTGGTCTAAAAGTTGGACATAAACATGATCATTGGTATACTAAACTATTAACATAAAGGAGAGGGTTATAATGACTTACTTTAATTTTTCATCTTCATTTCTTGACAGCTACTACAATCACCTGAAGTACATCTCGAACTGGATTACCGTTTATCAGTTCGGTGGATTCAGAGACGATCATATCGGTGGTACGTTTTTCAAAGATAAGATTTTCGGTCTTTGGGGTGATGATACAATTTACGGGTTGTTCGGAGATGACTATTTAAATGGCGGCAGCGGTAATGACACCCTGATCGGTGGCCGCGGCAATGATGTTCTTGTTGGCGGGAAAGGCGCCGATACTTTTGTCTTCAATCCTGCGAAATCTTTCGAAGGGCATGACGTAATAAAGGATTTTAAGCTCGGCGAAGATTCAATATCTCTTGATCTTGGCGATATTTTAAGAGTTGACCCGCTTGTGATCCTGAATACGGCCAATCTGAATGGTCTTGATTTTTCTGATCTTGATGCGGATAGTGACTGGAACGTCTCCGCCTCTGATAACGGAGATGTCATGATAACCCATCCTTCCGGCACCATTGAGCTCGCCGGTGTTGGCTTCGAGGAAACAACAGATACATTTGTTGAACTTGCAAGCGCAATCGAGATCACAACAGATAAGCTTATTCTGGGTACCGATAATGCGGATACACTGACCGGTACATTTAAAAGCGATGTATTATTCGCTGCTCGGGGCGATGATTACCTGGACGGAGGGGCCGGAGACGACATACTTGTTGCGGACGGCGGCAATGACACTCTTGTCGGCGGATCCGGCGACGATCTTCTTTTTGGCGGTACGGGAACAAACAGATACAAGTTTGATCCTACGAACGAAAAGGAAGGAAACGACGTTATTGAGTTGTTTTCATTCGGGAATGACAAGGTTGTGCTGCAGCTTGAGGATATCCTCGAATCCACACCCGGAATTGAAGCGGCAAGCGGAGATCCAAATGCACTTGAACTCTCCGATCTTGATGCCGTTGAAGAATGGCAGATCGTTGCATCCGAAGATGATAATCTTCTTATCAAGCATCCGGGCGGGACAATTGAATTAAACAGTCTGCCTTTCATCACGGCTGCGGACACTTTTACTGAGATTACCGCCGCGATTGAAATACAGTCAGGCAATGTAATCTGATAAACCGGATTTCCTTTTCAGGAACCCAGGATTTTCAAAAAGGCGGTGTAAACCGCCTTTTTTATATTTTCTTTTCAAAATAGGCTTCCGGTGATAAATCCTGAACATCCGGAGGAACCATAAAAAGCGGTATGTCTGCATTGGATATAACCCATCGCCCTCCTTCCAGATAAAAATGGAATGTTATTTTCAGTAGAGGTGAGGTCGGAGGTTCAGGTCCAAGGTTTTGCATGTTGTTGCCAACCGGATATCCGACCGTGATTTTGAAGCCGAAGGGAAAAATCAGGCCTGTGTCTCTTATAAAGTCTCTTTCCTGGATCTGCGGAAAAATAATTTCCTTTATCTGCAGGGCGAGGTCCACATTTTCAGGCCGAATATAGTAATTCACAACCTTTTCGACTTTATCGGGTTCCGGTCCTATGCGTATGCGTCCGGGACCGGACCTTACGTTCTGGGTTTTGGTTTCCAGTGTGCGGATCAGATTCATCCGAAGCGCTTCAAAGTTAATTCTTTCTTCTATGACTTCCGAATCCCCGTTATTGGCTGCACTCAGAAACTCTTCAAGGACTGCCCCTTTGCTCAGCAAGGCGGCAACAGGAAAAAATGAAATGTACAGAATGCAAAGTAACGCCGCCCCGGCAAGAAACCGTATAATCATGACTATTCAGCGTATTCAAATACGGAGCGGGTCTTCATACCGTTCCAGGAAAAATCATTCAGAAAGGCAAGATTGATCAGCGTGGCAAAGGCTTTTACTTCATAACCTGCCTCCAAACACAGATCGGCGGCGGCATGCATGGTTCCGCCCGTGGCAAGAACATCGTCTATAATGGCCACTCCGCCGGTCCCTGACTTCATTTCAATAGAGTCCTCCCCGTATTCCAGAGAGAAATTCCTTGAAATTGTCGGGGGCGGAAGTTTTCCGCCTTTGCGTATCATAACGAAGTTTTTTCCTGCGCGGCTTGCCAGGGCAGACGCAAATATAAATCCGCGTGCATCAATTCCGGCAAAACTGTCAATACCGTTCAGCTCGAGCTGGGTGAAAAGGCCAAGCATGGCATCTATGGTTTCACGGAATTTCTGGTTAAGTAGGGGCGTAACGTCCCGGAACAAAACCCCTTTTTTGGGGAAGTCGGGGATCTCTGCAATTGCATCTTTTAAATTCTGATAAGCGTAATCTTCAGGCATCGGTTTTCATTTTTTTATTTCTTTCATTCTTTCAGACTGATATTACAAAATCAGTGAATGAAGAAAAGAGAAAACAACTAAGTTAAAGAGGGACGCGCTCATGAAATTTTTTGTAGATACTGCCGATGTTGAAGAAATCAAGGCACTGGCCGATACGGGTTTGCTCGACGGCGTAACCACAAACCCGTCACTGGTTAAAAAATCAGGCAAACCCTTTATACCGCTCATTGAGGAAATATGCGGAATTGTTGACGGTCCGGTCAGCGCGGAAGTGGCGGCGACGGACTACGAAACCATGCTGAAGGAAGGACGAAAACTTTCCGAAATCGCAGATAACGTGGCGGTCAAGGTTCCGCTGACAAAAGCCGGCCTCAAGGTGTGTAAGGAACTGACGGATAATGACACGATGGTGAACGTTACATTGTGCTTTTCACCGGGGCAGGCGATACTGGCGGCAAAGGCGGGCGCAACTTTCGTGTCTCCGTTTATCGGCCGTCTTGACGATATAAGCAGTGAGGGCATGAAACTTATTGAGGATATCGTTTCGATTTACATGAATTATCCCGACTTGCTTACGGAAGTGCTTGTTGCCTCTATCCGTCATCCCATGCACATAATCGAGGCTGCAAAAATTGGTGCGGATGTTGCAACTTGTCCCCCGGACAGTATTCACAAGTTGTTTAATCATCCCCTGACGGACAAGGGGCTGGAATCTTTCGTCGAGGACTGGAAGAAAACGGGCCAGAGTATTTTGTAAAAAATATTCCATAGCTCACTTGCCAGTCCCGAAGCCGGTCCTGAAGCCGGTCCTGAAACAGATTACTGCAATCACCATAAATTTCCACTGGCTGAAAGGAAATCGTCGATAACCCGGTTTAGAGGTTATGACTGTCCGGCAATATGTGCTAAAATAATTTCTATAAGGCTTGGGATACGTTTATGACGGATACGTTAACAGATATTGAGAAAAGAACCTTAACGACTGAGGAAGTCCGGCAATGGCTTTTGCACAATCCCGGATTTTTTCAGAACAATCCGGATATTCTTGAACTTATGACTCCGCCGGCGGAAACAAAAGGGCGTAAGGTCGCTGATTTTCAAAGCTACATGATCAAACGACTCCGGGAAGACAAGCTGGAGGCGCTGGCTTCCAATCAGGAACTTGTCGAGACAAGCCGTGCAAATATGCATAATCAGGAACGCATTCACGAGGCCATTATCCGGCTTCTGGATTCCGAGAGTCTGGATGAGCTTTTATTTACAATTACAATGGATTTCCCATCACTTCTGGGGGTTGATATTGCGGCTCTGGTTGTTGAATCAAACGGCCATGAAATTCCGCACATTCATGTGTCGGGCGTTCGTGTTGTGCCATCCGGAACCATTGAACGCTGGATGGAGGGTCAAAAAGTTCTGATCGAGTCCGATATTGCGGGGATCGAGGCCATATACGGCGGCGGTGCCGGACTGGTAAAGTCGCAGATCCTTCTTTCCCTTAATATTGCCGGAGATACACCGCCGGCCCTTATTGCATTCGGAAGCCGCAATCCAACACTTTTTCATGAAGGCCTCGGGACCAGCCAGATCCAGTTTCTGGCAGGTGTGATCCAGCGATGTTTGCGCCTGCGTCTCTTTTCCTTTTGAAAAAAGCCTCCGGGGCACTGACATGAATATTCACTGCGCACCCGATTTACAGGTTGTTATTGAAAAGTGGGCAGAATGGCTGGAAATTGAAAAGGGATTTTCCCGCCATACATGCCGGGCTTACATGACCGATCTCAATCATTTTACACGGTTTTTAAAGGAGCATTTGTCCGGAACACCGTGTCTGAATGATCTTGGGGATCTTAAAATTACTGATTTCAGGTCCTGGCTGTCTGCAAAAGCATCTGAAGGTGCGGAAAAAAGAAGTCGTGCCCGGTCGTTGTCCAGTATCAAAACCTTTTTTGCGTGGATGGATAAGCAGGGAATTTTACACAATCCGTACGTCCGTAATATGCAAAGTCCGAAGCTGCCGCGCCGTCTGCCCCGGCCTTTAAGTGAGCGACAGGCCATACAGGTTCTTGAAAATGCCGGTATTCTGGCCCGCGATGACTGGATCGGACTGCGTGACGGTGCGTTGTTTACCCTTTTATACGGTTGCGGGATGCGGATTGACGAAGCTTTATCCCTGAATTGCCGGGATGAGATACGTGATGGAGTGCTTCTTGTTTCAGGAAAGGGCGGCAGGGAACGTCAGGTGCCTGTCCTGAAAATTGTTGAAACGGCATTGAATGAATATCGGCGTCTGTGTCCGTATCCCGAATCACAGGACCGTCCGCTTTTTATAGGCAGCCGTGGTAAGCGCCTCAACCAGGGCGTGGCCCAGCGCGCTATGCGTAATCTGCGTCTCGCACTTGCGCTTCCGGAAACGCTTACTCCGCATGCCTTGCGGCACAGCTTTGCCAGTCATTTGCTTCAAAACGGTGCAAATTTGCGGGAGATACAAGAACTTCTGGGACACAGCTTTTTAAGCTCGACCCAGATTTATACGGATATCGATGCCAAAGGTCTTATAAGGGTACACAGCGCCGCGCATCCGAGAGCCAGAGAGGGAACAAAGGCATGACAGATACAGCAGCAGAGGGGCGTTTTCCAACCGGCCTTATTGTGGATGCGAAGATCCGCGAGTTAAGCACAGGAGGGGTTGCATGCTATGTCATTCAGAAAGGTCCGTATGAAGGCGGATCCATTCTTGTTAAAGTCTGTGCCGCGGGGCAGGGAGCCCAGATTTATTCCCGAATCCTGACCATCGACGGAAAAACCGCCTGGACTCAGGTTTTTGACGCCGGTCCTGTTGCCGAAAGTGAGGCGGATGCCTATATAAATGCGGAAAGGGACTTTGACCCGGATCTCTGGATCATCGAAATCGAAACAAAAGAAATTTTCAATCCCTTCCCTTGACATAACATATTATGATGGGGTAAATATTTTTGCATGTATAATCAATACGCATATCAACTCAATTTAGTAGCATCTTTTTGGGGCGCCTGCTCCTTATTTTGGCGGACATGGCATGACTATATGCCGTCCTCTTTAACTTCAGTGAAATTTAATAAAGAAATATTTAAACCGGAAGAGGGCGGGGAAAACACTGTTATACTAAGCAAACTGAATGATAACGTTAACCTTACAGGACTTTCTTTCTTTGATTTTCTGGAGGGAAAAGCTCTCGTAAGCGGGAGAACGTTTCTTTGTGACCTTTTTCGTATGCTTGCAGAGGGCGATCCCAGTTATCTTTTGGTTGTTAATGCCTTTGATGGAAAAGAGGGTGATAATCGTGTTTCAAAAGAACGTTACTTTCATGGGCAGCTGGTAAGAGGTACAAAAGACATAATTAGTGATGATTATAAACACATTTTTGAGTATAAAACGTATGCAATCACAAGACCCTCAGATGAATTTATTGACCAGGTTAACCAGGTTTTAAGCGGTGATACTTCAAAAAAATGTGACATTAACTGTTTAGGACTTCCATATGACAAAGTAACTCTGCCACATGGGGAAGTTTCATTCTGGAATGTAAGACAGAAGGCCGGTTTCTCTCGGCATCATAGAATGATTACCGTCACTGGGTACAGTGAAGAGGATGTTAGTAATAATAAGGACGGCATTGCAGATGTCCTTAAGGATAAGATACTGCAAGGCAGAATAAATGATGCCGGTGAAGACGAATCCCGTAAACACGGGTTAAGAATTGTTATCGATAACATTACCTTTGCACCTGAAAATGGAAAACAGGGGTTCGCAATGCATCTGATCGGAGATTTTGGAAAAGTGGAAAATAATTCAGATGGAAATCCAAGAAGATGGTTTGAGCGAAAGCTCAAAGATATCTTACCTCGCCTCGTAATGTTGTCATAGCTTATGTATCCAACTTCACTTCCGTTAACCAGATCAATACGATCTGTTAGTTCTTCACTCATGGAAACAACAAAATCTCTTTATGAAAAAAACATACCTTGTAAAGTATTTTCAATGGATTTTTAAATTTGCAAAACATCCAGTAAACTCTTATAAAACCAGCCATGACAGATAAAGCGAGCTTGGAAAAGGAAATCGGAAAAAGGCGGACGTTTGCCATCATCTCACATCCGGATGCGGGAAAGACGACCCTGACAGAAAAACTCTTGCTGTTTGGCGGGGCGATCCAGATGGCCGGAATGGTCAAGGCCAAGGGCGAAAGGCGCAGGGCAAGGTCAGACTGGATGAAAGTGGAGCAGGAAAGGGGCATTTCAGTTGCATCCAGTGTCATGACCTTTCACTATAATGACTGTGTCTTTAATTTGCTGGACACGCCCGGCCATGAGGATTTCAGTGAGGATACGTACCGCACACTGACCGCCGTGGACAGCGCGATTATGGTTCTCGACTCCGCCAAGGGCATTGAGGCACAGACCTATAAACTTTTTGAAGTATGCCGTCTTCGGGATGTTCCGATAATAACTTTTATCAACAAACTTGACCGTGACGGGCAGGATCCTTTTGATCTTATTGACGAAATCGAGCAGAAACTTGCCCTTGATGTTACGCCGGCCAGCTGGCCGATTGGAATGGGGCGTGATTTCAGGGGGTGTTATGATATCTTGAATGACGATCTTGTACTTTTTGACCGCGGTAAGGGGGATCAGCTTACGGAGGGTATTTCCTGCAAAGGGCTTGAGGATACGGAAATTGACGCGCATATTCCAGATGTTCACGCCGCCGCATTGCGCGAAAACGTTACAATGGCGCGGGAACTTTGCAAGCCGTTTGAAAGGAAGGCCTATCTGGAAGGGCATCTGACGCCGGTTTATTTCGGCAGTGCCGTTAACAATTTCGGCGTCCGTGAATTGCTTAAGGGAATTGGAGACTTCTCTCCGTCACCGCGTCCACAGAAAACGGAAACCGGAAACGTTGATCCGGAGGACAGGAATGTTTCGGCCTTTATCTTTAAAATACAGGCGAATATGGACCCAAAACACCGGGACAGGCTGGCTTTTGCGCGTATATGCTCCGGCCGTTTTGAAAAGGGTATGAAGCTGCATCATGCACGCCTGGGCAAGCCGGTGACCGTTCACTCACCTGTCATATTTCTTGCACGGGACAGGGAAAGTGCAGAGGAAGCATGGCCGGGCGATATTATCGGTATCCCCAACCACGGCAATTTGCGGATTGGCGATACGCTTTCCGAGCGCAAGGATCTGAAATTTTCGGATATACCGAGCTTTGCACCTGAAATGCTTCAGCGTGCGCGCCTTGATGACCCTCTTAAGGCCAAGCATCTTGGCAGGGCGCTGGAACAGCTGGCGGAGGAAGGTGCAGCCAGTGTTTTTAAACCTATCAGCGGCACAGACTGGATTGTGGGTGTTGTCGGTCCGCTACAGTTTGATGTTCTTAAGGACCGGATTCGCACCGAATATGAAATCCCGGTGCAGTTTGAAACCGTCAACTTATATACTGCGCGCTGGCTAAACGGAGATAATTCCCGGAAACTCAAACAATTTATTGATGAAAACAGAAGTGCAGTTGCCAATGACCATGACGGGGATCCGGTTTTCCTGGCCCGTAACGCCTGGCATTTGCAGGACGCGGAAGAGAAATATAAGGATATTAAATTTCACTCTGTAAAGTAGTCAAACGGCAGTTATGAAGTTTCCTCATCAAGGTCAAGGCGTTTTGAAATCTTTGACGCCATTTTCAAAAACACACGGTTTGACAGCATCTCTATCTGGTCCATAACCGAAGCCCGAAGAATATTGATCGGATTATCACCCGTTATGCCTGCTTTTTCTAAAAACAGCTGCGAGAGATCTACTTTATGAGGTGGGGGATTTAATTGAGGGGGAAGTGTTTGTATTTCCATTTTTTTCAATACTCTTTTCTTTTTCTATAATGATATTTTGAAAGAGTTAGCGAAGCGTTAATTTTTGAGTGCGCCGCAAAATTATCCGGCCAGAAAATTTTCCGGAAAAAGCCTTGCTTTTCAAAATACTGGCGATTATTTTATAAAGTACTAATTCTGTACACATTAGGTTTTTATAATGATAAAGCTTTCCAGACTTACCGATTACGCGACTGTCATAATCGGGTTTATGGGCAGGAGCCGGGAAAATTACATAAGTGTTCTCCAGATATGCCGGGGAACGCAGATACAAAAACCCACGGTCGCAAAGGTTTTGAAAATTCTGGCGTCGGCAGGGCTTGTTAAATCTTTGCGTGGCGCACACGGCGGTTATAAGCTTGTTAACCCGGTTGAAGACATTGCGTTGATAGATATTATCGAAGCGGTTGAAGGCCCAGTGGCCCTGACCGAATGCGTTTCACACAAAGGGTGCTGTGTCCTTGAGAATGTGTGTGACTTTCACGGCCGCTGGGGCGGTGTTAATGAGGCGCTAAGGACTTTTTTTGCCGGCATACCGGTGACTGAACTGATGCGCGGGAATGCGCGTAATGCTTTTAAAACAACGGAGAATTTGAAATGAGTGTTGATACCGAAACAATAAGGCAGGTTGAAAATCTTTCAAGTTACAAGGCCGGATTTTATACGGACATAGAAATGGAAACGGCTCCCAAAGGTCTTAACGAAGACATTATCCGTTTTATTTCTGCGAAAAAAAATGAGCCGGAATGGCTTCTTGAATGGCGACTGAAAGCGTTCCGTCACTGGCTGAGTATGCCGGAGCCGGACTGGGCAAAGGTTAGGGTTAAACCGATCAATTACAATGATGCCTATTATTATGCCGCGCCAATAATGGATAAGCGGCCTGAAAGCCTGGATGATGTTGATCCTAAATTACTCGAAACATACGAAAAACTTGGTATTCCCCTGAGGGAGCAGGAGATTCTGGCAGGTGTGAAAGGTACGGAAAATGCGGTGGCCGTGGATGCGGTTTTTGACAGTGTTTCCGTTGCCACAACCTTTCGTGAAAAACTGAAGGAGGCAGGGGTGATCTTCTGCTCAATTTCGGAAGCCGTTGAAAATCATCCTGAGCTGGTAAGAAAATATATGGGTTCTGTTGTCCCCTACAACGACAACAAACACGCATGCCTGAATTCCGCCGTTTTTACGGACGGATCCTTTGTCTACATTCCGGAAGGTGTGCATTGCCCCATGGAGCTGTCTACATATTTCCGAATTAATGCGATTAATACGGGGCAGTTTGAAAGAACACTGATCATTGCCGATAAAGGATCCTACGTCTCTTATCTTGAAGGATGTACGGCGCCGATGCGTGATGAGAACCAGCTGCATGCCGCGGTGGTTGAGCTTATTGCGCATGACGATGCCGAAATTAAATATTCCACGGTTCAGAACTGGTATCCAGGCGACGAGGAAGGTAAAGGCGGTATTTACAATTTCGTGACAAAACGCGGAATTTGTGAAGGCCGTAATTCGAAAATATCGTGGACCCAGGTTGAGACGGGTTCCGCCGTGACATGGAAATATCCCAGCTGTGTGCTTAAAGGGGACAATTCTGTGGGTGAATTCTACTCCGTCGCTATTACGAACGGATACCAACAGGCAGATACAGGAACAAAAATGATCCACATTGGGGATAACACGAGAAGTCGTATCATTTCGAAGGGAATTTCTGCCGGAAAAGCGGATAACACTTACCGCGGACTGGTTAAAGTTATGCCCGGTGCAAAAAATGCCCGGAATTTTACCCAGTGTGACAGTCTTTTGATTGGCGACACCTGCGGTGCGCATACGGTTCCGTATATTGAAGGAAAAAATTCCTCTGCGCATATCGAGCATGAGGCAACGACAAGCAAAATCTCGGAAGACCAGCTTTTTTATTGCCGCCAGCGCGGTATAGGCGAGGAGGAAGCCGTTGCCCTTATCGTGAACGGATTTGCGCGTCAGGTACTCCAGGAACTGCCGATGGAATTTGCCGTTGAAGCTCAGAAACTTGTTGCCATCAGCCTGGAGGGTAGTGTTGGGTAATGTAAATTTCGTCTTCTTTAAAAAATCTTGTGTTAGATATTCTGATACCAACTTTGGAAAAATAAAGGAAACACCATGACCGCAAAGCCAAAAATACTGCCCGATCACACAAATGATGCGCTTAAAATGATGATCAAGCTGACTGAAAAACTTATGTTTGCCATGGACGACGAAAGCCGGGCAATGCTCAATAAAGATTCCGGCGCATTTTCTACGGCTGAAACAAACAAGCTCGAAATCGTGGAAAGCTACGAACAGGCTGCGGATGAATTTCACACCCGTCTTGATGAATTTCAAAGAGTCGGCGACAAGTCACTGATAATCAAGATCCGGAATATGCATACCGAGCTGCGTGAAGTGGCAGGCAGTAATGTAACATTGCTGAAAATATTTGCGGAAAGGGAAAATACTGAAACTTAACGGAAGAGAATGATAAAATGCTTCAAATTAAAAATCTGCACGTATCCATAGAGGATAATGAAATCCTGAAAGGGCTTGATCTGGATATAAAGGACGGTGAGGTCCATGCCATAATGGGGCCGAACGGGTCCGGAAAATCAACGTTATCTTATGTTCTGGCCGGGCGCGAGGATTACGAAGTTAAGGACGGCAGCATAACGCTGGAAGGTGAAGATATTCTGGATCTGGAACCGGAGCAAAGGGCGGCCAAAGGTCTTTTTCTTGCTTTCCAGTATCCGGTTGAAATTCCGGGCGTTCAGATGACAACCTTTCTGAAAACGGCGGTTAACCAGATCCGTAAACAAAAAGGGGAGGATGAACTTGATGCGCTGAATTTTCTAAAACTGATGAAAGCGAAATGTGAAGAGCTTGAAATCGATCAGGAAATGATGAAACGCCCGGTAAATGTCGGTTTTTCAGGCGGCGAGAAAAAGCGTAATGAAGTTCTGCAAATGGCTTTGCTTGATCCGAAAATGTGTGTCCTTGATGAAACGGATAGCGGGCTGGATATTGACGCCCTCAAAGTCGTTGCGGACGGTGTTAACAAGCTCCGTTCCGAAAAGCGAAGCTTCCTTATCATCACTCACTACCAGCGTCTTTTAAGCTATATCCGCCCGGATGTCGTTCATGTACTGGCGCAAGGGAAAATCAGGAAAACCGGCGGTTCGGAGCTGGCCGAAGAGCTTGAGCGCAACGGGTATGCAGAATTTGAAGGAAAGGCGGCGTGAAATGGCAAATACGCAGATCCTTGAGACGGATACAGACAGCCGGGAACCTTTTCAGTTCCCGGTAAAACAAAGGCTGAAACCAGAAAATTCAGGTCTGGGGTTCGGAAATTATAATGAATTTATCAGACAATGTCCGGCACCCGAATGGGTTACTGAAATTCGCAGGCGGGGTGAAGAAAAAGTGCGCCGCTACGGCCTCCCGACATCAAAACTTGAACGCTGGAAATACACCAATCTGAACACGGTGTACAGGCAGCAATATCACGTCCAGTTACCGGCGATTTTAAACCCTGAGTTGCCCCGCACGCTTGACGGAAATGCCCACACACTTGTGATGGTAAACGGCATTTTTCAGGCGCAGTCAAGCAATCTTCCCGACGGTGTACACGCCGGAAGCCTTAAAAGTTTTATAGAATCCGATGGACCGCATATTAAAGACATGCTTGGTGATAAGACGGACGATGAAGATGACATGACTCTGGTCGCCCTGAATGACGCATGGCTTAACGACGGAATTGTTATTCATGTCCCGAAAAATAAACGCTGCCAGGATCGTCTTGAAATTTATAATGTCATGGCCGGGCCGGTCGCATCGCACCCTCGTGTTCTGATTATTCTTGAAAATGGCGCATATTTAAACATTTTTGAGCGCGTTTCAGGCGATAACGGGTGGCAGAACAGGGTCACGCAGGTTCATTTGGGTGCCAATGCAAAACTTCATCACGTCACGCTTCAGGACCTGAGTACTGCCGCTTGTTTTACAGAAAACCAGTTTATTACGCAGCAAAGGGATTCGCATTATTCTGGTCTGACTTTTGGTCTGGGCGGCGGTATTGTTCGCAAACAAAGCCACGCCACACTGAAAGGCTCCAATTGCGAATGTCATATAGACGGAACATATACGATCGCCGACGGGCAACACAACGACACGACCATACTGATTGAGCATCAGGAACCGCATTGTTTTTCAAACCAGACTCACAAAGGAGTACTGGCAGGAAAGGCACGGGGCGTTTTCCAGGGGAAAATTCATGTGCATCAAAAAGCACAGAAAACGGACGGTTATCAGCTTAATAATACGCTTCTGCTTTCCGACCAGGCGGAGATGGATACAAAGCCGGAGCTTGAAATTTATGCCGATGATGTGCGGTGTTCGCACGGGGCGACAACAGGGCAACTTGATGAGGATCCACTGTTTTATATGCGCGCCCGCGGCATACCGGACCGGATCGCCCGAAAACTTCTCATGCAGTCTTTTTTGGGCGAGGTTGTGGACAAGGTTGAGGATGAGACCGTCCGGGACCATATTGGTAATGAAATGGAGAGATGGCTGGATAATGTTGAAAACGGCTGATTTGCACTCGAAAGATACCAATTGCGTTACGCCCGGTCAGAGTTTGCGAAAGGATTTCCCGATCCTTGACAGGACAATGAACGGCAGGCGCCTTGCCTATCTCGACTCGGCGGCCAGTGCACAGAAGCCTCGCGCTGTTCTGGATGCCATGAACAGTGTTTACAGCGGATCTTACGCAAATATTCACCGGGGCCTTTACGAATTTTCACAGAAAACCACACGTCAGTTTGAAGAGGTGCGCGAAAAGATCGCCCGTTTCATAAACGTAAAAAGCGAAAAGGAAATTGTCTTTACCCGCAATACAACAGAGGCGATCAACATTGTTGCGTCATGCTGGGGGGCAGAGAATCTTGGACGGGATGATGAGATCATTCTGACCCGTATGGAACATCACGCCAATATTGTTCCATGGCAGATTTTGCAGAAAAAGAAAGGCTTTGCGATTAAAATCTGGGAAGTCCGTGATGACGGATCACTGAACCCTGATGATCTTCAAACGCTCCTTTCCGGCCGTACGAAAATGCTTGGACTGGTGCATATTTCCAATGCCCTCGGCACGGTTAACCCCGTGGCTGAAATTATACAAACCGTGAAGGCGTATAATCCGGATATTACGGTTGTTATCGACGGGACACAGGCCGTTGTTCACGGTCCTGTCGATATGCGGGAAACCGGATGTGACTTTTTCGCATTTACCGGGCACAAGCTTTACGGCCCCACCGGCGTTGGGGTGCTTTACGGACGCTATGATCATCTTCAGGCAATGCCGCCTTACCAGGGCGGGGGAGATATGATCGAGGAAGTACGGTTTGAAGAAACGACGTTCAAAGACGCCCCCTACAAATTCGAAGCGGGTACGCCGTCTTTTGTTGATGTAATCGGGCTCGGCGCGGCGATTGATTACCTCTCCGCCGCGGGCATGGATACGATCCGGGATTACGAAGCCGGATTACTGGCCTATGCAACGGCCGGGCTTTCAGATATTGACGGGCTTAAACTTTATGGCACGGCGGAGAACAAGGCCGCAATTCTGTCTTTCACAATTGAAGGCTGCCCAATATCCGATCTTGGCATGCTGCTTGACCGGCAGGGTGTGGCCGTACGCAGCGGCCATCACTGTTGCATGCCCCTTATGCAGGCGATGGGCGTCGAGGGCACCACACGGGCGTCTATCGGCCTTTATACGGTTAAGGAAGATATTGATCAGTTGACAGAAGCTCTTATAAAAGCGCGTGATATGTTACAATAAGAATTAGGGAGATTGCGGAAACAATGACGAAAATGACACAGATTGCAGATGAGGAAATGCTGAAAACCGCGGTTGACAGTCCTGCGGAATACGAGGAGATGGAGGAGCCCGCAAACCTTGAGGCGTCGCGCGACCATAAACTCTGGCCGGCCCTCCGTGAAGCTTTGCGCACGGTTTACGACCCGGAAATTCCGGTCAATATTTATGAACTCGGCCTGATTTACAAGGTTGATATCAAAACAAAAGAAGGTACGGCGCAGGACGGGCCAAAATATGATGTGTATGTTCAGATGACCTTAACGTCCCCGGGCTGCCCGGTGGCCCAGGAAATGCCGCAATGGGTGCAGGCCGCAGTTTTCGAGGTCGAAGGGGTCGAAGACGCGGAAGTCGAAATTATCTGGGACCCCATCTGGGACCCGTCGATGATGTCGGAAACGGCAAAGCTTATGCTGAATATGTATTAGGGCAGGAAGGAAAAAGAGAATGATTGAACTGACGGACCAGGCGGTTGAAAAAATCCGGGCAAATATGGCGCGCAGGCCGGACGCACTTGGACTGCGTCTTTACATCAAGGACGGCAAAGGCTGCGGCGGAAGTGAATACGGGATGGAATACGTTGATGAAATGCCGGCGGAACCCCACGATAAAATCGAAAAAAGCGGCGCGGTTTTATTTGTGCCGTTTAAGGATACCATCCGGCTGTTTGGGACAATTATTGATTTCGGACAGGATGAAATCGGAAATGTAAAATTCCTGTTCCGCAATCCCAACGAAAAAGGCCGTTGTGGTTGCGGTGAAAGCGTCAGTTTTTAATATTAAGCTACAAGGCTCGGATTATTACTTTGATTAGTCAGACAACAACCTTCTAATTCTGCATCACGAACCCGTTCCAGTTTATCTTTACCACAACCAACCCCGTCTAAAGATTTTCTTATTTGAGCACTTATCATAATTATCACCCTTTGTATCAGTGTTCCGCATAAGTTTCCGCAAGTTCGTCGAAAGAAACCTGGTCCCTGTATGCCTCATATATAGAACCATAGCCGTTTTTGTATAATATGTCAAGATATTCGGTGTCTTTGTGGTCCGTTTCGAAATCATAAGCAACCTTGCACATATGAACGGATATATCCAGTTGCTTGCTGTGATACATATTTGCATACTGCTCGGGATCCTTATCCTTATCCGGCAGAATGTAGCCGACGGCGTAATGCTCGGCCTCCCTTAATCCGGCCGCCAGATCAAGCACCAGGGTTTTGTTGGCGGCTTCGAGGTCGCCGGAACATGACAGAAAGACGTTTTTCTGATCGGGAACATAGGTCAGTGTCATATTGCTTCGCAAAACATTGACCTTAACGCCGTACTGGTTTTTGAATTCCAGAAGGCGGCGGCCGGTTTCGGTTCTTGCCAGAAGCTCCTCAGCCTGTTTCAGAAGCGTATCCGCATTCTGGTGGAGGTAGGCGTCGCGGGATTTTTCCTCGGTAAATCTGAATGTGTCGTGTAAGTCGATACTCATTGCGTCAGGCCCGCATTTCTTCGGTTTGTTTTTTCTTTTTCTGGTATTTTGTCGTCTTGTCCAGAATGGCTTCAAACAGATCATGTTTGAACCGTTTTTCTACACGCCCTTGCGGATCGACGCTAAGATCGGCGGCCACAAGCACGCCGTCGAAATACAGGATGCAACGGACAAGCCAGCAGTTTTCATCCGCATCAAAATCCGCGGCCACGAGTTTGTTCTGCCGCGCCAGCTCCTTTTCCTGGTCCTTCGTCAGGATTTCATTGTAAGGGGGCATGTCTTCGCGGCTTCGTACCAGGTAAGTCTCGGCCCCTTCAAACAGGGCGACATATTCAAAAAAGAAAGACAGATAATCCCATATGGTTCCGTCGGTGAGCGTAATCTGAGCCTGGTCGTTTGCCCGGTAAAGTGAACCGGCGCCGCCGTCCAGATAAATGAAATTTTCGCCGTCGCCGATGTAATTCATGGTGAATACGGGCAGAACGGTCTGGTTGGTCAATTTGTAAAGATAGTAATTTTTATAAAAAGACAGTGTCTGCCACTCCATTACTGATTTTTCAGGCGCGAAAAGACCGGGCAATATACCGGATTTTACCTTTTCAATGATTGCTTTCGTTCTTTCAGCGTCCAGTGTTTGCCAGTCCATGGGGCCCTTTCAAATTCCTGTATATTTTTCAACCTTACACCAACGCGTTAAATTTTGTAAACAGGAACCCGCGATATCTTCCCGCTTTTCGTTTTTATCACGCCTGTACTTTCTCCATTTCGGCCATTGCAGCACAGGCATCATCAAAGACGGAGAAATCGTCATGCGAACGGTGCGGGGCCGTGTTCAGGACCCGCCGAAACTTTCTGGCCCCCGGCAGACCGTGATAAAGTCCCATGATATGCCGCGTAATTGACTTGACGGGTGTTCCGTATCTGGTATTTTGCATCTGCGCATATCTTTTCATTTCAAGCAGGATATCAGCTCTTGACCGGATATCGTTTTTTATAAACAGATTTTTTTCGATATCCCCAAGCAAAAGGGGCGTCTGATATGCCGCACGGCCGATCATCACCCCGTCAAGGATATCCAGAAATTGCGCCGTTTGTTCAACATTTTCAATGCCGCCGTTGATTATAATCGTCAATTCCGGAAAGCAACGTTTTAATTTACAAACAAGATTACGATTTAAGGGCGGTACAGTGCGGTTTTCCTTTGGGCTTAATCCCTTAAGCCAGGCCTTTCGCGCATGAACGATAAATTTTGTGCATCCTGCCGCGCTGACTTCTTCAACAAACCGCCAGAGAAACGCCTCATCATCGCAGTCGTCAACGCCGATCCGGCATTTCACAGTGACCGGGATCTGCACGGCCTGACGCATTGCGGAAACGCATTCGGCTACGCGGGCCGGATCTTTCATCAGGCATGCGCCGAATTGACCTTCCTGTACCCGGTCGCTCGGACAACCGCAATTGAGATTGATTTCATCGTATCCCGCATCTTCACCATGTATTGCGCATTGTCCCAGATGGCCGGGATCTGATCCACCAAGCTGAAGAGCGACCGGATGTTCAGAGGTGTTGTAAAGAAGGATTTTTTTCCTGTCCCCGTGAATCAGGGCATTTGTGGTTACCATTTCCGTGTAAAGAAGCGCATGCGGCGTGATCAGCCGGTGAAAATACCGGCAGTGACGGTCGGTCCAGTCCATCATCGGGGCAACGGATATCTCTTTATTTCGCATCTGCTTTATTCACTGGTATTGTTCAGCAGATAGTTATAGAGGATTATGGTATGAAAATTCAAATTTTAAGATTTTCATGGTGGTTTACATGGCGGCCAATTTAAAACCCGGGATTATTCCAGGGGTTTTTTCAGGAGTTGTTATTTTGATGTGTCTGTTCGGGGCATGTTTAACAAATCCGGCTTTTGCGGAAAGAGATTTGCCGCGTTTTGTCAGCATCGGGGCGGACAAGGCCTATGCCCGCTCGGGACCTTCCAGGCAATATCCTGTATTGTGGATGTATCAACGCCGGGGTCTGACAGTCGAGATAGTCAAAGAATACGAGTACTGGCGAAAGGTCCGCGATATTGACGGGCAGGGCGGATGGATGCATCAGTCCCTGCTAACCGCAAAAAGAACGGCCATTATTAATGCCGCCGGAACAGTGTTTTTGAAAAATTCACCCGCCGATGACGCACAAATTATTGCCGGTCTGGAACCGCGCGTTGTTGTAGATCTTCTGAAATGTCAGAAAAACTGGTGCAGAGTAAAAAAAGCGGATTTTTATGGATGGGTGGAAAGAAATTTCCTTTGGGGCATTTACCCGGGTGAGCAAATCAACTAACCTATGATTCATAAGGTCTTAAAGATCTTATCCACAAATTTTGTCCCACCTTTAGAAATATTCACAAAAAACACGGTTTTTCAGACCACATAAAAAGCGGATTTTTAAGTCAATATGGATTCCTCCAAAAGAGCCGTTTTAAGCTCGTTTATTCACACCTCTGCCTTTTCGGCGTGTTATCATCCTGGAAAAGGGGCCGATATGATGAAAGCCATGCAGGTATATTCCGGCATGCTTGTTGAGGTCTTGATGATGTTCAAAAAACCTGATGAGGCGTTAGAGGCGGCTTATGAGGAAATGGCCGTTATTTTGGGTACGGAGCCTTTTGAAGGGCGGCTTGGCGAAAAGACATTGCCCCCTCTTTATATTATTGACAGGGAAATGGAACGCGGAAGGGATATTGCCAGAAAGACCACGCAGGAATGGGTCGATTGTCCCTTTGATTTTTACGAAGTGCTGATACAGCTTATAACCGATACTCTTCTGTTCTGGGAGCAGGAAGGGGCGTGGAGGGCGGAAACATTCCGTATATTCATAGAACTGGCCAACAGATCGATGTCGCTGGAAATGGCGGCACAGGAACTCTGTGACGTTATCATTGAATGTAAAATCGGACGTGACGGCTGGAGCCTTGCTGACGGTCTGACCGGTTTGAGCGGTATTTGCGGGCGTAATCTTGCAAGGGCGCTCAACGGAAAGGGATGGTGGCGCCCGACACGCACAAATCTTCTTGCATCGCCTTACAATGACGTTCTTTTCGTTATGACACAGGAAGCATCAAGACTGGGTATTTCCGCAAAGACGGACTGGTCACGCGGTCTTCCTGCCAATGACTGCCCTGCCGATCCTCCTAATGAGCTTGTCGATTCCATTGAACCTTACTGTAAGGTTTTCATGGAAATGATCGGCATGACGTCGCTTCAGGATCAGGCCGTTGGAAGTGCCAAGGCTGCGGGCCGCATGCTTGCGGTACTTGCCGGGGGGGAAGAGCCCGAGATGGCCCCTGTCATTGCAAAGCCCCTTGCAATGGCGGCATTGACAGAAACTTACAAAAGTATATTTACAGATTTTGCTATTGTTTCCTGAGGTTTGGTTAAAAAATTAAATTTTGACCGATTGAAACGCGGATATTTATCGTGTTAACTCTCACTAATAATAACATGAGAAAGATGACAACTGCCGTTAAACAAAATATGAATTTCAAGCCGCAAGACAGTTATGACTACGAGGAATTAATTGCGTGCGCAAATGGTGATCTTTTTGGCCCTGGAAATGCCAAACTCCCACTGCCTCCAATGTTAATGTTCGACCGTATCACGATGATCTCGGAAGAGGGGGGTGAGTACGGTAAAGGCATAATACAGGCGGAACTTGATGTTAAACCTGATCTCTGGTTCTTCCAGTGTCACTTTAAAAATGACCCTGTGATGCCCGGATGTCTTGGTCTTGACGCTCTCTGGCAATTGCTTGGTTTTTTCCTCGGCTGGAAAGGGTATCCCGGTGCGGGAAGAGCGCTGGGCCTGAGTGAGCTTAAATTTACAGGTCAGGTGCTTCCTTCTGTTAAGAAAGTCCTTTATCATCTTGATGTTAAACGACTTATTAACCGTAAGCTTGTGCTTGGCCTTGCCGACGGCAAGCTGCTTGCGGATGGTGAAGTTATATATGAAGCAAAAGATTTAAAAGTCGGTCTTTTTGAAAATTCTAAGGTGTCCTGATGGGATTTGCGTCAAAGCAGAAGGAGTTGCGCCGTGTTGTCGTAACCGGAATAGGTATCGTCTCCTGTATCGGAAATAACAAGCAAGAAGTTCTGAGTGCGCTTAAAGGCGGTAAATCCGGCATTTCTTTTGCGCAGGAATATAAAGATATGGGATTCCGGTCCCATGTTCACGGTAAGCCTGATATTGACATCGAGGCTTTGATCGACAGAAAGCTGCGCCGGTTTATGGGCGAAGGGGCGGCATATAACTATATTTCCATGCAACAGGCGATCGAGGATGCGGGACTGGATGAAAATCTGGTTTCAAACGAAAAAACAGGACTGATTATGGGGTCGGGAGGGCCTTCAACACGGAATCTTGTTCTTGCGGCTGATCTGGGCCGGGAAAAAGGGCCCCGGAAAGTCGGTCCCTATATGGTGCCAAGAACGATGAGCAGTACGAATTCTGCCACTCTGTCTACATCATTTAAAATAAAAGGGATTAGCTATTCAATCTCTTCTGCGTGCTCGACATCGGCACACTGCATCGGAAATGCGGCCGAACTGGTGCAATGGGGAAAGCAGGATGTTGTTTTTGCAGGTGGCGGTGAAGAACTTGACTGGACTCTTTCTGTTCTTTTTGACGCCATGGGGGCCTTATCCTCAAAATATAACGATACCCCCGAAAAAGCTTCCCGCCCTTATGATAATGACAGGGATGGGTTTGTCATTGCGGGCGGAGGCGGTGTTGTCGTTGTCGAGTCGCTTGAACACGCACTTGCCAGAGGCGCGAAAATATATGCGGAAATAACAGGGTACGGTGCTACATCCGATGGTCATGACATGGTTGCGCCAAGCGGTGAAGGGGCCGCCCGGTGCATGAAAATGGCTTTTGAAGATATCGAAACGCCCGTTGATTATATCAATACCCACGGGACGAGCACGCCTGTCGGCGATATTACCGAGCTTGAAGCGATCGATTCTGTTTTTACAGACCGTAAGGAGGATATTCCGGATTTAAGTTCGACGAAATCCATGACCGGCCATTCTCTTGGTGCCACCGGTGTTCAGGAAGCCATATACAGTATTCTTATGATGCAGAACAATTTTATTGCCCCTTCGATAAACGTTGAAAATGCCGACGAAAACTCCGTGAAATACCCGATTGTTGCGAACAATATGAAAGAAAAAAACCTCAATACGGTTGCCTCGAACAGTTTTGGGTTCGGGGGTACCAACTGTACTCTAGTCATGTCGAAATACGAGTGATGAATTTACGGAATATGTGCGGATAATATGAAAGGATATTTTGATATATAATGCGAAAGACGGATTTAATGGCAGGCAAAAAAGGCCTGATTATGGGTGTGGCCAACGATCACTCGATAGCCTGGGGCATGGCAAAAACTCTTTATGAACACGGTGCCGAACTTGCTTTTACCTATCAGGGCGCGCCTTTTGAAAAAAGACTGAGACCTCTGGCCGAAGAAGTTGAGGCGAAACTGATGCTCGAATGCGATGTCGCCGATGAAGACAGCATTGACCGTGTTTTTGACAATCTTGGCGAAGAATTTGAAGCTCTGGATTTTGTAATTCATGCAATTGCTTTTTCAAATAAAGATGAGCTTAAGGGCAAATATCTGAATACGTCCCTTTCCAATTTTCTGAATACTATGCAGATATCGTGCTATTCTTTTACAAGTGTGGCCCGCCGCGCCGCCGACCTTATGCGTAACGGAGGATCTCTGTTTACCCTGACTTACCATGGCGCCGAGCGGGTTATGCCGTGTTATAACGTGATGGGCGTTGCAAAGGCTGCACTCGAAACTTCCGTGAAATATCTTGCTGCGGATCTGGGAAGCCGGAATATTCGGGTTAATGCCGTTTCTGCGGGTCCGATGAAAACGCTTGCCGGATCCGCCATTGGCAACGCGCGTCAGACTTATAAATATTCCATTGCCGCCTCGCCGATGCAGCGCAATGTCGAGCTTGAGGAGTTGGGTTCCACGGCTCTCTATCTTGCAAGTGATCTTTCTACTGCGGTCACAGGTGAAATTCATCATGTCGATTGCGGTTTTAACATCATCGGCATGCCGGAGCATGAAAACCTGAAATCCTTGATTAGCGGCTCGTAAAGTCCCTGTTTTAAGCTTTAGACTTTTATCAGTGCGAAAGGAGCCTGAAAAGGCTGGAGCAAATCGCGATCAAAAAGAAGCGCTTTGCGATTTCTGATCGCATGAATTTGCGCGTCGATTCAATACGTCACGGCATATTCACGCTTTTCAGATATAATCATAGTGATTATATTCGAACACTGTCTGACCTAATCATCCCTGCGCATTTTGACGTAGGTACCGGGTGCGTCTTCAACAGGTTTCAGTTTTGTGCCGGGCTTTCTCGCTTTGACTTCGCCGTTGGCGAAACGTCCGGCCCACTCGGCCCAGTGCGGCCACCACGATCCCTGGTGCTCATCTGCATTTTCAAGCCATTTTCGGCTATCAGATGGAAGAGCGGAGCTGGTCCAGTAGCAGTATTTGTTTTTTGCGGGCGGGTTTACAACCCCGGCAACATGTCCTGATGCGGCAAGTGTAAACGTGACCTCGCCGCCAAAGGCTTTTGCGCTGTCATATGTGGCTTCCCAGGGCGCAATGTGATCTTCTTTGGTTGAAAGAAAGTACGAAGGGGTTTTAATGCTGGAGATATCAATATTGACCCCCTCGATTTCCAAAGCTTTGGGCTTGATCAGCAGATTATCCCTGTACATGTTTTTCAGGTAATAGCTGTGAACGGCAGCAGGCATGTTTGTCGAATCATCGTTCCAGAACAGAAGATCGAACGGAAACGGTTCACGGCCCATAAGGTAATTATTAACAACAAATGACCAGATGAGGTCGTTGGCTCTTAACATGCTGAATGTCGATTTTAGGGCCTCGCCTTCCAGATATCCTTTTTCCTGCATATGCTCGGTTAACAGCTCAATCTGGTTATCATCTATAAAAACCTTCATTTCTCCTGATTTTTCAAAATCAATCAGTGTGGTCAGAAACGTTGCGGACGCTACCCTGTTTTCCTTTCCTTTGGCTTTCAGCCACGAAAGGGCTGCAGAAAGAAGGGTGCCGCCGATACAATATCCGATAACGTTACAATCAGGTTCGCCCGTTTCTTTTTCAATCTGGTCCAGAGCTTCCAGAAATCCTTCACGCAAATAGTCGCCGAATGTTTTTCGTGCAAGCTTTTCATCGGGATTTACCCATGAAATAACAAATACTGAATGCCCCTTTTCAATGGCCCATTTTATAAAGGAATTCTCCGGCCGCAGGTCGAGAATGTAATATTTGTTAATCCACGGCGGTATGATAAGCAGCGGCCGCCGGCAAACAGTTTCTGTGACCGGTGTATACTGAATAAGCTGCATGAGATCATTCTGATAAATAATCTTGCCGGGCGTCACGGCGATGTTTTTACCGACTTCAAATGCGTTATAATCTGTTGTTGAAATTTTAAGTTCACCCTTGCCGCGTTCCAGGTCCTCCAGCAGGTTTTCAAGACCGCGAACGAGATTTTCCCCTTTTGAATCAATCGTCTCTTTAAGCACTTCGGGGTTGGTCAGTATAAAATTGCTGGGCGATATGGCATCCGCATACTGCCGGATATAAAAGTCAAGCTTGCGTTTAGTCTGCTCATCAAGATCTGCCGTTTCCTGCACGGCCTGAGTTAAAGCGCGGCTGGTAAGAAGGTAGGATTGTTTGAGAAAATCAAAAAGCAGATTTTCCTGCCATTCAGGATCTTTGAAACGTCTGTCGCCTTTTTGGGGATTTATAAGAGGCTCTGCTTTTTCCCCGGTCAGAAATTGATTCCAGAAGCCGCTTACCAACTCAAAATACGTTTTCCAGTATTCCATCTGGAGCTCTATAATTTTATCAGGGTTTGAAACGAGATGGCTTAAAAATTCCAGAAATGCAGTCCGGATATTCATCGGATCGAAATGGTAATTAGCATAATCGTCATTCGCGATTGTGCTAAGATAATCATTTAGAATCGGTTGCGCCCTTTGAAACGCATTTAAAATGGCTTCGTTAAGCTTTGAGATATGCTGAAGAGCCTCTTCGGCTCCGTCCTGTGAAATTTTTTGAGAATCGTCATTCATTCGGTGTAAGTTTTCACGTAATGCTGTCTGCATGAGGCCATGTGTTTTTATTGATTAAATCTAAATGATTTATACAGCATAAGGCATCTTTCATCCAGAGGTTAAATTGCCCTCCCTTGAGTGGTAAGTTTTAATCCGTTCAATGTACGAACCCATGAATAAATAATTACTAAGATAAATAAAGCTTGTGTTGCAAGGTATTGTTTTGTAGGCGTTAGACGATTGTTAGAGTGTTAAAAACAAAAAAAGTGATGTCGGAAACATTTAAAATAGCTATTGCCGGTCTGGGTACAGTCGGTGCGGAGACTGTAAGGCTTATCCAGGAGAACAGAAGTCTTATTCATGACAGGACCGGCAAAAAGGTTGAAATCTTTGCCGTATCCGCAAAAAATAAAAACAAGGATCGTGGAATCGATCTTTCAGGGGTGGAATGGGTTGAGGATCCCCTTGATCTGCCGGACCGTGAAGACATAGATGCGGTGATTGAGCTCATTGGCGGGGCGGAAGGTCCTGCAAAACAGCTTGCAGAAAAATCTATAGAAGCACAAAAACCATTGATTACCGCGAATAAGGCTTTGCTTGCAACACACGGGATGGCCATTGCGGAAAAAGCGGATAAAAACAAAGTGCCGGTGTTCTACGAAGCGGCAATTGCAGGGGGCATTCCTGTTGTTAAAACCATTAGGGAAAGTTTTGCAGGAAACAGGCTGACCGGCATTTTTGGTATTCTTAACGGAACATGCAATTATATTTTATCCGAAATGACCGAAACAGGACGCTCATTCGATGACGTGCTGAAAGAAGCGCAGGATAAAGGTTATGCGGAGGCCGATCCGTCTTTTGACGTTGACGGCATGGATGCTGCGCACAAGTTGTCTTTATTGATTACTCTTGCATTTGGCTTTAAACCGGATCTCGAAAATATGTGTATACGCGGGATCAGTGATCTAAACCCCATCGATCTTGTCTATGCGGTGGAAATGGGGTACCGCATAAAGCTTGTTGCAAAAGCTTATTACAGGGATGGAGCTTTAAGCCAGAATGTAATACCGCGTCTGATTCCGGAGGATAATATTTTTTCCAGCATACATGGTGTTTTAAATAGCGTGCTTCTCGACGGAGATTATATCGGAAAGAATCTGAATATCGGATACGGGGCGGGTGGCGGACCGACCGCATCTGCGGTTCTTGGGGATATAATTGATTGCGCAAGAGGGAAATATTTCCCTGTTTTTGGCGTTCCCTGCGGCGCGCTTTGTCATGCGGAAAAAATTTCTCTGGGTGCGGATATTACACGTTTTTACTTGCGTATATCCGTGATTGATAAAGCCGGCGTGATGGCAGAGATTGCGGCCATTCTGAAAGAGGAGGACATTTCAATTGAAAGCCTGATACAACGGGGGCATGACCCCGGACAGCCTGTTTCAATTGTTATTATGACGCATAAGGCGTCCGCATCGTCAATTTACGCGGCAGTTGAAAAGATTTCGGCCTGTCAGTTTATAACATCCGAGCCTTGCTTTATAAGAATTGAGGACTTAGTCTTTTAAATTTGTATTATAGTGAGGAGAAAGGATGAAAACGGCATTGAAAGAACCTGCAAATCAACCCGTGCATATGGAACGGAACCTTGCCCTTGAAGCGGTAAGAGTCACGGAAGCTGCGGCCCTGTGCGCATCCCGTGAAATCGGGCGCGGACGCGAAAAGGAAGCCGACAGGCAGGCGGTGGAAGCGATGCGCAGAACACTGGGTGATCTCTCAATTGACGGGACCATTGTCATCGGCGAGGGCGAAAGGGATGAAGCGCCTATGCTTTATATCGGTGAAAAGGTCGGAAACGGGAAAGGTCCCAAAATCGACATTGCTCTTGATCCGCTTGAAGGAACATCGATAACGGCCAAAGGCGGACCAAACGCCCTGGCGGTTATTGCCATGGCCGATGAAGGCGGTTTTTTAAATGCCCCTGACGTTTATATGCAAAAAATCGCAGCCGGACCCGGTATTCCCGCTGAAATTCTGGATCTCGATGCGCCCGTCGCCGATGTCCTGAATAAAATTGCAAAAATTAAAGAATCTGCAATCGAGGATCTTATGGTCTGCATTCTGGAAAGGCCGCGTCATGAACAGCTTATCAAAGATGTGCGTGATGCGGGCGCCCGGATTATGCTTATTCCCGACGGGGATGTCAGTGCGGTTATTGCTCTGACCGAACCTGAAAAGGGTATAGATTTGTATATTGGGACCGGCGGTGCGCCGGAAGGAGTCCTGGCGGCAGCCGCGCTTCAGTGTCTGGGTGGCCATATACACGGCCGTCTGGTGTTCAGGAATGATACGGAAATCGGCAGGGCGGAGCGTATGGGCATTTCAGACCGGGATAAAATATATTACACGAATGATCTGGCCTCGTCTGAAAACGTCATGTTTGCCGCAACCGGAGTAACAAACGGAACAATGCTCAAAGGCGTTCGCCGTTACGCAAACGGCGCAAAAACACATTCAATTGTCATGCGCTCCAAATCCGGTACGGTTAGGCATATCGAGGCAACACACAATTTCAGACGAAAAACAAATATTTAAAACGGAGCTTTAGGCTTATGGTTCAAGACAAACTGGGGCGTGTAAGAAAGTTTATCGACGAAAATCCTATGAAAGCATATGGATTGATATTTGTATCCGGCGATATTTTTTTCAGTATGAACATTTTGTATGACGCAAGTATACTCTGGTTTCTTGGTGCAATGCTGGGTATTCTTGCGCATGGCAACAAAATTCTTCATGGAAAAGGAGCACCAGATTTAAAAAGCGATGATTTGGCAATTACATTTGACGAGTTTTTAAAAACGGTCATCAATACCGCAAAATATGCCGCAGGTATTTTTAAAAAAAATTACTGGGATGACTTACTAAAAGAACTTCAGTCTTTTAACTGGGGAAGTACAAAAGGAAAACTCAAAAAGAGTTTGAATTTCCGTGAACACCCGCTTGATATAGGATGGGTTCTGATTGGTGTTGCGGGTCTTTTGTACTTTATAGACAGCATTAACATTTTCTTTTTGCGCGAATATCCTTCTTTGCTTCAAAGTATGATTGGTCTTTTTATTTTATCAGGTGCGGTAATCGCATTTGTTACAAACCGTAACGATCTGGCGGGAAGATTATTCGCCTCAGTTTCCTTTCTAACCTTTGCATCGGGACTTCTGGGTGCAAATTTGCCTCTGATGATTGCCGCATTATTATTTTTCTATGCTAATTATTTAATTGGCAAAACGGATTCTGAATTTCAGTCTTCTTTTGTAGTGAAACCGATCGAAGCTGTAGAAATTTTACCTGAAGAAAAAAAACCGGAGAATAATAGCCCTGATGAAAAGCAGGTTTGAACAATACGCGGATTACCAGCCGGAAACGTTTCGTTTTGAAGATGAAGCGGCGGTACAGGATGTTTTATCCCGGTATCCGGAATACGGAAGTAAATCTGCCGTTATGCCGCTTCTCGATCTGGCCCAGAGGCAGGTGGGGCTTACCGGACCATACGGTCCTTATCCGGTTGGCGGCGGCTGGATACCCCGTGCGGCGATGGATCATATCGCAGAAATTATCGAACAGCCGCCAATCAAAGTCTATGAAGTGGCCACTTTTTATTCCATGTATAAGCTTGCGCCGATTGGAAAATACCTGGTCCAGGTCTGTGGCACGACACCATGCTGGCTTTGCGGAGCAACGGATATCATTCGCGCATGTGAAGAGTTTACCGGTGTGCATATGGGGGAAACCACTGCAGACGGACTGTTTACGCTTGAGGAGGTTGAATGTCTTGGGGCGTGCGTAAATGCCCCGATGATGCAGATAAATGACGATTATTACGAAGATCTGACACCTGACATAGTCAAAGGCATTTTAAAGGCTTTAAAGGAAGGACATGATGTCCCGCACGGTTCACAGAAAGGACGAAAAGGGTCCATGGCTCAAAACGGCCCTACATCTTTGCAAGAAAAGGCCAGGCAACAGGGCATACTTTGATTTGTTCCAACCTTTTGTTTTTTTGAAAGTCTGCTTATGCTATAAATAAACACTTAATGTCATATTTCTTATCGGCAATATAGACCTATATTCAATAACATGCTTCAAGATCAGGACCGAATATTTACAAATCTTTATGGATGGGAGCCTTTTTCTCTGGCCAGCGCCAGAAAAAGAGGGGACTGGGAAAATACGGCTACGCTCATCAGGAAACTTGACCGGGAAGGTATTATAGAGGCCGTAAAACAATCAGGTTTGCGCGGCCGTGGCGGTGCAGGGTTTCCGACAGGGATGAAATGGGGATTTATGCCAAAGGAAGTTGGTGATCGCCCACACTTTCTTGTCATCAATGCCGACGAATCGGAACCGGGGACCTGCAAAGACCGGGATATTATGCGTCACGATCCTCATAAACTTCTGGAAGGTGCTTTGCTGGCCGGTTTCGCCATGAACGCGCATTATGCCTATATTTATATTCGCGGCGAATTTTTTAATGAAAGTTCAAATCTGAACAAGGCCATAAAAGAAGCTTATGATGCCGGCCTTCTTGGTAAAAATGCCGCGGGCTCAGGCTGGGACTTTGACGTCATTCTGCATCGCGGGGCAGGCGCTTACATTTGCGGGGAGGAAACCGCCCTTCTGGAAAGCCTGGAAGGAAACAAGGGGCAGCCACGCAACAAGCCTCCATTTCCCGCTATGGCCGGGCTTTATTCATGTCCGACGACTGTGAATAACGTTGAAACGATTGCAGTGGTGCCAACAATTCTGCGGCGTGGGCCGGAATGGTTTGCAGGCCTTGGCCGTGATGAAAGAAATTCCGGTACAAAGGTTTTCTGCATATCCGGGCATGTCAATCAACCGTGTAATGTTGAAGAGGAAATGGGTATTCCGCTTAAAGAGCTTCTGGAAAAACATGCAGGTGGCGTGCGCGGCGGCTGGGATAATCTTAAGGCTGTCATTCCCGGCGGTTCCTCAACGCCACTTTTGTCGAAATCTGTTTGTGAAACCGTCTCAATGGATTTTGACTCACTTAAAGCGGTACAAAGCGGCCTGGGAACGGCAGGAGTTATCGTGATGGATCAGTCAACAGACGTGATTTATGCAATTGCCCGATTGTCTTATTTTTACATGCACGAATCCTGTGGGCAGTGCACACCCTGCCGTGAAGGCACGGGCTGGCTCTGGCGGGTCATGACGCGCATGGTCAGAGGTCAGGCAACGATTGATGAAATTGATATGCTTCACGACGTTACGAAGGAAATTGAAGGACACACAATATGCGCGCACGGGGATGCGTCGGCCTGGCCTGTTCAGGGTCTTATAAGGCATTTCCGTGATGAGATGGAGGACCGTATCAAGGAATACCGCAAAACTGCACCGAAAAGCGGCAGTGCAGGAATAGCGGGTGTGCCTGTGAGTGCGGAATAGGGTTAGGACTATGAAATGTTAATAATGTATTATACAACTTGTAACAATATTCTTTAAAACATCCCGGAAACCGGTAAATCAAAACTAAACAGCAAAATTTTCAATCCATGCCAATACTTACAATTAACGGAACGGAAATAGAGGTTGAAAAGGGAACGAGTATCCTGCAGGCGGCCGAAATGGCAGGTTATGAAATCCCCCGTTTCTGCTATCATGACCGCCTGTCCGTACCTGCAAACTGCCGCATGTGCCTGGTTGAAGTTAAAGGCGGGCCGCCAAAACCGGTTGCCAGTTGCGCCATGGCTTGTACCGACGGAATGGAAGTGTTGACAGACAGTACAATGGTTAGGAAGGCCCGCAAAGGGGTTATGGAGTTTTTATTAATAAATCACCCGCTTGACTGTCCGATTTGCGACCAGGGCGGGGAATGTGATCTTCAGGACCAGGCGATGGCCTACGGCTTTGACCGCTCCCGTTACTATGAAAACAAAAGAGCAGTGAAGGACAAGCAGCTTGGCCCCTTGATAAAAACCGTCATGACCCGTTGTATACACTGTACTCGATGCGTACGCTTTGCCGATGAGATTGGCGGTGTGTCCGAACTTGGTCTTTTGAACCGCGGGGAAGATGTTGAGATCGGCACAATGGTGGACAAGCTTGTGACGACAGAATTGTCCGGCAATATGATTGACATCTGTCCGGTTGGTGCTTTGACATCAAAACCTTATGCTTTTCAGGCCAGACCGTGGGAATTAGTAAGAACAGAAACAATTGATGTTCATGACGCTGTTGGCTCTAACATCCGTGTTGATGCACGCGGTGGGGAGGTCAAACGGACACTTCCGCGTCTGCATGAGGAAATCAATGAGGAATGGATCAGCGATAAAACGCGTTTTGCCTATGACGGCCTTCTCAGGCAAAGACTTGACAAACCCTATGTCCGGGATCAGGAAACAAAACGTCTGCGTCCTGCCTCATGGGAAGAAGCTTTGAATGTTGTGGCCGAACAGTTCAAGTCGCTTGGTGCGTTTCAGATTTGCGGCCTTGCAGGTGATCTTGTGGATGTTGAAAGTGTCGTGGCGCTTAAAGATATGCTGAACGCGCTTGGCTCACAAAATCATGAGTGCCGGGTTGACGGGTCCATTTTCGATGCCTCGGCCCGTTGCGGATATATAATGAATACCGGTATTGCAGGTCTGGAAGACGCGGACGCAATTTTACTGATCGGCACCAATCCGCGCTGGGAAGCGGTCATGGTCAATGCCCGTATTCGCAAAACATGGCTTGCCAGGCGTATCCCTATCGGTCTTATCGGTGAGAAATATGATCTTACCTATCCTTATCATTACATGGGCAATGATCTTAACATGCTGTCTGAACTCAGGGCGGGTAAGGGTGATTTTGCCAGGGTTCTGAAAAATGCCGAACGCCCGGCAGTTATTGTGGGCATGGGTACCTTTCAGCGTCCCGACGGCGCAGCTTTACAGGCAATGATCAGAGACCTTGCCGAACAATATGGAATGATCAAAGACGGCTGGAACGGATTTAATATTCTGCATACTGCCGCAGGACGTGTTGGTGCGCTTGATGTCGGTTTTACGGGCGCTTTTGATCTTGACCGTATGAAAGCAATTTATCTTTTGAATATCGATTCCGAGCTCATAGATATGATTCCCCATCACAGCTTTGTTGTATATCAGGGCCATCATGGCGACAGAGGGGCAATGCGGGCGGATGTTATTTTGCCGGGCGCGGCCTATACCGAGAAAAATGCGCTTTACGTTAATACAGAAGGTCGCCTGCAAATGGCGGCACGGTCAGTTTATCCTCCGGGCGAGGCACGGGAAGACTGGAAGATTTTGCGGGCGCTTTCTGCAAAGATGGGATTGAATGTCACATATAACGATATCTTTGAATTGCGGGAAAGAATTGCACGGGAATGGCCGCATCTCGGGATGATTGATGTCAGGCCCGATCAAACCTGGGTTGAATTCGGTGACAGGGACGGTTCTGTTGATTTCATAACGCCTGTATTTTCACCCATACGGGATTTCTATCTCACAAACGTTATCTGTAGTTCATCGGAAACAATGGTAAATTGTTCTCATTCTTTTATTCACGGAGATGATAACGCAGCTATTTACAAACAGGCGGCGGAGTAATGGACGCGTTTTTAAATACCTATGTTTATCCTTTTCTTGGAATTTTATTTCACATCAGTGTTTTGACAACAGTTTTGGTTACGGCCGTTGCGTATCTGACATACGCGGAACGAAAGGTACTGAGTGCCATGCAAAGGCGTCAGGGACCGACGACAGTCGGACCTTTTGGTCTTCTTCAACCGATTGCCGACGGGGTTAAGCTTTTATCAAAAGAAATTATTATTCCAAGCCAGGCAAACGGACCCGTCTTTCTTCTGGCGCCGATACTTTTGTTTGTGCTTGCACTGGTGGCATGGGCCGTTATTCCCGTAGACTATCAGCTGGTTCTGGCCGATATCAATGTCGGTATTCTTTATCTTTTTGCTATTTCGTCAATGAGCGTTTACGGGGTAATAATGGCCGGATGGGCCTCCAATTCTCGTTATGCCTTTCTGGGCGGGCTCAGGTCCGCTTCCCAGATGGTGTCTTATGAAGTGTCCATGGGTCTGGTTATTGTCACTGTATTACTATGCACGGGATCGCTTAATCTGACAGAAATTGTAATGGCGGAACGCCCTTGGTGGATGGTTATACTTCTTCTGCCGATGCTGGTTGTATTTCTGATTTCAATTCTGGCAGAAACAAACCGTGCGCCCTTTGACCTGCCGGAAGGCGAATCGGAGCTGGCCGGCGGATTTATGGTGGAATATTCCGCCATGGCATTCGCCCTGTTTTTCCTGGGTGAATACGCGAATATGATTTTGATGAGTGCGATTACGGTCGTGCTTTTCCTTGGGGGATGGTTGCCCCCCTTTGGTCTTGAGTTTCTTTCCTTTATTCCGGGTGTAATCTGGTTTGCGTTAAAAACAGCTGCGGTTCTGTTTTTCTTCATATGGGCCCGGGCTTCATTTCCGCGCTACAGATACGACCAGCTTATGCGTCTGGGATGGAAAGTTTTTCTGCCGCTCACACTTTTGTGGGTGATAGTTGTGGCGAGCGCATTGATAGGTTTTGATGCTTTGCCGTAATAGATCTGTTAATATATTAATAATTGAATATACGGAATTACAAATTTTACGACATGACTTTTGCATTTGATAAAACGGTTCGGTCTTTTTTACTCGAGGAAATCGTCAAAGGTCTGACTTTGACGTTCCGTTATATGTTCGAGCGTTCCCGCGTAACAATAAATTATCCTTTTGAAAAAGGTCCGATCAGCCCCCGGTTCCGTGGTGAGCATGCCTTGCGGCGCTACCCTAACGGGGAAGAGCGTTGTATAGCCTGTAAGTTATGCGAGGCAATTTGCCCCGCCCTGGCAATCACAATAGAGTCGGAGCCGCGTGAGGACGGATCCCGCCGCACCACGCGCTATGATATCGATATGACAAAATGTATTTATTGCGGTCTTTGTCAGGAAGCCTGCCCCGTTGATGCTATTGTTGAGGGTCCAAACTTTGAATATGCAGCCGAGACAAGGGAGGAGCTTTATTATAACAAGGAAAAACTTCTTGAAAACGGCGACCGCTGGGAAGCTCAGATTGCATCCAATCTTGTTGCTGATGCGCCCTATCGATAAGGTATCAGATGTCGGCATGCTCCCGTCTGATACCTTGTGTGTCAGTGTGCCCTTAAAAAAAACCGTTAAGCAAAAGCAATAACACGCCAGGCCCTCTTGAACCGATCCTGAATGTAGATTACTTATGAAATGCTGACAGGAAGTCCGCTTTTCCAAAGTATTGATATTATGATTGAAACACTCGTCTTTTATTTATTTTCGACAATACTGATTGTAAGTGCCGTTATGGTTGTAACCGCGCGCAATCCTGTGCATTCCGTATTATTTTTAATTCTCGGCTTTTTTAACTCTGCGGGTCTTTTTATTCTTTTGGGCGCCGAGTTTATCGCAATGATTATGGTCATTGTGTATGTCGGTGCCGTTGCCGTTCTGTTTTTGTTTGTTGTTATGATGTTGGACATAAATTTTGCCAATCTGCGCAAGGGTGCACTGAAATATATACCTGTCGGTATTACAATCGGCGTAATCCTTCTTGCGGAGCTTTTTATAACATATTTAAGCTGGCCTGATATTTATTCCGGTGTGCTGGCGAATACGGAAAGGCCGATTCCTGCACCAGACGATGTAAACAATACGGAAGCGCTGGGCCGCATATTATACACAGAAACTGTCCTGGCGTTTCAGGTGGCCGGTCTGATCCTTCTGGTGGCCATGGTGGGGGCCATTGTTTTAACTCTGCGCACAAGACTGGGTGTAAGACGGCAAAAGGTCGAGCGTCAGACTGCAATGAAACCTGAAGAGGCGATGGAAATCAGAAAAGTTTCACAGGATACGGATGTTTAGGGAAAAGCAAATATGGATATAGGCATTGTACATTATCTGGGCCTTGCGGCGATTATTTTTACAATAGGGGTTTTCGGGATATTCCTGAACCGCAGAAACGTCATCATTATATTGATGTCAATTGAACTTATGCTTCTGGCGGTCAATATCAACTTTGTTGCATTTTCCGCATATCTTGGGGATTTAACGGGCCAGATTTTCACAATGTTTGTTTTAACGGTTGCGGCGGCGGAGGCTGCAATCGGGCTTGCCATACTGGTTATATTTTTCCGTAATAAGGGCACTATCGCCGTTGAAGACATCGCGTCACTGAAAGGATAGACATACCATGTCAGGAAAAGGGTGCAATTAATGGAATATCTTGCTGTTTTCCCATCGTTGATCGCATTTGCCGTGGCCTTTTTATTTGGAAAGGCGATTGGCGACAGGGGCGCTGAGATACTCACTTGTTCGGGTGTAATTCTTTCCGCAATTGCATCCTGTTACCTTTTTTACGATGTCGTTCTTTTATCGGATCCCAGAACTCTGTTTCTGGCCCAGTGGGTGGCAACGGGTGATTTCAGGGCAGACTGGGCCCTTCGCTTTGACACGCTGTCCGTTGTTATGCTTTGCGTGATTACAATCGTCTCATCATGCGTTCATGTGTATTCGGCCGGATATATGGCGCACGATAAATCTCGCGCCAGGTTTATGAGTTACCTGAGCCTTTTTACATTTGCCATGATTATGCTTGTAACCGCGGACAATCTTTTACAGCTTTTCTTTGGGTGGGAAGGTGTCGGCCTTGCATCCTACCTTCTTATCGGGTTCTGGAATCATAAAGAAACGGCCAATAATGCGGCAATAAAGGCTTTTATAGTAAACAGAATAGGGGACCTTGGTCTTATTCTCGGAATAATGGCCGTTTTTGTCTTAACACAATCCACGCAGTTTGATGATATCTTCGCCAGCATTCCACAGCTTGAAACCTATACAGTCAGTTTTCTGGGCTTTGACATTCATGCAGTCACACTGGCAGGTATTCTTTTGTTTGTCGGTGCGGTGGGAAAGTCAGCCCAGCTCGGGCTGCATACATGGCTGCCTGATGCGATGGAGGGGCCTACGCCGGTTTCCGCTCTGATCCACGCGGCGACAATGGTGACCGCCGGTGTATTTCTCATTGCCCGGTTTTCTCCTTTATATGAATATGCCCCTGTTGCTCTTGAGATTATTACGTTTTTTGGCGCAACGACTGCAATCGTGGCTGCAACGATCGGCCTTACCCAGTTCGATATAAAACGCGTTATTGCGTATTCCACCATGAGCCAGCTTGGATATATGTTTTTTGCACTTGGTGTTTCGGCATATGAAGCGGCCATGTTTCATCTGGTCACGCATGCATTTTTTAAGTCCCTTCTTTTTCTTGGTGCGGGGTCGGTTATTCACGGACTTTCGGACGAGCAGGATATGCGCAGGATGGGAGGCGTTTGGAAAAAGCTTCCGATCACGTATGCGATGATGTGGATTGGCAGTCTGGCTCTGGCAGGGATACCTTTCTTTGCCGGATTTTATTCCAAGGATATGATCCTCGAGGCGGCTTGGGCAGATCATAGTATTCACGGCAATTATGCATTCATTCTGGGCCTGATTGCTGCTTTGATGACTTCGTTTTATTCTTTTCGCCTTATTTTTCTGACATTTCACGGGAAACCAAGGATGGAAGAAAAAGTATGGTCGCATGTTCATGAATCGCCAAAGATTATGTTATATCCCCTTTACGTTCTGGCGCTAGGGGCATTGTTTTCCGGATTTCTCCTTTATTCCCCTTTTGTCGGCGGGGGAAAGCATGAGAAGGGTGATCCTGTTGCTTATGAAACACAATATTCTGAAGATATCCTTGAGGAGCGGCATGTTGCGCCTGGCCAAGGTCTGGCGTGGACCCGGTATGCCTTCTGGCAGGACTCCATTCTGGTCAAACCGGAAAATGACACGGTTGAGGCCGCGCATCATACGCCGCTGCATATAAAGCTTATACCTGTTATTTTGGCCTTGCTTGGTATTGGTATGGCATGGCTTTTTTACATTCGTTATACCTGGTTGCCTGAACGCATAGTTGAAAAAGTGAAACTGCTTCACCGTCTTTTCTATAACAAGTGGTATTTCGATGAAATCTATGACAGATTTGTGGTGCGGCCTGCCTGGACAATGGGTTCATTTTTCTCATTTGCCTTTGACAAGGTTATCATTGACGGTCTTGGGCCAAACGGATTTGCATTTGTTTCAAGGCTTTTCGGCCGTTTACTAAGCCGCGTACAGTCGGGTTTCATTTTTCATTACGCCTTTTTTATGATGATCGGCGTTTTTGGACTGGTGTCCTGGGTTTTTTACAAAATAATGATTAACTAGACGAATTGACTGATGATTGACTATCCGATCCTGTCGCTTATGACTTTTCTGCCCCTGGTAGGTGTATTATTCATTATATCAACTCGCGGGGATGAGGAAATTACGGCAAGGAATTCAAAATATATTGCCTTGTGGACTTCCGTTTTTACTTTTGCCTTGTCCTGTGTACTGTATGCCAATTTTGATCCGGGCGAAGCAGATTTTCAGTTTGTCGAAAAACATATGTGGTTTGAGGAATTTGGAATTGCTTACCACCTGGGCATAGACGGCATTTCTCTTTTCCTTGTTTTGCTGTCCACTTTTCTAACGCCGCTTTGTATTCTGGCGAGCTGGAATTCAATTAAAAAAAGAATCAAAGAATACATGATTGCGTTTTTGGTTCTTGAGACATTTATGATCGGGACATTTGTAGCGCTGGATCTTTTTCTTTTCTACATTTTCTTTGAGGCGGTCCTGATCCCCATGTTCCTTATTATCGGCATATGGGGAGGGGAAAAGCGCATATATTCTGCCTTCAAGTTTTTTTTGTATACGTTTCTTGGTTCCGTTCTCATGCTGGTTGCTTTTATAACGCTTTATGTTCAGACCGGGACCTCGGATATCAGTGTTCTTATTGAAAAGGATGTTGCCCCTCATTACCAGTACTGGCTTTGGCTGGCATTTTTTGCGAGTTTTGCGGTTAAAATGCCGATGTGGCCTGTGCACACATGGCTCCCCGATGCCCACGTTGAAGCACCGACCGCGGGTTCCGTTATACTGGCGGGTGTCTTGCTAAAGATGGGCGGCTATGGTTTCCTGCGTTTTTCATTACCGATGCTGCCAGAAGCATCCCAGTTTTTTGCGCCTTTGGTTTTTGGCCTAAGTATTGTAGCCATTATCTATACATCACTTGTGGCTCTTGCCCAACAGGATATGAAAAAGCTTATTGCCTACTCATCGGTTGCACATATGGGATTTGTGACACTTGGTATTTTTACGGCCACCCAGGCAGGGATTGATGGTGGTCTTTATCAGATGCTGAGTCACGGGCTTATATCCGCTGCACTGTTTCTGTGCGTGGGTGTTGTTTATGACAGAATGCATACAAGAGACATAACCCGATATGGCGGTATTGTTCAGAATATGCCCAAATATGCAACCGTGTTCATGATATTGACACTGGGCGCGGTGGGTCTTCCGGGAACGAGCGGATTTGTAGGAGAATTTCTCTCACTTCTCGGAGCTTATCAGGTGGCGCCGTACCTGGCACTTTTGGCGGGAACGGGAATGATACTGGGTGCGGCTTATATGTTGTGGCTTTATAAAACTGTTATATTCGGGCCACAAGTACACGCCGATTCTGCAGCAATGCAGGATATAAAGCCCAGGGAAATACTTATTTTTACTCCTTTTGTGGCTCTTGTTCTGATACTCGGGATTTTCCCCTCTCTGGTTTTAAAAAAGATTGAGCCTTCCACCCAGAAACTGGTAACCAGGCTTGAAGAAAAGAAAATGGACAGCGTTTATTTCAGGCAGCTTTTAAATGTTGAACCGGCTGCCGGCCGTTTTCCACCGATGCCGGGGGTAATAAAAAATGATTGATGTTGCAAACCTTTTGACACCGGTTTTGCCGGAAATCTTTATGGCTATATCCGGTATGGTTTTGCTTATGGCCGGTGTTTTTAAAGGAAACGCCCATACAAAAACGATACTTGGCGGATCAATTATCGTTTATGCATTAACCATTCTCCTGCTGTTACAGCAGGATTATGCAGGTCCGGCTCTTTTCGAAGCGTTAGTCATCGACGAATATGCCACTTTTCTGAAGTTCATTATTCTTACAGGGTTAATAGCCGTAACGGCGATATCCAGATCTTATATCGCAAAGGAAAAAATAGACTGTTTTGAATACCCCGTGCTTATTCTGTTCTCTGGCCTGGGTATGATGCTTATGGTGTCGGCGAATTCTCTTTTAACGCTTTATGTCGCTTTGGAATTGCAATCCCTTGCCCTTTACATACTTGCTGCAATTAAAAGAGATTCCGCTCGATCATCAGAAGCCGGGCTGAAATATTTCGTTCTCGGCGCATTATCTTCCGGAATGCTGTTATTCGGGATTTCAATCATTTACGGCTTTACCGGCAGTATACATTTTGATTCTGTGGCCGGTACATTGAACGCAATGGATCAGGCAGGCATTGGTGTGATTGTGGGACTTGTTTTCGTACTTGTCGGATTTGCATTTAAGATTTCTGCCGTTCCATTTCACATGTGGACACCGGATGTTTATGAAGGCGTTCCCGCATCGGTTACTGCACTTTTTGCAGTTGTACCTAAAATCGCTGCAATTGGGCTTTTGATGCGATTCCTTTACGAACTTGCGGGGCCAATATATGTTGACTGGGTTCAGATTCTCATGGCTCTGTCAGTTTTATCCATGGTCTGGGGCGCATTTGCAGCCCTTACCCAGAACAATATCAAACGTCTCATTGCCTACAGCTCGATAGGGCACATGGGATATGCCCTATTGGGAATTATTGCCGGAACGGAGGCGGGGGCCTCTGCCACATTGTTCTATCTGGCAATTTATATGGTCATGACAGCCGGCTTGTTTGCCGCCTTGCTGTGTTTGCGCAGAAACGGAGTTGCGATAGAGGATATCCCCGATATGGCAGGTCTGATTAAGACAAATCCTTTCATTGCGTATTCCATTACACTCTTTATGTTTTCCATGGCGGGCGTGCCACCTTTTGCAGGGTTTTTAGGTAAGCTGAGCGTGTTTACAACCGTGGTGGAGTCTCAATACTACATTCTGGCAGTCATCGGTGTTATCAGTTCTGTTGTGGCCGCTTATTATTACCTGAGGGTTATCAAGGTGGTTTTATTTGATGCCTCTTTTGATAAAATTGATGGTGACGATCTTTTCGAAAAGCGTATTGTCATGCTGGTTTGCGGGGTTTTTACGGCCGGGCTTATATTCAATCCGTCCTTTTTGAGCAATGCCGCCGCACATGCCGTTTCCTCCCTGTTCTGATCCGCATACCATGGATTTCCGGGTCGAGGTTTTTGATGAGCTTCCCAGTACAAATACGTGGCTTTATAAATATGCTCTTCAAAAGCCCGAAGGATATTGCGTACAGGCGTTAAGGCAGATTTCGGGAAAAGGCCGCTTTGGCAACAGTTGGACTTCGCCGCCCGGTAATCTTTATCTTTCGGTATTGTTAAAGCCGGACTGCGATCTCGGGCGCGGCGGTCAGATAACGTTTTGTATTGCCGTTTCACTTACTGAGACTGTGTTGAAGTTTGTTCCGGATAAAAATCTGCTTAAACTGAAATGGCCGAATGACGTTCTTTTAAACGATAAAAAAATAGCCGGTATCCTTCTTGAAAGTGCATCAGGTAACAATGGCAGGGTTGATTTTATCGTTGCGGGCATTGGTCTTAATATCTACGGTCAGAGTGAATCCTATGCGAAGTTAAGCGATATTGAGGGCTTTAATGCAGACATCGACGACATCAGGGATGAGTTTCTAAATACTTTGAAGGAAAATTATGAAACCTGGAGCACAAAAGGGTTTGAAAATATAAGACAACGATGGTTGTTATACGCAAAGGGAATAGGTGAAACGATCATTGTCAGATTGCGTGAATCCCGGTTTGAGGGCACATTCCGAGCACTTGACAAGGACGGATGTCTCTTACTTGAAAGAGAGGATAAAAAAACGAACAAAATGATTACGCAAAGAATATCCGCCGGTGAGATCAGTTTCGGGCAACAGAACAAAAGTGAATAAGGGATAAATCATGCTTCTTGGTATTGATGCAGGAAACACGAATATGGTTTTTGCCGTTTACAGGGAGTCGGAAATTCTGACTTCCTGGCGATGCAATACCGTTGCGGGAAAAACGGCGGATGAATATGCCGCCTGGCTCCAGTTTTTGTTTGAAAACGAACGCATTTCGTTTGAGGACATTTCTTCGGTTCTTGTCAGCTCCGTCGTACCGGACCTTAATTTCGATCTAAAGGTTCTGGCTGAAAAATATTTTTCTGCTAAGGCGCATTTTATTCGCAACGGCGATGTCGAAACAGGTGTATTTGTTGAGATGGAAAACCCTGAAGAGGTTGGGGCAGACAGGATTGTAAACTGTGCAGCGGTCAAAGCATATTATTCGACACCGGCCATAGTTATAGATTTCGGAACGGCCACCACATTTGATGTCATTGGCACAAACGGGCATTATCTTGGCGGTATTATTGCCCCGGGCATTAACCTTTCACTTAAGGCACTACACAATGCAACTGCCAAGCTTCCCCTGATCCATATTCAGGAACCCAAACAGACAAAAGAAAGGAACAGTATCATTGGCAAAAACACGGTACAGGCGATGCAGGCCGGAATATACTGGGGAAATATTTCCATGATTGAAGGACTTGTCAATAAACTCTCTAACGAGCTTGACGAAAACCGGAAGCCCGAAATTATAGCGACGGGTGGGCTTTCAAATTTATTTGCGAAAAGGTTGCAATTTATTGATCATGTCGATAATGATTTAACACTTAAAGGCCTTGCCGCCATTTACGCACTAAACAAAGAAAAATTCCGGCAGTAATGAGCAGTATCTCATCTCTACACGACCTTGATCCTGATGCGCTTTATTTCATCCCGCTCGGCGGATGCGAGCAATTCGGAATAAACTGTAATCTCTATGCTTTTGACGGAAGCCTTATAATGGTTGATTGCGGACTTGGTTTTGCCGATCAGAGGCTTCCGGGAATAGATATTATTTTACCTGATCTTGCATCGCTTGACGAGTATACTGACAATCTTGCCGGGATAGTTGTAACGCATGCGCATGAAGATCATATTGGTGCTCTGCCTTATTTGTGGCCAAATTTGCGTGCGCCGATTTACTGCACTAAGTTTTCCGCTCAGGTTCTGAAGTCCAAATTTTCAGATTTTCCCGAATGCAGAGGTTCAAAAATCAAAGAAATTGCAGCAGGAAAAGAATTTTCAGTCGGCCCTTTTAATTGCCTGCCGGTTTCAATGGCGCATTCCATACCTGAAACAGTTTCACTTGTAATCACTGCAAACAAAACACGCCTGTTTCACAGTGCGGACTGGAACCTTGATGAGCGTCCGGTCCTTGGAACAACAACCGACAAAAACACTTTAATTAAAGAGGGTAAAAAAGGAATTTCCGTTTATCTTGGAGATTCAACAAATTCTTTAAGTCCGGGTTACGCAGGATCGGAAAGTAATGTGGAGGATGGACTTGAAAAAGTGATTGGTGAACAAACCAGACGTGTGGCCGTTACCCTGTTCTCCTCAAATATTTCCCGTATCCAGTCGATAGCAAGGGCCTCATACAAATGCGGGCGGGACGTTGCGCTTGTCGGACGGTCTCTTCATAAAATGGTCGCATGCGCCCGAAATTCAGGATATTTAAAGGATATACCCGATTTTGTTCCGGAAAGCGAAATCGGATTAATACCAAAAGACAAAATTACAATAATCATGACCGGATCCCAGGGTGAGGCAAAGGCGGCCATGTCCCGTATTGCAAGGGGTGATTACAACGGCATATATCTGGAATCGGGTGATACTGCAATTTTTTCCGCAAGGGAGATTCCAGGTAATGAAAAAGCAATCAACGAAGTCAAAAACAATTTAAAATCCCGTGGCGTCAAGATTATTGACCCTTCAAACGCCACACATAAAATTCACGTTTCAGGACATCCTTATCAGGAGGAGATTAAAAAAATGCTGGAATGGATAAAACCTGAAACAGTCATTCCTGTTCACGGAGAAACAATGCAGATTACAGGTCAGGCGGAAATTGCGGGTGAGTGCGGTGTAAACAATACACTTGTCCCCAGTAACGGGAGCGTCATAAAGCTGGCACCGGGGGAGGTTTGTGTGCGCGGAGAGGTCCCGGTGGGCATCCTGGCCGTCGAACCGTCCCGGATAATCAGTATTGATCACAAATCAATTTCGGAAAGACGTAAACTGCAATATACAGGTGCCGTCCATGCTTCGGTTGTCGTAAACGGAAAAGGCAAGCTTGTCGGTAATCAGAAAATATCAACCATGGGTCTTTTTGATAATGATGTGCCTGTGGACACGCGCCTGGAAACTCAGCTTGCAACTGAAATTAAAGAGATACATGATGAGTTGTCCATGGAAGAGAGACTGGATGATCAGTTTACCCAGGAACAGATCCGGATTGGATTAAGACGGTTTGTCAGTCATATGCTTGGAATAAAGCCGAAAGTCACCGTACATCTTATCAGGGTTTAAAATGTCACTTGTTTCGGGTCTGGCCGTTTATTTTATGACGTGGTGGCTGGTTCTTTTTGCCGTGCTGCCTTGGGGCAACAGGGTTGAAGACAATCAGGAGGAAGAAAAGGGATTTGCAGGTTCTGCCCCGCAAAATCCGCGTATTAAGCTTAAATTTCTTATTACATCAATAGTGTCTCTGGTTATATGGTTTATTATTTTTGTGCTTGTGGAGTACGAAGCTATTGATTTTCACTCTCTGTCAAATGAAAAAACATGATGATTATTTAATATATTTGTAATTTGTTTACGAATTTTGTGTAAATTAAACTTAATAAATTCTGATAAGAGGACACTATGAAAAAATCACTATTTTTAATTAAACTGTTGTTTGTTTTAATTCTGGTTTCGGGTAATGCCCGCGCTCAGGATGGTAAGTTGAATATACCTGATGCCTTTTCAGACGTATTGACTGTTTGCAATATTATACAATTGTCACAAAATCCAGAACTGATGAAGGACGTAACGGTAAACGGTGAATCTGTAGTGCCGGCCGATATTAATGATCATTCGGATATGATTCCGGAGGAGCTGACTTTTCCGGTTTCCATCGACCTTAACAAACTGGCCGATAATCCCGGAAAACCAGTTGAGATGCTGGGAGAGGCAGGAACTCTGGCCGTCAATACCAAATCAGGTAAGGTAACGTTTAACGGGAAAGATATTTCAGGCAGCGTTGATGAAATATGCCTCACCTCTTCTTTTGCTGAATAAATCAGGTATAGACAGTTTAAGCACCATTCCATAAACTGCTTTCAACACAAATAGAGTTGAAAGGATACAGTTGTGCTTTTATCCCGGTATTTTGTCCCAACCCTGAAAGAAACCCCGAAAGAAGCCGAAATAATCTCACACCGGTATATGCTTCGCGCCGGCATGATTAAGCAAACAAGCGCGGGGATTTATGCCTGGCTGCCCATCGGCCTTAAAGTCATGCGGAACATTGAAAGGATTGTAAGGGAGGAACAAAACCGCGCAGGTGCCTATGAAATTCTGATGCCGACAATACAGTCTGCAGATCTTTGGAGGGAAAGCGGGCGTTACGATGCATATGGCGCCGAAATGCTGAGAATTCAGGACCGCAACGAGCGTGAAATGCTCTTTGGACCTACGAATGAAGAGGTCGTTACCGATATTTTTAGAAACTATTGCCGCTCCTATAAAGACGTTCCTTTGATGCTGTATCACATTCAATGGAAGTTCAGAGATGAAATAAGGCCGCGTTTTGGGGTCATGCGGGGTCGTGAATTTTTGATGAAAGATAATTACTCTTTTGATCTCGATTATGAAGGGGCTTTTCATTCATACCAGCGTATGTTTCTTTCCTATCTGAGGACATTTTCCAGAATGGGTCTGAAAGCAATTCCGATGCGCGCAGATACCGGTCCGATCGGGGGTGATCTTAGCCACGAGTTCATAATTCTCGCCGAAACCGGTGAAAGTGAAGTGTATGCGGACAGCAAGTGGATGGAGACCGATGTTACCGCGTCCGGTGTTTCTTACTCCGATAAAGACAAGCTGAATGCGTTTTATAATGATATGACTTCGTTATATGCGGCTACGGATAACATGTATGACCCCGAAAATTGCTCCGTTCCGGAAAGCCGTCTTTCAAAAGCGCGGGGGATAGAGGTCGGGCATATATTCTATTTCGGAACCAAATACTCCGACGCATTAAATGCCAGGGTCCAGGATAAAAACGGCGATTACATTCCCGTGCACATGGGATCTTACGGGGTTGGCGTATCCCGTCTTGTGGGGGCAATTATCGAGGCATCTCATGATGATGCCGGAATAATCTGGCCGGAGGAAGTGGCCCCTTTCAAAACGGGCATAATAAACATTAATCCCAGGGATGAACTTTGCAATGCAAAGTGTATGGAAATCTACAATAAGCTTACAGAACAGGGTATAGATGTTCTTTACGATGACCGGAATGAGAGGGCAGGGGCCAAATTCGCCGATATGGACCTCATCGGCCTTCCCTGGCAGGTGGCCATAGGACCGAAAGGCCTGGCAAACGGAACAGCCGAGGTGAAAAACAGAAAAACCGGAGAAAAACATGAGATTTCGATATCCTCAGCCCTTGAAAAACTGGCGGCGTAAAGAGGATCATGTTTTCATTTTTTGAAAGATGGGTTGCCTTTCGTTATTTGCGCTCGAAAAAGCAGGAAGGGACCGTTTCCGTTATTGCGTTCTTTTCCTTTATGGGAATTTTGCTGGGTGTTGCGACTTTAATTATCGTCCTTTCCGTTATGAATGGATTTCGGGATGAACTTTTCTCACGCCTTATTGGCCTTAATGGTCATGTCACAATGTACGCCCGTGGCGGAAGCGTCACCGAATATGAGAATATTGCCGATAAAGCGAGAGAAATGCAGGGTGTCAGCGATGCCTTTCCGGTAATACAGAAAGAATCTCTCCTCAAGACAGGTTCCGTTACGTCCGGCATTATCGTACGCGGCATCACTTCTGATGACTTCAGCCGTAAGCCTGTTTTATCCGAGTCTATAAAACTGGGCAGTCTGACAGCCTTTCAGCCCGGAACAGTTGCAGTCGGAATTAAAATGGCGGAAAGGCTTGCGCTTGATGTCGGTGACTCGATTACAATTCTTGCGCCTTCGGGAAAGGCAACGCCATTCGGGACCATTCCACGCTCTCGTCAATACACGGTAAAGATTATTTTTGATGTGGGAATGTTTGAATACAATAACAATTTTGTCTATATGCCTCTTTCCGATGCACAACTTTTATACCAGCTCAGGGAAGCCGTCAGCCAGATCCAGATATTCACCCCTGATGCCGATAATACGAATGATGTAAAACGTGCCCTGAATTTCATGTTTGGAGACAGGTTTTCAGTACTGGACTGGCGGGATAACAACGGATCCTTTGCCAATGCGCTTGAGGTCGAAAGAAATGTGATGTTTATCATTCTAACGCTTATAATCCTTGTGGCAGCATTTAATATTATCTCCAGCATGATTATGCTTGTTAAAGATAAAACAAGAGATATTGCAATTATGCGGACCATGGGGGCCAGCCGGTCAACCATGCTCAAAATCTTTCTGCTGACCGGTGCAAGTATAGGATTTATCGGTACATTTTTCGGAGCCGTGCTGGGCATAAGCTTTGCCTCGAATATTGAAAAAATTCGCCGCTGGCTTGAAAGTCTTACAAATACCGAACTTTTTGCGGATGAAATTTATTTCTTATCGCGTCTTCCTGCCAAAATTGATCCTTTGGAGGTTGCACTGGTCATTGCAATTGCTTTTGTGCTGTCTTTTCTGGCGACACTTTATCCCGCATGGCGCGCGGCCATGCTCAACCCGGTTGAGGCTTTACGATACGATTAGCATGTCTTTTATTAAGTCTATATAAATGGCACACAATGTTAGTCGTAAATAACGTCCGAATGATGAGATGATGAAATTGTAAAAGTCATGATTTAATCTGACGGTTATGAATTATCGTCCAGCCAGCGCTGTTTGAGGCGCGCTGTCCGATACTTCTTGCACTGTACCGATCATTTTCGATTGTGCAAGCTCTTT
>CAYLKN010000011.1:0-60330 GCA_964384335.1 uncultured Pseudobdellovibrionaceae bacterium
AGATAAATAGCCATTTTCTGAGTCTTCGGTGTGCACTAACTCAAGAAAGAAATTTTAACTGGACCTGATTAATTAAAATCTAATTCCCTGTTTTTTCTGATGTCAGTTGAGGATATGGCGTGCATTTGTGTTCTGTATATATAGAATATTTTCCTCTTGTTCAGGTCAACCCTCTCCGGCTCATTCAGCACTCTGTGACTTACACTTTTCTGTAGACGAATCGGCGCCATTTTAATCAGACTGACCGCGGGAGGTCTGGCAATAAAGCAAAAGGGAATTTCCTTAATCAGACGCCTCCAGTATGTCCATTTGTGAAAAATGAGGGCATTGTCAAATCCTGCAATCCATACAAAATCCGTTTTCTGATAATGTTTTCTGATTTTTTTGACTGTTGCCAGTGTTTCCTGTGTATTCATTATTTTTTCCAGATCACTGATAACAAATGCAGGATTTTGAGCCATTTGCCGGCATTGCCGGATTCTGAGAGTAAAGTCACCGGTGTCGGTTTGTCTTTTTAATGGGTTTTTCGGGGTTACCAGCCACCATATTGCATCAAGCTGCAACATTTTCAGAGCGGTCCGGGCAACTGCAAAATGGCCGATATGAGGCGGGTTAAACGTGCCTCCGAAAAGCCCGATACGCATATTTCTCCAAAAACGCGAATTCAAAGGTTTTGGAGAGGGGAATAACGAGCTTTTTTCTTCCATGCATCGACTCTAAGAGATAAATCCGGCATACGGTATACCCGGGTAAGACATTGGACAAATTCTAGCTTGCAGATCTTACATGACCATTTCCACGGACAATATATTTATATGTAACCAGCTGGTTGACGCCGACCGGACCTCTGGCGTGGAGTTTGCCTGTGGCAATGCCGATTTCGGCACCCATACCGTATTCGCCTCCATCCGCAAACTGGGTTGATGCGTTATGCATGACACTGCCGCTATCCACCGTATTAAGAAAGTAATCGGCAACTTTTTCGTTATTTGTAACGATTGCATCTGTATGTTTTGATCCATAGGTATTTATATGACGCACAGCGTCAATATAGTTTCTGACAAACTTAACGCTTAGTTTCCGTTCAAGATATTCTGTTATCCAGTCAGAGTCTTTAGCCGGGCCAATTCTGTAATCCAGTTCTTGGATTTTTTTGTCTCCAACAATTTCGCATCCCTGATCAAGCAATTCCTTGAGAAGACTTATTGTGTGTTCAGTATCAAAATTCTCGTCAATAAGAAGGGTTTCCATTGCATTACAGGTGCCTGTCCTCCGCATTTTTGAATTCATGACGATTTTATGAGCCATTGCGGGATCGGCATCGCAATGAATAAAAACATGACATATACCGTCAAGATGAGCCAGAACGGGTATTCTGGACTCACGCATGACACGTTCGATAAGGTTTGTTCCTCCTCTTGGTAAAATCAAATCAATATAATTGTCGGTTTGAAGCATGGCCGCCACCATTCCGCGATCGCACGTCGGTATAATACCAACAGCACCGGGTGGGACATCATAGATCTCCAGCGCGTCCTGCATAATTTCGTGCAGAATTAAAGACGTCTGAAGACATTCTGATCCGCATCTTAAGACAACCGCGTTTTTTGACTTCAGGCAAAGGGCGGCAGAGTCTGTGGTTACATTGGGTCGCGCTTCGTAAATCATACCGATTACACCAATCGGCGTGGTTATTTTTTTAATGCTGAGACCATTCGGTCTTTCCCAGGAGTCTATAACATTACCGACGGGGGAGGGGAGTTTTGCAATATCTTCCAGCGCGGAGGCAATTCCTTCTATACGGTTCCCGCACAGACGCAGGCGATCCAGTTGCGCGTCCGTCAAATCTTTTTTCTGGCCGTTACAAATGTCTATTGTATTTTCATCCAGAATTTTTCGAGCATTTTTGCGAATTGATGCCGCAGTATGAGATAAAGCGTTATTAATGTTGTCTTCGGGAGTCGTAATAAGTTTTTCAGCAGATTCTTTTGCTGAAACGGCAAGATCCTTAACAATATCCTGAGGTAATAAACTTGTATTATATGAAGACATAACATCCTGGAAATTAGATTACTAAAAATGATTTTACAGGTTCTGCCAGTATTATCGCAACAAATTACTGATATGCAGTTTTCCCTATTTTTTGAATAGACTGGGAAATAAGGTGGTCTTTAACATTTTCAGACAGATTGTCCTTAATAATCTTTTCAGTACCTTTTAAGGCCAGCTCGGCGGCCAGGGTATGTACTTCCTCAACGGCCTGGTCCTTTATGACTTTCATTCTTGTTTCAAGATTTTTTTCCTGCTGCGCAAGTTTCAGGCTTAGATCTGCGGCAGCCTGTTTTCGTATTTCCTCTGCTCTTTCTTTCGCCTCGCTTACAATGCTTTCCGCCTCTTGCAGAACATCTCTGTATTTTCTCTGGTATTGTGCAAGCAGTTCCTGCGCCTCGACATGCAATGCTTCTGAAGTTTCAAGCTCACTCCGGATGGATTCAATCCTTTCATCAATTTTTCTTATAATGAAATCTTTGATTTTGGAATAAGTAAAGGCTACAAACACGGCAAATGAGATCAGATACCATGTGTTTGTGTCAGTAAGTATATCCATAAACATTTTTTACCCTGTTACGTTATCAAGCTGCTTTCGCCTCAAGCTCAAATGATCTTACGGCGGATTTGGCCTGATCAATGTCGATATCCACGCTGATAATCTTGTTTGCTGCCTCTGCCGCGATCTCTGCGGCAATTAAATTGATATCTTCCTTGGCTTTTTCTTTTTCTTTTTTAATTTCGGAATAGAGACTCTCAAGTTTCTCATCAGCCTTTATTTTGAATTTTTCAAGCTCTCTTTCCTCATTATTTTTTATTTCATCCATGACTTTAATGTAAAGGTTGTTTGCTTCCTGCCGCCCTTGCTTAAGCTTTTCTTCATACTGCTGACGTATATCCTCGGCTTCGTCAGATAACTTCCTTGCACTTTCATTTTCATCCCGGATTATCGTATTTCGGTTGTCAATTGTTTTCGAAAGTGCCGGGATAAGCCATTGATAATAAAGAACTACAAGAATGCTGAAAATAACAAAGACCCAGAAAAGCTGACCTGGAAAATTTGTAGTATCAAGTTGAGGCAAACCCGGATCTCCGGCTTTCTCTGCTGCATAAACACATGCAGGCATAGTCAGGTATCCGATAAACGGTATATTGGCGAGAAAGAAATTTTTCATGGTTTGCCGCCTCTGTTTAAAAATGTTTGATCTTTTAACCAAACAGTATGACGAGTGATACAACCAGTGCAAAAATAGCCAGAGCCTCAGTCAAAGCGAATGAAATAAAGAATTTTTTATCCAGAATTTCCGCTGATGACGGGTTACGGCCGATTGCTTCGTTGTATGAAGAGAAAATATGACCGAGCGCAAGTCCAACGCCGAAAAGCGGCAAAAGAGCGAGTGCGGCTGCTATGAGTTTGATAGCTTCTTGTTCCATGTTAATATCCTCTTGTTGTTAAAGTTTTCAGTTATGTAATAAGTTTAATAATTCACGCCGTGATCGTACACATTTAATGATGAATTTCAATGGCATCTTTTAAATAAATGCAACTTAATATCGCGAACACATAGGCCTGGAGACAAGCAACCAACAGCTCAAACGCGATAAATAAAACATTAAAAGCCATCGGCAAAATGCTGGCCACGACCCCGCCAATACCGAGTCCTATCATCGCTGCACTGAACCCGGCAAAAACTTTCAATACCAGATGACCTGCCATCATGTTCGCAAACAAACGGACGGAAAGTGTGACTGGCCTGATTAAAAATGAAATAATTTCAATGGGCACGATAACAAAGGCAAGCGCAAACGGTATTCCCGGCGGGGCAAAGATTGAAAAAAATTTCATGCCGTTCCTGAAAATTCCATACATTGTAACTGTAAGAAATATGATAAGCGCGAGGGCAAAATTGATGACAATATGACTTGTAAACGTAAATGAGTAGGGAATAAGACCAAGAAGATTCCCGAATAACACAAAAAGGAAAAGTGAGAAAATAAGAGGAAAGAATTTTTTTCCTTCACTTCCAAGATTATCCCTGATCATTCCGGCAACGAATTCATAAATCATTTCATTTGCCATTTGCAGGCGTCCGGGTACGAGGGATTTGTTTCGCAGGCCGGCAGCAAGAAGAAGAACGGAACATCCGGCGGCTATGGTCATCCAAAGAGCGGAATTCGTATAGGATAAATCAACAGCCCCGATTTCCAACGGGATTAAAGTTTCTATCTTAAACTGCTTAAGCGGATCGGCCATAAAACATCCCTCATTTCATTAACAAATTATTAATTAGGTTATTTATCTTTTTTCTTTGATTTATGCAATGGGGAAAAACCGATGGATACGCCAACATTGTTGGTGATTTTGTATATATTCAGAAATCCGGCTCCCATTCCAAGAAAAAGAAGCAAAATCAGAAACAAAGGGGATGTATCAAGTAGCGTATCAACCCAGTATCCAAGACCAGCACCCGCAAGCACGCTGATCACAAACTCCCACCCGGCTCTAAGGCCTTTGGCCATGTCATCATTTTTTGGTTTGTCACCAGCTTGATCCCCATCATTTACCAAAGCATCCTTTTCAGCGATTTTTGCCTTGAGCTGATCAAGCTTCTCATCTCTCTGCCGGTTTTCGTTCTCATCGTCAGGGTTCATCATCTCATCCTGTCCTTAAAAATGTCTCATGCGGCTTCCAGGAAATCCATCTGACTGATCATATCTACGGAAACAAGTTGCGAAACTCCTTTTTCACGCATTGTTACACCATAAAGCCTGTCCATACGTGCCATGGTCATGCGATGATGAGTAATTATCAGAAAACGCGTTTTTGTAATCTCCGATATATGTCTGATCATACTGCAAAACCGGTCCACATTAGCATCATCAAGAGGTGCATCGACTTCATCAAGAACACATAAGGGACCCGGATTCGCCATGAACATTGAAAAAATCAGGGCCAGGGCGGTCATTGTTTGCTCGCCACCGGATAAAAGCGAAAGAGACTGGAGTGATTTTCCAGGAGGCTGAGCGTAAATCTCAAGGCCGCAATCAAGCGGATCTTCGGACTCCACAAGCGAAAGCTTCGCCTCACCGCCATCAAAAAGCTTTTGAAAAATCCCTTTAAAATAGTGATCGACCTGAGAAAATGCATTTTGCAGTCTTTCGCGACCTTCCTGATTAAGGGAAGTAATGGCCTTTTTTAAATCTGTAACCGCATCGGAGAGGTCGCGGTAATCGGCATCAAGCTTTGATAACTGCTCTTCACATTCCTGAAGTTCGTTTTCAGCGGTCAGATTTACCGGCCCTAGATTATCTCTCTCTGTTTTCAGCCGATGGATCGTGGCGTCAAGCTTTCTGGCTTCTTCGATAAGAGTTTCATTTTTTTCTTCTGTTGAAATATCAAATTTCTCCGAATGAAAAAATTCGGAGTAACTCTTTTCATATTTATCCTGAAATGAAGCAGTGTAATGCTCGAGTTTTTCATGCTCGCTTTGCATGAGCGTTTCTATTCTTGTCTTGTTCTCCCTTGATTTTTGCAGACTGTTTTCTGCCTCTTTCTGAGCCGCCAGTGTTTCCTGATAGGCGGTTTCCGCACGGGCAAGATTATCTGCGGCTTCACTTTTCTGCTGTTCAAGATCGGTTAAATTTTCGAGGATCGAATTTCTGTCATTTGTCAGTCCGGGGAGGGCACTTTTGTAAGCCTCAAGTGCCTTGTTCAATTCCTTCTCACGTTTCTCGAGTGTATCCAGATAGTTTTTCGCCCTGATGTACCTGTTTTTTGCATTAAGCCTTTCATCACCGATAGCCATCAGCCTTGCTTCAGTACGTCTTAAATCCTGTTTGACATTGGTAAATTCAGTGTTTTTTTCCTGAAACGCGGCTCTGCGCGCGTCCAGACCGGCTTTTTCTGCTGAAAGATTTTCATCCTCGTTGTTCTGAGGTTCATGGTTTTCAAGGCTTGCCAGCTCCTGCTCATAGGATTCGATTATTGCGCGGGTTTCCTTGAGATCATTTTCGGCATTTGCCAGCGCCTCTTTCGAGTGAGAAATTTGGGCAATTTTCAGATTATACTCCTCAAGTGATTCTGAGAGTTTGTTTTTCAGGTTTTCAATATCGGATTTCAAGCGGCTTTGTTTTTCAAGCAAATCGTCCAGTTTTTGTTTCTGAAGCCGGACTGCGTCCGTTGTCTTTTCAAGATATGCCTTTGTTTCCTGGGTGGTTCGGTAATGGTCAGAATACTGTTTTTCAAGAACGGCTAATTCATTTTTATATTCCAGAATGACTTTTTCTTCATTGCCGCTGTCTGCCTTTACAACAAGGCCGTCCCAACGGAAGTAATGTCCGTCTTTTGTAACAAGCCCCTGTCCGATTTGAAGACAGGGAATAAGTGATTCTGCAGTCCCGTAACTTTCCACAACTCCTGTCATGTTTAGAAGCAGAGCCATTTCCGGCGGAATGGAATCAACATATTCTGCGAGCGGCTTTGCGCCTTCAGGTAGAGAAGGAAGGCTTGAAAATTTTGAACTGGTGTCAATTACAGTAACCGGTGCATTTTCATCGAACGAAGCTTTGCGCATTTCACCTAAGGCATTTGCAAGGGCACTTTCCATGCCTTTATCAACTTTAAGCCGGGTGATTATCTTTGAAAATTCATTTGACCCATAACCGTTTATCAAATGCTTTAAAGCCTGAATTTTATTTTTAAGCGTCTCTTTTTCATGACTTTGCCGTGTATAGTCCTCTTGAATATTTTCCATTTTGACCTTTTCGGTCTCAAATATTTCCTGCTGTTTGATAATTTCATTCTGTAAGGAGGCAGTGTCAGCCCTGGAGATGGCTTCCTTTGTTTCCTCAATTGTCTTTACAACATCTTTTTCGTCATTGAATGACGTAACCTCCGAACGTTTAATGTCTATTTTTGCCTGAAGCCTGACTTCCTTAGTGCGTTGATTTTCAAGATGTGTTTTCAAAGAATTAATCTGTGCTTTCTGTTCGGCCCTTGTTTTCAGAAGACTTTCATAGTCCGTTTCAAGTTTTTCAAGTTCGGCTTTTTCAGTGGAAAGAGATTTTTCAAGCTCCGGAAATATTTTTTCAAGTTTTTGCCTGCGTTCGGAAATCTCGATTTCTTCAGCATCAAGCTTTTCAATAAGAAGAGAAATTTCGCCTAAGCTTTCCTCATTATGATTTCTGTCATTTACAAGCATGGAAATCTGGTTTTTTGTATTTTCCAGGTTCTGTTTTGTTTTCTCTTCTTCTGCTTCAAGACGTTCCAGTGTAATTCTCTGGGCCTGGTAAGAAGATGAAATATGCGCTTCTTTTTGTCTGAGTTTTGGAAGTTCAGCACTTTGGGTATTTGCCGTCTGGGTAAGCTGGCTGACGACCCTGGTGTTTGAAATCACTGCATCTTCAACAGATTTGAATTCATCTTCCAGATCTTTCAGGCGCTGGCGGCTCACAAGAATTTCAAGGATAGCCTGTTTGATTTCACATTGCCTTATATCATCGCCGAGTTTTTTATAATTTTGGGCCAGTCTGACCTGCTTTTTCAGTGTGTTTAGTCTGCTTTCACTTAATGCAATGGCATCCTTCACCCGTGCCAGGTTTTCTTCAGAGGCTTTAAGCCTTAATTCCGCTTCATGCCTCCGTACGTAAAGTCCTCCGATGCCCGCTGATTCTTCAAGAATATTTCTGCGTTCGAGAGGTTTTGCTGAAATGATATTTGTGATTTTACCCTGTGACACCATTGCTGGAGATCCGGACCCAACATTCGTGTCGGCAAGAATAAGATTAACATCACGAGCTCTGCTGGGCATTCCGTTGATATAATATTGTGATCCTTTGTCACGCTCAATCTGTCTGACAATCTGTATAGTGTCTGTATTGTTAACGTAAGCTGGAGCGGATCTGGATGAATTGTCCAAAGTCAGGGAAACTTTGGCACTAAGACGTGCAGGGCGCTTTGATGTTCCGGAAAATATAACGTTATCCATTGTCTGAGAGCGCATTCTGCGGGATGACGTTTCCCCCATTACCCAGAGAAGACCCTCAACAATATTCGATTTGCCACAGCCGTTCGGACCTATTATTCCGGTAAGGCCGTTTCCTATGTCGATTTCGGTTTTTTCAACAAAGGATTTAAAGCCCGACAGAGAGAGTTTGGAAAACCGTATCATTCAGTTCTGAGAGGTGTCGTTTTGAGCCAGAAGTTTTTCAAAAGTCTGTCTAAAAGTACTGTAAGGCTGATTGCCAATAATTTTTTCCGCGCCGTCATTAATTACAAATGATGGTGTTGAATCGACATTCCATTTTTCCTGAGCCTTTTGCATGTTTTCAACAAGCGCTTCCTGAAGCTTTTCATTGTTAATACACGCCTCTATACCTTTTTCATTCATGCCTGCAAGTTTTGCATTTTGTGTCAGACGTTCAAGATAATCAGTATTATAAGCCCAGTCAGCCTGAGTTTTGAATAATATCGTTGTGAAAGGAAAATACCGTGATTCGGGCAGACAACGTGCGAGTTGGGCCGCGCGCAGGGCAGGGGCATTAAAGGCAAATTCCACGAAAACAACTTTAAGCTTGCCTGTATCAATATAGTTTTCCTTAATCTGATCAAATGTCGTCTGGTGAAATGATCCGCAGTGGCCGCATGACAGGGAGCTGAATTCAATCATTGTTATGGGCGCATCATCTGAACCGACACTTCTTTCAGACATAAGCCTTTCAATATCATATTCTCCGGTACTTGCTTTCTGCACATTCTGGAGATCGTCATTTTTTACATTTGCATTAACGCCGGCCCGGGCATTTTCAGAAAAAGGCCTTAAAACAATAAAGGCCGCTCCAATTACAAGAATAACGGCGCAAAGAAATGCCACACCTTTCAAATTAATAAATTTCATCATGAGTTTTTCCTTTTTGATTGCGTCTCTTGATTACTATCTTATTCAAAGAATTCGTAACGATCATATTTTAAAATATCGTCTGGATTATCGGACAAATCAATAATGGCATCTCTAAAATACTCGTAGGGTTTTGCCCCTTCAATGATTTTATAATCTTTATCCTTATATTTCATAACAAAGGTGGGAGTGCGTTTGATTCCGTATTTATCTCTTGCTTTACGTATGTTTTCAATAATCGCGTCCTTTAATTCTTCATTCCGCAAACACGATTCAATTCTTTTGTCCCCGATCGCAGCACGTTTTGCATATTTCTTAAGACGATCCAGATAATCATCTCTATAGGCCCATTCATCCTGTTCCTCGTAAAGAATATTCATAAAAAACGGATACTGGTCCTTTGGTACGCAACGGGCAAGCATACTTGCCTGAAGTGAAGGTGTATTAAAGGGAAATTCATGAAATTCAAACTGAACCTGGCCAAAATGCATGAGAACACGCTCAATTTTGCTATAAGCAGTTCTTTGGAAATTCGCACATTCGTTACATGTAAAAGAGTTATACTGAATAATTTTTATGGGCGCGGTGTCTGATCCGATAACAATTGGCTGTATGGCGTGTTCAACATCAATTTCCGGATCGTTCGTCATAATGGGGACGGGCGTTACTATAGGCCTGAATTCATCATTGTTATCAGCTTCATCAGGAACACTGTAGTAACCTTCCGATGCGGACGCGGGAAACGAAATTAAGGCTATCAAAAGCAAAACAAAGATTTTATAGACGTGTTTTGTGCGCAATTCATGCTCCTTCATATAGGGCTTTTATACCCGAACATATACAAATTATATATCATAAACTCTGACAGTTCGTAATATTTAGGTCGGGACTCAGTCATTTTTGATCAATCAAACCCATGAATTTAATGAGCATTAAGCCTATTGCAAAATGACCATATCTACACGTTCTGTATTATTATCATCGGCGTTACTAAATGCTCTGACATCCATTCTGTGCGCTTTTACTCCATTCTCCATAAGGTAGCTGCGGACTTCAAGAGCCCTTTCCAGTGCCTGCCGTCGTGCACTGGTTAATCCACGCTCTTCGGACTGGCGCGAAAATGCCTTTATACGGACTCTTCTGACGGGTTCTGCATTCAGTTCCTTAATGATTCGGTTTGACAGCGTCTGCTTATGTCCGGCGGAAAGATTTGTTTTTCCCGGGCTGAATGTCAGAGAGATTATCTTTGCCTGTTGTGTTTCCGGGTTCAACGCATCTTCGTCTTCACTTTGTCTTGTTTCTTCCGGGCTTGCCGCTTCGGATATGCCGTTTACCGTCAGAGATTGAACATCGACAGAAGGTTTTGGGACAGCCGGCATGTCATGCGCCTTGTAAAAGCGGTGAGTGACTTCGTAGGGTTTATAGCCTGGAATTGGAAGATTCCAGGTTGGCCGGAATGTATCTTCCTTTGCAAAATCGCTGTCTTCACTTTCATTTTGCTCTTCATTTTTTCCCTGTTGCCAATAAGGTTTGTACAAGGGAATAGGCACGCCAAATCTTTCTGCGAAATAAGAACTTGGTGAATTATACTGGGTGACATCGGGGATTTTTAGTTTTTGCGGGGCATTATCCAAAGCAGCTCCGGATACAGGAGGAGCGGCAAGATCCTCATCCCCATCAAACATTGGCGGGGGACTGTATATCTGGACGGGTTTTTTTGCCGATCCTGTATTATTTTTTGGGTACGTCTGGGGATTAATCGTCCCTGAAATTACAAATTCCTTTTCGGTCTTGTGCGTGGAAAATCCCAGAACGGATAAAGGCTCTCTTCCCGTTACATCAAGAAAAATGTAAACGCCGCATAATAAAAGCGCAAGAAACAGAACGAGTGTCAGCGCGTTGCCGGTCAGACTGCCTTCACTTCCTGTTTGTCTCTCTTTTCCCATTTTTTCAGTAACGCCTCGAGATCTTGATGAATATGGCCGTTGGTTGCCAGAACGGACCGGGCCGTCACGGGGTCGCCTTTACCGTTCACGGTTTTGACAATACCGCCTGCCTCACGAATTATAATATATCCTGCGGCAACATCCCAAGGTGAAAGCTCATATTCCCAGAACGCTTCATATCGTCCGGCCGCCACATAAGCCAGATCCAGTGATGCCGCCCCCATACGCCGGAAACCGTTTGTTTCATTCAAAACGTCCCGTGTCTGGTTGATAAAAACCTCCTGATCGCTTCTCAATGCATCCGGCGATCCGCCCGCAATAACTGCTTCTTTTAAATGCTTTCTCCCGGATACCCGCAACCTTCTGTTCCCAATAAATGCGCCTGCTCCCTTTTCAGCATAATAGGTCTCATTTTTAACAGGATCAAAAATTACGCCCGCGACAATCTCCTTATCTTTCTGTAGCGCAATGGAAATTGCCCAGTGCGGGAGGCCGTGCAGAAAGTTGCGCGTCCCGTCAAGAGGGTCAATGATCCATGTGTGTCTTGGATCCGTTCCTTCCCTTTCACCCGATTCTTCCATGAGGAAAGAGAAACCGGGCCGTGCCTTTTGCAGTTCCCGATAAAGTATTTCTTCTGATCTTGTATCTGCCGCGCTTACAAAATCGCCTGGAGATTTTACAGAAACCTGAAGCTGCTCAACCTCTCCGAAATCCCGAATAAGTGATCGCGCTGCAGATTCAGCTGCCTTTATCATGACGTTTAGTAATGGTGAAGTTCGTGTCATGATTTGAGCTCCCGGACTCTAGTCTTTTGCTTTTTCAACGTATGATCCGTCCCTGGACTTAACGACAACACGCGCACCCGCTTCGATATGTGGGGGCACCATAATCTTTTCGCCATTGTCGGCGATTGCAGGTTTGTATGAGGATGATGCCGTCTGGCCTTTTACGACGGGTTCTGATTCCACTATTTCAACCGTAACATTTTCAGGCAGGTCCACGCGAACCGGATTTGCCTCAACCTGAGCAATCCTGACAATCATTCCTTCCTGAAGAAAAACCACCGGGTACCCTATAAGTTCCTTATCCACTTCCATTTGTTCAAAGGTTTCAGTGTTCATAAAATGACACTTTTCTTCCTCAGAATACAGAAACTGGTAATCAGCCTCTTCAACATGTGCCTTTTCTACCGTTTCCTGTGTCCTGAACCTGACGTTGTCCTTAGTGCCGGCTTTGATATCACGCATTTCAACCTGGACAACGGATGCTCCCTTGCCTGGCTGTAATGTTTCGGCTTTCAGAATAACCCAAAGTTTTCCGTTAAAATCAATTACATTTCCAGGTCTTAAATTAAGTGCGTTAATTTTCATGAATTATCCTGTTTCTGATTTGAATGTGTTATGTCTGAATATTGATATACATAAGTTCCCAGCTTCATCAATCTTTCTTTTATTTCAGGATCGCTTACCCCTGCAAGTGTATCGGCCAGTTTTTGTTCCCTTGCCTTGTCCAGGACGTTTGGCGTTTCCGCATCAGTGACTGGATTAATGGTCTCTATCTTCTGATGACGTATAAGAATATCTGAAACGGCCGTTGTTCCGATAATCTGATTTATTTTCTCAAGCACCAGGTCCTTTCTGTAAGTAAACAACATGGCATTACTGCTGTCCGTTGCAATTTCCAGAACGGCTTCGGACACGTTTCTCAATCCCTTTCCGCTCTCTTTTTTTCCTTTTCTGAATTTTAACTTTACAGGTCGTGAAACTTTCGCAAGATCTTTACCCGCAATAACATCCCAGTATTCGAGCAAACGGCCAAGCGCCACAAACTTTCTTTCAAAAAGCGTTGTATTCAGTTTTGATATTGGCGATGAAAGGGGTTTAAGCATTGGTTTCAAAATAATTTATTATAAATCATAATACTGTCTAACATAGATTAAGCATATGTCCCCTGCAAATTCTAAAAAAGAGATAATCGATAACAATTCTGCAGATTATGAGCAGTGCGCCCGGAGAATACTGGGGTGGTATGACGGGAACAAGCGGGATCTTCCGTGGCGTGATGTATTCGATAAAACGTCCAAAAACAGAGAGAAAAATGTCTATTACGTCTGGCTGTCAGAAATCATGCTTCAACAGACTACGGTCCAGGCGGTAATTCCGTATTTCCTTAAATTTACAAAGCTATGGCCGGATATAGATTCCCTGGCGCAGGCCAGGGATGAGGATGTAATGAACGCCTGGGCCGGCCTTGGGTATTACGCGAGGGCACGCAACCTCCTGAAATGCGCAAAGGAAGTTTCGTTTAACCATAACGGTGTGTTTCCTTCAGAATACGAGGCGTTGTTAAAATTACCCGGTATAGGAAGCTATACCGCAGCGGCAATTACAGCCATTGCATATAACAAAGCTGCTGTCGTTATCGATGGGAACATTGAACGGATCTGTGCGCGCCTCGGGTCGGTTGAAACGCCACTTCCCGGGGCCAAATCACAGCTTAAAGAGATCATGGCCGGACTTTCTGAATGTGCGGAAGACAGACCGGGGGATTTTGCGCAGGCCATGATGGATATAGGTGCCACGATATGCAGACCTAAAAAACCGTTATGCACGCTTTGTCCTGCAAACTTGAACTGCAAGGCCCGCCTGAAGAAAAACGCTGATAATCTGCCGGTTAAAACACGAAAACAAAAACAAAAAAGGGCAGGGGAAGTTTTTGTAATCAAAAACAACAGGAATCAGGTTCTGATTGAAAGACGAAGGCCGGAAAGAATGCTGGGCGGTATGCTTGGTCTGCCGTCAACCTCTTGGGATCATAAAGAAATCCGGCACAGAAATGATATGGATGACGACCTGAAAATGATTATTGAAGGCGCTGAATTTCAATCCATTACAAAAAAAACAGTGGTGAAGCATGTGTTTACACATTTCGAGCTTACGCTTGCAGTGAGTCACTATGTATTCCACGGTGATTTCAAACCTGCCCCGATATCATCTTATTTCTGGTCAGATGCGCCTCAGGATAATACAGGCGCTTTCCCGACACTATTTCGTAAAGTTTTAAAACTGTTGTAATATTTTGAATCTATCACTGTATATGGACTATAATGATTAAGTTATGAGCTATTTTAAAATACCTTTATTTCCAAAATTTCCGTTTTTTGTTCTGGTCCTTTGTTTTCTGGTGCCAGGGATAGCGCCAGGCTTTGCAAAAGAAGCGGAAAGCAATGACGTTTATAATGAAGAAATTTTCATCGAACGAAGTGAATACGTCAGACCCACTGTTGAAAACTTGGCGAAGCTTTACTGGAAAATGGCTGCTCTTGATCTCAGAAACCCGGTTTTTCTTGATAATTACCTTAGGATTACAGAATGCGGGATCTTCTCCCGTTTTTATAACAACGATTTTGAATGGCAGAGAATCAGAGATGCAACCCGTCAGGCGCTGAGGCTTCAGGTTGAAGATTTTTCAAGCAAATTCCGTTTTAAAACAAAAATACAACTTCAAAGATACGATTTTCAGAAACAGGAGTTTCCGCTGCACGAAGAGGATTCCTTTATCGGTGTGAGACGGCTTCAGATTTCAAATAATAACAGAAGCGAGGAAATCTGTTTTAATTCCGGAAGACTTGAGGGGTTTCCCCGTAATGCAATAATGAATGTTGAAAAACCTCTGACTCTGGACGCAATCTATGTTCCGCAGCAAACTGCCCAAAAATTTATCGACAGCTCAGTGGAACGGTTTGAAGGATATGATAACCGTGATCAGCTTCTGTTTTATTTTCGCCCCGTTTATATAACGTTTTATGTCTCTGTAAACGCATTCAGCCGCATGTATTATGACCAGCAAAGACATTACAATGCTGAAGTCATAGGAACGGTTGACAGAATAGAAATTTACAGTGATATTGAGGACAGAAATCTTTTATGGGCCAAGAATTTTACAGAATCCGACAAAAAAGCACAGATGGCAGATTAAGCGGATCTTGTCCTGAGTATTTCAACTCCTGCACCTTCTGAATTTTTAAGTATGCCTTTTTTCTCAAGACGAACCTTTATATCTTCAATATTAAGGCTGTCCAGACATTCACGGGCAATAAGTTCAGCAAAGGTTTCAAGCAGTTCAATGTGACCCTTTCCGGAAATTTCCTCTATTATTTCCTTAACTTTCCTGTAATCCACAAATTCATCGCCGGAACGGCTTCCAGTGCTTGTTTTATGAGTTTCCGTCATTTCAATATTTATGACGACCGGCTGTTTTTTATCATGTTCTTCGGGCAGTATCCCGATAAACATTTCATGTGTGAGGGAATTAATAAAAACTCTTGTGTAAGCGCGTTTCTTCTCAGATTGCGCTTTGGAAGAAGAGGCCTTTTCGCTTTCACACTCAGTAATAATACGCAATAGTTTATTCATGTCATTAAAAAGCTTTCTTTAATAATATGCATCACAACCTGGCAGATTCCGCCATCTTTTTTCGCATGTTTTCCCGAAAATAATCAATGGGCACCCATTTTCGCCCGTGCCGTGCATACCAGAACGTCCAGCCATTACACGACGGTGCGCCCTGAAGTTCGGCACCGACTTTATGTATAGATCCTCTGTGCGATATGCCTTTTCCCGTTTTGGCGTAAAGCGATCCGTCCGCGCTTACCTTGGCTTCAAACCGCTTTTTCTGGTCAACAAGGCTGGTGCCGGGCTCCAGTATTCCGTTTTCGACAAGCCACCCGAATGGAATTCTTGGTTTTTCCTTTTTATATTGACTTATGGAGTTGAATGCATCCTGATCTTTGAGGGGCTCAATGCTTTCCAGCCGTTCCCGTGAAAGTTCCGCGTATGTTTTATCAGCCTCAAACCCCAGGAAATTCCGCCCAAGCTTTCGTGCAACAGCACCGGTCGTTCCCGTTCCGGAAAAAGGGTCAAGCACAATATCGCCTGCATTTGTTGAGGCCACAATCACACGATGGAGAAGCGATTCCGGTTTTTGCGTCGGATGCGCCTTGCTTCCGTTTTTATCCTTAAGTCTTTCTTTTCCGGTACACAGAGGTAGGAACCAGTCACTGCGCATCTGCAGATCTTCGTTCAGAGCCTTCATGGAATCATAATTGAATGTATATTTGGCATCTTTACCTTTTGAACACCAGATCAGTGTCTCATGCGCATTTGTAAAGCGGCGGCCCCGGAAATTCGGCATGGGATTGCTTTTTCGCCATATAATATCGTTAAGGATCCAGAAACCAATATCCTGCAGAATCTTTCCAACCCTGAATATATTGTGATAACTGCCTATAACCCATAATGTTCCCTCAGGATTCAATATCCTGTATGCTTCTGACAGCCAGCGGGAACTGAAGTCGTCATATGCCTTAAAGTCATTAAATTTATCCCACTCATTAGTTACACCCTCAACCTTTGAATTATCAGGGCGGTGAAGAGGATTGCTGAGCTGAAGATTATAAGGCGGGTCTGCAAAAATCATATCGACACAACCGGCCGGCATTTTTTTCATTTCTTCGATACAGTTACCAGTAATAATTTTCTGAACAGTATTTTGTGTTGATGAAACATTTTTTTGAAGATTCATGCCTTGACTCATAGTTTTTAATTAAAGGCGAATCATGATTCAAAGCGGATTCCGCGTCAAGTCGAAATCACAAAAAAGTTGCAAATTAATATAGTGCTGCCCGTGTTACAGAAGGCTTTGTTCTCTGACAGTACCAAAGGTTTTACGGTGATGACGGGTGATGCCGTGTATTTTTATGGCGGCAATATGATCGGGCGTAGGATATCCCGCATTGCGGTCCCAGCCGTATGATGAAAAATTCTCATGCAGTCCGCACATAAGCATATCGCGGTGCACTTTGGCGACGATTGCGGCGGCTGCAATGGAAGCAGAAACCGTGTCACCCTTAATCACAGTTGTAGAACGGCAGGACAGGGAAGGGGAGGCATTGCCGTCAATCAGTGCCATATGAATTTCAGTTTTCATGCTATTTGCCATCCTGGAGAATGCTCTTTTCATAGCCAGAAGGCTTGCATGATATATATTTAATGACTCTATTTCCTCCACCGACGCTTCGCCAATGGCAAAATTGCAACTTTCCCGAATGCAGTCTGACAGGAATTTTCGTTTTTTACGGGATAAAACCTTGCTGTCTCTGACCTGGCTCCAGAATGGTTCAGACCGTTTTTCAGGTGGCACATAAACGCATGCCGCCGCAACCGGACCGGCAAGCGGGGCACGTCCGACTTCATCAATGCCGCAGATAATCATATTTTCTGCACTTTCCATTGAAAAATCAGGAATGGCCTTACGCATCTCTGTTTTGAATGAGGGCGAAGGCACTTTGTTATCCAAGCGTTTTTTTTACCATTTCATAGACATCCGGCGAAATGGTTTTCAGGGCGGCAATTTCCTCAAGGACGACTTTCATTTTCTCCTGTCTGTCCTGTGTGTAACGTCGCCATTGTCGGAAAGGATAAACAAGGCGCGCCGCAATCTGAGGGTTCAAATCATTCAGCTCGATAATTGCATCTTTCAGAAATTCATACCCTCTGCCGGATGGATCATGAAAATAAACGGGGTTATTCATGGCAAAAGCCCCATAAAGGGAACGTACAATATTCGGATTTTTTATATTGAAGTCTTTATGGTTTCTAAGGGAATTCAGTTTTTCAAAAATCGTGTCCACCGGCGCAGATGCCTGCACGGCGAACCATTTGTTAACAACAAGCGGAAAGGATTCAAATTTTTTGTAAAAATCATCAAGCACGCTTTCGCTAATCCTGTTTTCAAAAGCCGCAAGCCCGGAAACCGCCGCAATCCGGTCGGTCATACATTCTGCCTCGTCATATACGGATTTTAAAAGCCTGGCATCATCTTCCTTTCGTCTGTTTATAAGTTTTAAAAGCGCCGAATTTTTAAGCGCCCGTCTGCCCATCGCTTCTGTCGTCAGAGAGATTGTGCCTATATCTCTGCAGGACTCAAACAGGGCATTGAACTTGCCTTCATGATTATCAAGAAGTGTGTTGATGATTGTATTGCGGACATCGTGGATGTGAGAGGGTTTAATTATCTTTTGCTCCTGCCCGATATCGGCAATGGCAGGAATTATAATCGCCCTTGCCATAAGGGCCTTATCGGCGTTTTTATCGAGGGCACGATCCAGAAGCTGGCCATAGCAGTCTATATAAGTTCCGGGTACTTGCGATCCGTCATTGAGCATCGCATTAAGAATGCGCATCGTGTATTTCTGGACGGAATCCCATTGATTAAACCCATCCTTGTCGTGAACCATAAGAAACCGTAGTTCTTCATCGGTAAGATCTGTAATAAGCTTAACCGGCGCAGTAAAGTTGCGCAGTATTGAGGGCACCGGCTTTTGTTCGATATTATCAAAGACAAATGTTTGTTGCTTATCTTTTAGATGTAACAGCTTTTCCTGTATTTCATTCCCGCCGAAGTCAAGAAGAGCGACCCTGATAGGTATGTGCATCGGCTTTTTATCACTCTGATCCGGTGTTTCTGGGATGTCTTGGGTAAATGTCAGTGTCATCCGCCTTGCGCTTTCATCGTATTCTGACTCGACGGTCACCTCTGGGGTTCCGGCCTGAATGTACCACAGCCAGAATTGCGATAAGTCTTCACCGGAGGCATCTTCCATGCATTTAACAAAATCCTCACAGGTTACGGCCTGGCCATCATGACGATCAAAATACAGATCCATGGCCTTGCGAAAATTTTCAGGACCGAGGATCGTATGTATCATGCGGATGACTTCCGCACCTTTGTTGTAAACTGTAACTGTATAAAAATTGTTGATTTCAATATACTGATCGGGTCTTACAGGATGGGCAAGGGGACCTGCGTCCTCCGGAAACTGGGCCCGCCGAAGAATCATAACATCTTCAATTCTTTGTACTGCTTCTGAATGCATATCGCCACTGAATTGCTGGTCCCTGAAAACTGTTAATCCTTCCTTGAGAGAAAGCTGGAACCAGTCACGGCATGTAATTCGGTTTCCCGTCCAGTTGTGAAAGTATTCATGCACAATAAAACCTTCAACGTTCTGGTAATCTGTATCAGTCGCAGTATCCGGATGTGCAAGCACCAGAGCCGTGTTAAAGATATTAAGCGAGGTGTTTTCCATAGCCCCCATATTAAAATCACTGACTGCAACAATATCAAAGCGGTTGTAGTTGTATTCCCGGCCGTATTTTTCCTCATCCCATTCCATCGATTTTTTGAGTGAAATCATGGCGTGTTCGGTCTGGCCTTCATCTTCCGGTCTTGTGTAGATCCTGAGGTCAACAACTTTGCCGGACATTGTGGTAAAACTGTCCTGGCGGTAAACAACATCACCGGCAAAAAGTGCAAACAGGTAACATGGTTTGGAATAAGGGTCGTCATAGACGGCGAAATGCCTGCCGTCGTCAAGCTGCCCGCGTTCCACAAGATTACCGTTGGAAAGAAGGACAGGCTCATGATCCTGATCTGCTTCTATCCGCACTGTAAAAGGCGCCATCACGTCCGGTCTGTCCTGGTAATAGGTAATACGCCGGAAACCTTCGGCTTCACACTGTGTGCAATACGTGGTGCCTGATTTGTAAAGCCCTTCCAGCTTTGTATTGCCGGCAGGATCAATTTCCGTTTCAATCTCGAGCGTGAAAGCTTTTCCGGGATTACTGATTATCAGACCTTCTTTTGAAATCTCCGGCACAATATCCTGACCGTTCAAACGGCATCTCAAAAGTTTCATGTCTTCTCCGTTAAGGAAAAGATCTGCGTCTCCGTCTGTTATTTTTTGATATTCGGTAACGGCCCGGACGAATGTTTTTTCCTCATATATATGAAATCGCAAGTCGATGTGTTCAACTTTGAAGGCGGGAGGAGTGTAGTTTTTTAAAAAAAATGTTCCGGGTGATTCAGTGCGCATGCGATAACTCGTGTTCTAAATTGACAATAGAAATTCAATCATAGGGCATAAGACAAACAAATAAAACAGGAATGGATGATTTTTACAGTAAGGCCATATCATCTCTGTGTATCAGGGCATCTCTCCCCGTGAAGCCAAGTACGGGCGGAATCTCGTCGGTTTTTTTACCCAGAATAAGCTGTGCGTCGTGTGAGTCGTAAGCTGCCATTCCCCGGCCTATAACATTGCCTGCCTGTGTCTTGATTAACACGATGTCGCCGCGTGTGAACTCACCCTCTATTCCCTTTGCGCCAACGGGAAGAAGACTTTTTCCGTTTTGCAGGGCATTGGCCGCGCCAGTATCGATTATAACCGCACCCTTGCTGTACAGATGTGCTGCGATCCAGCGTTTTCTGGCATTTGCAGGCGTGTCTTTTGGGTGAAAGTATGTGATTCTCTCAAATCCAGACGGATCGGGGCTTACGTCGCCTTTCGCAATGATTACCCCGCACCCGGATTCTGTGGCAATTTCCGCAGCCATTATCTTGCTTTTCATACCCCCGGTGGTAATACCGGCCCGTCCTGTTTTTGAAAATGCGCGTATCTCCTCTGTAATCTCTCTGACTTCGCCAATATGCTCCGCAGATTTGTTTTCAAGCGGATCGTCCGTGTAAAGACCGTCTGTTGTCGAAAGAAGTATCAGTAAATCAGCCCCCATCATCTGGGACACACGCGCGGCAAGACGATCGTTGTCGCCAAAGCGCAGTTGGTCAGTTGCAATTGTATCATTCTCGTTGATAACCGGAAGCACCCCGTGCTCAAGTAACGTTTCAATCGTTGTCCGTGCATTAAGATGAGACCGGCGGTTTTCTGTGTCTGCAATCGTAAGCAATATCTGGCTTACCTCCATTTTTTCCCGTTCAAAGGCGTTTTTATATGCATGTGCAAGTGTGATCTGACCGATCCCGGCCGCCGCCTGTTTTTTTTCAAGCCTGATTTCATGGGAATGTCTGTCATTTGAAATGCCGATTTTTTTGCGGCCCAAAGCCGTCGCGCCTGAAGACACAACAATCCATTGCCGGCCATTCCCGGCATCATTGGAAATAGTTTTTGCAAGCTCGAAAAGCCAGTCCTGGCGAACGCATCCTTTTTCCTGATCCGTGACTAAGACGGAGCCGATTTTTAAAACGATCCGTTTTGCCTTTGCGATATATTCATGCGCTTTCATAATTTTTTGCCACCTCAATATACTTCAAAGCGGCATCAAGAAGCTCTGTCACGCCTTCTTTGGTTATCCCAGAGACGGGATATACATCTTTGCCGCTTTCCTTCTCAAGTTGCAATATTTTCTGCCGCTTTGTCTCGTCGGAAAGAACATCAATTTTGTTAAGCGCAAGAATCTGGGGTTTTTGATAAAGTGAAATATTATATTCACGTAGCTCCGTACAGATAACATGATAGTTATCTATAAAATCCGGATCGGTGCCGTCAATAAGATGCAAAAGAACACTGGTCCGTTCAATGTGGCCGAGAAAACGGTGTCCAAGGCCCGTTCCCTCATGCGCGCCTTCTATAAGTCCTGGTATGTCCGCCATAACTATTGCCCTGTCGTGTATTTTTACAACGCCAAGATTGGGGCGGGTAGTGGTAAAAGCATAATCCGCAATTTTAGGCCGGGCATTCGAGCAGGCACTTAAAAATGTTGATTTTCCTGCGTTTGGCAAACCAACCAGTCCGATGTCTGCAATCAGTTTCAGCCGTAACCAGACTGCGCGTTCTTCGCCTATCTTTCCGGATGTATATTTTCGCGGCGCACGGTTTGTGGAGGATTTGAACTGGGCGTTGCCTAATCCGCCCTGACCGCCCTTCAGAAACAGAACTTTTTCATCCGGCTCTACAAGGTCAAGCAGGACAGTTTCCTTGTCCTCGTCAATTACCTGCGTGCCCACGGGAACCTTTATAATGCAATCCGTACCATCGGCACCTGTTTTATCGTTTCCTTTTCCGTGTGTACCGTTTTGGGCCTTAAAATGCTGCTGATACCGGAAGTCAATTAATGTGTTCAGATCTTTTACAGGAAGGAAGTATACATCGCCGCCTTTTCCGCCGTTCCCGCCGTCAGGACCTCCAAATGCAATATTCCGCTCCCGCCTGAAGCTGCAACATCCGGGGCCGCCACGGCCGCTAGTGACTATTATCTTGGTTTCATCCAGAAATTTCATAAGTATTCAATAAAGTAAAAAAAATATGGCGAACAGAATTATCCGCCATACTTATAAAAGAAATTGTGAACGGGTTATACGAAAATGCTATTCAGCAGCCTGAACGACCGTATCATTAGCGGGTTCAACACTGACGACCGGACGGCTTTGACGGCCTTTGTTGAAAACGACCTTTCCATCGACCAGTGCGAAAATTGTATGGTCCTTACCCAGACCAACATTCCGACCAGGTTTGTATTTTGTCCCGCGCTGACGCACTATAATGTTGCCTGCGATCACGTCTTGCCCGCCAAATTTTTTAACGCCAAGCCGTCTGCCTTCCGTGTCGCGTCCGTTTCTTGAGCTTCCGCCCGCCTTTTTATGTGCCATGATAACCTCCTGGTAATTAAATAAATATAATCAGGCCGCTTTGATATTCAGGATCTTCAAAATTGTTTTTTGCTGCCTGTGCCCGTTTTTACGCCTGTAATTCTGGCGTCTTTTCTTTTTAAAAATAATAACTTTGTCATCTTTTTTATGCTCGATAACCTCGGCTTCGACATAAGCCTTGCCTGATACTGAATCGCCAACGGAAAGCTTTCCATCGTTGCTCACGGCCAGCACCTGATCAAGTTTTATCTTTGATCCTTTTTCAGCCTCTATCTTTTCGACAGATACAACATCATTATGTTGAACCTTAAGCTGTTTACCGCCTGTTTTTACAATTGCAAACATAAATTTACCCTATAATCTTTTTTCGATTAGCTTGTTCTTATGACATAAAGACCGTTGCGCGTCAATTCAAATTTGACTTGCCGGCATTCCGACCCTGTTCATAAAAAGGGCTTGTTATCGATAAGCCTTGTTTTTCCAAGATTTGCGGCGGCAAAAAGACGGCTGTTATCATCCGGCTGTTTCTGAAGTCTCAGATCGTGACAGCTTCTGATTTCAAAATAATCGATTTTTGTAAACCCGTTTTGAATAAGGCTTTGTTGTCCTGTCTCAAGCGCCTTTTCAACCGGCGTTCCTGATTTAATATCCCGTATTGCATGATCCATAACTGTATTCAGGGTTCGGGCCATGGCCAGTTCGTTTTGCGACAGATACTGATTGCGGGAAGACAGGGCAAGGCCATGCGCATCCCTGACAATCGGTCCGCCGATAATTTCAACGGGCATGCAAAGATCTCTGACCATTTGTTTTACAATAACAAGTTGCTGGTAATCTTTCTGGCCAAAAACCGCGATATCCGGCTGAATCTGCATCAATAACACGCATACGACGGTCGTCACGCCCTGGAAATGCCCCGGTCGGGCCAGCCCGCACAGACAATCCGGCAAACCGGAAACAGTTACGCTTGTTCTGAAATCACGCGGATACAGGGTTTCAGCATCCGGCATATAAACCATATCCGCATTTTCCCCGGCCAGTTTTTTTAAATCCCCGTCAACATCCATGGGATAATTTGAAAGATCTTCACCGGGCCCGAACTGTTTTGGATTTACAAATATGCTTACGACAACGTGATCGGCATGATGCTTTGCCAATCTGACCAGAGAAAGGTGCCCTTTATGCAAAGCTCCCATTGTCGGCACAAATCCGATCTTCCGGCCGCTTTGTTTCCAGTGTTTTAGTGTCTTCTGAAGATCTGATACCGTTTCAGCCTTACGTATCATCTGTCAAAATTCATGTATAAAAATCATGTTTCAGGATCAAGTTTCAGGAAAGTTTCTGCTCCTTACGTCTTCTGAAAAACGGGTAAGCGCATTGTCCATTTTTTCGGAAAGATTTTCGTATTTCTTGACAAATCCGGGGCTTTTGCCGGAAGTAAATCCGAGAATATCCTCGGTAACCAGTATCTGACCGTCACAGTCGGCCGAAGCACCGATACCTATGGTCGGTGCCGACACGACACCCGTTATTTTCCTTGCAAGTTCGCGCACAACACACTCAAGCACAAGGCAGAATGCACCTGCTTTATCAATTGATCTGGAATCCCTGAAAATTTTTTCGAAGGAGTTTTTATCCTTTCCCTGTTTTTTAAATCCGCCGGCAGTATTCACCGATTGCGGCTGCAATCCTGTATGGCCCATAACCGGAATACCGCGCCGGTTTAAAAAGGAAACGGTTTCGGCCATTTCTTCTCCGCCTTCAAGCTTGACGGCATCACATCCGGTTTCGGCCATAATCCTGGCGGCATTACGGAATGCCGTTTCCGGGCTTTCCTGATAGCTGCCAAAAGGCATATCCACAACTACACAGGCTTGAGATACACTGTTAACAACCGCCTTGCCGTGCGCGATCATCATATCCGTTGTTACCGCCAGTGTATTTTTCATACCGTAAAGCACCATACCCAGACTGTCACCAACCAGTATCAGATCGGCGTGTTTGTCCGCTATCAATGCCACAGGTGCCGTATAGGCCGTCAGGCAAACAATAGGCTTCGGATCAGATGCAGTTTTTAAAGCCCGGATTTTTGAAATATTCATGAAAAAAATTAATAATGTTCTGACCGTGTGATGCAAGAAAAAAAGGGTAAAATTATTAATTCTTGACGTTCCGTTTCCAATCAATGTATGAATTTTATCAATATTGTGGCGGCTGTAGCTCAGGGGTAGAGCACTCGGTTGTGGTCCGAGCTGTCGTGGGTTCAAATCCCATCAGTCGCCCCATATTCAATTGGGTCCAGCCCGGACACATGGGTAACATATTGTTAGTGAGACATAGGTAATTTTTTTTGTAAATGGGTTATCTATCGGTTGCAAAGTTTTTTCCTCCAGATCGATATATCCGTGGCCATAATGCATGAATGTCATTAAACAGATGGCATTGTCTACTTCACGGAAGTCAAGCTTTTGCAAGGTGAACACGGATCATGAGGTTACTTTTTTCTATTGCCGCCATGTTAATTTTTAATGGTTTGATCTGCTGTAAAAGTTAGTTTCGATATCAAACCAAAATCAATATCCGCCTCGATTTTCAGCGGTATATTGTAGTGTCTGGCAATCGAGCAGGCTAGAAAAAGTCCCATTTTTGCTCCGTTGGTTTGATTGCCGTTCGGCAAAAGTTCCGGGCCTAGATAAGATTTTAAAATCTCTTTTGTCACGCCACGCATGTTATCGGAAACGATGATCGTGAGATTATCGTCTGTATCGCACAGGGCACTGATATTGACTTTGGCCTGATTTTTGTTGTGCCGCAAAGAATGATACACCAGATTGTGTAAAATCTGCTTGATAATAAGCTCATCAGCTTTAAGTTTTGGTAAATCTTGTGCGATATTCACACTTAAAAGCGCTTTGTGATCGAAGGTAAAATCGCCCATGAAACGTTGCACATCTTTTATCGTCTGCGCAATATCAGTAGGAATTGCGTTTTGATTGAGTTCTGCCTGACTGTCTTTCGTTTTGGCGCCTTCGTCCAGATCCGATAAATGATGCATGATATAGCGACAGGAATCATGTATATCCTGTACGAATTTAATATATTCTCCGCCCATCGCATGTTGATACATGGTTTTGAGCAGATAATCAGCGCGTGCAATCATATCAACCAGGGGGAGCTGCATTTCTGAAGCCAGAAAGGCCCGCATGCGGTTGAGTTTTTGCTGATCTTCTAACAAGGACAGTAAAGAAGCCTTTTCTGACCTGGCCTGCTCGGCCTCTTTAAAAGCAGTCAGATCCCGCACGATGCCAACAAATTGGGGCTTCCCTTCATAATCAAACCGGTTGACAACCAGATGCAGTGGAAATTCTGTACCGTCTTTTTTTACGGCAATCACCTCACGGCCATAACCGATGATATGCGCATCACCTGTTGCGATATAGCGGTCAACATAGCCCTGGTGTTTTTTCCCCTCACTTTCGGGCATTAGTATGGAAATATCCTTACCAATCACCTCCGCCGCCTTATAACCAAAGATTCTTTCTGCTGCGTGATTGAACAGCAAAATCCGCCCATTGGCCTGAATAGCTATAACCCCATAAATGACAGTATCCATGATGGATTTGAGATACTGGTTTCCAAGCGATTTTTTGGCCTTCTCTTCCATAGCAAAAATTTTAGGTCAGTTCATGCCGGAATTCCAGCAAGAAATTGACCACCAAACCGCTTTATCCTTGTTCTCCTGTTCCGCGACGATCAGGCCTTCAAGCTGTGATACGGATTCAGAATTTTGTTTAGAGAAATGGCAGAAGCGTTAATAAAAAAAATCAGATAAAAATCCCTCTGTTGTCCAGACTTTACAGTTCATCAGCGAACGGAGAAGGATATCAGGGTTAAGAATAGTTCGGGCCTATTCCGAATTGAGCGGGTAACCTTTTGAATCGACAAATAAAGTATCAATTCGATTAGAGAGCCTACCCCCATTTGTACCCCCTGATTAAAAAGTCAGGGGCTTTTTGTTCGTTTTTATTCATTATTGTATAATGCCATCCTTAACGGTAAAAAAACAGAGAAATAAAAATAAGAGACGTGATGTATGGAGAAAATCAGAGCTTTGTAAAAGAATGTGTAGAAAAATATCGATCCAGGCTTCTTGATACGAGCAAAAGAAACAGCCTTATATCTTTCAATCACAGCGAACGGTCACGTCAGCACATTCGAATTATTGATGAGCTGCCAGACTTTCTCTATGGCGAATTTCTTGATGGAAAAACGCTAACATTTCGGCCGCTGCCCGAAGAAGATCAAATCCCGCCGGATGAAAAAACGCCGACTTTTCGCCGTCGTCTAGAACAGGCCGAGCTTACGGATGAGGCCTATATCGAAGCAATTGACAATGTGAATGAGGATGAAGAAGAAGCGCTTGATACAATCAAGCAGATTGAACGTGATCTGCGGAATAAAATCCGCGAGGAGCTAGGTTTTCCCGTTTGGAAAGAGCAAAAGAGCCTGACAAATGCGGAAGTGGCCAAGAAACACGATCTTAATCCCAGTTATGAAATGCCAGAGGCTGCGCCTGAAGATCATGAGGATGCAGCGCGGCATGTCGATAAATTCATCCAGACGCTTTTAAAGCCGGAGGAAATGGCACGTAAATTAAGCGGTCTCAATTCTTATATTCGCTCGGATATTGAAGAATCTGGCGTGAATACGCTTTATGCTGCCTTTGGATTTCTACAATGGTATGAATCTAAAAATTCAGATAAGCCGTGCATCTCGCCGCTTTTACTGCTCCAGCTTGAAATTGAAAAGAAGCAATCCAAGGAGGGATATACCTATCGTGTTAAATCGACAGATGAAGAGCCTCAAATTAATCTCTCCATTGCTGAACGATTAAGGGCCGATTTTGGAATTGAGCTGCCGGAGTTCACAGGAGAGGACGGGCCCGAAACCTACATGACCAAGGTTACGGAGCTTATCAAAGATGCCAAAGTCCCCAAGAAAGACAAATGGCGCGTTCGCCGTTTTATAACTGTAGGTCGTTTTCGTTTTGCACGTTTGGTTATGTTCCATGATTTGAGTGAGAAGAACTGGCCCGGCGATACAGCAGTCTCCACAAGTGAAATCGTACAAAATCTATTTGCAGGATCGGAAGGCGAGTCCGGCGGCGACCATGCAGAAGATTATGATATTGATACGCCGGAGGTTGAGGAATCTGTTCCGCTTTTAATTACCTCGGCCGATGCCTCACAGCATAGCGCTCTGGTAGATGTAATGAAGGGTAAAAACCTCGCTATCAAAGGGCCGCCCGGCACTGGTAAGTCTCAAACCATTACAAACATCATCGCCAACGCGCTTGCCAAGGGAAAAACCGTTCTGTTTCTGGCTGAAAAAATGGCGGCACTGAACGTGGTGCACGAGCGCCTCAGCAAGGCCAATCTTGGCCCTTACTGTCTGGAGCTCCACTCCACAAAGGCAAAGAAAACTGAGGTTTTGAAATCGATTGAAGAGCGTCTCAAACTACGTTCTTCAAAAGGAAATGGCGGCTAGGCGATGGTGGCGGGGAAATGCCGCTCCCGCAAGACCAAAATCTCCTCCGCAGAGACCATAAAACAGCGATACGGCGACAGGATTTTGTTTGGAAAAATGGCAGATACACTCACTAATAGAAAATTATATGAAAATCCCTCTGTTGTCCAGGCTTTACAGTTCATCAGCGAACGGAGAAGGATCTCGGGGATAAAGATAAATGGAGGCACGGGCCGGAATCGAACCGGCGTACAAGGATTTGCAGTCCTCTGCATAGCCACTCTGCCACCGCGCCTTATATCAGTTTAACGAACCCGCCTGTATAAGCATTTGCAACTTTGAACAGACCAAAAAACTTGAACGTATTTACGTTTTTAATTCCGGATAAATCTCAGGATAAATCTCAGAGTGCAAAAATAATAAAGCAGAGTATTTATCATTTTTCAATAAAATAGCAATGCGCTATACTTCTCATGCTATATTTATGGGCGGGAGTTGTTTTCCGGCTCTTTTTCTTCTATATCATCTTTGAACGGGCCTGTATGGTATTGGCTTTGCTTCTCTTACTCTTGATAAAAACTTTGAATACAGACTGAAAATGCTCGATACCTCATCTGAAAAATTTCGTAAAAATATGGTTGACTGCCAGATTTTGACAAACGGAGTTTATGATGAGCGTTTACTTGAAGCGTTTCAGACAATTCCCCGCGAAATTTTCGTTCCGGACCGGAAAAAAACTTATGCCTATATAGATGAGGATATCGAGTTTGCGCCCGGACGGTATTTGCTTGAGCCATGCGTGCAGGCACGGCTGATACAGGCTCTGGGCCTTGACAAAGATAAAGCCGTTCTGGATGTAGGCACTGGCACGGGATATAGTGCGGCCATACTTTCAATGGTTGCAAAAACCGTTATAGCACTTGAAAGCGATGCCGAACTTGCAGGGCAGGGGACTGCAAATCTTGATTCTCTGGGTCTTTATAATGTGGCTTATCTTTGTGAGGATATGCAGGATTTCGGACAAATACATGCCCCTTATCCGGCAATATGCATAAACGGAGCGGTTGAAGAAATTCCGGAAGCCGCTTTTCAGGCACTTGATTTTTCAGGAAAGCTGGCCTGTGTCGTCAAGCAGCGTGGGCATGTTATGGGCAAAGCGGTTTTGTATGAAAAAATCGGGGAGGGCAAAATCTCGAAATCTTTCCTTTTTGAGTGTGCCACGCCTTATCTTAAGGGCTTTGAACCAAAACAGAAACTGGAATTCATCTAAAAAAAATCATAAGGCAGGAAATACCATGGCCAATATCTCCAAAATCTTAATGAAGGCTCTGCTTACAGGATGCATTGTTTTGGGACAGTATAACTCCTCACTGGCACAAAGTACCGCATCCGCCGAAACTCCAAAAAAAGCCGAGACCATTTTCGAGGAAATACTTTCAATAAACCCCGGTGATGAAGAAACGCAGACCCTGAAATCCGTTTTGCAAAAAGCCTATCTTGATAATCCGGCACTTTTATCCGCGCGTTCGGACTTTAAATCCGTCGCAGAGCGCGTACCCCAGGTAATGGCAAACTGGCTTCCGACTGTTACGGCAAGCACCGGGATTGAAGAGGTGAACTCGGATGGCCAGGGCGCAGGCCGTAACAACCAGAACTTTTCACGCGCCGAAAGAGGCACGGCGAAAGATGTTCAGATTGCCCTTGACCAGACTATCCTCCGCGGCGGGCGGACGTTCTCTGAATATTCCGCAGCCAAACATATTGTGGAGGCACAGAGAAATGATCTGATAGCCGCCGAGCAGAACCTGCTGCAGCGTGTCGTGACCGCTTACATGGATGTCTTGCGGGACAGGGCTTTGTTGAGACTGAGTAAAAACAACAGAGTTGTTATTGCACGACGGCTGGAAGCAGCGCGAGACCGTTATGATGTCGGTGAAACAACACTTACTGATGTCAGCCAGGCGGAGGCAAGGCTCGCAAGGGCTGATGCCGATGTAATCTCGGCAGAAGGTAATTTAAGTACCAGCGAAGCTGTTTTTGAGGAACTGACAGGTATAACGCCCTTGAACCTCGCATATCCGAAAGTCATGATTGATTTGCCTAACGATCTTGATACTCTGAACACCCGGGCAGAGTCAGAAAATCCTCTGATTATTGCGGCCGAATACTCGCATCGTGCAGCAGAAAAGGATGTCAGCACAGCTTTCAGGGAACTGTTCCCGGAAATCTCTCTTTCGGCGTCCTGGTCCAGAACATATGATCCGGTTTTCAGCTCTACCGAGGAACAGACAGACAGGCGGATTGCCCTGCGCGCAACCATCCCCTTATATGAAGGCGGCGGGACCCGGTCCCGCATACGTCAGGCAAAGCAGGACGCCAACGCAAATTATATGGATATCCTCGATATCAAACGCCGGATCCGGCAGCAGACGGTCAGCGACTTTAAAAACCTCCAGGCAGCAAAAGCCGAGATCATATCCCGTCAGGCCCAGGTCGAAGCCTCCGAAGTTGCCAGAGAAGGAGTGCGTCAGGAAACGCTCGTAGGAACAAGAACGGTTCTTGATTCTCTTGATGCCGATCAGGAATTGCTTGATGCACAGGTTGCGCTCGTGACGGCAATGCGTAATAAGGTGGTGGCAGATTTTGCACTGGCTCAAAACATAGGTGCCCTGACACCTGAAAATCTTGGTTTTACAGAAAAGCAAAGTCATTATAATACATATCTGAACAGTATTCGCTGGAAACTGCTTTCAACTGATACACAGCTTGAAAAGGCTTCAAATTAATCAAGCTTTGACAGGACGTTATCAATAGTGGAAACTGTTTTAGTAAAATTGTGTCTACGTTAATTTAATGATTCCTATATTTATATGAGTGATACAGACGAACAGGATTTATCCATTGAAGAAATTCTGTCTTCCATTCGGCAGATTATTTCCGAAGATGAAGAGGAAGAGGATAAAAACAAAAAAGAGTCAGAACCTGAGCCGGAACCCGAGCCGGAACCCGAACCTGAGCCGGAACCCGAGCCGGAACCCGAACCTGAGCCGGAACCTGAGCCGGAACCCGAGCCGGAACCAAGGCCTGAACCGGAACCTGAGCCTGTGCCTCGGGAAGATGAGGATATTCTCGAGCTCACAGAAAAGGTGGAAGACAACATAGAGTTCCGTGATACTGATGACGGTGAGGAGGATGATGGTGATTATGCCGATGACGAGCCACTGGAAGATATTCCGGCAAAAGAGCCGATTGTTAAAGGTAGGACCGAGGAAGCCGCTGTAAGAGGCTTTACAGATCTTGCGGAAGCAGTTCCAATTTATGCATCGGATGCCAAAACAGTTGAGGATGTTGTCAGGGCCGTCTTAAGACCAATGCTGCGTCGCTGGCTGGACCAGCATCTGCCAGGTCTTGTTGAGGAGCTTGTCCAGGAGGAAATTCAAAGACTTGCAAAAAAAGCCCGTAAAGATTAAATATTGAACGACTTTAACACCTGGAAAGAGTGCGTTCATGCTTGAGAAAAAATTCGACCCTTCGGCGATAGAAAAAAAATACATTGATAAATGGGCTAAATCGAATGTCGTAAAAGCCAGTCCATCTTCTTCCGCAACACCCTTCACGGTGATGATGCCGCCGCCGAACGTGACCGGTCATCTGCACATGGGTCACGCACTCAATATGACATTACAGGATGTTTTGACCCGTTATTTTCGGATGAAGGGGCAAGATGCACTTTGGCAGCCGGGTATGGACCACGCCGGTATTGCAACCCAGATGGTTGTCGAGCGTAATCTTGAAGCGGAAGGGAGCTCAAGAAAAACGCTGGGACGGGAAAAATTTGTAGAGCGCGTATGGGAATGGAAAGAACAATCCGGCGGCACAATCGGCCATCAGCTTCAAAGGCTGGGAACAACACCGGACTGGAGCCGGGAGCGCTTCACGATGGACGATGGTTTGTCAAAGGCCGTAACAAAAGTTTTTGTCCAGCTTTACAATGAAGGCCTTATTTACCGTGACAAAAGGCTTGTTAACTGGGATCCAAAATTCCAGACGGCGATTTCCGATCTCGAAGTGCAGCATAAGGAAGTCAAAGGCAAGCTTTATCATGTAAAATACCCGCTGGAAGATGGAAGCGGGCATGTAAGCATAGCCACAACACGGCCTGAAACTATACTGGCCGATGGTGCGGTTGCAGTCCATCCGGATGACGAAAAATACAGGGATCTGATCGGGAAATGCGTTGTGGTCCCGGTATGCGACAGAATTATTCCAATCATTGCCGACGAATACGTAAAATCCGAGTTTGGGTCAGGAGCGGTTAAGATCACAGCCGCGCATGACTACAATGACTTTGAAGTGTATAAAAGACATCAGGATAAGGAGATAGTTCTTGTCAATCTGATGACACCGGACGGCAAAATGAACGAAAACTGTCCCGATGAGTATCAGGGGCTGGACAGATTTGAAGCACGCAAAAAGATAATATCTGACCTTGAAGATCTTGAATATCTTGAACGCGTTGAAAATCACGTTCACCAGATTCCTTACGGCGACCGTTCAGGCGTGGTAATCGAGCCTTATCTGACCGATCAGTGGTTTGTAGATGCGCAGACGCTTGCCCAACCTGCGATTGAGGCCGTGCGGACCGGAAAGACGCAGTTTGTACCAAAACAATGGGAGAATACATATTTCAGCTGGATGGAAAATATCCAGCCCTGGTGTGTTTCACGCCAGTTGTGGTGGGGACACCAGATTCCGGCCTGGTATGGTCCGGATGGGAGCGTTTTTGTTGCAGAAAAAGAGGCAGACGCCACAAAAGAGGCAACAGACTTTTATGGGAAGGAAGTTGCCCTGAAACGGGATGAGGATGTTCTTGATACCTGGTTTTCTTCTGCTCTGTGGCCGTTTTCAACACTGGGCTGGCCGGATGACACATCTGAGCTCCGGAAATACTATCCTGGTAATGTTCTGATTACCGGTTTTGATATTATCTTTTTCTGGGTGTGCCGGATGATGATGTTTGGCATTCATTTCATGGGCACTATTCCTTTCAAAGACGTGTATATACACGCACTTGTCAGGGATTCAAAAGGCCAGAAAATGTCGAAATCCAAGGGCAACATAATCGATCCGATTGACCTTATTGATAAATTCGGTGCAGACGCCCTGCGCTTTACTTTACTTGCGCTTGCGGCGCAGGGACGCGATATAAAGATGTCCGAAGACAGAGTGGAAGGATACAGGAACTTTGCCACAAAACTCTGGAATGCGGCACGGTACTGCCAGATAAACGGATGCTTTCCTGATGAAACATTCGATCCCCGCAATGCTGAGGATATACTCAACCGCTGGATTATCGGCGAAGTTGCCGACGTGAAAAAGAAAATTGAAAATGAACTGGTAGCTTACAGATTTAATGAGGCGGCATCCGCCATTTACCATTTTGTCTGGCATACTTTCTGCGACTGGTATCTTGAGTTTACAAAGCCTGTTCTTTCCGGGCCTGTTCTTTCCGGGCCTGTTCTTTCTGGGGAAGACAGTAAAAAAGACAATGCAGAGGAAACGAAAAAAACAACCGCATGGGTTCTGGATCAGATCCTTGTTTTGCTTAATCCTTTTATGCCCTTTATTACGGAAGAGCTGTATCTGTCGATGGGGCAGGGCAACCGGGACAGGCTTTTACTGGAAACATCGTGGCCGGAATATAAGGACACCCTTTCAGATTTAAAAGCCGCCGATGATATGGGGTGGCTTATCAACGCCATTTCCGAAGTGCGAAGCGTCCGCGCCGATATGAATGTCCCGGCGGGTGCGCAGATTACTTTGCTCATTTCAGGGGCAGATGAACAAACAAAAAAACGGGTGCACAGGTTTGAGGATATTATAAAACGTCTTGCCCGCCTTGAAACAATCAGTAGTGATGTAAGTTCTTTTCCCAAAGGCGCAATTCAGACTGTTGTGGGCGAAGCCCTGTTTGCGCTTCCCGTGGCGGATATTATCGATCTTGAAAAAGAAAGCACACGCCTGCAAAAAGAAATCGAAAAACTGAATGGTGAAATTAACAGGCTGGCGCAAAAGCTTGACAATGATCAGTTTGTCCAGAACGCACCGGAGGATGTGGTCGAAGAACAGCGGCGCAGGAAAGCCGAAGCCGAGCAGACTCTCGATAAGCTCAGCCGGGCGCTTGACCAGCTGAAGGCAGCCTGATCCCTTGTCAGAAACTTCCGGACACAGTGATGCGGATTTCATGCGCATGGCGGTCGAAATTTCCAGGAATGGGAAAGGAAGGATTGCAGGTATTCGCCCAAGCGTAGGATGTGTTATTGTCAACCCGGTTACACTGAAAATCATATCCATTGGAAAAACCAGCGAATCCGGCAATCCGCATGCGGAAACAGATGCAATTCAAAACGCAGTCGCATCCGGCAGGCGGGATCACCTGAAAGGTGCGACAGCCTATGTAACACTTGAACCGTGTTGTCATACATCGTCACATAAACCTGTATCGTGTGCACAAAACCTCATAAATCATGGTATCGGGCGTGTTGTCGTGGCCTGTGACGATCCAGACCCGAAAGTTAACGGAAATGGCTATAAGAAAATGGAAGATGCCGGAATTGCGATCACAAAGGGTATTTTAAAACAGGACGCTGAAACTGTGTTAAAGGAGTTTTTTACAGCGGTTCGGAACAAAAGGCCATTTGTAACATTAAAAATGGCTGTGAGTGCAGATGGCAAGGTCGGAATAAAGGATATGCCAAAAACACGTATTACAGGCCCGCAAGCACAGGCACATGCGCATTCCAGTCTGCGTTATCATCACAAAGCCATTATGGCTGGTATAGGAACGGTACTTGAGGACAATCCGGCACTGACAACTCGAGTTCACAAAGATATATACCCAAGTACACGCATAATACTCGATTCACAACTGCGCCTGCCGAAAGCCAGCAAAATTCTTCAGACATCAGACGACGGTCATCCTCTTTTGCTTATCTTCAATGAAAATGCTGAAATACCGGATTTTATAAAACTGGCCGCAAACGTTAACCTTATCCGGGTGCAGGATACACGAAATCTGTCCGCCGTTTTGAAACTTCTGGCCACAGATGATTACGGCATAACAAGCCTGCTTGTCGAAGGAGGACCAACCCTTATTCAATCCTTTCTGTCATCGGGACTGTGGGATGAGGCATATGTCTACAGATCACCGCTTAAAATTGGTGAAGCCGGAATTAACGGACCGCATTTTTCAGGCTACCCGATTGAAGAAGCGGCAAATATCGGTAATGACAAACTTGAAATATACAGAAATTCCTGAAAACAGCTTTCCGTTCTTTATTCTTTCTGACCCTTACTTGTCAGGAAGGTACCAAAGCGTTTTTCAAATTTGGAAAGCTGACCTTTTTCCACAACCACGTCCTGTCCACCACTCCATGCGGGGTGGCTTTTCGGATCAACATCAAGACGCATAACGTCCCCTTCCTTACCCCATGTGGAACGGGTCTTGAATTCCGTACCGTCTGTTTGAACAACGGTTATTTCATGGTAATCAGGATGAATTCCTTCTTTCATAATACATACTCCATATCAGAAGATAGTTTTGTAAATTATTTTTTTTGTAAATGCAAGGGAAAGATGGTAATCCGAATGCAATGTGGTGGCACCCGGATCAGTTTCTGAAAAAAAAGCAATGCCTTGCAACCCGTATGATCGTTACGAGGGCTGTCAGGACCTTTTTTGACAATCAGGATTTCTGGGAAGTTGAAACGCCCGCTCTGCAAATCTGCCCAACCTTTGACCCTCACATACACGCTTTTAAAACGGAATTACGAGATAAGCATCTTAATCATAAACAGACCCTTTATCTGCATACCAGCCCGGAATTAGATATGAAAAAACTTTTGGTGGCCGGACTGCCAAAAATTTATCAGATCTGCCATGTATACAGGAACGGTGACCAGTCATCCATGCACAGTCCTGAGTTTTCAATGATCGAATGGTATCAGGCCGATGCGGGATACAATGAGATTATGGATGACTGTATTGGTCTTTTGAGGGCAGTGGCCGAAAAATGCGGTATCGATAGATACATATATAAGGACAAATCTTCCGATCCATTTAAAGACTGGCAAACTGTGTCAGTTTCCGAGGCGTTTGAAAGTTTTGCAGGAATTGATCTTACACTCATGATTGATGAGGGATTAGAAAAATTCAAATCTGTTCTGAAAGAGAAGGGGATTTACTATCATGAAGATGATCGATGGGATGATCTTTTTTTTAGAGTCTTTATGGATAAAATTGAACCATTTCTGGGGCAGGGTGTGCCCACATTGATTTACGACTACCCTGCATCAATGGCCGCATTGTCACAAAAAAAACCGGAAGATCCCCGATTTTCAGAACGGTTTGAACTTTTTGTCTGCGGGCTTGAGCTTGCCAATGCATTTGGTGAACTCACAGACGCAACGGAACAGGAGCAGCGTTTTCATGAAGATATGGCTTTAAAAGAAGAGATTTACGGTGAACGTTACCCGTTGGATAAAGAATTTATAGAGGCACTTAAGCATGGTATGCCGCGCGCGGGGGGGATAGCACTGGGTATGGACAGACTCGCCATGCTTGCGGCCGGCACTGATGATATTTTCAATGTCCTGTTCACAAAATCTCCAGGAACTTTATTATAGAATTTTGAGTATCTTAACCGGATATGCAGCGGGTAAAATCAGGGTTAACAGAAAATAACAAGTCCTTCTTTTGTTATTCGTTCCCTTTGTAAATATCCATAATCTTACCTAACATGTTTAGCGCGTTATCCCATTTGCGCTGGAATGAATTCCGGCCGATGATAGATCCGTTTCCACCGCCATCACGGATTGCCTTCGCATCATCGTACACGTCATCCGAGCTCTTGGAAGATCCTCCGGAAAAGACAACTATACGACGACCATTAAAACAGGATTTTACAACATCTGAAACGCGCTCGCTCAAACTGCCTGTCGGAATGGCATGGTTCTGGTACGCTTTTCTGGCTTCATCCTGTTCAAGATGCTCTGTGGGAAGTTTTACCTTAATGATATTTGCGCCAAGAAGACAGGCCATGTGCGCACCATATGAAATCACATCGAGTGCCGTTTCTCCTTCTTTGGACAATATACCGCCTCTTGGATAACTCCACATAACAACTGCCAGACCGTTTCTTTTAGCTTCTTCGGACATTTCTGCAATCTCTTCCATCATTTCAAAGGCGTTATCGGAGCCTGGATATATTGTAAATCCTATAGCAGAGCATCCAAGGCGAAGAGCTGACTCAACAGATGAAGTGATCGCCTGGTCATGACCGTATTTGCTTGATGACAGACTGTTTGCACTGTTCACTTTTAAAATCAGAGGGATTTCGCCTGCAAATGTGGATGCACCGGCCTCAAGCGCGCCGAGAGGAGCTGCATAGGCATTGCATCCGGATTCTATAGCAAGCTTGAAATGGTAATGCGGATCATACGCTTCATCATTCGGCGCAAAGCTTCGTGCCGGTCCGTGCTCAAATCCCTGATCGACAGGCAAAATAACAAGTTTGCCGGTACCCGCCAGTGTTCCGGTATTTAATATCCGGGCCAGATTGGCTTTAGTTCCGGGGTTATCAGATTCATACCATGAGAGAATTTTTTTTACGTGTTCTGTGTGCGGCATATCCATCTTCCTTTTTTTATAAAACGATTTTAGGAAATCAGGCCAATTAGGCAAGAGAAGTGTTTAGTGGCGGTATAAATAAACAGGGATTAAACAGCAATGACAGACTGCTGATCAACGGACTTGATAACCTGCGCTATCGGTGGCGGGGATAGGGACGTGTCATTGAATGTCTGGCTTCCACGGGAATAGGAACTGGCGGCCTGCTGGAAACTGCCGGAATTGGGGGCAAAGGAAATATCACTGTTGTCAAAGGGCCGAGACAGGCTCCCGCCTGATGGAGGTGAGGCGGCGATGGCCGTTCCTTCATTTTCATCTGTTTCATTATCGTTGGAAGCGTCCTGCCCCTCCCGAATCTCTTCAGATCGTTGCGCCTGCAATTCAATTCTGGCCTCGGTCTGTTTCTGCCGGGCATCCTGTGCAACACGTCTATCCTGCGCCGAAGGCTGTTCAGGTGCAAGTGCCGCGCGGATAACGATTTCCATTTTACGGATTGTCGCTTCAGGATCATCTTCGACCGGTGAAGCATCTATTTTTACCTCGCCGCCAACTGCGTATTGCCTGCCGTCCGGCCCGGTCTGAAAAGTATATGTCGGGTTACTGGCTAACGGACCGCCTGCGGCTTTATGGGCCTGCTCATGCCTTCTGACCTCCGCATCGCGTTGTTTAAGTCTGTCAACCTCGCGCTGCTGATCTTCCGTCAGTTCCTGTGTTCCTTTCTGAGCCGCGGCATTGCCGCGTTCTCCTTCCTGAAGCGTACTTACAAGAGCGGGATTGGTGAAGCTGATAGGACGATTGGTATTCTCAACCTGAGTTACGGGATTTACCCGTTTCCGGTCGCCGACAGGCTCCGGTTGGGAGGGGCCAAAACGCTGGGCACCCGCAATGGCCGACGCACGCGAATTACTGAGTGCCGCCGCCATATTTGACGCCGCTACGGATCCAACCACAAGCATCTTTTAATTATAGCCTAAAATTCAAGAAAGTTTCAGATATTTTTTTCTTTTAAAACTTTAAAGGCTGCCAAGTTTCGCCGCCGTATCAAGCATACGGTTTGAAAATCCCCATTCGTTGTCGTACCAGGCCATAACCCTTACAAAGGTATCGTCAATCACGTTTGTACCTTCAACTGAAAACACAGAGGAAAAAGGATTGTGATTAAAATCGCTTGATACAAGCGGTTCAGAGTAAGTTGCCAGAATATTTTTTAGTTCGCCCACCGAAGCTTCACGAATGGCATTGTTAATCTCATCGCATGTAGTAGCCCGCATTGCCTGAAACTTGAAATCAACTAGGGAAACATTCGGTGTGGGCACACGCATTGCCACTCCGTCCAGTTTTCCGTTCAGATGTGGCAAAACCTTGCCGACGGCCTTGGCAGCCCCGGTTGATGTCGGAATAATATTTGTTGCTGCTGCGCGGGCCCTGTAAAGATCCTTGTGATTGTTGTCAACCAGCTTCTGATCACTTGTATAGCTGTGAATTGTCGTCATAAAACCGCTCTTTATCCCGACGGCCTTATCAAGGACATATGCAACCGGGGCTAGACAGTTTGTAGTGCATGACGCATTGGAAACAATCTCGTGATCAGCGGTCATTTTGTTATCATTAACACCGTAGACAACAGTTATATCCTCGTCCTTGGCGGGAGCGGAAATCAGAACTTTACGCGCACCTGCCTGAATGTGTTTTGCGGCATCACTTCTTTTTGTAAAAACACCTGTACACTCCAGCACAACGTCAATACCCATTTCTGACCATGGTAATTCCGCCGGATCGTAAGCTTTTGTTACCTTGATATCCTTGCCCGCAATATTAAGAATGTCATTTCCCTCAACGCTGACATCCCTTGGAAAATAGCCATGAACGGAATCATATCTGAAAAGGTGGGCGTTTGCGTTAATTTCCGCGAGATCATTAATGGCAACAACGTTAATATCATTCCGGCCATTTTCAAACAAAGCTCTCAGAACAAGGCGTCCAATCCTTCCAAAACCGTTAATTGCAATTTTTACAGCCATTATCTTCTCCTTTGCTTATGATTGCAGTACTTAACTGTATCAGATGTTCAATTTCTTTTTTCTGAAATTTTGTATTTAACTTTTTTGACGATCTCTTCAGATGTAATGCCAAAGGCTTTATATAGATCCTGGTAAGGGGCAGATTTTCCAAAACCTTCCATGCCTATAAAAAGTGAGGAGGCATCAAGAAACTCGTGCCATCCCTGCTTGATCCCAGCCTCAACAGCTATTCTGATGCTTTTTCCGGAGCCGAGGACGGCGTTACGGTAGCTTTCCTCCTCTTCCCTGAACAGCTCAAAACAGGGTATTGAAACAACGCGTGTTGAAATATTTTCGGCCTCAAGGCTTTCCTGTGCCTCAAGCGCAATCGGCACTTCAGAGCCTGTAGCCATAATCACAACCGCAGGATCACTTGAGTTTGAAGCCTCTTTGAGTATGTAACCGCCTTTCCGGCTAAGGTTTCTGTCCACACTGACAGCATGCGTTCTGGATTGCGGCAGGGAATGTCTCGTCAGAATAATCGCACTTGGCCGATTACGTTCACTGATGGCAATTTCCCATGCTTCCGCCGTTTCCGAGTTATCGCACGGACGCAGAACAAGCAGATTTGGAATGGCCCGCAAGGCCGCCAGATGCTCAACCGGCTGATGGGTAGGTCCGTCCTCTCCAAGGCCGATAGAGTCATGCGTAAACACAAATATTGATCCTACGTTCATCAAGGCAGCCAGTCGAATAGAAGGGCGGCAGTAATCGGAGAATGTAAGAAATGTCCCGCCAAAAGGAATAATGCCGCCGTGAAGAGCCATGCCGTTCATGATCGCAGCCATGCCATGCTCCCTTACGCCATAATGGATATACTGGCCTGAGTAATCCTGACGGTTTATAATCTGAGCACATCGTGTTTTGGTATTATTGGATCCTGTAAGATCGGCAGACCCGCCGATCAAAAAGGGCAGGGATGATGTAAGTTTTTCAAGAACGATACCTGACGATTTCCGTGTTGCAAGTTTGTCGCCGGTACTAACAAAACTGGTTTTTAACTCATGAATACCGACTTTCAGATCTTCATGAAAATTGGTATGAAAGCAATTTTCAAAAGAACTCTGGATTTCGGTGGAAGCATTTTGCAGACGTGCTTTCCAGTTCTCAAAAGCCTGATTATTTTTACGGCCTGTTTCACGCCAGCTTTCGAGTATCAGTTCAGGAACTTCAAAGGGCGCATACGACCAGTCAAGATTTTTCCTTGTCTCGGCAATTTCCTCTTCCCCCAAAGCGGCGCCATGGCTTTCCGCCGTTCCGGCTTTGGTGGGCGCACCGAACCCTATTGTGGTTTTACAACAAATCAGGGAGGGTTTGTCGGAGGTTTTGGCGTCCTGTGTCGCTTTTTCTATTTCCTCAACATTGTGACCGTCAATTGTGAGGACATTCCACCCGTAAGATTCAAAGCGTTTCCGGGTATCGTCCGTAAAGGAAAGATCGGTTTTGCCATCAATTGTGATACCGTTATCATCATAAAAAACAACTAATCTGTTCAGTCCCAAATGGCCCGCAAGAGAACAGGATTCATGACTTATACCTTCCATAAGGTCGCCGTCACTGGCGATAACATAGGTAAAATGATCAACCAGTTCATCACCAAACCTTGCATTGAGTATTCTTTCTGCAAGGGCAAAACCGACGGCGTTTGATATGCCCTGCCCAAGCGGACCAGTTGTTGTTTCAATGCCGGCATCCTGCTCAACTTCCGGATGACCTGCAGTCAGGCTGTCTAGCTGGCGGAAATTTTTGAGTTCATCCAGACTCATTTTTTTATAACCGGTCAGATAGAGAAGGGAGTAAAGGAGCATAGAGCCGTGACCGGCGGAAAGAATGAAACGATCCCTATCCGGCCACTCGGGATGTTCAGCACAGAATTTCAAGTGATTTCTGAATAAAACGGTTGCGACGTCTGCCATACCCATTGGCATTCCGGGATGACCCGATTGCGCTTTTTCGACAGCATCAATCGATAAAAAACGCACGGCATTTGCCAGTTCCTTGTGTTTTGGTTCATTTTCAGGTGTTAATTGATCCATTTCCATACCCTCTGCCTGTGCAATACTCATGTTTGACCCGCTATTTTAATTTTATTTTTCAAGTGAAGAGTATGGATATTCATGAGGTATGTAAATACTATCACCTACATTTTTGTTCGATATTATGATCCAAATCTGATGATTCACAAAATTTTTTGCTATTAAAAGTTATTGTCACAGTGTTGTTTATAATACGATTTTTAAATTTTCTATAAAATGGCCTCAAAAAAAACGATAACAACACTTGACCAGTGGTTTTAAAATAAAGTATGAACCTTACAGCGAAATAATATTACTTAAAGAATTTATATTAAGAGGTTGGTGTGCAGTCTATCGAGAAAATGATCTCGGATATCGACAAAAAAGTTGAAAAACTTGAGCATACTCTTGAGAAGAAGATTGCTAACCGCAAGGGGGCACAAACTGACCTGTTTGAAACTCTGGAGCAGTCTAAAGTGACTAGAGAAGCTTTACAGTCGGGTGATTTCGGCAATATCGACAGAAAACTTTTAGTTGCCAAAGTTGATAATGTTATTGAAAAAGTCGAGATGCTTTTGCAAGAAGAAGAACGTGAAGATCTTGAATAAGCCAGATTGTTAAAATGACACAGGTAACAGTATCCATTAACGGCCGTAAATATGGTATCGAATGCGACGAGAACGACAGGGAACGTGTTCTTGCACTCGCTGGCTATGTTGATGGAAAGATACGTGAGATACGCCAGGAAGGTGCCGCCACCAGTGATGCGCATTTGCTTGTTCTGGCCTCACTGGTTCTTGCCGATACCATATCTGAACAGCATGAGGCCCTGCAAACTAAAGACATGCAGATAGCAGAGTTACAAAATCAAAATTCCTCGATGGCCAATAAAATATCAGAACTTACAGCTTATATTGAAAATTCTGAGAAAAATTCAGAACAACACCTGAATGGCGATTTATCAAACGCATCCGACGCATCCGAAAACAGAAAAATTGTTATGGAAGCGCTTGCCAGTCTTTCGCAGCGTCTTGATAACATTGCCGACAGAGTTCAAAAAGTCTAATATATTATAAGAAGGGTTTGCTGCGAAGTGCGTGATGCGCCCTAATCCCGGAGGCCGATATTATTTTCGCAAGGGAGCTGTCCCTGATCAGATCCTGGTCTGATTATTCACGGCACCCACCTGTTTTACAGGGCCACTTGCGGATAGCTCGCGCACACGGCTTATGCGGCGCCCTTCATTTTTATAACCGCCGGGATCGCGGCTTGTATTCATAGGAAGCAATGAAAACTGAAAAACAAAACCTCCGTGAACAGGCGCTGCGACACCGAAAACTTATTTATACCTCCCCGGAATGTTCGGATGAACTGAAATCTCTTCTGTTTCAGCATTTTGAATTTACAAAAAAAAACATAGTGGGATGTTACTGGCCGATTAATTATGAGTTTGATGTAAAACCTGTTATGGAAGCGCTTATAAAAAAAGGCGCTGTTGTTGCCCTGCCTGTCATGCAGGAAGAGAAAAAGCCTTTGATATTTATTCGCTGGGATGGCGAAAGCCCTTTACAGAAAAAAAAGTTCGGCGTCCTGGAGCCACATTTTGACAGCAATGCAGACATCGTTAAACCTGATACCTTGCTTGTACCTCTTCTTGCCTTTGACAGAAAAGGCTTTCGCCTGGGATATGGGGGCGGTTTTTATGACGCAACGATTGAAGCCATTGAGGCAGACCGTGAAGTTACAACAATTGGCATTGCCTATAATGAACAACTGTGTCTTTTCCCAATTCCTGTTGAAAATCATGACAAAAAACTCGATTATGTCATAACGCCAACCAACCTCTATACATTTTAAGGGAACACATGCGAACACTATTTATAGGCGACATTATGGGGAGATCCGGTCGGGATGCCCTTATTCACTTTCTCCCGAAAGCAAAAGAAAAATACAAACCGGATGTCATAATTGTGAACGGCGAAAACGCCGCCCATGGTGCGGGAATAAACGTCAAGATATGCGAAACATTTTATGAAGCCGGTGTGGATGTTATTACAACGGGAAATCACGTCTGGGATCAGCGTGAAATCATACCTTATATTGCAAAACAGGAAAAAATCCTAAGGCCTCTCAATCTGCCACAAGGCACACCGGGCAGGGGAATATGCGAACACCAACTTGACGATGGACGAAAAATCATCGTGATCAACATGATGACGCGTTTGTTTATGGAACTATCGGACGATCCATTTGCCATTATAAATTCTGTTTTAAAAAATATTCACCTGGGCAAAACCGCCAATATGATTTTTATCGATCTTCACGGCGAGGCGACAAGCGAGAAGATGGCGTTCGGGCATTATGTTGATGGCAAAGTCAGTGCCGTAATTGGAACCCATACCCACGTGCCGACTGCGGACTGCCGGATTATGCCGGGTGGAACCGCTTATCAGACCGATGCGGGAATGACAGGATCGTATGAAAGCGTAATTGGAGTTAAGAAGGATATCGCCCTTGGCAGGTTTCTTAAAAAAGTACCCGGTGAGAAAATGAGTCCTGACGATGGCGAAGCAACCGTATGCGGCACATTTATTGAGACAGATGACAGAAGCGGACTGGCTTTATCCATTTCACCCGTCAGATACGGCGGCGTCCTGCAATCAAATTTTGAAGTCTAAACTTTTTTGTACTTTACGAAATATCGCTTGCATACTTCATCAAGCTCTACAAATAAGGCCTGACCCTCTTTACCACCCATACCAATCAGTTTTTTATGCAGAATAATGTTTATTGAAGTATGAAATGCAATGGCGATCTGCAGGACTTCATCATCCGGGTAATCGATAACCTCCAGGAACTGTATTAGCTTTGCTGCAATCTGCGTAACCACACTGTAACCGAACATTTTTCCGTTGGCACGCAACTGAAGAGTAGGGTAGATCAATCCCGCAATCAGTGTTTCCTTGTCAAGATTGAGTCTGTTCTGTTTGATAAATTTTATCCCGCCCATCAGTTCCTTAAGATGCTGTCTGGCCATCGGCTCAAATTCCTCGAGCATGTCTTGATCCATTATCTTTTGAGCTTTCTCAATGGTATGCTCAGGCAATCCACCGGAACCAACCTTTTTTTTAAGATAGTTAGGCGGTTTGACGAATTCGGCCTTTCTTTTGCGGGGTCTGTCAAAGGCGTAGGGTTCCAAGGGTCCTCACTCTTTTTTATTCATATTTGTAAGGTAACCCGGTGTTCGGATCACGCATAATTTGTTCCTGCTCCTCGCCCTGATTTTCTTTATCGGCTTTTTGTTTCGGGTCTATAACCCAGTAATCCTCCTTTTGCTCCTTTGCGGAGGATGCGAGCCTGTCTGTCGATCGGCGAAGAGGGCCCTGGTAATTCGGGTCAGGCTTGTGTCTGCGGCGGTCGGGACCGAAATAATCATCAGTAATAACAAACTGGCGCGGTTTTTCAATAACCTGAACAATGCGGCGGTAAAGATTATTGGCGGTAAAAGGTTTTATCAGAAATTCCGTAACCCCGCTGTCTCTTGCCTCGGTTACGCGTTGTCGTTCGCTATAGGCAGTGATCAGAATAACCGGCACGAAAGGATTGGGTGAATCCTTGTGGCTTCTGATAATACGGGTAAGTTCAATTCCATTTGTCGGGGTCATCATCCAGTCGGCAATAACCATGTCCGGGTTTTTTTGGCAGAAAACCTCAAAACCCTGATCCCCGTTTTCAGCCGTGTATAATTCGCTTATGCCGAAAGCTTCCAGCAGGGAATGTACAAGATTGAGCATGGGCTTATTATCTTCAACAATTAAAACAGACGTGGTGCTAAAATCATATGTCATTGCATCCGCTTTGTGTCTCGGCCCATTTATTTTTATAGTCACTTGACGTTTTTTTTAAGGCTGTATCCTTAAATAATACCATATAGAATAAATTTACCCCATGTACCTGGCTTTGCATAGGTGCTCTTAAACTGTAACATCATAGAAGTAAGTTGGTTTTTCAAGGAAAGGCATTGAATAAAAGATCATGGCAGGTCATTCAAAATTCAAAAACATAATGCATCGCAAGGGCGCGCAGGATGCAAAACGTGCGAAAATCTTTACCAAAATGGGGCGCGAAATTCAGGTTGCGGCAAAGGAAGGGGGAGAAGATCCGGAATTCAATCCGAGACTGCGGCTGGCTATAGCCAAGGCAAAAGCCGCAAACATGCCAAATGACAGAATTTCCAAAGCCATACATGGAAGTGGCGAGGATGCGATTTTTGAACAAATCACCTACGAAGGATACGGGCCGGGCGGCGTGGCCGTTATTGTTGACGCCCTGACTGATAACCGCAACCGGACTGCGGGCGATATCCGCTCGACATTTTCCAAATACGGAGGGAATTTAGGTGAAACAGGATGCGTTAACTTTATGTTCGACCGGGTGGGAGAGATTATCTATCCGGTATCAAAGGCCGATTTTGAGACCGTTTTTGAACTTTCAGCCGAAGCAGGCGCCCGAAATTGCGAGGAAAGTGACGAAAATTATGAAATCACGACCGAACCGACGGAGCTTGCCACTGTAAAACAACTTCTGGAAGATAAGCTCGGTCAGCCTGAAAGTGTCCAGCTTTCTTGGAAACCCCACAATCTGGCCGAGGTGGATTCGGAGAATGCAGAAAAACTTATCAAACTGTTTGATGCTCTGGAGGATAATGATGATGTCCAGAATGTAACCTCCAATGCCGATATTTCAGAAGACGTGATGGAGACGATAGGATAATGCGGATTATTGGAATTGATCCCGGACTGCAAAAAGCTGGTTGGGGAATTATAGAATTAAGAGGCAGCAGCCTTAAATTTGTAGGATGCGGACTGATAAGAACGCGTTCAGAGGATGAAATGGCCAGACGCCTTAATACGATTGATGCGGAATTATTCAAAATCATTGAGACTTTCACCCCAAATTCAGCAGCAATAGAAGAGACTTTTGTTAACACCAATCCCCGCTCCGCACTAAAACTTGGCATGGCAAGAGGAGTTGCCATTAATGCCGTCTCAAGGAACGGGCTGGATGTCGCGGAGTATTCGGCAAGAGTTGTGAAAAAGGCAGTTGTCGGAACAGGAACTGCACAGAAAGCACAGGTATCAATGATGGTTAAAAGGCTTTTGCCTCAATCAGGCTTTCAATCAGAGGATGAGGCCGATGCCCTTGCAGTTTGCATCTGTCATGCTCATTATTGTGGTTCGAATAATAAAATTTGTGTTGTTGGCGCTTAACGCTCAGAAACAGGTCCGTTTTTATGTATGCAAAACTTAAAGGAATTATTGATGAGATTGCGGCAGATCATCTGATCCTGGATGTTCAGGGGGTTGGATTTCATATTTACTGCGTGCCTCGCGCGCTTTACGCGGTGGGCGAGGTTGGTGAAGGCGCAATTCTGTACATTGATACTCATGTGCGGGAAGACTCCATAACACTTTACGGCTTTCTCGATAAACATGAAAAGCTATGGTTCCAGACACTGATGAGTGTACAAGGAGTTGGGGCACGCGCTGCCCTTGCGGTGCTTAATGTCCTGCCGCCCGATGATCTTATGCTTGCCATCACCTCTGAAGACAAGGCCATGATTACAAGGGCGGATGGCGTTGGACCGAAACTGGCCACACGTATAATTTCGGAGCTTAAGGATAAAACGGCGAAGATACAGGTAACGGAAATTTCCCAATCTCCCGGAAACACCGAAAACAAGAAAGAATCAACTCAACCGCCTGAAACAAAAGAGGCTGCCGGTGCCTTGCTTCAGGATGCCGTCTCAGCACTTGTTAATCTGGGATACGGAAGAAGCGAAGCGTTTCAGACAATACATAAGGTCTTGAAATCCGCCCGAGCTAACGATGATAATAAGGATATTGATTTGCAGGATATTATACGACTGGCCCTTAAAGAATTGAGCGCATGACGAATAACCCGGTATTAACTGCTGAATTACAGGATGAGGAATTTGACGATAATGCGTCTGTCAGGCCCTTAAAGCTGGATGATTTTATTGGTCAGCGCGGGCTGAAAAATAACCTTGGCGTTTTTATCACCGCTGCCAAAAGCCGTGCAGAAGCCATGGATCATACAATAATGCATGGTCCGCCCGGTCTGGGAAAAACAACACTGGCTCAGATCATCGCCCGCGAACTTGGCGTTGGATTTCGCGCAACTTCAGGGCCTGTTATTGCAAAGTCCGGCGATCTGGCGGCAATCCTTACAAACCTCGATAATCATGATGTTTTATTTATAGACGAAATTCACCGCCTTAATCCGGCTGTGGAAGAAATTCTCTATCCTGCAATGGAGGATTTCAAGCTGGATATTATGATAGGGGAGGGGCCGAATGCGCGTTCGGTCCAGATTGATCTTCCCAGGTTTACACTGGTCGGCGCGACGACCAGAATAGGACTTCTCACAAACCCTTTGCGTGATCGTTTCGGTATACAGCTTAGAATGGATTTTTACAATGAAGAGGACCTGTCGCGCATCGTGCGGCGTACTGCCGGTGTTTTAAAGATGAAACTGTCTGAGGAGGGGGCGGTTGAAATCGCCCGCCGTTCGCGCGGGACGCCCAGGATAGCCGGACGTCTGACACGCAGAATACGGGATTTTGCCTTCGCCTATAAACAGGACGAAATAAGCAGAGACGTTGTAGACCGTGCATTAGATCAGCTGGATGTCGATCCGATCGGCCTTGACACCATGGACCGGCGGTACATGCACTGTATTGCGGAAAACTACAAAGGCGGGCCGGTTGGCGTGGATACTGTCGCGGCGGCCCTGTCGGAACAACGGGACATGGTGGAGGATGTTATCGAGCCTTTTTTAATCCAGCAGGGCCTCATCGAACGCACTCCCCGGGGGCGCAAAATCTCCGCAAAAGGGTTTAAATACATCGGCCTGCCTGTGATTGATGATGATGAGGACAGACTGCTTTGATGTTGAGTTCCTCTCGGTAACAAATAAACTTAAAAGCATCACTAACGCGACAAAAGGTAAAAGCCATGACCATTCACAGACATCCCGTTCGTGTATATTACGAAGACACCGATGCAGGCGGCATTGTCTATCACGCAAGTTTCATTCGGTTTGCGGAAAGGGCACGGACGGAAATGCTTCGTGAAATGGGTTACAAAAACAGCGATCTCCACAAACGGGACGGATTACGTTTTGTTGTTCGCCATATTGACGCCAGTTATGAAACGCCCTGTTTTCTTGATGATATGCTCGAACTTCATACTCATGTCCTTGAGATCAGAAATTCCAGCTTTGTTCTAAGACAAACAGTCCTCAGGGATCAAAATCATGTTTGCGTTTTGAACGTAACCCTAGTAACGATTAACGAGAATGGTAAAGCGGTCAGATTGCCTCAAAACGTTAGGCAGGATTTTAAGGAATATCTGGCCTGATACCTGAACATAAGACAAACACTACTGAAAAAAAGAGGATTTCAATATGACCGGATCGGTTGACACAAGTGTGGACGATATATCCCAAATACAAACAGCAGGGCTCGAACATAACGAGATAACAGTCTGGTTTATGTTCTGGGAGGCGGATATCGTTGTTAAGGCTGTGATGCTTATACTGGTTGCCGCTTCCGTCTGGACATGGGCAATTATATTTGAAAAACGGAATATACTGAAGCGATTGAATAAACGCGCCAAGAATTTCGAAGACGCTTTCTGGTCGGGCGAACCTCTCGACAAGCTTCATGCCCGTGTCAAGAAAAGTGAGAATGATCCGATGCTTGATGTCTTTTCCGCAGGAATGGATGAATGGAACACCGGTGTTCAGAATGGATTGCCGCAGGCGGATGATCTTCAGGCGGGGTTAAGACAACGTATCGAACGCACGATGGTAATTAGCATTAACAGGGAAATGAACCGCCTTGAGCGCGGCATGACTTTTCTGGCCACCACAGGATCGGTGTCGCCGTTTATCGGTTTATTTGGAACGGTCTGGGGAATTATGAACAGTTTTGCAGCCATCGCAAACACACAGAACACAAATCTGGCCGTTGTGGCACCCGGTATTGCCGAGGCTCTTTTTGCCACGGCTCTTGGTCTGGTCGCCGCGATACCTGCGGTTGTCGCCTATAATACCTTTACACACCAGCTTGCCAGATACGGAGAGCGTCTTGAGGCATTAAGCGTTGATTTACTTGCCATCCTTTCGCGCTATATTGAACAGCAGAGATCTTTTTCAGGCTCCCAAACCGGCCGTCAGGATGATGTCACGCAAATACAGATGCCGGGAAAAACGCAAACCGGCAGAGCATAGGATTGAAAGCACAAAACTGACTGGCTGACAACTAATACAAAAGGGCTTAAGGAATGGGTATTCAGACAACAGGATCAACACGCGGATATACGATTAAACTTGGGCAGAAACGCAGCAAGGCCTATTCCCCCATGTCTGAAATCAACGTCACACCTTTCGTTGATGTTATGCTTGTTCTGCTCATCGTTTTCATGGTTACGGCACCGCTTCTGACAAGTGGTGTTTCGGTTGATCTTCCGCGTTCGGATGCAAAGCCGATTAATGAGGAATCGAACCAGCCAATAATGATATCCGTTGATCGTAACGGCCGCCTGTTTATAGGTGAGCGGGAAATCGAACGTCAGAGGCTTATTCCCCTTCTACGCGGAATGACCAGCGGTAATCGTGAAAGGCGCATATTTATAAGAGGCGACAGCAATCTGTCATACGGAGCGATAATGGACGTTATCGGCTCCGTGAACGGTGCGGGATTTGCAAAAGTGGCTTTAATATCGGAACCAAGGTCAAACTGACTGTTTTTCTAAAATGACCAAATTTCAAATTCCTAGTTTTAGCAAGGCACAATCGGGACGGGTGTCGGTTGTTGACGCTGATGTTTCAAAATATCTGCCGTATTCTGTTGCCTTTCATGTTCTGATTGTGGCTGCGGCAATTGTCGGCAAACCTTACATTGATACAAAACCGGTAAGCTATGAACGACCGGTATCCGTTGAAATCATGACAGTCGATGAACTGACTCAGACCGATCAGGCGCCCTCACTGACTCCTCAACCACAAGAAAAACCAAGGGAAGCCCAGACTTCACCGCCCCCAAAACCCGCGTTTTCAAAGCCTGATTTCAAGACCCAGAAAATCGTGAGGCCTCAGTCCCTTCCCGAAACTGTAAGGGAAGAGCTTGCACGGCCCGCACCGCCGGATCTTTCAGAAGACGTTGCGGAATTAAAGGAACCTGTCGAGATGCAGCCCTTACCGCCGATTGTCCCTGAAACGGATAAGAATGATAAAAATAATGAGGAAAGTGATCCTGCTAAAACCGAAGAACAGTTTCAGAACATTCTGGTTCAGCTTATGGAAGAAGAAAATAAACAGCAGGCCGCAGAAAATACGGACAAACCCGACGAACAAGAGGATGCGGCAGCCCGGGAACCTGCCCCGGACATCCAGAGGATCAGTAATCGCCTGACAATCAGCGAACAAGATGCGTTGCGTCAGCAAATCAGCGAATGCTGGAACGTAATGGCCGGGGCAAAAAATGCAGAAAATCTTGTCGTCAACCTGCGCCTGCGCATGAACCCGGACAGAACGGTGCAAAGCTATAAAATCCTTGACCAGAACCGTTATCAGAATGATAGTTTTTTTAGGGCGGCTGCAGAAAGCGCAGTTCGCGCAATTCGAAACCCAAAATGTATACCGTTGCGTCTGCCGCCTGAAAAATATGATGAATGGCGGGTTATAACAATACGCTTTGACCCAAGTGAAATGTTTTAAAACACTATACCGGGGTCCGGTTGCTTATCCCGGACTATTGTCTTTTCTGAAATGATATTATTTTACAATTATATTTTATAAACTGTATGCTACAGCCTATGACCTTTCGAATTCTACTTTTACAATGCATCTCGTTTTTATGTTTATTTGCAGGTCCGGCCAAAGCCGAACTGTTTATTGACGTTAATTCCGGTCAGCTTAATCCCATGCCGATTGCTGTCACGGATTTTGTTGCCTCTCAGGCCGGTTTAAAGGATACGGCAGAAGATATTGCCGGTGTGATCCGTAACAACCTTAAAAATTCCGGGCTTTTTCAGCTGATTTCCAGCGCCGCGTTTATTCAGCCGAAAGAAGGAGTTGTAAACAACGGCCCGGTTTTTCAGGAATGGCGGACGATCAATGCGCAGGCGCTTGCTTCCGGTAAGATTTCAAATGCGGATCAGGGGATGCTGAGAGTTGAATTCCACCTTTGGGACGTTTTCAGCGAAAAGGAAATTTCCGGCATGGTTTACACCACCGAGCCCGAGAACTGGCGGAGGATTGCCCATCTTATATCCGACGAGATTTACAAGCGGATAACGGGAGAAAGCGGATATTTCGACACACGTATCGTTTACATTTCAGAAGACGGGAACAGGGGACAACGCCGGAAAAGACTGGCAATCATGGATCAGGACGGTGCAAATCACAAATATCTGACAAGTGGCGATTATCTTGTTCTTACACCCCGGTTTTCGCCGTCTTCTCACACGATAACCTACATGGCCTACAGAAATAATACTCCGCGGGTATATATTTACGATCTCGATACCGGAACACAGGAGGTCCTGGGAAACTTTCCGAACATGACATTCGCACCCCGGTTTTCACCAGATGGAAACAAAGTCATCATGTCGCTTTCCGAAAACGGCAACAGTGACATATATACCATGGATCTGAGAACACGGCAGGTTAACCGTCTGACCGATCACTGGGCGATTGATACAAGTCCTTCATATTCGCCGGATGGACAGCGCGTTGTATTTGAATCCGACCGCGGCGGATCCCAGCAGCTTTACATTATGCGCAGTGACGGCACCGACCCTCAAAGAATAACTTTTGGTGAAGGACGATACGCTAATCCTGTCTGGTCACCGCGAGGTGATCTGATTGCCTTCACCCGTATTTACAAGGGTGAATTTTATATCGGTGTAATACGCCCCGACGGCAGCGGCGAACGGCTTATAACAAGTGCCTACCACGTCGAAGGGCCGACATGGGCGCCCAATGGCCGGTATCTTGCCTATTTTAAAGAAACGCCCGTCGGTCCGGGCGGATCACAAAGGGAGACCCGTATTTTTTCAATTGACCTGACCGGGCATAATGAACGCGAGGTTCCCACACCTGTTGACGGATCGGACCCTGCATGGTCGCCGCTGAATGAATAAAATGGCTTTCAAAAGGATTTGAATTTTATCAAATCCTCAAGTAAAAGGCATGAAAGGCCGGATTCGACTGAAACCTTTTAATGATATTGTTATAAACGGGAATGCAAACATGATTACAGAAAGCCGTTTTTACATGTGCCGCACCCTGCTGGCACTGATCCATTCGGATTTTAAAGTTACCGATGATGAGCTGGAGTTCATTGAAAATCTTTTCACCTGTCTTGATCTTTCCGAAAATCAGAAAGAAATTCTGTCCAGGGAAATCGGTAGTCCTCAAAATGCCCAGGAAATGTTCAGAGGCATTACGGATCCTAAAGATCAGGAAACGTTTTTCAATCTTGCGTATGATCTAATGATTGTCGATGGCGATTATAATTCCCGGGAGTATGAAGTTATCAAGCTGCTTCAGGCTGAATATGACAGTTCGCGCGGTATGCAGTCCGGCGCTTCTGAGGTTGATCTTGTTCTTGAAAGGAGAAAAGGGGCGCTGGAAGATGACGAGCCTGATTTCGAGACTGTCCTTGGCCATCTAAAGGATTATATGTAATTTTGCCTTTCAGCGTTATTAATTACACGCCTTCAGGATCAGGACTCTTTAAGTGCAATATTGTTTCGTTTTAAAAATTCTTTGATTACAGGCTTGATACTGACGCCGAGTTTTTCGTTTTTCATTTGTGCGAAGTGATCAAGCGTCTCCTCATCAATCCTGAGACTTTTCGATATTTCCCGGCGCAGATATTCGTAAACCTGTCGTTCCCTTATTTCAAAATGATTATCGGAAATAAACAGAAAATAAGCCATTCTCAAAAGATCAAATTTTTCAATCGGATCGTCCACTCTGATAAAGTATACTTCCGGCTGGCGAGGATGCTTCAGCTCCTCAAGCAGAATGCGCATCTGATCCTCGCTTATGTCCTCAGCCTTGAGATTATCGATTTGATGTGCAAAAAACTTTTTTTCAGCGGGATCAAGTTTTGCATCAACACTCGCCAATGCGATCAGACAACGCCATTTGTAAAAGCAACTTTGTGTCAACGCCATGATGTACCCTCAAACACTCAAAATTTAATAACAATATAATGATAAGCTGTACAGGATAAAAAAAGGTTAATCTTTCTTAATTAACTACTTTTAGTGCTGCTTAACGAATACATCCGTATATCCGTTTTCATATAGTGTATTGACCATATCATCCGCTGCATCCCTGTCATTTAACGGACCTATATGAACACGGTAAACTTTCCCTGTTGCGGCCTTTCCGGAAAAAATATGTGCGGTTCCAAATTTTCCAAGCTGTCTGGAAAATCGCTCCGCATTATAATAATCACTGAAGGATCCCATCTGGATAAAAAACGGTTTTGAAACCATTTTGTTAGGGTTATAAGCAGCCTGTCTGAAACCGCCGCGGTATCCGGAAGCAGGCTGAATTGAATTAAATGTGTCTACTGGAACCCGGTTTTTAACTTCTTTATATATGACCGGTCCATCGGATTTGGGCAGCCTGTCCATTGGTGACTGCGATGGGTCCGGGGATTTGGAAAACGGCTTTCCATCCGGCGCAGGCGGTGAAAAACTTTTTGTATCATTTTCACGAAAAGGGGCAAGCATATGCTCATCCTTATAAATCAGGGCTTGTTTACCGCCGGTATCCATTTCATTCGAGGCATTTCTGTTCTGGCCTGACAGAGGTGCAGATTCTACTTTTTTAACAGGAACATTTTTAACAGGAACATTGTGTAATGTTTTTTCATTATAGCGCAAACCGGGGTTAATCGTTTTGTAAGGCGTACGCTCAGGCTCAGTATGTACGGGCGGCTGGACATTGCTTTTCCTGTAAACGGCAGGCGCAGGCGCATGATTATCGGCAATATAATCATCAAGATCTTCATATGGATCCATGGAAAGAAAACCGTCAATCGACTTCAGCCGTTTCATATTCTGGTCCGGGGTATAAACCTTTCCGTCACGGTTAAAGTCATAATATTCGGAGTTCAGTTGACCCATTACAGCCTTGAGTGTGTACGTCTGTAGTGTCAGATTTCTTTCCGCAAGTGTAAGATTCAGCTCTGCATCGAGTAAATCCTGGTCGGCATCAAGAAGATCTACAAAAACACGCTCCCCGGCTTTGACTTCCTTCTCAACGCTGTCACGGGCACTCCTTGCCGAAGCAACCTGTACACGCCGAAGTTCTATCTTCCGTGATGCAGATTTGTAAGCCTGCCATGTATCGGCGAGTTCTTCCATAACGTCCTGTACGACCTGTTTCATTTCAAGCTTTGCCTGATTTGCCTGCAGCTTCGCTTCACGCACTTCTGAACGCTGACCGCCGCCCTGAAAAAAAGGGACACTCATGGAAACGCCCACAGCGCTCTCCCGCCTGTGCTTGTTTTGTCCGGGTCCGGGATCAATCTGGTTGGTATAGGATGCAGACATTGCAATTTGTGGCAGAAAGGCGCGGTACTCGCTATCTGCCGCTGCTTTTGCCGCCAGATACTCGAAATGCGCTTCGACAATTTCGGGATTATTATTGAGGGCTGTACTCTGCACATCCTCGAAATTGTCGGGAATGCCGATATCCTGTGTTGGAAAGCGCATGGTTTCAGCCGGTCCGGCACCAACAAGATTACGAAACTGTTCCATGGTCGCATTCAGATCAACCTCGGCATCAATACGGTCGGAGCGGGCACCGGAAAGCCTTGCCTCCGATTGACTTACATCCGTCTTTGTAAATTCCCCTGCCTGAAAAAGCCGGCGTGAGTTGTTAAGGCGCGTTTCCAGAATCTTTTCATTTTCTTCCTGGAGCTTTAAAGCTTTTCTGTCGCGAATTATATTCATGTAGACCCGCACGACATCAAGGAAAATATCCTGCTCTTCAGCCAGCAGCGCGGCGCGTGCAGCCTGAATATTGTTTTTGGCTTCACTGAGTTCGGAAAATGTCTGCCCTCCGCGAAAGACAGGCTGGCTCACTGTAAGGCTGAATTCTTTTGTTGCTGCTCCGTCCGAGTCCTCGTCTATTTCATCACCTCTGATATTGTTGGCATCAAACGCACTTCCAACAGTCAGGGAAGGCAGGAAATTTGAGAAAGCCTGAGGATATTCTTCCTGTACGGCGCGAAGCTCTGCCCTTTCCGCACGCAGTGTCGGATTCTGCAGGAATGAGTGGTACAGTGCATTTTCAAGTGAAGATACAGGCCCGGCAAGATCGTTATAGGGGGAAGGGTAGGCTGCAATATACGCTGAGTGATTCCTCCACTGGTCGCCTGCCGTAGCTGTCACAGAAATGCCCGATACAAGAAATAAAGAGATTAAACAGCCGCCAATTTTATGCATGAGAAAAACAAGAAATGTTTGCGAAGGAGTCAAGAAGAAATTTACCTGTTTCCACAATATCATATTCTGTGGATAAGTAAAATACGGTTTTTCTGAAGCGTTATAGACTAAATCGTGTAATTTGCTTCCACGCAAAAATGTGGAAAACAGTAAGCCGTTCGTTCATCGTCCGGCTTTTCTGTTATAGTTATAAAATCTTATTGTCTCTAATTCTGACCAGATTACTTTCATGCTGCCCAATATTGATTTTGAAAACGGACTTTCCCTGAATGGCCACAAATGGATTATAGAGCCGACCGACTCTTATGAGGTTGAGCGCATAATGCGTATGCACCGTCTGCCTGAATTCATTGCACGCCTTCTTCACAGCCGCCGTGTGAAGGCAGAATCCGTACCGAATTTCCTGTTTCCAAACCTGAGGCGTGACTTCCCGGATCCTTTCTCACTCAAAGATATGAGGAAAGCTGCTGAATTTCTGGCGGCGGCGATCTTCGACGGTCGCAAAATTGCCGTTTTTGGTGATTTTGACGTTGACGGCGCAACATCCACCGCTTTAATGGTTCGTTTTTTCCGAGCATTGGGACAGAATATTCCATTCGTTATTCCGGACCGCGTAAGCGACGGGTATGGACCAAATATCAATGCCCTGAAGAAGCTCAGGGCGGACGGCACAGACATCGTAATAATGGCGGATTGCGGGACAACCGCGCACAGTGTTGTTGAACAGGGGCGTTCAATCGGGCTTGAAATCATTATAGTCGATCATCATGAAACGGAAGGATCTTTGCCTGAGGCTAATTTTGTCATCAACCCCAAAAGGAAAGATGATCATTCGGGTCTGGATATGCTGGCGGCGGCCGGAGTATGCTTTCTTCTTTGCGTTGCCGTAAACAATGTTTTAAAGAAAGAAAATTATTACAGTCAAAACAATATACTGGAACCTGATCTTAAATCGTTTATTGAGCTTGTTGGGCTCGGCACGGTCTGTGACATGGTCCCGCTTAGCGGGCCGAACAGGTTGTTTGTCCGCCGGGGGTTTGAGCAGATGCATAACACGGGCATTACCGGCCTCAAAACCCTTATCGAAGTATCGGGCATATCCGGCGATATAACGCCTTATCATGCCGGTTTTGCCCTTGGTCCCCGCATTAATGCAGGATCCCGGGTCAACCGGGCGGATATTGGGGCACGCCTGCTTGCGACGGATGATAAGGAAGAAGCCATGGCCCTGAGCTGGCAACTCCAGGACTGCAATGAAAAAAGAAAGTCAATACAAAACGAAATGATGGCGCGGGCCAACAATGCCGTCCTGGCGGGAAATTTTCAGAATAACCACGGGATTGTAGTCAGTGATCCGGACGGCCATCCCGGGCTTGGCGGGCTTGTTGCCGGACGACTTAAGGATAAGTACGGCCTCCCGGCCTGTGTAATCACATTCGCCTGTGACGATGACGGCAATATTGAAGGTCGCGGTTCCGGAAGATCCATACCGGGCGTAAACATTGCAAAAATATTCATGGAGGCACGCGAGGAAGGCCTTTTGACCAAAGGGGGAGGTCATGAAATGGCCGGCGGATTCACAATTAATAAAAATAAAATCAATGACTTCAGAAGTTTTTTTGATAAAAAGGTTGAGCAACATCTCAACAGTGAAAAGCCCGTGCAGGAAACACGTATTGACGGCCTTATTACTGCCGGTGGATTACAGTCTGATTTTATAAAACTGATTAACGACCATGTCGGGCCATTTGGTCAGGGCAACCCGGAACCCGTTTTTCTTTTTCCCAATGCCAGGGTTTATCAGGCCGATATTGTAGGGCAGGACCATGTGCGCTGTTTTCTTGGGGACAGGGAAGGGGGCAAGCGTATAAAATCAATCGCTTTTCGCGCCGCGGATACACCGCTGGGCCAGGCTCTATTGCAGAAACCATCTGTTTCCGATCTTCATCTTGTGGGGCAGTTAAAGCTTGATACGTGGCAGGGTGCAGAACGCGCAGAGATACATATTGCCGACGGTATGCATGCAACCGCGGCCTCCGCCCTCAAAATTGCCGCAGAGTAATACCCGCATCCGGAATGAATATGTCTGCCGGCCGCCCGAGTAAAACAATTGACATGCCAGAAAACTGAATTAATACTCCGCCATATGAAATTTTCAAATGCAAAAGACTTTTTAAACCACGAATACAAGGCCGTATCACTGATTGGCATGTCCGGTATCGGCAAATCGTTTTATTCGACTTTGCTTGAGCAGTATGGCTGGTATGCATACTCAGCAGATGTACGTATTGGCAGCCATTATTTAAACGACCTGATGCTGGACGATGTACGCAAGGCGGCGTCAGAAGTTCCATACCTCAAAGATCTTCTGAAATCAAAGGCAATCGATTTCCGCAACCAGATCAATATTAACAACCTGGAGCTGCTTGCAAAATTTATTGGCAAGATAGGCGATCCGGAAAAAGGCGGCCGCAGTCTTGATGAGTTCATGCGCCGTCAGGATCTTTACAGGGATGCGGAAATAAAGTCCATGATTGAAATTCCGTCATTTATGAACAGAGCCCGGCTCTTTTACGGCGACCAGAATTTTATAAACGATACAGCCGGAAGTCTTTGTGAACTTGGCAACCCGCAAATGATCAAGGTGCTGAGCGATCATACCGTTATAATCTACATCAAGGCCGGCGAAGAAGATGAGCAGACCCTGGTCAACCGGGCCGTTCAATATCCCAAACCTCTTCTTTATAACAAAACTTTCTTTATGGAATCTCTGAATGCCTATATGAGTGAAAACAATATAAGTGAGGTTACGGACATTGACCCTGATGATTTCAGCCGCTCGATTTTTCCCAAGCTGTTCTATTCCCGGCTTCCCAAGTATGAAGCCATGGCCTTACAATACGGTTACACCATATCGGTTAACGATATGCGTCAGGTTAATACGGAGCAGGATTTTATTGAGCTGATCGCCGAGGCGATAAACAACGATCCGGGCACGCCTGAAAAAAATATATGACACGAAGGTCATCAACGCAAAAGAAGGCCGTGATTAACATTATAAAACAATGGCTTGAAGGAAACTTCTCACTCTTTTTGCTAATTGGATTTTGTGCCGGATTGTTTTTACCGGGCGGTGAGCATATACCAAAACAGACTGTAATCTGGATACTGGCTTCCGTTATATTTGTTTCGTGTTCCGGAATAACGATGAACGATATCCGCCAGATCCATATCAGGGAAGCGCTTTTATTCTATATTGCCCGGTACGTTGGCTTTCCGTTCATACTTTTCTTTTTGATCAATTCTATAATGCCGGAATTTTCTTATGCCGTTTTACTGCTGGCCTTAATGCCGCCCGGTGTTGCCTCCTCCGGATTAACCTTAATTGCGGGCGGCAATGCGGCAATTGCCCTTGGCGTTACAGTTCTTGCCTCCTTTCTTGCACCTTTTGTGGTTCCCGGTGTCTTTGCGGTTGCAGGAAAAAGCATCGCGCTTGATCTTGTCGGTATTGGCCAGACTATAGGTCTTATGATTTTTCTGCCTGTATTTCTGTATTTTTTTATTGCCCGGAAAATAAATCCGGTCAAAACACAGCTGAAAAGCTGGAGCAAAGCGATTATAACGCTACTGATGGGGACAATGCTTATGGTCATCACGATGCAGATGCGTGATTTGTTTCTGGAGGACTGGTTCCTTTCCCTGAAAGCCTTTGGCGTACTGTTTCTTCTGTTTTTTGTTTTCTACGCCGCAGTGTGGATTGTTTACTTCAAGGCACAAACCAGACGTCGCATCGCCTATACGTTTTGTTCGGGCGCCATTAATAATGGCCTTGGCATCAGCCTGGCCTTTCTGTACTTCCCGCCTGAGGTCACTTTGTTTCTTGTTTTGTCCGAAATTCCCTGGATATTATCAATTCCCCTGTTTAATCGCTATTTAAAGAAAATCGGGACTTGATTTTTTTGTACAAACCATTTAAATCCTTATTTTCGTTCTTATATGAGCGATTGTGTCCCCTTCGTCTAGTGGTTTAGGACTCCAGATTTTCGATCTGGCAACACGGGTTCGAATCCCGTAGGGGATGCCAT
>CAYLKN010000012.1:0-27341 GCA_964384335.1 uncultured Pseudobdellovibrionaceae bacterium
TATAACCCGGGCGGTAATCGTTTCGGAATTCACCCATATATTCTGCTGTGTTCTCCCGGTTGTGTTCAGCCTGCTTGGTCTTCTGGCCGGTGTCGGGTTGATGGCGGGATTGCCGGCCGGCATGATTGCCCTTCACGACATTATACACAAATGGGAAGTCCCGATGATTGCCGCATCAGGAATTATTATCGCAATCGGGTGGGGTTTGTATACTGTCAGTCTGCGGCTTGACTGCCGAAACACCGGCTGCGCCCATGGTGGATGCGAAGACACCAAAAAACGGTCGAACAAAGCCCTTATCATTGCAACGTTTCTGTTCGTCGCTAACGTTACTGTTTACAGTCTGTTTCATTCGGAACATACGCGTATTATCAATACAGAGCTTAAAGCCGGACATCACCATGCGCACGACCACTATGAAGCCGCGGATCATCATCATTAGGGCAGACAAAAACCCGTGACACGATCCGCATCCATAATCCCGGATAATGATTTCCCTCTTTCCCTCTTTCCTTCTACCTGCATCTACTGACACGCCGCACATTTCCCGTGCAGCTCAACCGCCCAGGATGTTACGGCATATCCCGTCCCGACTGCTTTTTCCTTTAATTCCGAAGGAATTTCACATAAATGGATTTCCACTACACTATGACAGTTGTCACAGACGATAAACTGGGAGCCGCTGTGTCTGTGGTCACTTCTGCACCAGATGTAGGCGTTCAGGCTCTCGATCCTGTGCACAAATCCGTTTTTCCGCCAGAATTCAATGGCGCGGTAAACTGTGGGTGGTTTTGGATTGTCTATCACGGTTCCCAGTTTTTCGAGAATTTCATAAGCACCCATAGGCTTCTGGCTGGAGATGATAATTCTGAAAACTTCCAGACGCGGGTCCGTTAAACTGAGTCCGTGCTCCCGGCAGTATTCGACCGCCTCTTTTTCAGCAGTATTCCGTGACCGATGCTTCATCTATTCCTGTTCCTACAGAAATGACCGCGGACTGGCCACCCTGTATCCCTTTATTGCCCGGCTCAATCCTTTCACAAGCCGGTATGCGATATAAATTACCGCCGGACCGAAAGCAATGATATTGGTTGTCAGTAGAATATTAAAATACTGGCTTTGATAATCCTTCAGCGTCTGGTGCAGATCGTTTGAAAAAATGACTTCACGGCCCAGTCTTTCAAGCTCCCCCGGCTCAAACGCATACATAATGTAAAACGCACCCGCGACAATTCCCGCCAGGGCAACAAGACCGAAAATCCAGACAGTCCGGATAAGATAGGTTGCATGATTGTCGATAAGGTCTTCGGGTTCCGCCTTCCCGCGTAAAATATAGGTATAGATAAAAACGGTAATAAAAAGAAAAAAGCCAAATGTTATAACTATACCAAAAGGCATGAACTGCAAAATTATACTGGCAATATATATTGCGTATAAATTGTTTATTTTTTTAAATGCAGGATCTTTCACTTCACTCATTTTTACCCCTTTGTCTGCTGTCCGGTTTTTTCCCCGGGGTGTTCCCGTCACTTAAGAACGCCCGAAAAGCTTATCAACCTCCTTTAATTTTAACGCAATATATGTCGGACGGCCATGATTACATTGACCGCTTAAAGGCGTTTCTTCCATTTTTCTTAAAAGCACATTCATTTCAGGGACATTCAGCTTCCTCCCCGACCGGACGGATCCGTGACATGCCGCCGTTGCAAGGCGGTGATTTACCGCCTCCTCAACGAGGTTATGCGTACCGCCGTCAAGAAACACATCCGCCAGATCTTCCAGAAGGCGGGACCAGTCAATATTATCATTCAGTAACAAAGCCGGAACCGCATTAACCGCGATTGCATCCTTTCCGAAAGAGTCGATTTCAAGACCGAATTTATCCAAATTTTCACGGTTCTCCAGAAGGACGGAAATTTTTTCTTCTTTGAAAGTAATAATTTCAGGAGTCAGAAGGCCTTGTTTTGCAATGCCGTGTGCCTCCCTTTGGCGTTTCATATCTTCGTATACAATGCGTTCATGCGCGGCGTGCTGGTCCACAAGAATAATACCGTCCTCAGTTTGTGCAATAATGTAATTGCCGTGTATCTGGGCACATGCCGCGCCAAGCGGAAAGGATTGAAAACCGGGACCGGCATTTTCCTCCCCGTCTGTTTCCTCATAATCATGACCCTCGCTGCTTTTAACCTGCGGTAACGGTTCAAAAAATCCATGACTTTTTTCATGATTGCGTTCAGACATGTATGTCGGCGGGTAAGGATTGAATTGTTTATAATCACCTGGTTTGTTCGTCCCCTTAAAACCACCCGGACCGGCATTTCCCGAACCAAAATAGCCAAGCGCTTTGTCGGCCAGTGCGGGAGCCGGCACCACCCCTGAATTATACAGGGAATGTTTGAGCGTACTTACAATAAAATTTCTGATATCGGCCGGAGTTTTGAAGCGCACCTCAGTTTTGGCGGGGTGAACATTGACATCCAGATCCTCAAAAGGGAGGCTTAAAAAAAGAACAACTGACGGAAATCTTCCATAAGGAAGAACATCGGCATAAGCGCCCCTGAGCGCAGACAGCAAAAGCTTGTCCGTAACCGCGCGGCCGTTCACAAAAAGATACTGGTTTTGCGCAGTCGGCCGGTGATAGACGGGAAGCGATATATATCCTGAAAGTGTTTTGTTATCCCTGGTCTCGTTGACCTGAATACTGTTTTCAACAAATTCTTCTCCTAAAGTTCCGGCAATTCTGGTTTTAAGAGAGATATACGGATCTTCCTGCCTTCCTCTAACCAGATTCCAGATCGTCTTCCCGTCATGGGTCAAACGAAAAGCAACACCGGGATTAGCCAGTGCAAGCCGTGCAATCATGCTTTTTGCAGACATCGCCTCGGCCTTGCCGGATTTCAAAAATTTTAGCCGTGCGGGTATTGAATGGAAAAGATCCCGCACCTCAACTTTTGTCCCCTCGATAACTGCGGACGGCCTCAGATCCTGCTTTGCGCCGTTTTCGCATCTGATTTCCCAGGCTTCATAAGATCCTGCTTTCCTTGTGTGAATGGAAACCCGGGCCACGGATGCGATGGAAGCAAGGGCTTCGCCCCTGAAACCCATGGTTTTGATATTCAACAGGTCGTCATTTTGCAGTTTGGATGTGGTATGACGGTCCAGAGACATCCGAAGCTCTTCAGCCATCATTCCATGTCCGTTATCTTTTACGCAGATGAAACTTTTTCCGCCATCCCTTATCTCAACATCAATTGTATCCGCACCGGCATCCAGGCTGTTTTCAACAAGTTCCTTGACCACTGCCGACGGGCGCTCAACCACCTCCCCCGCTGCAATCTGGTTAATCAGATAATCAGGAAGAAGACGGATGGCACTGCCTGTTTCGTCATGTGAGGTTTTCGTCGTTATCATTTTTTCCCTTAATCCGTAAAAGCATCCTCAATATTTGCGCCGTCGAGGATGGCGTCTTTTAAATCTGCGCCGCGAAGATCACATTCCTTTAAATCAGCGTAAGACAAATCCGCACCGACCAGGATCACATTCTGCATGTTGCACCTTTTTAAAACAGCGCACTGCAATTTGGCGTATGAAAAATTAGCCTTAACGTCAACCATACCCTTTTGTGTTTTCACCTGAACCGCCGAGAAATTGCTGCCCGTCAAATCCGCACGGGAAAGAAGCGCTTTTTTTAAAGAGCTGCTTCTCAGGTCGGTATTTCTGATGATTGTATCTCTCAGATCCGCTTTATCGAGCTGGGCAAACTGCATCTGGCAATCGGACAGATTAAGATGCACGAAATTTGCCGCATTGGCTTTGATGGCTGTCAGGATGTATTTACTGAGTTGACGCTGATTCCTAAGATCATAGTGACTCAGGTCAAGCTGATTTCCCGATTTTCCCTGAGATTTTATCCATTCCTCATGGGCCAGCATGAGATCGTCCAGCGGCTCCTCAAGCATGTTCAGTGCTTTGTTCAAGGAATCCTCTGTTATTACATCCGTAAAGTCGGCACCCTGTTTCTCGATGTTATTAAGGATGGTTCCGATCATGATTGAGCCCTTCATATTGGCCTTTCGAAGATCGGAGCCGGATAGATCGACATCGCTTAAATTGGCATTAACGAATTTGGCTTCACGCAAATCCGAAGCCTGGAAAAGAGTGCCGTGCATGTTTGTATCTGTAAAATCAGCGCCCATGGCTCTTGTGCCGGAAAGATTGGCCTGGGAAAGCTTTGCGCCCATGAATATCGTTTTTGTACGTTTTTTCTTTTTGGAGATTGCTTTCTCATAATCATCCCAGTCTCCGCCTTTTCCCTGCATAATAACACCCTCCCGCAAATCTGCCTTTTGAAGGTCGGCTGAAAACAAATTTGCATTTGACAAAACGGCACCACGGAAATCAGATCTTTTGAAGCGGCCGTTTTCCAGATTGGCTTTTGACAAGTCAGCGGCAAAGAAAGAGGAATTTTCAAAATTTCCTTCGGACAGATCCGCGCCTTTCAGCAAAGCACCGGTAAAATCGGCATTGCTCATATTTTTCCCTTTTAAATTCAGGCCAGACAAGTCCATAAATTTCATTATGCACCGGGAGCCGCCCGTGTCTCCTTCCAGAAATTTCTGGTGCAGCTTGATAACATCATCAAGCTGTCTCTGGCTCACAACAACATAATCGACTTCATCATTCATAGTTTTTGGACAGGGTACTTTTCTTTAAAAATAAAATACTTACACATTTATTTTACTGTTGTTTTGAAAATATTGAAATCCCCGGCTTATGCCGTTCCAAGACCGGCATTGTTCATCACTGGTTTTTATGTGGCTGAAGGGACGCGAATCAGGCAAGCCCGTATTTTTTAACAAGGTTAAGAATTTGTTGGTCAGCAGATTGATTCTGTTCATCCGGAAGCGTTGATAATATTTTTTTTGTGAGGGTTTTGCCGAGTTCAACTCCCCATTGATCAAAACTGTTGATATTCCATAGAACGCCCTGCACAAAAATTTTGTGTTCGTAAGCGGCGATAAGCATTCCAAGATTATATGGCGAAAGTGAATCCAGCATAAAAATACTGGATGGCCGGTTACCGGGAAAGGTTTTTTGCAGCGTGTTTTCCGATTCCTCAAGCGGCCGTCCTCTGGCGAGCGCCTCCGCCTGGGCAATCATATTGGCAAGCAGAACAAGATGATGCCCGGTGTGGTCGTGGTCCGGCCTTGTGGCGGCAATGAAGTCACAGGGTATCATGTCACTTCCCTGATGCAAAAGCTGGTAAAACGCATGCTGGCCGTTCGTTCCAGGTTCCCCGAAAACGACGGGGCCTGTATGAATATCAAGACTTTCTTCATCACGGGAAACCGTTTTGCCGTTTGATTCCATGTCCAGCTGCTGGAGATAGGCCGGAAATCTGTCAAGCCTCTGATCATAGGGCAAAACCGCGTGCGAGGATGCCCCCATGACATTCCGGTACCAGATACCAAGCAGCCCCATCAGTACGGGAATGTTTTGATCAAAGGGCTTGTGACGGAAATGCGTGTCCATGACATGTGCGCCCCTGCATAACATCTCAAACCCCTCGTCACCGATAGCTATACATACCGGGAGACCTATCGAGGACCATAGTGAAAAACGGCCGCCAACCCAGTCCCAGAATGGAAACATACGGTCACCGGAAATACCAAAATCCATAACAGCCTGAAGATTTGTCGAAACCGCGCAAAAATGGTTCCCGACTGCCTCCTCCCCCAGGTGGGAGACAATCCAGTTTCTGGCGGTTTCCGCGTTCATAAGCGTTTCCTGTGTGGTAAATGTTTTAGAGGCAACAATGAATAATGTTTCCTCTGGCCTGCATTCCTTAAGGATGATATCTGCCGCATGCCCGTCCACATTTGCAAGAAAATGAATCTTTGGCGCGTTTTTAGCCCCCTCCCACAAAGAAAGACTTTTACAGACCATTTCAGGGCCAAGACAGGATCCGCCGATGCCGATATTTACAACCTGTTTAAAAGGTTTTCCGGTATGGCCTGTAATATGGCCGCTCCTTATTTTTTCGGCAAAATCGGAAAAATTTTTCCGGACTTTATGTATTTCGGGTACAACGTTTTTGCCGTCAACAAAAACGTCCTCATTACCCGGTAAACGTAACGCAGTATGCAGCACGGCGCGATTTTCCGATGTGTTAATGACATCACCTGAAAACATTTTTTCCATCCAGATATCAAGATCTGCAGATTTTGCCAGAAGGCAAAGCAGGTTTATCGTTTCCCTGGTAATCCAGTGCCGGGAGAAATCATAGCGAAGCCCTTCAAGACTGATCCGGAAATTTTCACGGCTTCCATTTTTGCCGTCCAGAAAGTCCCTGAGATGTGTTTTTTTTATCTCGTGACTATGAGAGTGAAGCTTTTCCCATATCTCGGCCTTGTCAGTACGCATCGGCTCTGACACGGATCTTTAATAAACGTTTGGAAGTTCTTCAACGATTCTGTCAGGTTCCAGTCCCTCGGGACGACCGACAGTCAGAAGCAGAAATTCGTCAGGATCCAGTAATTTTTCAGCAACCCGCTGAACATCCTCGACACCCACAGATTTCAGACGGTCCTGTCTACGATCCAGATAATCGATTGGAAGACCGTCCAATTGCAGGCCTAGAATTGCACGCGCGATCTGTTCGTTGGATGTAAGTTTAAGAGGGAGAGAACCCGTAAGGTACATAACGGCTTCTGTTATTTCTTCCTCGGTAACGCCGTCACTTTTTATAATATCAAGTTCCGTTCTGATTTTTTCCAGAATATCGGAGGCATTATTGTTTGAAGTGGATGTGCCGATGACCAGAGCCTGTGCGAAATCAAAGTTATTGAGATAAGCATATATGCCATAGGTAAGGCCGGCCTCCTCCCTTACCGATTCCATCAGTCTGCTGCCGAAACCGCCGCCGAGTATTTCGGCCAGAATTATTGAGGCATAATAATTTTCGTCATCTTCCCTGGCAATGCCTTTTTGCCATATCTGAAAGAGAGTCTGCGGGATATCTCTGTCGTGATGAACGTGCATTTTCGGAAATGCACTCACTTCACTGATTACAGGTCCGTCTTTCCCGCTGGCAGGAAGTGAACCAAAAACAGAGTTAATCGTTTTGCGCAGTTCCTGGGGCGTAATTGAACCCGAGGCGGAGACATAGAGCCTGTCAAGTGTGAGATAGTCTTTTACAAACTCTCTTGAATCCCCGGGAGTCAGGTCTTGCAGAGTTGTCATTGTGCCACCGCTGTTCTGACCATAGGGGTGTTCGGGAAACGCAGTATCGTAAGCCAGCCTTGCAAGGTCCCAGCTTGGCTTTGCAAGAGAGTTTCTGATACGGCTCAGATTTGCCTGCCGCATACGGTCATAAGGCTCCTCGTCAAAGCGTGGCTCTGTCAATGCCAGTCTAAGAAGTTCAAACGCCCTGTCCTTGTTCGTAACCAGAGTTTTCAGCTCCCCTGAAAAACTATCGCGTGTTGCGCTGAATGAAAGTTTAATGGCCCTGTCCTGCAAGGCGTTCTGGAACGCGATACTGTCAAGATCACCCGCACCTTCATCGATGGTGTTTGAGGTTAACTGGACAAGCCCCTGTTTATCAGGCGCTTCAATAGAAGACCCTGCGCCCTTGAAAGCAAATTTCAATACTATAACCGGAACAGAGTGGTCTTCCGTCAACCAGGCTTTTACGCCGTTCTTTGCGGTAACCTCCTGTATTGAAAGAATTCCATCCGCAGATCGCGATTCGGCAACATCAAAACCAAGATTCGGTCTGTTCCCTCCCTGAAGGGAAAATATAACAATGCCCGCGATAACAACGATAATAAAACCGATCACGAATAGCAGGTTCCGGCTAAAATCGCGGTCGTACTGCACGTTTTGCAGGGCTTCCTTATTCTTGCTCATCGTAATTACCATTATTCGCTTCGTTATCCTGCCCTTGCATATTGAGTTCATTTTCAGACATACCGGAACCGGTGTCTAACCCGGACTCCAAGTCGGACTTCAAGTCGGACTCCATGTCGGAGTCGATGGATTGCGGGTTCTTATCATTGCCACTGAATGCGTTCATCTTTTCCGGATAAAGATAACCTGTTACATAATTCTGAACACTTAACGGGTTAAGATATTTATCTGCAACCACAGAAACATCTCCGCGGCCCACTGCCTCAATCTGTTCCGGCCAGGTTTCAATATCATCAAGAGAAACACCGGTTATCATTGCTCTTCCGACTATCATAGCGGGGCCGCTTAAACTATCCCTGGCATATATGGCGTCGGCCAAAAGCTGATTGACCGCCCTTTGAAACTCTTCTTCACTGATACCGTCTTCAACGAGCTTTAATATTTCGGCGTCTATGGCCGCATCAAGATCTTCGAGCGCAACCCCTTCCGCCGGGACGGCATGTATTACAAGTTCGCTCGTGTCTCTTTGAAAACCATCATAATTGACATACAGGCGCGTTGCCAGCTTTTGCTCTATAACAAGGGCGTTGTAAAGCCGGCTTCCTGAACCGCCGCCGAGCACAACAGAGAGAATATCAAGCCTCTTTGAGTCTTCCTTGTTGAGTGTCCAGCCCGGCACTTTATATAATCTGTAAAGTTCAGGCTGATGGATTTCGGGATCAGCGGCCGATATCTGAACATGTCCATTATGGCCGGTATGAAGGACTTTTGTTCGTTCTGGTACGGATCTGGCCGGAATTTGGCCGTAAATTTCACTGGAAAGAGCTTTAAGCTCATCCCTGGTAATCGCCCCCGAAACAACAAGAATTGCGTTCGCCGGCGTGTACCAGGCGTCATAATATTCCCTGGCATCTTTCCAGCCAAGTTTCTCAATTTCCGGCATCCATCCGATAATGGGCTTGCCGTAGGGGTGGTGCGGATAAAGAGCGATTCTCAATTGTTCTCTGAAATGCCGCTTTGGATTGTTTTCAATATTCTGACGCCGCTCCTCAATTACAACATTCAATTCCGACTGAATGTCTTTTTCGGGAGGGGAAAGGTTTTGCATGCGGTCGGCTCCCATCCGCATAACTGTTTCAAGATGCTGAACCGATACCGATTCAAAATAAGCCGTATAGTCCCATGATGTGAAAGCATTGTGCTCACCGCCCAGCTTTTTCACTGTCGTTGAGAACTCACCAGGTGCAAGCTGTTCAGTCCCTTTAAACATGAGATGCTCAAGGTAATGCGCGATGCCGGATTTCCCATACGGCTCGTCCATCGCCCCGGCCTTGAACCAAAGCATATGCGTAACTACAGGCGCGCGATTATTCGGGATGAGAACAACCCGCATTCCGTTATTTAAAGTGAACGTTTCGGCAGAAAAAGTCTGCGCACCGGCTTTTCCCGTCCAGAAAAATAAAAAAACCGTGCACAATAAGGCAAGCGCCGTTTTGTAATATAACGTTTTACAAGATAAGAAGGTCTTAACCATCACTTAATCACCTTCCTCCAGTGCGGGTGTTTCGCCTTCTGTTATATCCTGCCCTTTTATAATGTTCTCCTGAATACGGCGAGCCTCTGCCGGCGCATCGACAGCCACACCGGCAGGTTTTGATGTTCCAAGACTGATACCGAGGAGCCTTTCAGCAACAGGTTTTTCCCGCACCTGTGATTGTGCTGCCTCCCGGTTAACAATATCCCTTATGTCAGGACTGGCATTATCAACCCCCAGCTCTTTAAGGAAAGACATCTCGTCCTGTTCAAAACTGCCGTCTTTTTCTTTCTGAAACCGGCTTTCCCCCAAAAGAGTTTCCCTTGCCATTACATCAGACCGTTTTTCCTGGGGTCTGACTGCACCGGGGGCAGGCGGCCTGAGCGAATAATCAGGCGGCAAAGTCAAAGGTGCGCGCTTTACAACCAAAAACTCATCAGGCACTTGTCGTCCAAGCCCCAGTTGTTCTTTTGTCGATTCACCGCAAGCCGATAAAACGCATACGAATGTAAGCGGCACAAAAACAGAAAAAAAGTTTCTTTTAAAAGCGATCATGATTTCTTCTCTAGTCTGAATCCCCGATATACAATATACAATGCCCCCAAAACAATGCAAGAATCCGCAATATTAAACGCCGGATAATGCCACCCCGCAAGATGAAAATCAAAAAAATCGGCAACAGCCCCAAATCTCAAGCGGTCACATATATTACCAAGCGCTCCTCCTATGATAACCGCCAAGGCAACAGTCATATGCTTATCATCCGTCTTCAGGGCCCAGATGAACAGGCAGAAGGATATAAAGGCCGAAACGCCAGTAATAATGTAAAGACCGTTTTCACGACTGCCGGAAAACAATCCGAAACTGATCCCTTCATTCCAAACCATAACAAGGTTAAAGAACGGCAGAATTTCTATTTTCACCGGAGCCAGACGAAACCCTTCATTCGTAAGCCACATAAAAAATCCTGCCGGAGGCACATCCTGAAGTCTTTTGTAGACAAGCTCCATAATTGTCCATTTGCAAAGCTGATCCGCAAAAAAAACAAAGCCTGCCACAACGAACAGAAAAAAGACTTTTCCTGGCAAATTTGTATTCATTTCAGATCTCATTGCGTAATCCTTGCCTCATTTGTTTTTCTTGTCAGTTAACAAGACTTCAGTAACAGTTTTCGGTCAGACTGGATTTTTTTCTTAACACTTTGTTAAGAGTTGTGTAAGATACTAATTATATGTGCCGAGAATTGGCACATGCAGAAAGCAAACATAAACCTTAGGAAAAGGAGGAAACCATGGGCTCAGATGTAGCCATTTCGGCAGCGTTGCGACAAAATTTGTTCAACCTGACCAGCACTAACGACTCTATCAATGACATTACAAACATTCTAGCCAGCGGACGGGAAGTCAGTTCTCCGCTCGATGATCCGGTAAGATTTTTTGCCGCACAATCATTGACGGACAGGGCAACCGACCTTAACGGAACTTTGGATAGCATTGGTCAGAGTATTTCCATCATCCAACAAGCCACCGAATCAAACGCCAGGCTTGCAGATCTTATAACCCAGAGCCAGTCCATTGCTGACCAGGCCCGCCAGACACTTGCTGAAGGTGCACGGGAAGCTCGGGTAACGGGTTCTGTAGACCTGTCCGGTGTTGATGACGTGACTGGTGACCTTACAAACGTTCAGTCCGGAGATCAGATCCGTATCACGGTGTCCGATCCTGAAAACCCTCAGCGTCCTGTGGTATTTGAGGAAGATAGCGCCAACACGGCCAACAGCTTCAGCGTATCACTCAGCGACGGTCAGTCTATTAATCAGCTGATTGCCGACATCAACGCCAACGAAGATACCGGCGGGCAGCAGGTTATACGGGCTCGTCTTAACGACGATGGCGGTCTTGAAATTACGGCCCTTAACGGCGGTAATCTGCGGATCGAATTTCTCGATGCTGGCGATACTGAACCTGGCAACCAAACTCTTGCTGCGGCTACGCCTTCCGATACGGACCTGGCGGAAGCTCTCGGGTTTGATGTGCTCGGCTTCGAAAACTTCGACGGAAACACTGCAACTGCCAACACGGCTTCTATTACCGCTGTTGCCAGCCCGACACTGCAATCTCTGCAGTTGTTTGATTCTTCAAACAGTGATGCTGTTGCCGTCAGGACAACCACGTTAGCCAACCTGGTGGATTCGAACAGTAATGATTTCGGATTCAGCGGCGGTGCTGACAGTTCCCTGAGCATCAGTCTGAACGGTGAAGAAGCAGTGACACTTGAGCTTCAGGACGGAGTGACAGGGGGATTTGATCCCGCATCTGTGACCGTTCAGGACTTCATCGACGCCATTAATACCGACGCCTCTTTGAATACACAGATACAGGCTTCGTTTGATGACGTTACCGGCCAGATTTCTATCCGGTCGATTGATGCAAGTGTCAGCACTGTTCAGTTCCAGTTTGAGGCGGGCGCCACCGGTGCTACCGGCGGACGGCTGTTTGGTTTCGGTGTAAGCCAGGCTTCGTTCTCGACAGCACAGGGCTTCTCGGCAGGAAACTCTACACCCCTCGCGAGCGGGTCCGGGAACATTATTTCCAGGACATTTCAGTTCGGAAAGGGTGCGGCCGAGTTGCTTGAGCAGGAACAGAGCTTTAACAGGCTCCGGACCCAGATCGACCAGCTTGTTGAAAACGATGCCGGATTTGCAGGTATCAACCTGTTGAACGGAGACAATCTGACGACGTTCTTTAACGCGGACAGAACAAGTCTTCTGGAAACACAGGGTGTTACCTTTACTTCAGCAGGTCTTGGCATCAGTGAGGCTGACTTCGGAAGATTGTCAACTGTCAACAACTCGATCAACGAAGTGCGGGCTGCGCTCGAAACCTCCCGGGCATTCGGTGCGACGCTGGCCACTGACCTTGGTATTGTTGAGACACGTGAAACATTCACGCAAAACACGATCAACAATCTTGAGGAAGGTGCAGACAAGCTTACACTGGCAGATCCGAACGAACAGGGAGCGAGACTGCTTGCCTTGCAGACAAGACAGCAGCTTGCCGTTACATCTCTGTCGTTGTCGGCTCAGTCCGAACAGAGCGTCTTACGACTCTTCTAATTATCAAAGAAATCCGGGCGGCGGGAAGAATTTTCTTTCGCCCGGGTTTTCCAGATCAGAACCGGGATTTGGCAGAAGCCGTATCCCGGTTTTTTTTGACTTGTTTTACCTGCCTGATGAAATTATTCCTGTCTTATATTTCGGACTGCTCTCACAAAACTTGATTATTTTTTGGAAATGCTTAATATGCATTGAAATTCAGTTTGGCTACGGGATATCTGTTGCGGCTAGAGCCCGCCATAACTCTATAATGACCTGATGATATTGCAATTTTATGAAACATACCCCGACTGAAAATTTCCTTAATACAATCGAAGTGCGCGTTGCCGGGACCCGTGAAGAGGTGGAAGCGGCCCAGCATCTTCGGTATCGTGTCTTTTATGAAGAATGTAACGCCATCGCCACAACCGAGGTTGAGGAGGAAAAGCGTGATATTGACGAGTATGACTCTATTTCCGATCACCTTATTGTCGTTGACCGAAAGCTTGGGTGCGGGCCGGAATCCATCGTCGGAACGTACAGACTGTTAAGGCAGAATGTTGCCGAAAAACATGGCCAGTTTTACACCAGTGACGAGTACGACATTTCTCCCCTGATCAGCTCCGGCGCATCCCTTCTGGAACTGGGGCGGTCTTGCGTACTCGCCGAGTACCGGGTTCGCCCTGTTCTGCAAATGATGTGGAGTGCGATTGCGGAATATCTCACTCTTTACGATATCGGCCTGATGTTCGGCTGCGCAAGCATGCATATTGTTGACGTTAACAGCATCAAAAAGGAATTATCCTATCTTTACCATTACCATCTTGCTCCGCCTGAGATCCGTCCGGTTGCCCTGCCGGCAAGGCATATTGATATGAATATGGTTTCCAAAGACAGGATTGACCGCAAGGCGGTTTTTAACAATCTGCCCCCTCTTTTCAAAGGATATATCAGACTCGGCGCCTTTATCGGTGACGGAGCCGTTGTTGATTTGCAATTTGGTACCACTGACGTCTGTATAGTTCTGCCAACCCATCTTGTAACTCAAAAATACCGCCGCCACTATGAACGGGCCAACAGTATTGTGATGCCGGACAAACCCTTTACCGCCGGCAGCAAAATAAAACAGACCGTTCATCAGTCCGCAGAGTAAAAGCGTAATGTTTATGATCAGGACAGTTTCCGGGGCCGCGAAACTGATTGCCATGACAGTGGTGAGTATTATGCTCATTCCCCTCCAGCTTATGATTTTAACCACCAAAGGCAGCCCCGGTCGTTTGATTATGCCCCGCATCTGGCATCGCATTATTTGTTACATATTCAGCCTGCGTAAAGTTATAAAGGGGAAACCGGTCAGGGGCAGGCAAACCGTTTACATCTGCAACCATATCTCTTACTTCGACATCCCTGTCCTTGGGTCCGTGCTGGAGGCGTCTTTCGTCTCAAAGGACGATGTTGCGGACTGGCCTGTTTTCGGGTTTCTGGCAAAACTGAACGATACTGTTTTCATCAGCCGGAATATAAGAGCAACGGACAAAGAAAAGCAGAAAATTAAAGCTGCACTGGAAAACGGCCGCTCCCTGATTCTGTTTCCGGAGGCAACCTCAACAAACGGTGCCGACGTATTGCCCTTCAAATCCGGTTTTTTTGAAGCCTTTGCAAATATGGACAAGGGAACGGATATTGTCCTTCAGCCAGTCAGTATTGTTTTGCGTGAATTGAACGGCGTAACTATAGACAAAAATGAAAGCACTGATCTTTATGCATGGTACGGTGACATGGAGCTTCTGCCGCATCTCTGGAATTACGCCTGCGGCGGCGGCGCGGTTATTGATCTTGAATTTCACCCTCCTTTTGAAACCGGTGCGTTTAAAAACCGGAAGGAGATGGCGCTGGCATGCTATGAAAAAGTCCGGAGCCCCTTTACATCTTCACTTCGTCAAGCCGCCTGAATTTTTCGGCCTGGCCCTTGACCGGACCTTGATTAGTGTATTTGATCGCTGTAGTGTACAAAAACTTAAAAAAAGAGATGAATATATGTTTAACGAAGTTGAAATTTCAAAAATTCAGCGTTATCTGCGCAACAAATTCGGTAATGAGCAAATAAAGCTTGAACGCCGGAACCGGGCGGATGATTCGGTTGAGGTTCACCTGGACGGCGAATTCATGGCCGTAATCTACAAGGATGAAGAAGACGGTAAGATTTCCTATGACCTCAACATGGCTATTCTGGGCGGTGATCTTCCGGAATAAAGTGCATTACCCCCGTCTTATCAAATCCATTATATTTGCATTTCACAATACCGCCCGATAAAATAATATTGGGTTGAGTGCGCACTTGGCGTATGATGCCAGATAAAATAATTGTTTGTGAGACAGTATTTTGAAATTCCCGCTTTTTTTGAAAACATCCATTTTCCTTTTCACATTGGCTTTTCCAATATGGCCGAATTTAGTGAATGCACAGGATGCGGATGCCTACAGCACAGGTTGCGATCCGGCCTATATGCGTACACTTAATCAGAAAGCGGCCATGGAAGCACAGCGGGAAGTGGCCACATTCCAGACGTTTATCAAAAAGGCGGACAGTGTTCTTGCGTATACATGTTTTTTCGGGCTTCTTGATCACGCCTCCGCAACGATCGGCCCGATTTTCAGCGAACGTTTTTTCACACCCTCAACCCCACCGAATTACGGAGGAAACAGATTAAGGCTGGAACGTGATCTGGATGCAACCGTAGGCATTCCCGTCCGTTCCTATCTTATTGAAGCTTTCGGACACGGACTGTTTGGGGGAATACCGGATATTGCCGACCCCTCCGCCACATCTGTACTCCCCCCAAATTCGATGACAATGGGGAATAAGACCCATGTAAGATCCCTTGATACAGGCGGCGCGGTTGTCGCGTCATACAATACAAGCTGGCCTGTCGAGGATAATACCTATACAAATTGCGCAATCATGGACCGTGTTTTCGAACTGGCCAGATGTATAGACGCAAATGAAAACGATTTTTTCTATCTGTCTGATTTCAAGGAGCCGGGAGAAGAAGAAAGCAATCCGGCGGTTCTTCCGCGCCGGATGAACGCATTTGAGCAGAGTGTTTCAGGCAATCTGAACACAGCGCCGGATAAACCTCCTTTTCGTTACGGGGCCGGCTCCGGTGATCCCGGCAACAACTCTTTCAGACACAGCTTCTCCTGCTCCGACGGATCGGTTATCGCATGGGAAACGCTGATGCTGCAAACCGCATTTAACGAAACCCCTCAGGATGCCCCCGACCCAGACATTGATCTGCTTTACGATTTCCGGTCCTTCCTTGACCCTGAACAGGGTGAGGAAAAATATCCGGATGGCGAGGCCCAGTTTGATGAACCCTGGTTTGCATTCTTCGAAAGAGGTGAGGAAGGATGCGGAGAACCCATACCGACAGGCACTGTGTATTTCACCGCCGGGACGGGAGAAGTTGAACCGGGCACGGGAAATGTAGCCGGAAGAGGATGTGTGGTTGACGGATTTTGTGCCGTTCCGGGATGTGAGTATACACCGGCTGTCACTGGCGGCAGTCTTGAGGCATGCGAAGAACTTCAAAAACAGGAACAATTTCAAAGCAGTGAGATCGGACAATGCAATTAGTGATTTTGGCACTATTTTTATCGTTACTTTTTTTGCCGGTTAACAACTCCGCAAATGCGCAGGAGGCAGATGCTTTCAATGCCGGCTGCAATCCCGCAATCATGCAGACAATGAATAAAAAGGCGCATATGGAAGCACAGCGCAAGCTTACAATCGCGCAGACCTATATCAAAAAACCTGACAGTGTTCTGGAATATGTTTGTTTTGGAGAATTTTTAAGTCATGCGGCAACGCAAATCGGACCCATTTTCAGTGAAGCCTTTAATATGCCCGGTGGCGGCCCCCCCCTGATATTGGGAAATGATCTTCAGAATGCAGTGGGATCGGCCTTTATATCCGGAGGATCCAGCTATCTCCGGGAAAATTTTGGACATAATCTTTTTGGCGGTATTTCAGAGGCCAGGGATGGAGGGCCTGTAAGAATTAATAACAGCGGCGCCGGAACCATGATTACCATAAGCGGCGCAGATTACGTCAAGGATCAGGTATACGAACTTGGAAGCGGCGCTGGTTACAGCAACTGCAATGTCATGGCCCAGGTTTTTGAAATGGCGCGTTGTATAGACTTTAACGAATATGACTTCCACTATTTCAGATTTTTTAATGATCCCGAAGCCGGAGAGGATACGCCCGTCGATGTGGGCGGCCGGTCCCTTGCCGACCTTGATAGACTTGACGCCCTGGTCAGTCCAGGATATAGATTTTCCAATGCGACCCAGGAAACTTCGGAGCCTGTTTCAAACAGCTCAGCTTTCCGGCACTCCGTAAGCTGCTCCTCCGCCGAACCCGATTATCTTGACTGGCAAAACATGTTGCGTATCGCCTTTAACGAAGATCCGCGGGACAACGCCGCAGGCGAGCCGGACCTCGACAATCCGGAAGGTGAAGGCTACGCCTTCAGGGCTTATCTTAACCCCGATGAGGAGGAACCAAATCCAAATACCGATGATCAGGTTGAGGAGCCATGGCTTGAAATTTTTCAGCCCGAGGATTGTTCGGCGATTAAGCCGATCGCAACAGGAGCAGTTTATCAGGCGGGAAGTGGCGACGACACATGTGTTTATGATGCGTTCTGCCCGGCCTATGGCTGTACATATACGCCAAATACAAATACAAGCTGCGCAGAGCCGGAACTGCCCCCTGCAGGAGATATCGGAGAGTGTGGATAGGGCGTCTTTTCACGTCCTTAGTGCCGTGTTTTCATTGCCCGAACAAGGTCTTTATGGATTTCCGTTTTCAGTGATTTTGAAATTGTGGCCGTTTGCAGAAACTGCATGACGGTTTGCACATTTTTCGTTTTATCAAGCGGTATCATGCCCTCGTCCCCGGCCAGATTATGCTCACCTTTCAAGGTTTGCTTTGTATTTGCACGAGAGTTCAGCTTCATTTGCGTGAGTATGGATTCAAGGTTGTTTTCCGCAAAAGATCTGGCACGGGCAAGCGTATCCGGATCAAGGCGTGACCGGAGTTTTTTTATCTGAGATAAAGTATCCTGTGTAATTTTTTGTCTTTTGTCCGAAACTTTGTAAATACGGCGCATAATCCGTTCCGCAGTTTAAATGACTTGCTTTGACTGTGTGATACAGCAAACTTATATTGAAACACTGAGTTTAACCTGTTTATATAATATTAAGTAAAAATCCCTAACAAAACGTTAGTAAACGAAATAAACACTTGTGATGCTTAACCTTTATAAAACGCTGTCCTCTTTCAGCCGTCCGCTTTTAAGACACTGGCTTCAAACTCGTCTCGGCGACGGGAAGGAAGTGGAAGAAAGGCTTGACGAACGCATGGGCAAACCGGGCCACCAAAGGCCGGAAGGCCGTCTGATATGGCTTCACGCGGCAAGCGTTGGTGAGGCTCAGTCCGTTCTCATCCTCATCAAAACCCTGAAAGAACGGTTTCCGGAAGCACAGTTTCTTATCACCACAGGTACCGTAACCTCAGCCCGGCTTATGCAGGAAAAACTGCCGCCCTGGACTATACACCAGTTTTACCCGCTGGATCATCCGGAGTGGGTGAAAGCCTTTCTGGATCACTGGCATCCCGATCTTATCATTTGGACGGAATCCGAACTCTGGCCAAACATGCTTCTGGAAATCGGTGAACGTCATATTCCGGTTGCCCTGGTTAACGCGCGGATTTCATCGGAATCCTTTAAAAAATGGAGATTATTTCCGCTCACTGTCAAAAAACTCCTTTCCGTATTCGATATCATCCTGGCCCAGACGGAAGAGGATGCCCGAATGATCCGTACGCTTGGAGGACGCAATGTGATTGTAACGGATACCTTGAAATATTGCGCCGAACCTTTGACAGTTGATCAGGATAAGTTTGCACTCTTCAGCAATGCCCTTGCCAACCGTATTGGATGGATGTTTGCAAGTACGCATGCGGGGGAGGAGGAAATCGCCTGCACAATTCATAAGGCACTGAAGGCCAAATATCCGAACCTTCTTACGATTATTGCCCCAAGGCATCCGGACAGGCGCGAGGAAATAAAGAAACTTTTTGATCTGAGGAATCTCTCGGCAACATTTTTATCCGAAAAACAGAACCCGCCACATGATGACAATGATATTTTTGTGGTCGATACCATCGGTAATCTTGGACTTTTTTACAAGCTCTGCGGTCTGGCATGTATCGGCCGTTCATTCAGTCATGACGGCGGCGGCGGCCATAATCCGATAGAAGCCATCCAGATGGGCTGCGTTACCCTTCACGGGCCAAGGGTGCATAACTTTATGCGTGTATACAGGGATATGGATGTTGAAGGCGTTTCCATTCCCTGCGGTGACGAAAAGGACCTTCAGGATAATCTTGAAAGCCTGATTGATGCACCGGAGAAGATTTTTGCGTTGCAGGACGCCGGGATAGAGTTCCTTAAAAGAAAATCAGGCATAATCAATCTGGTCATGAATGAACTTGAGCCTTTGTTTATTCAGGCCGGCCTCAATTGCGCACCCGCAATGCCGCGAAATCTGGGGAGTGTTGCGTGGGCCTGAAAACCCCGGCTTTCTGGTATAAAAACTCTTCTACCTGGCAATCTTTTTTCCTGACCCCTGCCTGCGGTCTTTACCGTCTTGGACGCACGGCTCATAAGGTTTTTCAAACCCCCACGCCATCGCCGGTTCCCACATTTTGTGTCGGAAATCTTACAGCGGGAGGCGGCGGCAAAACGCCAACCGCCATCGCATTGCATAATTTTTTTTGTGAAATCCTTCCGGCGCATATCTCAAAAAACATTATGTTTGTGACAAAAGGATATAAGGGTGCCTGCAAAGGACCTTTGCGTGTTAATGCGCAGACGGATACCGCCGAAAATGTTGGCGACGAGCCGCTGATACTGGCCATGACAGCACCGACAATCATGGCCAAAAACTGGTACAAAGGGGCGACATTCGCAAAGCAGCAGGGTGCGTCATTGATCATAATGGATGACGGAATGCAAAACCGTTCACTCAGGCCGGATATTCGCCTTGTTGTTATCAAGGCGAACCGGGGCCTGGGAAACAAGCACGTTCTGCCCGGCGGACCGTTGAGAGAACCTCTTGATGACACAAAGAAAGACATAGACGGTATTATTGTCGTTCGAAATCAAGATGAAAATGTGTATGATCATAAGGATATCATTTCATTGTTTGAAAATATTCCGGTCTTTACAGTTTCTTCCTTAATGGAAACGGAGGGTTTAAATGAAAAATATATCGCCTTCTGCGGTCTTGCGCGCCCCGATGATTTTTTTAACGGCCTGTCCGAAAAAGGAGTGAACATTATTGAAAACCATGATTTTCCCGATCATCACATATATACGCAAAAAGATCTTCAGAATTTACAAACCCGCGCAGAGAAAGCAGGTGCAGCACTGCTGACAACAGTTAAAGATTATGTCCGCCTGCCGGAAAATTTTAAATCAGATGTGAAAGCCGTCCACCATAAATACATTTTTGACGAGACGGCTCTTTTAAAAGAATTCACTTTAAGGAAACTCAGGCTCGGGGCTTATGAAGAAACTTCGCTATTGTCTTGAATATATCGCATATTCCTTTTTAATGTTTGTTTTCGAAAAGCTTCCCGTAAGTGCAGCTTCGGATCTGGGTGGCTTTATTGCAAGAACGCTTGGCCCCCGACTTGCCGTTTCCCGAAAGGCACGGCGTCACATTCATCTTGCCTTTCCCGGTATTTCTGAAGATGAGACAGAACGTATCGTAAAAGGCATGTGGAACAATCTTGGCCGGACATTTGCCGAATATCCGCATCTTGAAACGATTGCGCAACAACACATCGTTTTCACGAATCCTGAAGCGATTGAAAAACTGGAAAAAGTATCAGGCGGATGCATAGTTTTTAACGGTCATCTTGGAAACTGGGAAGTTCCGCCTGCGGTTATGGCAGTCAGAGGCCAGACGATTGATGTTATATACCGCGCGCCCAATAACAATTTTATTGAAAGCTCCCTGAAACGAATGCGCAGTCTTAACGGCAGAATACATACTCATGCCAAATCCGCATCGGGCACCAGAGCCCTCTTGAAGGCTCTGAAACAAGGAAGAATCCTGGGTATTCTGATTGATCAGAAATATAACGAGGGAATCAGCGTTCCTTTTTTCGGCCATCCCGCAATGACGAGCACGGCTTTTGTAACAATGGGTCAGAAATATGACTGCCCTGTAGTGCCCGCACGAATCGTCAGGACAAAGGGACTGAATTTTGAAATCACGCTTTACGATCCCCTGCGTCTTTTTAACAAAAACGGGGAGCCGCGAAATCCAAAAGACGTTGTGATTGACGCACACAGGCACCTGGAACAGTGGATCACAGAAAAACCTGAGCAATGGCTGTGGCTGCATAAACGCTGGGGCAACTCCTGAAGCTTTAGCGTTTCAACACGCCCTGATATTTTTGAAAGACTTGAGTCTTTGCTTTGTCTCGCATATGTGTATATTTTGCGGTTAAAATGACAAATAAAAGATTTCATAATGATACAGAACTGGACACCGGATAGCTGGAGATCAAAACCTGCAAAGCAGCTCCCCAAATATGATGATCAGGAAAGCCTGGAAGCCGTCGAGAAGGTGCTCTCCGGCTATCCCCCGCTTGTCTTTGCAGGGGAAGCCAGAAAGCTGAAATCTCATATGGCAAAGGTTGCAGGCGGCGAAGCCTTTGTCTTGCAGGGTGGCGATTGCGCCGAAAGTTTTAGTGAGTTTTCCGCCAACAAAATCCGGGATACTTTCCGTGTTCTTCTGCAAATGGCCGTTGCGCTTACTTTCGCAGGTGGAATGCCGGTTGTAAAAATCGGGCGTATGGCAGGGCAATTTGCAAAACCACGCTCCGAAGAAACCGAAACCCGCGAAGGCGTTGCATTACCGGTTTATCGCGGAGATATCATTAACGGTCATGAATTCTCGGCAGAGACCAGAAAGCCCGACCCGAAAAGAATGCTTCAGGCTTATCACCAGTCTTCGGCAACACTTAACCTTCTGCGCGCTTATGCGGGTGGCGGATATGCGGATCTCCAGAAAGTACATAAATGGAATCTTGATTTTGTAAAAGATTCGCGAACCGGCGACCTTTACAACGATCTGGCTTCCCAGATTGACAAGGCGCTTTCCTTTATGGCGGCCTGCGGACTGACCGGTGAGACCGTACCGGCAATTCGGGAAACGGAATTTTATACATCTCATGAAGCTCTTCTTCTGAATTATGAGCAGCAGTTAACCCGTATCGATACTCTGACAGGAGACTGGTATGACACATCTGCCCATATGCTTTGGATAGGAGCCCGGACGAAACAGAGGGACCATGCGCAGGTTGAATTTGTACGCGGCATCAAAAACCCCATCGGCCTGAAATGCTCCCCTGATATGGATCCGGACAATCTTATTGAGCTTATCAATATTCTAAACCCGGATGACGAGCCCGGACGCCTCACCCTGATTTGCCGGATGGGAGCGGAGAAAGTCGATACACTCCTGCCGCCACTTATCAGAAAGGTAAAATCGGAAGGCCGAACCGTGGCCTGGATATGCGACCCGATGCACGGTAATACCTTTAAATCAAGCACGGGATACAAAACGCGGAAGTTTGAGGATATTCTCTCCGAAGTCAAATCCTTCTTTGATATTCATAAGGCGGAGGGTACGCATCCTGGCGGCGTTCATTTTGAACTGACCGGTCAGAATGTAACGGAGTGTGTCGGCGGTTCGGAAAATATTACCGACATTACGCTTTCGGAACGGTATCATACACACTGCGATCCACGCCTGAATGCCAACCAGGCACTTGAGCTTGCTTTTCTGATTACTGCCGAACTGCAGATCCTGCACGCATCACGAAAAGCGGCTTAGAAAGAGCCTGCAAGTGAGTATTCCCAAACATACGCTCAAAATTGCACTGGGACAGATTAATCCTCTAGTCGGCGATGTCGAAGGAAATTTTAAAATCATGCGCGACGTTGTCGCCCGTATCCCTTCCGACACGGATCTGGTCGTTTTTCCGGAGCTGGCATTTTCCGGTTACCCTCCGGAAGACCTTGTCAGGAAACCTCAATTTCTGGACGCAGTACGAAAACACATTGAATTGTTCGTTGAACAGACACGGCATATGCGCACGGCCGTGATCCTCCCAACGCCCTGGGCAGAGGCGGAAAACGTTTATAACGCCACCCTTGTAATTCATGACGGTCATATAATTGATAAAGTGTTTAAAGTCGATCTACCCAATTACGGAGTGTTCGATGAAAAACGTGTTTTTGATCAGGGACCATGGCCTCCGGAACCTTTTGTATTCAAAGGCTTCAAGCTTGGCCTGATGATCTGTGAAGATATGTGGCGGCCGGAGATTTCCAAAACACTTTCGGATAAAGGCGCAGAGATGTTAATTGTAGTAAACGGCAGCCCTTTCGAAAGAACAAAAGCCGGTATCCGAACCGAACTGGCCCGCAAAAGAGTCGAGGAGACAGGTAAGCCCCTCATATACCTGAATATGACCGGAGGCCAGGATGAACTTGTTTTTGACGGGAATTCATTCGTCCTTTCGGAACGCGGTCAGGTTATTGCAAGACTTCCGGCATTTGAGGACCATACGGAGACTTTAACCTGGGAAAAAACCGGTAACGGCCATTGGTTATGCGCGGCAGAAACCCCGGATGTAAATCAGGGCAATGGCTCTGTAAATGAATATCAGAATCTGTTTCAGGCTATGGTCACAGGGCTTAGGGACTATGTCCTTAAAAATAATTTCCCGGGGGTTCTGATTGGTCTCTCGGGCGGAATTGACAGCGCGCTCACCGCTGTTATAGCCGTTTCTGCTTTGGGGAAGGAAAATGTGCGCTGTGTTATGATGCCGTCGCGTTTTACGTCAAAGGCAAGCCTGGACGATGCACGCCGGCTTGCCGAAAACCTTGGCGTTCAATACGACATATATCCGATAAAAGCACCAGTTGAGGCTTTTGAAAACGCACTTTCAATAACCAGAGGAGTCGCGCATGAGAACATGCAGTCGAGGTGCCGCGGTTTAACCCTTATGGCACTTTCAAATGAGTCGGGATACATGGTGGTATCCACCGGTAACAAGTCGGAAATGGCGGTTGGCTATGCAACCCTTTATGGCGATATGTGCGGAGGATACAATCCTCTGAAAGATCTTTACAAAACAGAAGTTTACAAAGTGTGCAGATGGATTAATGAAAACCCGGACACAAAAAACACAATTCCTGAAAACATTATCAAAAAGGCGCCGACTGCCGAGTTGAAAGACAACCAGAAGGATCAGGATAGTTTACCGCCCTATTCCGAGCTGGACAGTATTCTGGAACACCTCATCGAAATGGAAAAAACGGTTGAGGACATTGTTCAGCAGGGTTTTGACAGGGATACAGTCCTTAAAATCTGGTCAATGCTGGAAAAGGCTGAATATAAGCGCCGCCAGGCCCCGCCCGGCGTAAAACTGACCGTCCGCGCCTTTGGCCGCGACAGGCGATATCCGATAACAAACGGCTTTCGGTCGGCCCCCGCAGGCTAGAGCAAATCACGATCAAAAAGAATCGCTTTGCGATTTTTGAGCGCGTGAATTTGCCCGTTGATTCAATAAGTCAGTGCAGATTCACGCTTTTCAGATATAATCATAGTGATTATATCTGAACACGATCTGCCCTAAGTCTTGCTTTTGCTGAAGTTTTCACGTTATTAATATTTTTCATCAGAAATGTATAAGGAAGTTATATGAGTGTAAAAGTACGTTTTGCCCCCTCCCCCACCGGAAAGCTGCATATCGGCAATGCCCGCACGGCATTGATAACATGGCTGTTTGCAAGAAACCGCGACGGCAAATTCCTTCTTAGAATAGATGACACGGATCCATCCCGTTCCACAGAGGAGAATGTTCAGGTTATCAAGGATGCTCTGACTTGGCTTAATCTGGACTGGGACGAATTGGAACGGCAAAGCAGACGTAAGGAAATCTATGACGCTGCCGTACAAAAACTGAAATCCTCAGGGCGTCTGTATCCGTGTTACGAAACTCCTGAAGAGCTTGAACTGAAACGCCGGGCGCAACTCAGCCGGGGCGCACCCCCTATTTATGACCGCTCCGCACTGTCTTTGTCCGATGATCAGAAAAAAGCCCTTGAAAAGGACGGCAGGAAAGCGCACTGGCGCTTTAAACTGAACCATGACCCGATCCTGTGGCACGACCACATAAGGGGGGAACAGAAATTCGAAGGGAAAGATTTGTCGGATCCGGTTCTGATCAGGGAGGACGGAAGTCCGCTTTATCATATCTGTTCTGTTGTCGATGATATTGAATTCGGGATTTCGCATATTGTGCGCGGTGAAGATCATGTTACGAATTCCGCCACTCATATCCAGATGTTTGAAGCGCTCGGGGCCGAAGCCCCGGAAATGGCTCATCTTCCTCTTATTGCGGATAAAGGCGGCGGCAAGCTGTCCAAGCGGTTCGGATCTTTAAGCGTTTCAGATGTCCGGGATGAGGAGGGTCTGGAAAGCCTTTCCGTGATCTCCTATCTTGCGCGGCTTGGGACATCCGATCCCATTGAACCCTTTACATCCATCCGGCCTTTGATCGAAAGTTTTGATTTCGGGAAATTTTCCCGCTCAACACCCAAATTCGACCCGGACGAACTTTTGCGCCTGAACGCCAAGATTTTACACAACCTTTCCTATCCTGACGTTCAAAACCGCCTTCCGTCAAAAATGGACGAAAGCTTCTGGAACACAGTGAAGCCAAACCTGACCCGTCTGCAGGACGCCGCAGACTGGTGGACCATAAAAAACGGTCCCGTAGAGCCTGTCATAGAGGATACAGACTATATCGCCCTGGCCGATTCCCTTCTTCCTTCGGAGCCCTGGGACGAAGGCACATGGAAAAACTGGACTGACGCATTAAAAGAAAAGACGGGACGCAAGGGCAAGGACCTGTTTATGCCCCTGCGTCTGGCCTTGACGGGGATGGCGCACGGGCCGGAGATGCATATGCTTTTGCCGCTTATCGGTGAAAAAAATGTCCGCGAGCGCCTGTCAAAACGAAAAGCAGCCTGATGGCCGACACCCCGATTATTATCCTTGTCGAACCGCAACTGGGTGAAAATATTGGCTCTGCCGCACGGGCAATGCTGAATTGCGGCCTGTACCATTTACGCCTTGTTAATCCTCGGGACGGCTGGCCAAATGAAAAAGCCAACAAAATGGGCGCCGGAGCGGTTGAGAAGCTGCACTCCGTTCAGGTTTTTGACACGGTCGAAAAAGCGATTGAGGATTGTCAATATACCATGGCGACAACCGCCCGGCCGCGGGAAATGGTAAAACGCGTATTTACGGCGGAAAGCGCGGCACGCGAAGCCGCCGCACGTATCGGTCAGGGACAGAAAACCGGTATTTTATTCGGGCCGGAACGGACCGGCCTTCTGAACGACGATATTGCCCTTGCCAACGCCGTCATAACAATTCCGCTTAATCCGGAATTTATGTCTCTCAATCTCGGGCAGGCCGTCCTTATTACCGGTTACGAATGGATGCGTCATCATGACAATACGGAGGCCCTTAAACTGGAAACCCACGACTCCCCTCTTGCCGGCCAGGGCGAACTCGGTCTCTTTCTGGAACGTCTGGACGGCCTTTTATCCGATCATTATTTTTTCAGGAACCCTGATATCAAGCCCCATATGCTCCGGAACATCCGCAGCTTCTTTGTTCGGGCCGACGTGACTGTTCAGGAACTCAATACAATGCACGGCATGATTTCAGCCCTGCGCGGGCATAAGGAAAAACCCGTTGGGCGGCTTAAAAAATAAAATCCTGCAAATAATTTACCGTGAGTAAAACTCGATAACCAGATGCGGTTCCATCTGTGCGGCGTAAGGAACGTCTTCCAGAACGGGAACGCGCATATAGGTCGCCTTCATTGCCTTGAAATCAACATCAATGTAATCCGGAACGTCTCTTTCAGCGGAATCGACGGCCTGCAGAACCATCGGAATCTGGCGTGACTTTTCAGACACTTCGATTACATCACCTTCTTTTACAAGATAGGACCCGATATTTACTTTCTTCCCGTTTACAGATACATGCCCGTGATTGACGAATTGACGCGCGGCAAAAACTGTCGGCACAAACTTGGCCCTGTAAACGACAGTATCCAGACGGCGCTCAAGAAGGCTGATCAGGTTTTGTGAAGTATCGCCGCGCATGCGTGTTGCTTCGGTATAATACCGGCGGAATTTTTTCTCACCGATATTCCCGTAATATCCCTTGAGTTTTTGTTTGGCCATCAGCTGTGTACCGTAATCGGTCGGCTTGCCGCGGCGCGCGCCGTGCATTCCCGGTCCGCTCTGGCGCGTGTTATAGGGTGATTTCGGACGGCCCCAGAGATTGCACCCCAGACGGCGGTCAATTTTATATTTGGTGTTAACGCGTTTTCCGCTCATTGCTCATGCTTCCTTTTCTTTATGGTTATCGTTCTTTTTTAATGTCCCGCCCGGCCGGCATTACGGCTTAAACACCCGTTAATCTCGCGCCTGTAATTCGGCGCCAATTTCTCTGCGGGCATTCAACGTCCCCGATATAAGGGATCTTTCGCAGGAATAAACAGGGTTATACGTATAAATTCAGGATTTGTCAATAAATCCGGAATACTCCGTAATCATTAGGGCA
>CAYLKN010000012.1:27441-57402 GCA_964384335.1 uncultured Pseudobdellovibrionaceae bacterium
TGTTTTTTTATAAATGCCATGCCTTCCGTATTTACTCTTGGTTTATTAAACACATTCTCTACAAGCCATTTTTTCGCCTCGTCTAGAAAACCGGACGGATTATCCTCACAAAAACTTATTTGCATATCTTCATCAAGTTTGATCGCAACGCCGTGCGCAAGGGAGTAACACGGCAGGTAACCGAATTTGCCAACAAACGGTTGGACCGGATTCAGAAAATAATCAATTGCGTCTTTCTCTTCTGCTACCTCGACACCCAGATATTTAGAATACATGGCTTTCAGGACAGCGCCCAGATCTTTATCGATATCAAATTCTCTACATAATTCATATTCTTCAACCAAATCATCCTCTTCGTCCAGAATTTTTCTTAAAAATTCAAGGTCGTTGTCATCTATCGTTTTGTTTATGCACAATTTTTCAAGTCTGTAGCGCATGGCAATGTGAATGTGATAGGAAATCTGGTCACTGCCACTTCTTGTAAGCTGTTCTTTGGCAACCGTACGGGTCAGTTGCTGCATCTTTTCCGCAGTTATGTTTTTGCGCCCTGTCATGTTTCTGACAAGTCGTTCAAGGTATTTGTGATATTCGTGGCTTCGGCCAATAACGCGGTCTGTTAACAATGCAATGGCCTCATGCATAATCATGTCAAAGGTGTGGAATGGAGATTGCTGGTCCTTTAATCCCTCTCTGCACTGAAAATCCAGCGCGTGTCCCACTTCATGCGTAACCGAAACAATGAGTGTCATAAACTCTCGCAGGCTCGGGTTGTCGGGTAAATCCTGGATAAGAAGCCGGACTCTATCATACGTTCCGCCCTCAACCGCGGCATGACCGGTCGGCAGAATTACGCCTCTAGTAAAATCGAATCCTAATCCTTCGGCTACGGCTTCTATAATTTGTTTCAGCTCATATTTTGTTAAACCGGTTTGTTCATCCCCGGGTCGGCGGATGTCTTCCTGATTTTGTGTATCCTGATCTTGTCTACCGATTATTTCATTGCGCATCTGCACAAGCGATTCTAGCAAATTATCAAAGTAAGCATCCAGTATTTCGCAGTTCAGTCCCTTCGCATTCTTGTCAAGCAATGCGTCATAGGCCGTCCAACCATCCTCCTCCCCACCTCTTTGCCTTGCCATCGCCAGTCCCTGTTCCCGGACGAAAAGAACGGCCCTTTTAAACTCCTCTAAGGCTTGCTCATGTGTTATTACACCGTTCTGATACTTTCTGTGAAAATCTCTTGCCTTTAGCTGCCCGTCTTTAATGTGAATGGGACGTTGATCATCATCATGGGCCACTTTGAAAGCCGCCTCTATGTTTAAATTAGCAGAATATTCAAGGTACTTATCTTTTAAATCCTGAAACAGCTCCTGATCTGGTTCACTGATACGTCCGAAATTATAAAGTCTCACGCTGTCTATCAATCTCCCGATATAAGAGATATTGTGACGGATGTAATTGATTTTCGTCTTTTGGGCCGAACTTAGTTTTTCCCTTAAGCGTAATTTTTTGTTGTTTAATGTTTCCGGGTCTGAACCACCAGTCTTTAGATCAAGTTCAGCGAGTTCCGTAATAATATTTTCGACTTCGTCGTTTAGTCTATCGATTTCATTAAACTCATCGACAAGGGCCTGAAATTTTTCCGGACGTGTGTATTCAGGGGCTTCAAGATGCGCAGGTTTATTCATTTTAAAATTTACTACAGCTCAATACAGCATGATAATGTTTACCCAATAATATCCAATATTTAAAATTTGTCAAATTATTTGACATAACCATTAAATTTTAATAAACTTCCATGCTTTCAGTTCCTCTTAATTGTGAAGTCAGTATCAAACAAGATGTTTAGGTGTTCTTTAAGGAAGATTTTTATTTCTGTGGCGGCGGCATCATTGTCTGCATTATTTGCATTACACCCATGTCCGGCACAGGCTTCAGGGACAGCGGCGGCTGAAAAAGGGCCTCTTCAAATGACAACAATATACAAAACTAATCATGTAAGCACTGAAGAGTTTAAATTAAATATTCCAACAGTAGAAGAAATTGATCGTTATTTGTTAAATAGATTATTCGAATTGGTAAGTTCTTCTGATGTTGCTACTCCTGAACGTCTGGCTGTATTTGATGGGCTTATGAAAATCGCAGGAAAGGATCAGCCCGGCCTACGTAATTTCTTACTGAATGTGTATTTTTCACCAGGCCGGATTGAGATCGGTGAAGAAAAATCACTAGATTTGCAAGGCTACCGTCAATTTTGCTCAGAGAGGCCTGAGGCATGCAAGCCAAAAGGATACATGCTACCATTAGCCATAGTTGATAATATTAAGCTCGCGTTAATATATTATACCAATAAATATGTAAATCAAATCGTTAAGCCGGCTACAGATTATGAAATATATGGAGAACCTGAAAAATGGGTAGATCTTTGGGCAAACGATTTTCCGGATACTTCACTCACAGGTGATTGTGAAGATTTTGTTTTTTTGAAAAGGCAGTTACTGATTACTCTGGGAATACCAGAAAATGCTTTAAACATTGCATTCGTAAAAACTCGTAGTGGAGAAGGCCATCTTGTTCTCGTGGTATCAACTCCGCAGTATGGGGATATTATTTTAGATAACTTACGTAACCCAAAAGCAGGAAACGCAACCATATATCCTGCCCAAGATATTGAGCATGTTCCTATAGCACAAACAATTTCAGGTCTGTTTGATTTTAGGGTCATTGATGGAACTTCTCCTAGTCATCAAAAGGGACCGAATTTGGCACATTAATAATTTCAACTTTTCATTTTAAAATTTTATCTCTACATTTCATTTTAAGATTTTTAAATAAGGATTATAAAATGCGCATTCTCATAATAAATTTAATTTTATCTTTTCTCTGTTTTTCAATTCCGGTTGACGCATCGGAATCAAAAATCGATCATTATGCGGCCGGTGACATTGCCTCCGTCGGTGATGCTGTTCAGTCCCTCAAAACATCAGGCGATAAAATCGCCGCGATACTCAAAAAAGAGAGCCTGACCGTTCAGGAGATTGAGACCGTACACGAAATTTCCTATACAATTGAGGCGGCGGTTGAAAAACTGCGCGGAAGTGGAAAATTTGACAGCAAAAGGCTCGAAACTCTCAGTTCCACTGTTGAGGAAATACACCTGGCGTCGGAGCAGCATCTCGAAGACATCGTTCGTAAATATTTCAAAGATTACGCCGCAGATGTTGCGGCCGTTCTGGAAACCGAAAAGGCAACGCACTGATTTCATTTTTTTGCGGCGTGACCTGTGTTCAGGCGGCGGTTCCGTTCAGCATCAAAGGGCGCTTTGCGATTTTTGATCGCGTGAATCTGCTCGTCGATTCAATACGTCAGGGCAGATTCACGCTTTTCATATATAATCATAGTGATTATAAGTGATTATATTTGAACACAATCTGCCTTAGCGTGACTTTTTTGTCTTTGCCCCTGAATTTTTGCTCCAGCCTTTTGCAATACGAGGGGAAGTAACCGATCCGGTCAGGCCCAGATCCATGGCTTCAAGCTTTCGAATTTCGTCACGCAGGCGGGCCGCTTCCTCAAATTCGAGATCGGCAGCTGCGGAGCGCATCTGATCTTCAAGCTGTTTAACCTGAGCCTGGATTTTATCGGGGGTCCATTCCTCTTCACCGGCGCTCTTGTTACGGCTTATCCTCACACGGTCGCCGCGTTCGTAAACGCTTTCAAGAATATCGCCGATCCCTTTTCTGATCGATTCCGGTGTAATTCCGTGCTCGGCGTTATAGGCCTGCTGTTTCTCCCTGCGGCGGTTGGTTTCGTCGATTGCTGTCTTCATCGACCCCGTTATCGTGTCCGCATAAAGAATTGCCATGGATTCAATGTTTCGCGCCGCCCTCCCGATCGTCTGGATCAACGAAATACGGGACCGCAGATAGCCTTCCTTGTCCGCATCAAGAATACATACGCGCATGCATTCGGGAATATCGAGACCTTCCCTGAGCAGGTTAATCCCGACAAGGATATCAAACTCACCCAGTCTTAAATCCCGGATGATCTCAATCCGCTCCAGTGTATCGACGTCCGAGTGCATATAACGGACTTTCAATCCGTTTTCGGTAAGGTATTCCGTAAGAGCCTCGGCCATTTTTTTGGTCAGGGTCGTGACAAGAACGCGGCCGCCTTTTTCGGTTACCTGACGGCATTCTTCCATAAGATCATCAACCTGGTGTCTGGTCGGCCGGATTTGAACGGGAGGATCGACAAGCCCCGTCGGCCTTACAACCTGTTCGGCGTAATCCCCGTTCGTCTGCTCCAGTTCCCACGGGCCGGGCGTTGCGGACACATACAGGGTCTGCGGACGGAACCGGTTCCATTCCTCAAATTTGAGTGGCCGGTTGTCAACGGCGGCAGGAAGGCGGAACCCGTATTCCACCAGCGTTGTTTTCCGGGAACGGTCGCCATGATACATGGCACTCAGCTGTGGCACCATATTGTGGCTTTCATCCAGAATCATAATTGCATTGTCCGGGAGGTATTCAATCAGAGTCGGAGGCGGTTCACCGGATGCCCGGCCGGTCAGATAGCGTGAGTAGTTTTCAATTCCCTGGCAGCTTCCCGTCGCCTGCATCATTTCAATATCGAACTGTGTGCGCTGCTGCAGCCGCTGCGCTTCAAGAAGTTTGCCCTCCTTTTCAAATTCAGCCACACGCGCTTTCAAGTCTTTCTGTATCTGATTTATCGCCTGCTCCAGTGTCGGCCCGGGCGTAATATAATGTGTGTTGGCGTATATCCGGACACCGTCAAGATCGGAGAATTTTTCCCCGGTAAGGGGATCAAATTCCGTAATCTGTTCAAGTTCATCACCAAAAAGAGAGAAGCGCCAGGCCCTGTCCTCCATATGCGAGGGAAAAAGCTCGACCGTATCGCCGCGCACGCGGAAAGTTCCCCGGTCAAAGGCAATATCATTGCGTTTATACTGAAGCGTGACAAAATTCCGGATCAACTCATCCCGGTTAATTGTTTTACCCTTGGCAATATCGAAACGCATTGCCTGATAATCTTCTTTGGAACCAATACCGTAAATACAGGATACACTCGCGACAATTATGACATCCTCCCTCTCGAACAAAGCCCGCGTTGCGGCATGGCGCATTCGGTCGATCTGTTCGTTAATGGTTGATTCTTTCTCGATAAATGTATCGGTACGCGGAACATAAGCTTCAGGTTGATAGTAATCGTAATACGATACGAAATATTCAACAGCGTTGTCGGGGAAAAAACTTTTCATTTCGCCGTAAAGCTGGGCAGCCAGCGTCTTGTTCGGGGCCAGAATAAGTGCGGGACGCTGAAGTTCCTGAATAACATGAGCCATGGTAAAGGTTTTCCCGGATCCCGTAACGCCAAGAAGAACCTGATCGGTTTCTCCCTGTCTGAACCCTTCCGCTATTTTTGCAATCGCTTTCGGCTGATCACCGGCCGGGCCGAAATCCGACTGAACCCTTAACGGTTTTGATACATCGGTTTCGGACGTTTTGATCTTGTCCGTATCAAATATAATTTCTGCCGCTTCGCTCATAATGAGTTAATATAGGGAAGCAAAAGACACTTGCCAGAGAAAATTTTTACTTTCAGGCTTAAATTCCTTAAAATAAAGGCATGAATATAAATACTCACCTTGTTTTCATAGTTCTGATTGCCCTGTGTCTGACAGGTTTTGAGCCCAGGCCGTCATACGCCCAGATCATACCGGAAGGCAGACCAGATGCACGAAAAAGTGAAACGCCGGTTGAACCAATGAGTACCGAAGGCGTGCTCGGTCTTTTTGAATTGGTCGCCAATGTTTACAATTATGATCTTTACTGTAACTTCGGAGTTTTCCCGCGTAATTTTATCGATAATTACTATACATTGCGGGATGCGCTTTTTTTCCGATTCTACATTGAAAATCCGGAAGAGCACAAAAATACCATCCATGCGCGCATCGCGGAGATCGAGAATGAAATCTCCCGCGAAATCAGGCGTCTTCAAAAACAGGAAGGATGCGAGAATATGCCGGAACGTGAACCGTTCCTCGAATTTTATAACGATTTCGCAGAAATGGAACCTGAAGAGCTGGTTTTGCGTATTGAAGGAAATATAGGAGGATAAAGGCGGGAGTGTAACTGGTTTGTAGAAACAGACACCGTTTGTTGCTAGAATTAACAGGTAATTCCAGCCGTGTGTTTTGTATGAAAACTCTCTTTTTAATAACAGGCCCGCTAAATTCAGCTTACACGCGCATAAAAATAACGGAGGACGCATGAATATCTGGTTTGTCCTTTGGTTTATGTTGTCTCTGACACTTCTTGGAATTTTTGTTTGGACTTACTACACTTTGATTCAGCAGAAGAAGGCCTGGAAAACATTTGCAAAGCGAAACAAGCTTAAATATAAGGCAACACACCCGCTGCGTTCCGCAACAGTAGAAGGCAAAATCGAGGGTTTTGATTTCATTCTGGCTTCCGAAGAACAGATAACGCAGGATGTGGCCGGGCGGCGCTTCACCTCCGTGATGCTGGTTGAACTTGGCGGCCTTCCCATGCAGGGGGTCATAGCATCAAGCCACATGCAGGGTTTTGTAAATTTTGCCAACCTGCCTGAAAAAATACGCGATATTCACGAAATCTGGGATAATGCCAATTTTATTCATACGGACAGACGCGCCGTCATGCGCGCTTACCTTACCGAAACACGGATCAAGGCTCTCAACAGCCTGATGAAACTCAAAAACGGTATGGTGTTGTACGTATTTAACCAGGAAAAAGGAATCCTGCGTCTTGAAACCATCGATCCCCTTCTGGATCCCGACAAGATTGAAACGATCATTAAAAAACTCTTCAGGGTTGTGAAAGTTGTTTCACCCCGGGACGGCGAGTACGTGCATCTTGAAAAAGTCGGAGAAAGGATTGCGGAAACGCCTGAACCGGCCTTCATGGAAACAGGGGACGCAGGAAAGGATACGCCGGAAAAAGAACCCGATACTGAACAGGATCCAGACAATAAAACGGCTGATACCGCAGCAGAAAAAACCAGGCCCGTTCCCAAAAAAACAAAACGAAAATTTATCGATCCCCTGGAACAAAACAAAAATACGGAGCCCGGTAAAGCGCAAAATCCCTTTCTTGAGAAACTTCGCGCCAAGGCCGAACGGGATCATGAACTCCCGCCCCAGGATCAGGAAAGCGATTAGGCTACTTTAAAATCGCAAAGCCGAAGGGCAGCATGCCGCCTTTATCAATATCTCCAAAAATAAGATCGCCGGAGAAAGAAATATTTAGGGGCTGGAATGAATCACTAAAATTGAAAACGCAGGTTACATCACCCTCCGGATGTTGCCTTTTGAAAAACAAAATATGGTCATTGCTCATATCTGTAAAATCTATTACGCCGGTTAAAAGAGCGGGCAGGGTTTTCCGGAGTTTAATGAATTCACGGATCACATTCAGAACAGATTTGTAATCCTTCTCCTGTACTTTGACTGACTTTTCAAAATGATCCGGGCCTATCGGCAGCCATGACTTGACACCTGATTTTGTAAAGTCCGCATTCGGCCTTTCATCGGTCCACGGCATCGGCGTCCGGCAACCGTCGCGTCCCTGCCATTCCGGCCATAGCTTTATGCCCCAGGGGTCTTGAATTTCATCGTAAGCGAGTTGAACGTCATCAAGGCCCAGCTCCTCACCTTGATATAAACAAATTGTTCCCGGCAGACACATAAGCAAAATATTGAGCATTTTTGCAAATTCGGGGCTTTGATCATATCCATGTTTTACTCCCCACCGCGTAACTGTACGTATAACATCATGATTGGAAAACGCCCATGTCGGCCAGTTATCTAAATATTGTGAATCATCAAAAAACGCCGTTATTGTATCCTTAACAATCTGCGGTGTTATTCCGTCTCCGGTCATAAACGCCAAACTGTAGGCCGTATGGCATCTGTTGTTTCCGGAGGTGTACTCTATACATCTGGGTATAGGTTCGTCATCGCCGATTTCGGCAAGCAAAAACCCGCCATATTTATCGGAAAGAGCCCTCAGTTCAAGAAGAAAATCCAAAGTTTCAGGACGGCTTTTGTCGTAAATATGATGCTGCATGTTATAAGGTTCTGTTTTTTCAAACTGTGAGGAAAAACCATGTTTGAACGGGTTTTTCGGCGGGTTGCTACGCAGCTCCTTGTCATGAAACACAAAATTCATTACATCGAGACGGTAACCGTCAATACCACGCTCAAACCAGAAACGGCATTCTTCAAGAACGGCGTTTTGTACCTCTGGGTTATGAAAGTTGAGATCCGGTTGTTCTTTCAAAAAATTATGCATGTAATACTGCCCACGTCTTGTCTCAAATGTCCAGGCAGGACCGCCGAAAACGGACATCCAGTTGTTCGGCGGCGATCCGTCTTCCAAAGGATCGGCCCATACATACCAGTCGGCCTTTTCGTTATTCCGGCTTTGCCGGCTTTCCCTGAACCATGCATGATCTTTGGAAGTGTGAGACAGGATAATATCCATAATCAGCTTCAAACCCAACCTGTGTGCCGTATCTTTAAGGACAGTGAAATCCTTCATGGTGCCGAACAAAGGATCGATTTGCCTGTAATCCTCGACATCATAACCAAAATCATGCATGGGTGACTTGAAAAAGGGACAGATCCATACCGCATCCACCCCCAGCGAGGCAACATATTCCAATCTTTGTACAATACCTCTCAAATCGCCGCAGCCGTCATTATTGCTATCCTGAAAACTGCGGGGATAGATCTTGGTAAATAACCGCACCTTTCCACCAGTCAGGGGCAGCAGGATAATTTTTATGCATTAAAATTTAATCAGTAACGCGCATGGTTTCGATACGGCTGGGACGGGCCGGAGGCTCACCAACGGCAAGTTTGTCAATGTGTTCCATGCCGTCAACGACCTGTCCCCATACGGTATACTGCCCTGTCAGAAAGCTGCACCCGTCATCTGAGAAACATATAAAGAATTGTGAATTGCCACTGTCCGGATCCTGTGTCCGGGCCATACCGATCGTTCCGCGTTTATATTCGTAATCACTGAATTCGGCAGGAAGATCAGGGTAATCAGAGCCGCCGCGCCCTGTTCCAGTAGGATCACCAGTCTGGGCCATGAAGCCCTCGATCACCCGGTGAAAAATTATACCGTCGTAAAACCCTTCACTTGCAAGTTTTTTGATACGTTCAACGTGTTGTGGCGCAAGTTCCGGCATAAGGTCGATCGTTACAATGCCGGTACGTAATTCCATTTCAACTTTTTCATCGGCTTTCGCTTCGGGGGCTGAGGTCATAATGAATATACTCCAAATCAAGATTGCCAAAAAACGCATAGTCACCCTCACTATTTTGCGGGTTAAGAAAAATCAATAGTATTTGTAATCATAAATATCCAAACGCTAAAATCCAGCCAAAACTTATGATTTATGAACGGCATCAAGGAATTTATTGATATTTTCATTGAGTGTCAGCGTCTGTCTGGACAATTCGTTTACCGAATCCAGGACCTGCTGGGCCGCATCATCAGTCTTTGTGGCGGCTTCGGAAACGCCCTTAATGCTGTTGTTTACAATCTGCGTACCGCTGGTCACATCATTTACCGCGCGGGCAATGTTTTGTGTGGATTCCCTTTCATTGGTAACTGCATCACTGATTTGACCGGACAATGTATTCATCTTGTCTATAACTTTGGAAATACGCTGAATGATATCAACGGTTTCGGACGTTTCGGCCTGGACAACTTCAATCTGCCTGTTTATTTCATCCGTTGCCCTGGCCGTTTGTTTGGCCAGATTTTTGACTTCATTGGCGACAACACCGAAACCTTTTCCGGCTTCACCTGCCCTTGCCGCTTCTATGGTTGCGTTCAGAGCAAGTAAATTGGTTTTTTCTGCAATGTCCTGAATCATCGTTGTTACGTCACCGATTTTGCCCATTGCATCTGCAAGCCCTTCAACCTGGGTATTGGCTTTTTTGGTTGCATCCACGGCCTCACGGGTCATTCCTGAAGATTCATCAACCTTTCTGGAAATACTTTCAATCGAGTTCATGAGATTGCCCGCCGCATCAGAGACGGAAGCCACACTTTGATTTGTCTGATTTGTTGCGATTGCGGCTTCCGATATCTGGCTGTTTGTCTGCGTGACGATAGCCTTCATGGACTCCGCAGTTGCGCTCAGCTGCGTTGTTGCGGATGTCAGGTATTCCAGAACATGCCCGATATTGTCTTCAAAATTCGCGGTAACCTGTCCCAGCATGGCCCGTTTTTCCTTTTCTGCCCTCTCATTCTCACGTTTCTGCCTGTCTTCCATGTGCGCCTTTTCAATCGCGTTTACCTTGAAAATCTGGACACGTCTTGCCATTGCGCCGATTTCCGTGCGCTCTCCTTGATAGGGCACTGTAATGTCAAGATTGCTGTTACCAATTTCAATCATCGTATCCGACAACTTGCTGATTGGCCGTGTTACAATGCGGTAAATAAAATAGGCGACAATAAGATTGACAATAACGGCTGCAAATATCTGCTGCACAAAATCCATCAGAAAGGGATGGCTTTCCTCTACTCCCAGAATTTCACGGGTATGAAGATAAGTTTTAAGGCCAAATCCGATACCGACTATGGACAGGAATATGGCAACGGCCTGAAGTCTGAAACTCAAGGAATTATATATCCGGCCCAAGTCAAACATGAATATCAGTATACTTATTTATTGTTGGAAAACAAAAGTATTTCGCAATAAAACAAGGCCTTATTTTAGAGATACCTAATACATCACTTCCAGTATTTCGTACGCTTTTGTACCTTTGGGCGTTGAAACCTCGGCACTATCCCCTGTTTTTTTTCCGATCAAAGCCCTCGCCATCGGAGCGGTAATGGCAATTTTTCCTTTATCCGCGTCGGATTCGTACTTTCCGACAATCTGGATCGTCATTTCCTGATCCGTGTCTTCGTCAACGACTTTAACTTTTGCGCCAAATTTAACGGTGTCACCGCTGAGAGCTTTAATATCAATGACGTCGGCCGCACCGATGACGGATTCCAGTTCCTGTATACGTCCTTCAATAAAGCTTTGCCGTTCCCTTGCAGCGTGATACTCAGCGTTTTCGGACAGATCGCCGTGCGCCCTGGCTTCCGCGATTGCTTCAATAACTTCCGGTCTCTGGACCGACTTCAGATCCTTGAGTTCAACCTCAAGCATTTCATACCCCTCTTTGGTCATAGGGATTTTGTCCATGGTTAATCCTTTATACTGAAAGTTTAAACCGCAGCACATAAGGTCCAGGCCCGCTATTTATGCTGCATTTTTAAAATAAAAGAACCCGCCTTGTTGCGGGTTTTACTATTATAAATATAAAAACTATTCCGTTTCGTCAAGTCGCAGATATGTTCATGCTGTTCTTCTGTAAACCTTGTCACTTTTCCATTTCAGATAATCCTGCAGGGACTTAACACCAAGTTGCTGCTCCTTCAATACGCGTATCGCTTCTATTCCTGCTTTTGCAGCACTTAAAATTGTAAAATAAGGAATTTTCTGCATTAATGCCGTGCGACGGATTGAAAAGCTGTCCGCCAGGGCCTGAGGACCATGCGTAGTGTTGATCATAAAGGCTATATCGCCGTTTATAAGGGCGTCAACTATATGCGGCTGCCCTTCAAGAACTTTGTTAATACGTTTTACCTTAATTCCTTCCTGAAGAAGATAGGCGCAAGTCCCACCCGTAGCCACAATATCGAAGCCGAGTTCCGTAAGTTCGCGGGCAATCGGCAGAATAAGGGGTTTATCAGGATCCTTTACCGATAAAAAAACCGTGCCGGATGTCGGCAGTAAGTTTCCTGCGGCAAGCTGTGCTTTCGCCAGAGCGCGTTCAACGTTCATATCAATGCCCATGACCTCCCCTGTAGATTTCATTTCCGGTCCCAGGATAACGTCCACGCCCGGAAAACGGTCGAATGGAAACACGGCTTCCTTAACGGCGTAGTGCTGAAGCTCTTTTTCAACAATAAGGCCTTCCGACCTTAGTTTCAGAATTGTCTCTCCCGCCATAATCCGGGCCGCACATTTGGCAATAAGAACGCCCGTAGCCTTTGCCACAAACGGTACTGTCCGCGAAGCCCTTGGATTAACCTCAAGAATGTAAATTTCGCCGGTATTCCATGCACGGCCCTCAAAATTTTCTTCCGAGCGTTTGCGCAGCGCAAACTGAACGTTCATCAGTCCTTTTATATTTAGCGCCCGTGCCAGTTTTACTGCCTGCAACCTGATTTCTTCAACAATGCGAGGATGAATGGAATGCGGCGGGAGAACACACGCACTGTCCCCGGAATGCACACCCGCTTCCTCAATATGTTCCATTATGCCTGCAATAAAGACTTCTTCGCCGTCTGCCAGACAATCCACATCAATTTCAATGGCATCCTTCAGATACCGGTCAAGCAGAAGCGGAGAATCCCCGGAAACCCTGACGGCATTGTCGATGTAGGCCAGCATCTCCTTTTCCGTTCCGACTATTTCCATTGCCCTTCCGCCCAGAACGTAAGAAGGCCTCAAAACCAAAGGAAATCCAATCCTCTCCGCAGCTTCCAGCGCTTCCTCGCGGGAGCGAACAAGAGCGTTTGGCGGTTGTTTAAGATCAAGATCTTTAAGAAGTTTCTGAAAACGCTCTCTGTCCTCGGCCAGGTCGATGGCGTCCGGATCGGTTCCCAAAACCGGAATGCCCGCCTTCTGAAGCGCTTTTGTAAGTCTTAACGGAGTTTGCCCGCCAAGCTGGACAATAACGCCTTTTACAAGCCCGTGCGCACTCTCAGCCTCAATCAGCTCCAGGACATCCTCAACCGTAAGCGGTTCAAAATAAAGCCTGTCCGCCGTATCGTAATCCGTAGAAACAGTCTCAGGATTACAGTTTACCATGATGGTTTCATAACCCGCCTCCTGCAATGCATAGACGGCATGCACGCAGCAGTAGTCGAATTCAATACCCTGACCGATCCTGTTGGGCCCCCCGCCCAGAATTACAATTTTTGGTTTGACGGACGGCTCTATTTCCGAAACAGCCTGCCCGCTTGTGATACCGGGCTCATAACAGCCATACATATAAGGCGTTACGGAGGGAATTTCAGCGGCACAAGTATCAACGCGCTTGTATACAGGACGTATGTGATATTTACGCCGCGCATTGCACACGCTTTCTTCGGAAACATTCATGAGGCGGGCCAGTCTTGCATCGGAAAACCCTAGCTTTTTAACTGCCAGCCAGCCATCAGGCGTGGTTGGAAGGCCATTTTCCTGTATCATTTTTTCCATTTCAACAATAAGCTTGATACGATCAAGAAACCATGGGTCGTATCTGCAGGCCGTGTGAACATGCTCAATACTCATCCCGTGCCTGAATGCCTCGGCCACCCACAGAAGCCTTTCCGGAGTCGGCCGGGCCACTCTTGCCCTTATCTGATCCGGGTCAATTCTTTCTTCGCCATCACAACCCACAGGATCAAGGCCACTCAGGTCGATTTCAAGGGATCGCAAAGCCTTTTGTAAAGACTCTTCAAAACACCGTCCGATAGCCATAACCTCACCAACGGATTTCATGGCCGTTGTAAGAGTCGGGTTGGCATTTCTGAATTTCTGCATATCAAAACGGGGAATTTTGGTAATTACGTAGTCTATTGATGGTTCAAAAGACGCAGGCGTCTTTCCACCTGTTATATCATTTGAAAGCTCGTCAAGCGTATAGCCCACCGCCAGTTTCGCGGCAACTTTTGCAATCGGGAACCCGGTTGCCTTTGATGCAAGGGCGGATGACCGGCTGACCCTCGGGTTCATCTCGATTACAACAATGCGCCCGTTTTCCGGGTTGACTGCAAACTGCACATTTGATCCGCCGGTCTCGACCCCGATGCCGCGCAGGACTTTTATCGCCATATTCCGCATAACCTGATATTCCTTGTCGGTCAGAGTAAGCGCAGGTGCCACGGTAATCGAATCCCCCGTGTGCACGCCCATGGGATCAACGTTTTCGATGGAACAGACAATAATGCAATTATCGTTCTTATCCCGAACTACCTCCATCTCGAATTCTTTCCAACCCAGAACGGATTCCTCGATCAGGACCTCATTAACCGGAGAGGCATAAAGACCTTCCCGGACGATGCGTTCGAATTCTTCCCGGTTATAGGCTATACCCCCGCCTGTTCCGCCGAGCGTAAAAGACGGCCGGATAATTGCAGGCAGCCCAATTTCCCTGATTGTTTCCGTGGCTTCCTCATAAGAATGAACAAGAACGCTTTTCGGGCTTTCTAAGCCGAGTTCATCCATACAGTCGCGGAAGCGTTTTCTGTCCTCCGCCTTTTCTATGGCTTCTTCATTCGCCCCAATAAGTTCAACATCAAGCCGCTTGAGAGTGCCATCCCTGCTTAAGGCCATTGCGATGTTCAGCGCAGTCTGCCCTCCCATTGTTGGCAGAAGCGCATCCGGACGTTCATGTTCAAGAATTTTTGTGACAAATTCCGGGGTAATCGGCTCTACATATGTTACGTCCGCAACCTCCGGGTCGGTCATGATCGTGGCGGGGTTGGAGTTTATGAGGATAACGCGGTACCCTTCTTCACGCAGTGCTTTGCAGGCCTGCGTTCCGGAATAATCAAATTCACACGCCTGACCTATAATAATTGGGCCGGCACCGATCAGGCATATGGACTTTATATTTTTACGACTGGGCATTACAAAATCTCATCCTTTCATCATCTCTGCAAACCGGCGGAACAGATAAGTGCTGTCCTGGGGCCCTGGCGAGGCCTCAGGGTGATACTGAACGGAAAATACTGGCTTGTCTTTGATACGAAAACCTTCATTTGAATGGTCAAACAGGCTTATATGCGTAACTTCCGCCGTTTCAGGCAGACTTTCCGGAATAACCTTAAAGCCGTGATTCTGACTTGTAATCTCAACTTTTCCGGTCATAAGATCCTTAACAGGATGATTGGCCCCCCGATGCCCCAGATGCATCTTTTCCGTTTTCCCGCCAAGGGCGAGGGCCAGAAGCTGATGCCCCAGACATATACCGAAAACAGGCTTTCCCGTGCTTATAAGCTTTTGCAGAATCGGTGTTGAATATTGCGCCGTTGCCGCGGGATCGCCGGGCCCGTTCGACAAGAAGATTCCATCCGGCTTAAAAGCCAGTATCTCATCCGCGCTTGCATTGGCGGGAACTACGGTGACCTTGCATCCTGTCTCAGCCAGATTGCGCAGTATATTCAGCTTTGCGCCGTAATCGATGGCCACAACATGGTGTTTACCCCCCTGCGTCCGGCTGTACCCGTTGCCGGAACTCCATATCCCCTCCTCCCACAGGTATGATTTATGGGTGCAGACACGGGAAGCCAGATCCATACCCTCAAGTCCAGGCCATTCACGCGCCTCTTTCTGCAGGTCAAGTAATCTGTGACGGCCGTTCGGATCGTGGCAGATAACCGCATTGGGTGCGCCGATATCCCTGATTCTGGCAGTCAGCGTTCGGGTATCTATTCCGCTGATCCCTGGAATTCCGTGATGGGAGAGCCATTCATGGAGTTCACGTGTGGCGCGCCAGTTGGAATGAGGCGTAACGCACTCGCGCAGGACCATGCCGCAGCTGAAAGGCGAACGTGTCTCCATGTCCTCTTCATTCGTACCGACATTGCCAATATGAGGAAATGTAAAAGTGATAATCTGGCAGGCATAACTGGGATCGGTCATCACTTCCTGATACCCTGTCATACTCGTGTTAAAGCAGAGTTCACCGACTTTACTGGTTTCCGCACCGAAACCGTATCCCTCGAAAACAGTTCCGTCACTGAGTACAAGTCGGGCGGTTGTCTTGTTTTCGTTGTAATTGAGAGTCATAGCATGTTAAATAAAGACAAAATTCAATTCACGTTTTCATATCTTATTTTGGGCGGATAAAGCAAGAGGAACCTTTTATGAGTGAAAAAAGAACAGAGATTAACCAGGCTCTTAAAAAAGCGATGATCGAAAAAGATCAGGTGACATTGTCAACTGTGCGTCTTTTAATGGCCGCCCTGAAGGACCGGGACATTAACGCCCGCGGTGCGGGTAAAGGCGACCAGTTAAGTGACGAGGAAATTCTGTCACTTATTCAGTCGATGATCAAGCAAAGGCAAGAATCCTCCAAAGTTTACCGCGACGGCGGAAGGGAAGATCTTGCCGAACGTGAGGAGCAGGAAATAAAGGTTCTGGAAGGCTTTTTGCCCGCACAAATGGGGGAGGATGAAATCCTTCATGCAGTTGAAGGCATCATGCTTGAGCTTGGCGTGAACGACATCAAGGATATGGGCAAGGTGATGACAGAGCTGAAAACACGTTATGCCGGGCAGATGGATATGGGCAGAGCAAGCGGTATTGTTAAACAAAGACTTGCCGCTTAATATGAGCTTATGTCTTTTGATTCCAGGTTTCTCGATGAAATAAGGTCACGCCTTACGCTGTCTGAAATAGTCGGTCAGCGGATAACCCTCAAAAGGGCAGGACGGGAGCACAAGGCCTGTTGCCCGTTCCACAATGAAAAAACCCCCTCTTTTACAGTAAACGACGCGAAGCAGTTTTATCATTGCTTCGGGTGCGGCGCCCACGGGGATGTTATCAGTTTTGTCATGCAGCATGATAACCTGTCCTTTATTGACGCGGTTGAAAACCTCGCTTCCCGGGCCGGATTACAGATGCCCAGGACCAATCCGGAAGAAAGGCAGCGGGATAAAAAGCGCAAAGACATCTATCATATGCTTTCCCTGGCAACGCAATGGTTTCAGGAGCAATTGAACCTCCCCGCAAACCGCGAGGCCAACGAGTATATTTTGTCACGGGGTATAACCCTGGATTCAATTTCCTCTTTCAAAATCGGGTATGCGCCATCCGACGCGCATGATTTGAAATCACTTCTTCTAAAGGAAGGATTCGGGGATGACAATCTGATAGAGGCCGGGCTTTATAAAAAATCGGAAAAAACAGGCAACCTCTATCCTTTTTTCAGGGAACGGGTTTTGTTCCCCGTCACGGACAGACGCGGACGCGTTGTTGCCTTTGGCGGCCGTGTGCTCCCAGATCATATGCGCCAGCCAGACAATCCTGACTTCAAACCACCAAAATACCTGAACTCGCCGGACAGCCCCATTTTTCACAAGGGATCACTTTTATACGCCCAGTCCCAGGCTGCGCAGGCCGTTGTTCAGGATCACAGATTGATTGTGGTTGAAGGCTATACAGATGTTATTTCCTGTCACCAGGCAGGTTTCAGAGGAGCCGTTGCGCCACTCGGAACGGCATTAACGGAGGAACAGGTCCTGGCAATGTGGCGTCTTATCCCGCACGATGAAAAAATGCCTTTGGTTTGTTTCGACGGGGATGAGGCCGGCATGCGTGCCGCCGAAAGAGTTTGCGACAGGATCTTGCCTTTGCTTGAAGCGGATCGCTCTCTTCTGTTTGTTTTCATGCCTTCGGGAGAAGACCCGGACAGCCTGATCAAGGGACAGGGTGCGGACGCTTTTCGCAAGATCCTGAATTCGGCAATGCCACTCAGTGATTTTCTTTGGCAAAGAGAGTATGCAGGAAGAGATTTCTCTGTGCCTGAGGCAAGGGCAGGCCTTGAAAACAGGCTAAAGCAAAAGACTCTGTTAATTAAAAACAGAAATGTTCAATATTATTATCAACAGATTATAAGGCAGAAAATCAAACTCGCCTTTTATGCGCCCCGGGCTTCACGACAAAATAAATCCGCCTATCCCGGACGGTCGCGCAGGAGTCAACAGAACAGTGAAACGCATCTTTCTGCGCAGGTAAGCCCGCCGGGAAGCAGAACCGCAATTCTGAGGGAAAAAATTCTCCTTGCCGCCCTCATCAATCATCCTGAAATCTATAATGCATGTGAAGACACGCTTGAAACTGTTATATTTAAAGATGACCGGCTTGACAGTCTGCGTCAGAATATCATTTTCTTATTATCTAAAGACGGGAATTTGAATAGAGAAAGAGTAATTAACACGCTTAAAGAAAATGGATTTGACAACGATCTGGAAAATATATTAAGCACAAGTGTTTATTTGCATGCAGGATTTGCAAAACCCGGGAGCGATCCGGAAAAAGTTACAGAAGGGCTGATTGAAACCGTAAAGTATATGGGGATTTAAAATATCGGCACGAAATCTGAATGATATTTAATAAGGATTATTAGATAAGAAAATATATTATACATTTGTTATTTTCCAATTAAACAGTTTATTCCTGTCTTTTTAAAGGGTAATTTTAAAAGCGAATCATAAATTTTGATTTTATTTGTAAATTTTACTACTACGAAACTTTTAATCTTGGGTTTTGGGGCAAACAAATTGATGAGTGTTTATTAAATGAATATGCAATCGGATGGAAATCTTGCAGTGAAAGAAGACAAAAAAGACATTAATCAGGCCAATATGGAGGAGGTACTCAAACGCCTCTCAAAAAAGGCCAAAAACAAAGGCTTCATTACTATTGAAGAAATCAATCAGGCCATACCGCAGGAAAAATTCTCAACAGAAATGATTGAAGAGGCCATGTCCTCTCTTAACGATGCCGGAGTAAAAGTAGTAGACGATGCGGAAGTTGATGCCGTCGTCGAGGAGTATGAGGAAGAGGAAGAATCCGATTACGAAAGCAGCGGGAATATAGAATCGGACGATACGGGCAGGACGGATGATCCTGTTCGCATGTATTTGCGGGAAATGGGTTCGGTCGAGCTTCTCTCCCGCGAAGGCGAGATTGCAATTGCAAAGCGCATCGAGGCCGGCCGCGAACTTATGATCGGCGGGATTTGCGAAAGTCCGCTTGCAATCGAATCCATCATTGCATGGCATGACGCGCTTCAGAACGGGGATATTCTTTTGCGTGAAGTTATTGATCTTGACGCCACTTACAGCGAGGGCGGCGAAGACGATGAGTCTTCCAGTGAAAAAGAGGATTACAAGAACAGAGCGGACGATGAGGAACCTGCCGGCGAGGATGACGAAAACGGCGAAGAGGATGATGAAAGCAATATGTCCCTGGCTGCGATGGAGGAGGAACTTTTCCCGCAGGTGTCAGAAAACTTTGAAAAAATAAAAAAGACCTATAAAAAAATGCAGGCCGTACAGAATGACCGTCTGGAGGCTCTGCAAAAAGGTGAGAAACCCGGCACGGCTGTAAATAAAAAATATGAGGATCTGAAACGGCAGATGGTCGGCCTTATGAACGAAGTCCGTCTTAACAACGCCCGGATTGAACAACTTATAGACCGGCTTTACAAAATGAACCGCGACCTCGTCAGTCTTGAAGGCCGTATGCTCAGAATGGCTGTGGACTGCGGCATAAAACGCGAAGAATTTCTGAAGCATTATTTCGGTTCGGAGCTTGACCCGACATGGTTTGACCGTGTTTCCAAACTCAAGGGAAAAGGATGGGAAAAGTTTGGCGAAAAATGCAGCAAAACGGTTGAGGACATCAGAGAAAACATTTACACGATTGCCGATGAAGCGGGTCTGCCCATTTCCGAATTCCGGCGTATCGTGTCAACTGTACAAAAAGGAGAAAAGGAAGCCAGCCGCGCCAAAAAGGAAATGGTTGAGGCAAACCTGCGCCTGGTCATTTCAATCGCTAAAAAATATACAAACCGGGGGCTTCAGTTCCTTGATCTTATACAGGAAGGCAATATCGGCCTGATGAAGGCTGTTGACAAGTTTGAATACAGGCGCGGATATAAATTTTCCACCTATGCCACCTGGTGGATACGTCAGGCCATTACACGCTCCATCGCAGACCAGGCGCGTACGATCCGTATCCCGGTTCATATGATTGAAACCATTAATAAACTTGTCCGCACATCACGTCAGATGATGCACGAAATCGGACGGGAACCAACACCCGAGGAGTTATCCGCCCGCCTTCACATGCCCCTTGAAAAAGTGCGCAAGGTCCTCAAGATTGCAAAAGAACCCGTCAGCCTTGAAACGCCTATCGGTGATGAGGAAGATTCAAGCCTTGGTGACTTTATAGAAGACAAAAATACGGTGTTGCCTGTTGAATCTGCAATTCACTCCAACCTGCGCGAGACGACAACCCGCATCCTTGCCTCCCTTACCCCGCGTGAAGAGCGTGTCTTGCGCATGCGGTTCGGTATCGGTATGAATACGGATCATACACTGGAGGAAGTGGGCCAGCAGTTTAACGTCACGCGGGAGCGGATCAGGCAGATCGAAGCCAAGGCCCTGCGAAAACTCAAACACCCAAGCCGCAGCCGAAAACTCAGAAGTTTTCTGGACACATGACCGGTGCCCTTTATGCTTTCCTTTTGCTTGTCGCGGGATATATCCTGATATTTTCCGGTCTTGCATTTTCAAACAAGGTTTTTTTACCCGGAATTTTTGACGAATTTTATAGCCGAACAAATTTTCTGGCCCGTGTTTTTGTCATGAGCTTTGTATTTGCCTTCCCTGCAAACCTCCTTATTGCGCAGTCTTTTAATGTTGCAAGCGCCTCTGTTGCAGGGCCGGTCATGCTGGCTGTCATTTTGCTTATATCCGTTGCAAACGCCATGATTCTGGACAAGGTCCAGATTACATTGCCTTTAATCGGGGCCGTTTCCGGTGCTCTCTTTTTCTGCTGTCTTACTGCCTGGATTCTGGAAGCCCAGCGAACCTCATAACAGGCACCAGTTATCAGGCGAGGTTCATAAAACATGCTTTCCACACTTACTATACTGGGCATATTAAGCGCTTTTCTGGCATTAATTTCATTGGGTCCCTATATCCTGTCTATCATAAACGGGCATACCAGACCTCATTTATTCTCATGGCTGTTGTGGGTAATGATGGCATGGATTATCTGGCTTATCCAATTTCTTGAAGGCGCAGGACCGGGGGCCTGGCCGACACTTTTAACAGCCATCCTGTCAACTGTGATTCTGGGATTATCATTAAAACGAGGGCATAAGGAAATTACCTTATCGGATAAAATCAGTTTTGCCGCGGGGCTTTGCTCAATCCCCTTATGGATAATCACCAAAGACCCTACATTTTCGGCTATTCTTGTGACGTTTATTAATGTCAGCGCTTTTTACCCGACCACGCGCAAATCATGGAAACATCCCCGCCAGGAACTTGCCGCTGCGCATCTAATCAGCTCTACAAAACATATTACCTCAATCATGGCCCTGTCGCAGGTGAATATAGCCACCGCCGTGTTCCCAACTGCAATTTGCACAATGAATCTTGTAATGGTAGGCATTTTATTATCGCGGCGCTATTTTCTTTACGGCAGCTTTAAGAATAAGGAAAAAGCGACAGCAGAGCAGCTTCCTTGACAGCAACGGTAAGATAGAAGATAAGTATGGGTTTAAGGGCCTGTAGCTCAGTTGGTTAGAGCAGTCCGCTCATAACGGATTGGTCGGGGGTTCAAATCCCTCCGGGCCCACCACATCCCCACGGTCCATACCGAAATAAAAGAATTTTTCTCACCGTAAATGGTCCGATTTTCAGCAAGCAGAACGCTGCAACAAGTAAAGGAGGATACATCCATGAACCTTTACAAAAATTTTTAAAATGTGGTAATTTAACAAATCATACTCCATCAAATTTTTAAGAATTTCAAATATATGTCCAATTCAGAAGATCCCCTGTACAACCATAGTCAAAACGCTGAATTGGAAAGCGCAACACACACGGAAAACATCAAGGAAACCGAAAAGACGTCTGAAACAGACGAAAATGACCCTTTGTTCATTGACGAAAAAGAACAAAAATCAGGGGTGGCCTCAGGTTTAACAAACGGCCTGAAAATAACAATCGGGATGCGGGTTGCATTCAGTTTTGCCGTTGTGCTGTTTCTGACTTTTGTTGTGGGCATTGTCTCAACACAAGGACTTTCAAATTTTGCGAAAGGTGATTCCCAGTCCGAAAAATTCGATGAAGTCAGCGAAACAATGAGATTCGCCCGCCTTCTTGAGGAACGTTTCAGGCGCACGGGTTCGCCGCAGGTGGCGGAGGAAATGAACACCGTTCTGGAAGATCTCAACAGCCGTATTCAGGCCCTTGCCGAACTTGATATCGATGAAGAAACCAGACGGCTTGTTAATGAGGCACAGGGATTTCTTGAGGGATATGTAAACGCTTTTGAAAGAACAGAAACTCTTGTTTTGAAAAATCAGGCTACTGAGGAACAATTGCGCACAACATCGGAAAAGCTGAAAACTAATGCACAGGACGTTCAGGATAATCAGAAGTCCGAATTCGAAGCTACGCAGGCAAAAAATAACAGGATTCAGGCGGATCTTAATGCCGCGATAGAAGGGTTTGCACAAACCAACGAGCTGGCTTACTGGTCCAAACATTTGCAATGGGCCTTGTCGCAGGGTGTTTTAACGCTCGACAACGACCGAAAACAGGAACTTATGAGTGTTATCGAAAACACACTTGGTGATATCAAGAGTATTATTGATAAACTTTCCGCACAATACTGGGTAACCGAAAACGAAGAACTGGTAACCGAAATCAATAACTGCGTAACCGCATTCGAAAACCAATTCACTTTGTTTCGGCAAAATATAAGTGTTTATGACGCGACATCCCGGGCAATAATGCAAAGTAAACTCCTTCTTGATGAATTGAATGAAGATGTTTCGGCACTGGCAGAAAGCCAGAAAGCGCAATATACAAAACTTCTGGATCAGTCACAGGAAACACAGAAAGACCTTGTAAAAAGACGGGCCAATGCCGAAGCCGCAGGAAATATTCTTTTGCTTATATCTGAGGCCAGACTGCTTCAGGAAGAACTTAAAACACTGCCTGCTGCAGATCTTGAAGATTGGCCCGGTATCCAAAGACTAAACGAAATTGTTAAACAGCTGGGCATCATATCAAAGGTTCTGACCTTTCAGATTGATGATGAGACCAGCAAAAACAATGTTGCCGATATTAATGCGTTAAGCCCGGATCTTGGGGCGGGTCTGCAGAATGTTTTTAATGTGCGGACAGAGCTTTATGAAGCCACACAACTTATGGCACAGGCCACCGAAGACATCGTCAGGGTTGTTACAACGCTGGAAGATCAGACGGCGGACTTCATGACAAGGGTGAAAGATAACTCTCTTATAATAATCATTTCCGGGGCAACAATTTCCATTATTATCGGCGCCATTCTTGCTTTTATAATCGGTCGCGGCATAGCAGTGCCGGTCAAGACTCTGACAGAAGTCATGCGTAACCTTGCTAAAGGCAATCTTGAAATTGATATTCCCTATGAGAACAGGCGGGATGAGCTTGCCGACATGGCCCGGGCCCTGAATATCTTTAAAGAAAACGCAATAAAGAACGATGTTCTTGAAGAACAGGCAGAAATGCAGCAAGTACAGGAAGAAAAACGTCAGAAACTTATTCAACTGACGAATGAATTTGGGGAACAGGGCGGAGCGATCATATCGGCAATATCTTCTGCCGCTTCCGAACTTGAGGCTACTTCGCAGAACATGAAGACCGCAGCAGAGCAAAGCGGAAAACAAACTTCCGGAGCGGCCGAAATTGCAACACAGGTGGATACAAATCTCAGCACCGTTGCCTCCGCAACCGAGGAGCTTATCTCTACCGGCAGAAATATAACACAGCAGGTAAACGGGTCTGCACAAAAAGTGAAAAGCATAACCGGGATGGTTGAATCTTCCACAAAAAGTGCGGAAGAACTTAACAGATTGTCAAACGATATCGGAAAGATCGTTGAAACCATTTCGGATATCGCGGAGCAAACAAATCTTCTTGCACTGAACGCAACGATTGAGGCCGCAAGGGCCGGAGCCGCAGGTAAAGGGTTTGCCGTCGTGGCCGACGAAGTCAAAAAACTGGCCAGTGAAACGGGGGAGAAAACAGAAGAGATTTCAAAGCAGGTTTCGCATATACAGGAAGCTGCGGATAATGTCACACAATCCATCAAACAGATATTGGAAGGTGTGACCAGTATTGAGGAAGCCACAGCCTCTGTTGCTTCCGCAGTTGAGGAGCAAAGCGTTTCAACAGGCGAGATCGGCAAAAACATTGAGTATACTTCAAAAGAAATGAAGAACATGACACAAAGTATAGAGACCGTGTCCAATGCCAATAAAGAGGCAGACAGCTCTGCCGTAACTGTCTTGTCGGCCGCCGAGGAACTTTCGCGCCAGTGCTCGGAAATGCAAAAAGCAATGAATGAGTTTCTGGACAGTATAAAGGCGATTTCATAGGTATCATCCAATTGTTACATCAAACCTAAACCAAAGGAAGGAGAACACATGACACATAAAAGCCCAGATAAAGGACCGCAAAAGGCCCAGCAAAAACCCCGGCAAACCCTGTCCAGACGAACAGTTCTTAAAGGCATGGCCGCGGCTGCAGGCGTTGCGGCCGCTGGAAAACTGGGCCTTTCCCCCGCCCTGGCACAGCAAACCAGAGGAAACTTTCCCGCAGGCGTTTCGGGAAGCACCTGTTTCTTCGGGTTTAGTGTCCCTACAACCGGTCCCTATGAAAAGCAGGGTAAAGATATTCTCAAGGCTTACGAACTTGCAGTAACAGCTATTAATGACGGCAGTGAACTGGCCAAAGCGATGTCACCCAATATAACAAAAGGTATTCTTGGAAAGACGATTGAATATGACCATGCCGACACAGCCTCCAACCCCACGAAGTCGGTCGAGGCTCTGACGCGTTTTATAAAAAACAACAAAGCAATAATGTGCGCGGGCAGTGTCAGTTCTTCTGTCGCGATTGCAAACCAGAAACTCGCGCAACGCGAAAAGGTTATCTATCTTCCTGCAATTACCGGATCCAATGCCACGACCGGCCAGGCATGCCAACGATATGCCTTCCGCGCCTGTCACTATGCCTATACATCATCGAAGGCTCTTGCCCCCGTTCTTGCCAAAGAGCTTGGAAGTGACGCAAAGGTCGCCTATCTGGTTCCCGATTATACCTACGGGCACAGTGTCCTGGACTCAATGAAGGAATTCACAGAGGCGCAGGGATGGGAAACTGTGAATGAGCAGTTCCCTCCTCTCGGAATTGATGATTTCAGCCCCTATCTGACCAACATCGCCACCAGCGGCGCCAATGTCCTGGTCAACATCTGTTTTGGCGCGGATGCGGTCATTTCCGCAAAACAGGCCAAGGAATTCGGTATTCTGGACACGATGTCCCAGGTTTTCCCTTATATGGCCCCGTTCCTTCCTGAAGAACTCGGTCCGGAGATCATGGCCGGTGTCTATGGCGCAACAGATTTCTGGTGGACCCTTGCAGACGAGAATGACAAGGCTGCGATGTTTGTCGATGCCTTCAAAAGCAAATACGGCTACAACCCCGAATGGGGCGCACATACCGCCTTCCTTCAGACAATGTTATATGCCGATGCCGTCGAGCGTGCAGGAACATTTGATCCGAAAGCCGTGATTGAAACATATGAGTCCGGTTACACAATCGACACAACACTTGGCGAAGTCTCATGGCGCAAGGAGGATCACCAGCTTATCCGCCCCGTTCATGTCGTTATCGGCAAGACAAAGGATGAGATGAGCAATCCTGAGGATCTGCTTAAAATCGTTGGGCGCGCCGAAGGTAAAGATGTCATGCCGCCAATTGAAAAATTCGGCTGCCAGATGCACGAGATTTAAATTTCAAATTCCCTTAAAAAGAAAAACCGGAAGGCTTCATTTGCATTTCCTGCCTGCGCAGGAAATGCAAAGCCATTCTTTTTGATCGCCATTAGCTCTAAAGCCGGACGAAAAAAATTTCCCTGCCCTGAGGTTTTGCGTTCATATCTTTAAGAAAAGTTCTTTGAATATTACTCCCCGCGAAGCCGTTTTGCCTCCACGCCCAGGTTTTTGAGCTTCTCTACAATATTTTCGTATCCGCGATCCAGATGATAGATCCGGTTTACAACCGTTTCCCCTTCGGCGGCAAGACCGGCCAGAACAAGTGCAACGCTGGCCCGCAAGTCTGTCGCCATAACTTCCGTCCCGGTCAGTTTTTCAACGCCTCTTACAATTGCTGAGTTTCCCTGCACACGAATATTTGCACCCATACGGTTGAGCTCCGGGACGTGCATAAAGCGGTTTTCAAAAATGGTTTCTGTTACCATGCCTGCACCTTCCGACACACAGAGCATGGTTGTCATCTGGGCCTGCAAGTCGGTGGCAAAGCCCGGGTAAGGTTCGGTCATTACATCTATGCCTTTCAACCGGCGGCCGTTCCGCCATGCCCTTATGCTGTTGCTCTCCCTGTCTTCCTCAAAATGAACGCCGGCTTCTGATAACGGCCGCATTAAAGCCCCGAGATATTCCAGGGACGTTTTTTCAAGCGTTATTTCACCGCCGCATAATCCCACGGCAATAAGCCAGGTTCCCGTTTCAATCCTGTCGGACATAACGTCATGGGTTATGCCGTTCAGCCTGTCCTTACCGTGAATTGTGATTGTATTTGTGCCAAGACCCTCAATCTCGGCGCCCATGCTTATCAGACAATGACCCAGATCCAACACCTCCGGCTCCCGAGCCGCGTTATTCAGAACCGTTGTGCCTTTGGCAAGCGTAGCCGCCATCATCAGGTTTTCCGTTCCCGTATGACTGACCTGCGGGAATGTGTATTCAACGCCTTTAAGGCCTTTCGGCGCCCTGGCATGGATATATCCGTTTTCAATTTCGATCTCTGCGCCAAGGGCCTTCAGCCCCTGAATATGATAATCAACAGGCCGCGTTCCAATTGCACAGCCGCCGGGAAGAGACACAACCGCCTCGCCATACCTGGCGAGAAGCGGCCCAAGGACAAGAATACTCGCCCGCATTTTACGAACCAGATCATAGGGCGCTTCGGGATTTGTAATTGTTTCCGCATTTAAATAGGCAAAGCCGTCCGAGCGCAGTGCAACGTGCACCCCGATATGCTGTAAAACCGCAGCCTGGGTTCTGATATCGCCAAGAAAAACAGGCATGTTCCTCAGCTGCATCGCCTCACCGGTCAGAAGGGAGGCGCACATTAATTTCAGGGCCGCATTTTTTGCACCGCTGACGGCTATCTTGCCTTCCAGAGAATTTCCGCCCTGTATAACCAGCTTCTCAAGTCCGGAAGAACGGCTCAAAGCCTCCGAGTCAATCGGAACCGGCCTGGTGCGGGATTCTTCGTACTGAGCGCCAGTCCGGTTTTCAGCCAGCTCTGGGAAGTGTGACCCCGCGCTGGCCCATGTATTTTCCTTTGCGGTCTGCATAATTCACCTCACATGGTCCGGCGCCTCTGAAAAACAAGAACTGGGAAATGCCCTCATTGGCATAAACCCGTGCAGGCAGAGGCGTCGTGTTAGAAATTTCCAGGGTAACATGCCCTTCCCATCCGGGTTCCAGCGGCGTGACATTAACGATCAGGCCGCAGCGGGCATATGTACTTTTGCCAAGACATATCACCAGAACGTCTTCAGGTATACGAAAATATTCAACCGTGCGTGACAAGACAAAGCTGTTTGGCGGTATGACACAAATATCGGTCTTGCGCTCGACAAAGCTTTGCTCTGAAAACGCCTTGGGATCCACAACCGCATTATCGACATTCGTAAAAATCATAAAATCGTCCGAAACGCGGGCATCATAGCCGTAAGATGAAAGGCCGTAGGAAATCACGCCTTCGGATTTCTGTTTTTCCTCAAACGGCTCGATCATACCGGCCTCCAGTGCGTATTGACGGATCATATGATCAGGCATCAGGCCGGATTCCGACCTCATCTCATCAATCTTGTCCAGGATCTGTTCCCTGTCTTTCTTTTTTTGCAGCATCGCCCTTAATATCCTTTTGCCGTTGCTTACGCTTACGTAAATTGGCCCTTAAGGCCTCGGCACGTGCCTCAGCCCTGTTTTCTTTTCCCTTACCGGTTGCATCGTTACTCGATCCGGACATAACTTTTTACGAAATATAACAGGATACTAGGAAAAAGACCGGAAATATTCCAGTATTTTTTCTTAAAACCCGAATTTTTAAGGGGATATTCAGCATCCTCGGTGATATCAGTTTTTGTGGATTGCCGTCAGTTTGTACAAATCTTTCCTCCTGTCCTTGAGGTTCCGCACTGCGCCCTCGCTGTGCAGCTCTATCAGGTTATAGAGATCAAGATCCGCAATCAGGGTCATTTCCGTGTTTGGTGTTGCTTCCGCTGCAATGCCGTCATGAGGAAAGGCAAAATCGGAAGGGGTCAGGACGGCCGCCTGGGAATACTGCATGTCCATATTCACCACCTTTGGAAGGTTTCCCGTACTGCCCGACATTACCACATAACATTCGTTTTCAATTGCACGGGCATGGGCACAGGTCCTTACCCTCAAATAACTGTTTTTCGTATCGGTCCAGTACGGGACGAAAAGGATCTGCATCCCCTGCTCCGCCATCAGACGGCAGAGTTCGGGAAATTCGGCATCATAACAGATCAGAATTCCGATACGTCCGAAATCGGTTTCGAACACATTGATTTTATCACCGCCGGTCATGCCCCAGTAATCGACCTCGTCCGGGGTTACGTGCAGCTTGTACTGCTGATCCCAGGTTCCGTCCCGGCGGCACAGGTACGAGACGTTGCGCAGCTTGCCGTCTTTGTATTCAGGCATGCTTCCGGCGATAATGTTGATGTTATAGGATATCGCAAACTTGACCATTTCCTCCCGTATCTGATCCGTGTAACCGGCAAGTTTGCGCACCGCCTCCGACGGTGAAAGCTGGTTGTACCGGACCATCAGCGGCCCGTTGAAAAATTCCGGAAACAAGACAATATCCGCCTCATAGTCTGAAACGGCGTCAACAAAATATTCAACCTGCTGGAAAAAGTCATCCAGGGAAGTCGTGGTCCGCATCTGCCACTGAACGGCACCCACCCTGACACTTTCCTTGCTGCGCGTCTGGGTTTCGTCACCCGCATCCTCAAAATAGATATTCAACCATTCCAGAAGGGTCGCATAGGTTTTGGATGCGCCGTCCTCGGGCATATATCCCCGCATTACACGCCGTACGTGAAATCCGTTAGAAAGCTGGAAACTCAAAACAGGGTCGTAAATTTCACGCGCACGCACCATTTTGACATATTCCTGCGGCTTGAGTTTACTTTCGTGATCGGCGTAGCCCGGGACCCGCCCGCCCGCAATAATGCCGCGCAGATTCTGTTCGTAACAGAGTTCTTTCCGGGCGTCGTAAAGACGTCGTCCAAGGCGCATGTTGCGGTATTCGGGATGAACAAATATATCAATACCGTAAAGGGTTTCCCCTTTTGGATCATGTGTTGCAAATGTCCCTTTTGCCGTTATCTGGTCATAGGTATGGCGGTCGCCCCATTTTTTGTAATTAACGATAATACTGAGTGCGGCGGCAACAACCTTCCCGTTGTCTTCAATACAGATCTGGCCATCTGGGAAAATTCTGATCAGCGTGCCAAACTGTTGTTCTGTCCATGGGCCCGAGACAGGATACACATGTTCCATAATCTCTTTCATGTCTTCATAATCAGCCGGCTCCAGAGGGCGCAGTGTCAAATGGTGCTGATCGCTGTTTGCGTTGTTTTTATCGGTCATCTGTATTGGTATTTGTGTTCTTAAAAGGCATTCCGGTATTCTGTTTCAATGGAAAGAAATAGCCGTCTATACCTGATTTGTAAATTAAATTAAGGCATTGGCCTCAAGAATTGTGTATTGCACAAACCATTTTTCAGAAAACGACCCCGAAAAAGAAGGATCATAATTCACTGGACAAAAACAGGCCTGTTGCGGTAGGTGTATCAGGTCATCGCTGCCGTAGCTCAGTGGTAGAGCGCACCCTTGGTAAGGGTGAGGCCGGGAGTTCAATCCTCCCCGGCAGCACCAGCCTTCGCACTGCGTGCTTCGGC
>CAYLKN010000013.1:0-53207 GCA_964384335.1 uncultured Pseudobdellovibrionaceae bacterium
CATGTTGTTGACACCATAAAGTTGAGTTCTGTCGCAGTGTGATGTTCTGATTTACAAACTTTTTCAGGCGGCGGCATCAAGATATTCTCTGAATGTCCTGAATTCCGTCAGCAGGGCCTGATGTTTAAGTTCAATTTCACTGTCGTTCTGGCCGTAAAGGCTTGCCTTGTAGAGCTCTTCAAGACGACAGGCAGTTAAAATCTCCTCGGGACTGATTTTTTTTTCAAGAAAAGAGATGGTTAATATTATCGACCCGCTTAAAGGTGTCAATAAATGGGCAATCGTAAGAGACTCATCGTTAAGATCGTCAAGATATTTCCGGATACTGTCATGGATTTTACTACTTTGCGGCTGAAATGTGATGGCCTGCGTTATTGCGTAAGAAACCCCGAAAACTTCATTCATCCATTTTATATGCGGAGTCCAGCTCTCGGCTTGCCATTCGGCAAGTTTTTCAGGTTCGTCAACCTGATAGCATAAAAGATCACTGTCACAATATTTCATAATTCCATTCTTGCTATCGTCTTTTGACGCAACGACCTTATCAATCTGTGTAGACAGAATCTGGGTGTAAGGCATGGCCGCCGGATTGATACTGGCTCCTTCCTCCAGGTCCCATTCCAATCTTATTTTTTCAGCCAGTGCTTTATGAATTGTCTTCAGAGGGTTTTTGACTGGCGTTTTTACGGGCTTGTCATCAAGCATAATGAGCCAGGCGTTCCGGTCATCATGGGGGTCATGTTTAATTGTAACGGTATTGTAAAAACGCTTCATCAAACAAAAACCCTAAAATTCTTTTATGTCCTGCCGGTTTTCTTCTGTTGTGACCGGCGACGGCTGAGGTGGAAAAGCATTTTTATTGTCTTTGTAGTTATCGATAACGTTCATACAGGGGTGTTGTTCGGTAAGGCCGAGGTCAATAAGAGAGGCGGCCAGGAAAGCGGGATTAATCAATCCTGCAAACAGTTTGCCAAGTTTTGTACCAAGGTCAAGAGGATCAACTCCGATCACAGGTTTGCCGATAGGCCCCTGAACAAGAACGGATGTCGCGACATCAACCAGTGCGGTCTGTTTTGCCTTTGGATCCAGAAGGATGTTGATCCGGTTTTTGCCAAAATCAATGTCGCCATTGCCGACAAGCGTAACCCGGCCTGTATCAACAAACATCGACTTTATATCCGCAAGACCGTTTTCAATTTCAAGATCAAGAATTGCACAATTCAGATTTGTTTCCGCATCTGGGTTAAGTTTAGGCAATATGGCATTAACCAGACCGCCACCCCAAAAATTGAGCGCCGCACTTTCAAATTGACCCTCTCCGGCAATAAACTTTGCCGTTCCGTTCAGGCTCTCTAGAAATTCCTGAACATTATTTCCCTTGGCGTTGAGATCAAGTTTGATATTCATCCGTCCCTGAACACGTTTATAATCGTTTAGCGCTTTCTGAAGGGGGCCGTAATCCCATTCCCTGACTTTCAGAACAAAACCGGCCTGTTCGTCATCGAGATTATAGGCAGCATTCGCCTTAACTGCGCCATCATTGATAACACCGGTTACGTCTTTTGCCTCAATAACATTATTGGCGTAAACGACAGGTATTTTAAGATTTCCAAAATTTTTCCCCCTGAAATATATAGACTGAATGTCGATTAGGTTCTCGGCCATGAAATCCGCGCCTGCTTCAGTAGTCCCATCTGACTCATTCCGTCCGGGTATAATGTCCATGATGAATTCCGTGAGCTCCTGAACGGCCTCTTTTGTTTTCATAAGCTTTCCGGTTTCATCTCCAAAGTCTTCAAGATACAGCACGGGCACAGTAGTGCTGCCTTTCATGGCGTTGCCGCCGGAGTCATAATTCAGATTCAAAAGCATTTCATCCTGAGCAAGCTGGCCATTGACCAGAATGCGGGGTTGGTTGTATTCCAGACTTATATCCCCGGTTAAAAGCGGGATTCCGGCCTTTAATAATGTCAGATCCAGTAAATCCGCCTTCCGATTTTCCGCATCCGGACTAATATTAGTCTTAAGTAAAATATCGGTAACAGCAAAGCTGAGAGAACGAGGTGCGTTAAATGAAACTGTATAGAGCGGCCTTTCATCGATTAAACCGTATTTTCTGTCCACTTCCAAATCCCCGGAAAAGGATTTTTCGTTTACTTCACCGCTAAAAGTTAATTTTGGTTTATCTGAATTTTCATCTGTATCAGCGTTTTCGTCCGCTATTGTAATCGTATCGAACGTAAGGGGTTTGTTTCCCGTAAATTCCGGTGAAAGATAAATGTCAGAAATGTTAAAGTGAGCAAGTACGGGTTTTTGTATAAAAAGGTCCCAGAAACTCATGACAAGGTGTAGTTTTTTAGCTGTTATTTCAGGTGTTTCTGATTGCAGGGAAGGCGCGGTTTCAAATTTCCGGTCAAGAGACGGTGAATACCGGACGGCATAAATCGCAATGTCTTCTGCATTGATCTCGGTATTGGGAAATATAGAAAACCGTTTAAGCGTCCCGATCCGCACGTCCATACCAATTAAAGAAGACATCGAGCTTTCAAGCCCTTCACGGATGGTTTCATTGTTTCCCTGAAACGTATACAGAACGAAAAGGCCTAATCCAAAGACGACTATAAAAAAAGTGATAATCCGCCTTGCCCAGATCAGGAAAGGGTTTTTCTTTTTCCTTTTGTTGAAAATATTTCTTTTCAGGTAATCGTCGCTGTTCAAATCGGGTATTGTCATTCGGGAAACCGGGTGCCAAGGCCGAACTGCTCAAGTGCCTCCTTCATTTCCTTTGGAAGTGGGGCCTTAATATCCAGTACGGATTTCTTTTTTTCCTTTATGCTTGGATGATTGCATGAAAATCGTGCGGCATGCAAGTAAAGCCTGTCTTGAATTTCATTTTCCACGCTTAAATCATCGGCATTGTCCTCTCTTTCAAACTGCAAGCCGTATTTTCTGTCCCCGAGTATCGGGGCGCCTAAACTGCTTGCGTGAACCCTTATCTGATGTGTACGTCCGGTTTTGGGTAAGAAACATACAGAAGAAATGTTTTTACCCGCATTTTCAATAACTTTATATGCTGTGGTTGCAGGTTTGCCCTCTTCCCGGTCAACTATGATTTTCTCCTTTGCGGATCCGGTTCCTTTGATTAAAGGGGCGTTTATTATTCCTTCTCGGTCAGGCATGGCGGGGGAGGTCAGTGCCCAGTAGTATTTTTGCGCCTTTCCAGATTTGAGAATATTGCCCATTGCCCGTGCCGCTTCGGCAGAGCGCGCGAGTATCATAACACCGCTTGTTTCACGGTCCAGGCGGTGGACCAGCCTTGGTTTAACATCATCTTTATCCATCAGGCCGTCAAGATAGTAATCAACATGTTTTTCCATTCCTGTCCCGCCCTGCGAAGCCAGGCCGTAAGGCTTATCAATGGCGATGATGTCTGCGTCTTCGTAAATAACGAGACTGCGTATGTATTTTTTTTCTCTTTCCGTAAGGGCTTTTTGTTGACGGGAGACATCCGCAACAGTCGGTATCCGGACATCATCCGCATTCACAAGTCGTGTATCCGCCTTGATCCTCTTACCGTTCACCCTGATCTGGCCGGTTCTGATAAGCTTGTAAAGGTGGCTTTTTGGAACGGAAGGGAACTGTTTAAAAAACCAGCGATCAAACCTCTGGCCGTCCTCGTCTGATGGGATTGTAATATGCTGTACTGACGGTTTTCTGTCTGTCATAAAAACGACATAACATGTAATTCGATACAAAAGAATGAATTTTTTGGAGCGGGGTTTTAAGACTTTCGCGATTCCATTTCTGCAAGCCAGTCATGCCACATATGACGAAAGGCTTTTTCCAGATTGACGGCAAACCGTTTTCCGTCAATCAGGGGGGATGATTTCACTTTTTCGCGAAGGCCCTGCCGGATCTGTGAAAGCTTTTTGGTATCGCTGGCAAGTTCTGCGACTTTCCGGACATAGGCATCCTCACTATCCACTATCCATTCGTCCAGTCCAACTGTGTTAAGATGTGTTGCGGCGTGACGTCCGGCAAAGGTCGGTCCGGGCAGCGTTACGACAGGAACGCCCATATAAAGTGATTCACACGTTGTCAGTCCTCCCGTATAAGGGTATGGGTCAAGACAGATATCAACCTGGTTAAAGACCTGCATATGCTCTTCGTGTTTTGATCCACCTGCGAAAATAAGACGATTTTCCTCAATTCCATGTTCGGCGAAAAGATCCCTTATGTTTTTTTGAACAATATCCTCACCCAGCCCTTTTGTTTTCAGGAATAATTTGCTGCCCGGTATTGTGTTCATGATGCGGGCCCAAATCCGGACCGAGGTTTTTGTTGTTTTCGCAAGATTGTTAAAATTTCCGAAAGTGACAAAGCCGTTTTCAAGTGCGGGCAACTGACCCACTTCCGGCGCGTATTCCGGAGGTTCATAGCAGATGTAGTTATCCGGCATACGGTAAACTTTTTCGGTATACCACTCTTCATCTCCTTCCGGGATTTCTATATCGTCACCTATGATCCAGTCCATTTCTTCAATTCCGGACGTATCAAAAAGTCCGCCGACCCATTCCACCTGTACCGGTGCACCGCGATGGGCAAATGCGATAAGCGGACTGTTTTCCGAATGGCCTGATAAGTCGATGAGAATATCAACCTGATCTTCCCTCGCAAGTTCTGCCATTTGTTCGAAGGTCAGACCCATCAGGGATTTCCAGGATGTGCATTTCTCTCTAATCCTGTCGGTAAAATCGTCGGCTTTATTATCGCCGACCGATGAATATCCGTACCATTCTACTTTTTCCGGATCCATATTCTCAAGCGCCGGAAGGATCATATAGCCCACGGGGTGGCGGCGAAAGCTGCCGGAGACAAGACCAACGCGAAGCTTTCGGTCAGGGTCACGATTGTTTTCAAAATTCCAGCGGCTTTTGATATTGAGGTTTGTACAGTACATTTTTTCCCAGTCGCGCATCCGGTCATATATGTATTGGCGGGAAAGTTCGTCCATGTAATGCAGTGCCATAAGGTAATTGCAGTGGTTATCAATCATTTCCGGGGCGATTTTGATCACATGTTCGTAAGTTTCCTTTGCCTCGTCCAGCAATCCCATCAAACGCTGTATATTTGCGAGATTACACAGGGCATCAACAAAATCCTTTTTATATTCAAGTGATTTCTTGTAATGAATCAGGGCATTTCCGTACTGATCGGCCTGCCGGTAACAGGTTGCAATGTTGTTATGTGCTTCCGGATATTTTTTATTGTGTTCAAGTGCCTTGCGAAACCATGGGAAAGCCTTTGCATAAAGACCTCTCATCATATAGATGGCACCGATGTTGTTGTAAGGCTCCGCCGGTTCAGGATCCAGTTTAATGGCCATTTCATAAGCTTTTCTGGCTTCGTCAAATCTTGCCAGCCGGTAATAGTTGATGCCAAGATTGATCCAGGCTTCCCTGAATTGCGGATTGAGTTTTACAGCTTTCTCGGCAAGAACGACACCTTTGTCCGATTGATCAATCTGGTGATAAAGGATTGATAAAAGGCTCAGAATCTGAAATTTTTCAGGGTCTATGGAAAGGCCTTTGTTGGCCGCTTCAATCGCAGCCATGTAGTTTTTTTGTTCACGAAAAGTAAGTGCAAGATTATAATATGCATCCACCCATTCTGGTTTGGCTTGCAGGGCTTTTTTTATAAGTCTTTCCGATTCATCAAGCCAGCCGCGCTGCTTTGCAATGACCCCGAGATAATGTAGACAGGTCGAATTCTGTTTATCGTATTTCATGACTTCGCGGTAAAGTTTTTCCGCCTGGTCTATATCTCCGGCCTTATGCGTATGCACTGCTTTTACAAGTGTTTCCTGAAGAACTTCACGAATAGGGCGCTTTTCTGGCTTTCTAGACAAAAAACTACTACTTTTGAGGGCTGTCTGATACTTTAAATTTTTATAATTCATAATAGGCTAACTGGTTTTTTATTACAAGAACGTGTACCACTATGAATTGTTAAGCAACATGAATGCCAAAACAATGCAAAATAATAACCATCACAAGGCACTGAAAGCAAATCCGGAAGCGGAATGGTTTGGTTATCAAAGGATAGAACCAGATCAGAAAACACGGAATGTGATCAATGTTTTTGACAGTGTGGCCGAAAAATACGACCGAATGAACGATATAATGTCATTCGGGCTGCACCGGTATTGGAAAGATCGCTTTGTCAGGAAAATTATGCCTCGCAGAGGTATGCACGTTCTTGACGTTGCGGGCGGCACAGGTGATATTGCCTTTCGGCTGCATAAAAAAACCGGTAAAGAGGGCCTGGTATCCATATGCGATATAAACCGGAATATGCTTGAAGTTGGCCGATACAGGGCGTTTGACAAAGGAATTGTACCTGATCGTGACAACGGGCTGGAATTTATCTGTGCGAACGCAGAAAATCTTCCTTTTTGTGACAATACGGTGGACGTTTTTACAATTGCCTTTGGATTGCGCAATGTAACACACGTAGATAATGCGCTTACCGAGGCCCGCAGGGTTTTAAAACCGGGCGGCAGATTTTTCTGTCTGGAATTCAGCCGTATGGATCATGCAATTCTGGATCGTGTATATGATTTTTATTCCTTTAAAGTTATTCCGCAAATGGGAGGAATTGTTGCAAAAGACAAGCCCAGTTACCGTTATCTCGTTGAAAGCATTCGCCGTTTCCCGGATCAGGAGCATCTTGCCGATCGAATCCGCACGGCCGGTTTTAAGAACGTTAAGTTTGAAAACCTGAGTTTCGGCGTGGCCGCAATACATCAGGGTTTGAAGGTATAGATATTTGAAAATGACGGAAAAACAGAAAAAAAGAGTTCTTCTTATAATCTGCGGCGGGGTTGCCGCATATAAAAGCCTTGAGTTGATCCGCCTTCTCAGGAAGAAAAATATGTGCGTTACAACAGTGATGACCGAAGGCGCGCAGCACTTTATCACGCCGTTAAGTGTTTCTTCCCTTTCTGAGGAGCATGTTTATACCGATCTCTGGTCTTTGAAGGACGAAACGGAAATGGGCCATATAAGATTGAGCAGGCAGGCCGATATAATATTATGCGCACCTGCAACAGCCAATTTTATGGCGAAGATTGCATCCGGGCTGGCCGACGATCTTGCCTCTGCAACCACATTGGCGGCGGATAAAAAGCTAATGCTTGCCCCTGCCATGAATGTCAGAATGTGGGAAAATCCTGCAACCCAAAGAAATCTCGATATCATTATCAAAGACGGACACAATGTTCTTTACCCGGAAAACGGAGAAATGGCGTGCGGTGAGTACGGTGAAGGCAGAATGATAGAGCCGGAGGATATTCTTCGTCAGGTTGAGGCGTATCTGAATGGCGGTCCGCTTTCGGGTAAAACCGTTCTGGTGACAAGCGGCCCAACATATGAACCCATCGATCCCGTCCGGTATATTGCAAATCGGTCTTCGGGAAAGCAGGGGCATCTGATTGCTTCGGTTTTTGCACAGATGGGCGCGCGGGTCACGTTGGTCACCGGCCCCACAGGCCTTAAAGATCCTATCGGTGTAACGACAATTCATGTTGAAACGGCGGAGCAGATGAGACAGGCCTGTGAAGAGGGCTTGCCGGCCCATGTTGCGATTTTCGCAGCGGCCGTTGCCGACTGGAGGCCCGCTGAATATGAATCATCAAAACTGAAAAAGACAAGGGATAATGATACGGAAACACTGAAACTTGCCAGGACTAAAGATATTTTTGCCGATATTTCCGGCAATGAAAGCAAAAGACCGGACCTCGTCATCGGGTTTGCCGCAGAGACAGATGACCTTGAAAACAATGCCATTGAGAAGTTTAAACAGAAAAATGCGGATGCCATTCTTGCAAATAATGTACAAGGACAATCGGTTTTTGGAAAAGATGATACCAACATAGTTTTTATTTACAGAGAGAAGGGGAGCTCAGGTAAAACATCTATAAATAAAAAAAACTGGGGCGTTGTTTCAAAGCAGGATGTGGCGTATAAACTGGCTGAGTATATCATCAACAACTATTCGGGATGTGTAAATGAACACCATGACTGAGACGGAAAAATCAATTGAAATTCCTTTAAAAGCGCTTCCCCACGCCGTTGGTCTCAATCTGCCTTCATATGCGACGGAAATGGCGGCGGGAATGGATCTTACAGCTGCTCTTGAGGAGGCTTTTGAGCTTGCCCCCGGCGAGAGATCCCTTATTCCGACCGGTATATCCATAGCGCTACCCAGGGGATATGAGGCCCAGATCAGGCCGAGATCCGGACTTGCGGCAAAATACGGGGTTACGGTTTTAAACACCCCCGGTACGGTGGATGCGGATTACAGAGGCGAAATAAAAGTCATATTAATCAATCACGGCACCGAACCTTTCACGGTTGAACGTGGCATGCGTATTGCGCAGATGGTTATTAACCGTTACGCCCAGATCAAATGGAAGGCCGTTGAAGATCTTGAGGAAACTGATCGTGGAGAAGGAGGTTTCGGCTCTACCGGGACGGGAACGTAAGCAAAATTATTTGCCATAATAATTATTAACAAAATCTAAAAATGTATACAAAAAAAACCATATCTTAAACTTTGTGACGTAACCTTAAGATTAAGCAAAAAGGTTATGGGTAATTAAATGAAACAGGCAGGGCTATTAAAAGCTGTATTCGCTTTATCTTTCCTGGCGGCATTTCCGGTATCGGTCGGTGGCTGCACTCCAACCGTTCGTGTTGCGCCACCTGACGAGCCGATTGAGATTAATCTCAATGTCAGAATAGAAAAAGATGTCCGTCTTCGCATCGATAAGGATCTTGAGGAGGCATTCCGTAAGAATCCCGAGCTGTTCGGTGTTGTCGAGGATGTAAAACGGGAAGAGATGCGTTAATTAAATATGTGATATATAAGCGGCAAAATAATGGCGTATATTATTATTGCAGCAATAATCAAAGCTATCTGATAATTCGGTGCGATTTTCCTTTTCGCTTCAGATGTCAGCTCCTGAAGCAATACCGGCCAGGTGTAGGAAACAAAATCACCCTGTGACATCATACTTAGAATTTTTCCCTCTTCATCAACGATAGGAAGGTGACGAAAACGTTCATTCGACATCTGCCGAAGCCAGTCGATTACATCATCCTCTGGGGAGGCAGCCTTGATCTCTGTCGTCATTATATCTGAAACCAGGGTCTTTTTTGGATCTTTGCCGGGATATAAAAGGCGTTTCATTAAATCCCGCTCGGTAAGAATACCGACAGGCTTCTGGTCATCTCCGGCAATAAGGACAGAGCCGAAATTTTTCTCGGACATAATTTTTACGGCTTCTGTCACCGGAGTGTCAGGCGAGAGGGATACCACGCTTGGTTTGCTTTTATATTCCGGACGGTCTTTGATTTTCATTACAATACTCCTTTAATCCATTTTTAAGATTATCATGAAGACTTCAGTAAATGAACTGCGATATTTGGCAAAAATCCCGTGTAACTACAAAGACTGTTTAAAAAATTCGTCATTAATGACCTTATAGTAATAAAAGCCGCGAATGATTTTGTTATCAACATTCGCATAGAAAGGATGTGTCCCGAATTTTTTGTAGCCCATAGTTTCATAAAGTTTTATCGCTGCATTCTGCGTTTCCCTGATATCAAGATTGATCACACTGTATTCTTTCTCGAGTGCAGTTCCTTCGGCGTTTTCAACCAGTTTTTTTGCCAGACCGTATCCGCGTGCCCACGGTGCAACAAAATGTGTTGAAAGCTGGGCAGAAAATCTCTGGGCTTCATTGTTTGGAGGTTGCAAAATGAGCTGAACAGTTCCGCAAATGACGGTATCCAGACGTGCAATAAAAAGAATGCGTGAGGGCATGACCATCACGCCGTGCCAGTATCTTTCAAGAGTTTCTCTGGGCGGTTCCTTGACCCAGCCAAATCCGCCGCCGCTGTTGATAGCCGCGATTGTCGAATCGCACAGATCATTCATATCGGCATGTGACAGACTCTCGACTTTTTCAACTGATAAAGAGGGGTTTTCCGAAATCGGCTGGATCGTTTCCGTCATGGTTTTCTCCTTTCTTTCGGACGCTGCTTTTTTAAAAGTCTAAGGCGTCCATTCAATAAATTTTTTTAAAAGCTCAAGTCCTTTATGACCGCTTTTTTCAGGGTGAAATTGCACCCCCAGAATATTCTGGCGCCCAACAATTGCCGTGATGGTACTTCCATATGATGTTACAGCCATACAGTCATTCATATCTTTACATTGAAACATAAAAGAATGAACAAAATAGAAATATTCTTCGCGCTGCAATAAATGCTTCAAAGGGCTCCAGTCTTTTTCTGTATTTTGAGTTTCATTGATCTGAACACGATTCCATCCTATATGAGGAATTTTTATATTTTTGCCTTTCTCGTTTTTCTGAGGAATTTTTATGACTTCTCCGGGTATCCAGTTCAGACCGGCATGTACACCATACTCATACCCTGTCGTGGCGAGGAGTTGCATGCCAACGCAGATTCCCAGAAAAGGCTTGTTTTTATTCAGAATACAGTCCTCAAGTGTTTCCTTAATGTCAGGAATGGATTTTAAACCACTTAAGCATGATCCGAATGCACCCTGGCCGGGAAGAATGATTCTGTCGGCTTTTTTTAGCTGTTCAGGGTTGCTTGAAACCAGAACATTGTGTTCGAAATTAATGTCGCCAGAAAGTTTTTGAATGGCATTGGTTACCGAGTGTATGTTTCCGTAACCGTAATCAACTATAACTGTTTGTTGCACTTTTCTTTTTACCCGTTTCTTTTATAAATATCTGATGGGTATAATTATCATCAAATCTTCGCTTTCAGTATTTCTAAAAAATGTAATGCCGGTTTTTGAAATTTACAGAGTGTATGTATCTGTATTTGCCGTTGCGGTCATGATTGTTTTAACCTCATGCGGCACGTCTGTAAAGGAAGTAGGCTATGAGAAAGCATATGAGATTCCTGATAATGCGGAGCCGGTACCGATTGCCCTGAGAAAGGTAAGGATTGATATTCCTTTGGGTGCGGAGATAGGGACGGTCACTTCACGCAGCCGTTTTTGCGGATGGCCGTATGAACCTCTCTCAAGGGGAAATATTGCCGGTGCTTTGAGGGTTGAGGAGTTACGCCGCGTTTTCTCTTACACGATGGAGTCTCTCGGCTATGATGTAACAGTCGATAATGAGTTTATTTTTGATCCTGAAATTGAAGAGGAAGAATTACGTTCCGAATATCTTATCGGTGCAAAAATCAGACAGGTGAAAGCGAGAATATGTATTAACGAGCCCAATATTCTGCTTTCCCTCGTTACGGGTGGATCGGGTGTAAGCGGTCTGATCTATATGAAAGTTGAGTGGTCTGTATACGATAACTTGCGGAAAAAAACGGTTCTAAAAACAACTTCGGAGGGATTTGTTGACCGGAGTGATCCGAATAAAGACGGTTTCGAGCTACTGATCCACCAGGCTTTTGAAATGGCGCTTCATAATTTTGGAACGCAGCGGGAGGTCCATAATCTTTTATTCCGAAAAAGTGAGGAAGAGGTTCTCGAAAGTGCGGAACGATCATTTGTCCCCGAGAGTAGGGCTGGTCCCTCGGATAAGAAGGTTGACAAAGTATTTCAGGGCGATTTGCCGGATAAGAAAATAAAGACCGAAAACGGAAGCGATAATGAAGAATATAGGAATGCGCTTCTTGTCGTTGACGGGAAACCTGTCTCAAAACTTCCCCTTGAAAATGCCAAGGATAGGATTCGCAAGGCTTCTGTTTTGGTCCAGGCGGGGGCAGGGCATGGGTCGGGATTTTATATCTCCCCTGATTTGATTGTTTCCAACTTTCATGTGGTTGGCAATGCCAAACGTGTTCGTGTAACAACCATTGATGATAACCGGGAAAGTGTCATTGGCCATGTCATTCGGTTCGATAAGGTGCGTGATGTTTCTCTTGTCAAAATCAAACCCGGCACTATTCCCGACCATCACATCCATGTTGCTCCTGTTAAGCCCGAATGGCCGGAAATTGGCAGCCCGGTCTACGCGCTTGGTGCGCCGCGCATGCAAAAGCTTTCCGGAACACTGACCAGGGGAATTGTAAGCGCACATCGCCGCGGGTTTAAAATCGAGGGGCGTCAGAATTATATACAGGCAGATGTTGCCATCCACGGCGGGAGCAGTGGCGGGCCCTTGTTTGATCAATATGGCAATGTTGTGGGAATTGCCGTTGCCGGATATGACCCGACGGGATTCAAAATTAATACCGGTCTCAATCTGTTTATCCCAATCGGGGAAGCGCTTGATAAGCTCGGTGTCCGGATCGAGAACCGTTCGCCGTAATCAATGCAGTTCCAGCATCATGCATCGCGCAGAGCCGCCGCCGTATTTTTCGATTGTATCAAGCGGTGAGTAAATTACACCGCTGGTATATTTCCGTATGACATTAAGCTGGTCTGAAGTATAGGCATTATGCGCCTGGTCTGACATAACGAGATAGCGCTTTTCATTTTCGCCCACAACCTCAAGGGCGTTGCCGCAGAAATGTGATATCTGATCAAGGCTCAGGTCTATTATTTCGTGTGTGCTTGAAAGTGTCCTGACAATATCTTCACGCTCATCCGCATCGATACATTCGCTGCATATTCCGGCGTATTCTGTTCCGATATACATCAGAACATCTGTGTGATAAATCGGCTTGCCGCTTTTGCCTCTGGTATTAAATAAATGCAGCCTGTACCCCATTTCTCCCGCCCAGTATTCGGCCAGTTTTTTGTCTGTTCTGGCCGAAATCGTTCCGTACGCAACTTTGTGGACCCGGTCAAGCACGAGAGATCCAGTGCTTTCAAGATATTTGCCTTCATTCTGAAAACGTCCCAGATCCAGTGCGATATCATATGTTTTTTCCAGAAGATCGATAACGTCCTGGCGCCGCTCGGGACGCCGGTTTTCCGCAAGCATTGAATATAAAACAATACGTCCGTCCTGGTGAGTGGACGTCCAGTTGTTGCAAAATACATCATCCGGGCACCCGTGCTGCCCTTTTATGGACGTAACAATAATTCCGTGATTGACAAGTGCATCTCTGAGAAGCCGGAATTCCTGGCGTGCGGATTGTTTTATCCTTGATATATCTTCAGGATTTTCGTTTTGATACTCATTGGTCGGCATTGTCTGCGGGTTACCGTAAAAATTGACCGGTTCAGTGAGAAGAATGTGACGTGTTGACTGTTTTTGCATTTAATCTTTGTATCTGGACATGATTCTTAAAAAAGAATCGTATGTTTGTGAAAGGCCTTGTTCAAGAGAAATCTGCGGTTGCCATCCCATATTTTTCAAACGCCCGTTATCCATGACTTTCCGATACGTGCCGTCCGGTCTGGAAGGGTCGGTTTTTATTTCCCCTTCAAACCCGACGATATTCGCGATCGTATGTGCAAGTTCGAGTATGGGAATATCTTCTCCTGTCCCGACATTGATCTGGATTTCATCTTCATAATTTTTTAAAAGGAAAACAAGGGCGTCCGCAAGATCGTCAATATACAGAAACTCCCGCCGGGGATGGCCGGTTCCCCATATTGTGACCTCTGTGCTGCGATTTATCTTTGCCTTGTGAAATCTCTGGATCAGGGCGGGTATAACGTGTGACCGCGCATCATCATAAAGATCCCCCGGGCCATAAAGATTACAGGGCATTACAGATATAAACCGGCAGCCGTACTGCCGCATATATGCCTGACAGAGCTTAATTCCGGCGATTTTGGCAATCGCATAAGGTTCATTGCTCTGTTCCAGCGTCCCGGACAGCAGGCTTTCTTCTTTTATCGGGATTTCAGAAAATTTGGGATAGATGCAGGAAGAGCCAAGAAAAAGAAGCTTTTCAATTGAATTCAACCATGACGAATGGATTATATTCTGGGCAATGGCAAGGTTTTCAAATATAAATTGTGCCGGTTCGTTCTGATTTGCCATGATGCCGCCGACCCGTGCCGCGGCGATTACAACGGCATCCGGTCTGTTTGCGGTCATCCATTCTTCAACCGCGTTTTGCCGGGTGCAGTCCAGATCTTGCCGTGTTGTTCTAAGAATTCGGCAGTTTTCTGTGTCAAGACGTTTGACAAGGGCTTGCCCCACCATGCCAGTTGACCCTGCAATCCATACTGTTTTGTTGGTTATGTCATAGGTCATGGCTCAACCGGAGAATTTCAGGACCGGGCCTAATTGCTTTTTGAAAAACTGCTGTCTTTTTTTAAGTCTTCAAGGCCTGCACGTTCGTGCTCAATCATTTCCCTCAGGATCTGGGAAAGTGTGGTGGATGGGAACCAGCCCATTTCTTGCCGGGCCTTTGTTGCGTCACCGCACAGAAATTCAACTTCCAGCGGTCTGAAAAGACATGGATCAATGGCAACACGCGTTTTGCCGGTCCGTGTGTCAATGCCGGTTTCTTCCTTGTCTTTTCCTGTCCAGTCAAGAAAAACGCCGATCTGGCGGAATGCCAGTGTGACGCAATCTCTTACCGAATAGGATGTTCCGGTGGCCAGAACGAAATCCTGAGGCGTGTCCTGCTGGAGCATAAGCCACATACCGCGCACGTAATCCTCGGCATGGCCCCAGTCACGTTTGGCATCCAGATTTCCAAGAGTAACGACATCCTGTAATCCGGCTTCTATGTTACAGACAGATTTCGCGATTTTTCGTGTTACGAAATCTTCACCGCGCAAAGGACTTTCATGATTGAACAAAATACCGTTTATTGCGTAAATACCGTAACTTTCCCGATAAAGTTTTGTCATGGTATAGGCATAGGCCTTGGCGGCGGCATAAGGTGAAAGGGGATCAAGCGGTGTAATTTCACTTTGCGGCGGGGGCTGATTGCCGAAAAGTTCGGATGTGGAGGCCTGATAAAACCGTGTTTTGTCTTTCAGGCCGAGTGTCCGAATGGCCTCAAGCAGCCGCAATGTGCCCAATGCATTGGCGTTGGCAGTATATTCAGGCATTTCATAACTGACGGCAACATGGCTCATCGCGGCGAGGTTGTAGATTTCATCCGGACAAATCTGTGTAATCAGACGCAAAAGATTGCCGCCGTCCGTCATATCGCCATAATGAAGATGCAGATCAGGGTTCTTTTTGTAATCGGTACCAAGAAGCTTTGCGAGATTATGATCGTCCTCATGCACGCAGTAGGGCTTCAAGCCATGCACTGTATAGCCTTTCTGAAGAAGAAGCCGGGCAAGATAAGGACCGTCCTGTCCCGTTATCCCGGTAATAAAAGCGGTTTTGCCTTCACGCATATAAACTCACAAATGCGTATGTATGATTGTATGTCTTATACATACAGTATTCACGGTTAATTGCAAGGAAAATGTCTTACTGGACGTATAGGCTGCCTGGCGGGCTTGTATGGCAAAATAAATCAGTGCGCAAAAAACAATAGACAGGCTTATGGATTAAATTGAGAAGCCATGGTCTGACCGTGGTTCATGACGGAGATCTGGATTTTCTGATGGTTCTAATACACCTTTTTGCACTGCCTGTGCAAACATTTCTGCTCTAAGGGACACTGATCCATCTGAACTAATAACTCTGTTGCTCATGTTAGAACCTTCTGTGTTTGCGATATCTTTTTCACGCTAGCCACTATCGAAATATAGGCTGGAAAATTTGGTTTTCCTTTTGGAAATTCTATAATCCCGACTTCGTTTAGCCTGCTCATTTTTTCAAGAACCTCGTCGTTAATAACATGGACATTTGCAAATTCCCTGCTGCCTGAGTGGAAGGCGATATTTTCACTATTCACCCATATTGTGACGGGTGCATTATTTGGGAACAAATTCCGGCACGATAACAACCATGGCTCCGTTTTTGCCAATAATAAAGTCGCACCGGCTGAACACTTTTCACACATACTTTCTATTAACGCTTTGGTTAATTTTGTAAGGAAAAGCTTAAAATACCCTTAATTTTAGACAAAATCGTCTTAAGTAAATGTGCAGTTCCGGGGTTTTACTTTCCGTCTAGCAGAAGTTTTCTGCGTTCATCAACGGCTTGTCTGACAACATCGGTTTTCAGAGCTGCAATCTCGTTCTGAAGCATTTCAAAGCGGAGCATAAGCCGGTCAAAATCTTCTTTATTAACCGGGCGTGTGAGGTATTCATCCTTATCATCCACGTTTTCAACAATTTCCACCTTGTTCGCGGACTGCATGGAATCAACAATAATACCGATAAACAGGTTCAGTACGGCAAAGCTTGTAATGATAATGAAAGGGACGAAAAACATCCATGCCCACGGAAAAATCTCCATAACCGGGCGGACGATACCCATTGACCAGCTTTCCAGAGTCATAATCTGGAAAAGAGTGTAGGCGGAGGCCCCGATGGAGCCGAACCATTCCTGTATCTGCGGATCAGGGTATGTGCCGAATAATTTTGTGGCCAGAACGGCCGCCACATAAAAAATGAGTGATAAAACCCCAATGACGGAAGTCATTCCCGGAATTGAATGGCCGATTGCTCCTATAACTTTGCGCATTTGCGGGACCACAGAAAGAAGCCTTAATACTCTCAGAATTCTAAGGGCCCTCAGCACCGAAAATGCACCCTGTGCCTGAAACCAGCACAGTGAAACGATGGCAAGGTCGAAAATGTTCCATCCCGAACGGAAAAAGGAAAAACGGTACGTGTAAAATTTTAAGGCCAATTCAAAAGTAAAAACGATAAGAATTGCCCTGTCCAGCATGAAAAGTATATTTCCGTACCTGGAAACGATATCCTTATCCGTTTCAAGTCCAAGATTAAGGGCGTTGAGCAGAATAAGGCCAATGATTGTTTTTACGAAAAAAGGACTTTCGACAAATTGACGGACATTATCCCTGTTTATGCCGGTACTTGTGTTTAAGACCCTGTCCATTTTATTCAGTGACTTTCCTTACCTCAGTTTTTTTGTCGTTAGAAGCAATACCATAATTCCCATAATGCCAGAAATCAAGGATCCTGTTAATACACCGATTCTGACTGGTACTGCCATGGCAAGATCGGTGAAAGCAAGAGTTCCGATAAAGAGGCTCATGGTAAAACCGATACCTGTAAGCAAGGCCATGCCGTAAAACTGTGCCCAGGTTATCCCTTCCGGAAGACGGCAAAGCTTTATTTTGTAAGCCAGATAGGTCAGTAGCATAACGCCCATCTGCTTCCCTATAAAAAGTCCCAGAATGATACCAAGCGTAACAGGCTCTAAAAACGTATCCAGTGTTATGTTTTGAAACGATACCCCCGCATTCGCAAAGGCAAAAATCGGGATGACGCCAAAACCGACCCATGGATGAAGCGCATGCTCCATGACTTTAAGAGGGGATTTGCCGTTTTCGTTTTTGGCTTTCAGGGGAATAAGAAGTCCGAGGGCAATACCCGCAAGTGTTGCGTGCACGCCTGATTTCAAAACACAGGCCCATATGAAAAGCCCGATAATAATATACGGTCCAAGATTTGTAACATTTCTGATATTAAGCAAAGCCACAACCGCAAGACCGGAAAACGCCAGGACCAGAGAAATCAGTGATATATCCGCAGTATAGAAAAAGGCGATAATCAGAATTGCACCAATATCGTCAATAATTGCAATGGCCACAAGACACACTTTTAAAGCCGGGGGCACCCGATCACCCAGCATTGAAATGACCCCAAGGGCAAAGGCAATGTCGGTTGCGGCCGGGATTGCCCATCCGTTTAAAGCTTCACCGTTATCCATATTTATAAACGCGTATATCACGGCAGGCACACAAAGCCCGCCGATAGCGGCAACAACAGGTAAAATCGCATTGTCTTTTGAGGAAAGATGACCCTCGATAAGTTCCCGTTTGACTTCAAGGCCGATCAACAGAAAAAAAATAGCCATCAGCCCATCGTTGATCCAGAGTAAAAGGGGCTTGTCGATTATAAATGCCCCCGCCTGAATTACGACAGGAAGATTTTTAAAAACATCGTAAAACTCGCGCAAAGGGGAATTTACAAAAATAAGTGCCAGTGCTGTTGTAACACAAAGCAATATTCCGGGAGCGGTTTTTGAGTGCAATATGTCCGAAAGAAACCTCATGGATTTAGATAACCTCTTGTAGACTTGATTTTGAACATGATCACTTGAATCCTTTCTTTGGCCTGTTATTGGCTTATTATTTTAAGCTATGTACGTAAAATTGCTTCGGTTTTTTTGTTAACACTGTCTCTTATTCTATCGGTCAGTTCCTCAAGATCCTTTTCATTCAGTGATTTATCAAAAGGTTGCAATGTCACTTCGACGGCGATTGATTTTTTGCCGGGATCAATTCCTTTCCCCTGATAAACATCAAAGATGTGGGCATCTGTAATCAGATTTTTATCGGACGCCAGAACGGCTTTAACAATATTTTGCCCTTCCTGTGACTCATCTGCTATGAAAGCAAAGTCTCTGCGAACAGGCTGAAGCGGGGGCAGGTCCAGATGTTTGCGTGCAGCCTGTTTTTTTCCTGTACGCGGCAGGTTTTGGGGAAAAATCTCAAATGCTGCAACCGGACCTTCAATATCCATGGCCTCAAGAATTGCTGGGTGAATCATGCCGAAAAAAGCCAGAATTGTTGAGCCGAGCTTAAAAGTACCCGATTTACCGGGGTGATACCAGTCAGGCGCATCACGCATAACTGATGCCTTATTTCCGAAGCCGCCCAAACTGTCCAGTCCCGCCATAACATCCGCCTTGACATCAAATATATCAACAGGGCGGTTTTCCTCCTCGGAGATCCAGTTCCTGCGGCCGGCAGGTCCGGCCCTCAATCCGGCGGCGATCAGGTTCTGTCCTTCGGGGCCGGGGTTATCAAAACCCGGACCGACCTCGTAAAGGGCCAGCGATATCCCTCCCTTATCAATATTGGTTTTTGCCGCCTGCAAAAGATTGGCAAGAGGTGTTGGGCGCATGTGGTCCGTTTCGGAGCTGATAGGATTTAAAAGGGTTAACAGCGTTCTTTTTTCAAGATCACCTGTAAAGTGGGCGGCGAGATCACGGTTGACGAAAGACCAGGATACACATTCTTCAAGACCCGCGTCGGCCAGAACGCTACGCAAAATATAGGCTTGCCTTGATTTTTCCGTAAGGGGCGAGGTTATTTCTGCACTTTCCTTCCGGACGGATACGGGCTGGATATTCTCAAATCCGTAAAGCCGTATAATTTCGTCAACAATGTCGGGTGCGTCGAAAATGTCATGCCGCCAGGGCGGGCGCGTTACTTTCCACGGAACCTGCTTGTCGTCCACCATAAAACCCAAAGCCTTAAGAGTTTCTTTTTGGGTGTTAACCGGAACGGCGGTGCCCATAAGCTGAAAAGTGTAGTCGGGATCAAAATCCAGGGTTTTCCGGTTATCGGGGATATCACCTGCCGTAACAACTGTACCGGCCTTTCCCCCGCACAGGTCGAGTATCATTTGGGTGGCGATCTCCATACCCTCCGGCGTAAATTCGGGATCAATTCCACGCTCGAACCGGTACCGCGCATCGCTGTCGATTTGCAGTCTGCGCCCGGTTACTGCGGTCCGTACCGGATCAAAACAGGCGCATTCCAGAAAAACGTTTGTCGTTTCATACGTACACCCGGTTTTTGTTCCTCCGATTATCCCGCCAAGGCCCAGAACGCCAAAATCGTCGCAGACAGCCGTCATCCCTTCTTCGAGGGTATAGTTTTTGTCGTTTAGTGCATCAAGCGTTTCACCGTCTTTTGAAAAGCGGATATGAATATCGCCTGTCAGAGTGTCCGCATCAAAAACATGCAGCGGCCTGTTCAGACCGATCGTCAGATAGTTTGTAATATCAACAAGTGCCGAGATCGGCCTCAAACCAATTGCTTTCAACCTTTGCTGAAGCCATTGCGGGGAAGGGCCGTTTTTTACACCCTTAATCAGCCGCCCTAGGAAAAGTGGACATGCTTTTCTGACATCCGGATCATCGGGAATAACAACGGATACAGTGGAATCAAATGTGCCTTCAACTTCCGTTACGGCCAGAGGTTTTAAACTGCCGAGGCCCGCAGCGGAAAGATCACGGGCTATTCCCCTGATACAGGCGCAATCCGCACGGTTCGGGGTAAGACCGATTTCAATAACTGGATCGTCAAGGCCGTAAATTCGGGCCAGTGGAGTGCCGACCTCAATCTCATCCGGAACTTCAATTATAGAGTCACTCTTATCAGACAGGCTCATTTCTTCCTCGGATACAAGCATTCCGAACGAATCCTCGCCTCGAATATTTCCTTTTTTAAGATGCAGATCTGTACCTGGAATATATGAGCCGGGAGGGGCAAAAACCCCTTTCATACCGGCTCTTGCATTTGGCGCGCCGCATACAACCTGATGCACACTGCCGTCGGCCGTTTTGACCATACAGACCTTAAGCCTGTCGGCGTTAGGGTGTTGTTTTGCATCCTGAACAAAAGCAACGGTAAACGGTTCATAGGTTTTCGAGGGGTCGGTTATGCGTTCAACCTCCAGACCGATAGCTGTCAGTTTCTGACAAATCTCTTCAAGTCCGGCATTTGTATCCAGATGGTCTTTCAGCCATGAAAGGGTAAATTTCATCAGATTTCACTTTTCAATTTTGAAAAAAATAAACAATCACAAAACAGGGGTAATGGCAAGTAAGGTTAACGTATGGGCAAGACATAAAATGAAAAATCAAGTTTGAATCCGATGTGCTTATATAAACGCTGTGCAGCCGTATTATTTTCAGCCGCGATCCAGTAAATACGCTCCCATTGATGGTCCTTTCCGATGTTTTCCAGTTTTCTCAGCATTTCCTTTGCGATACCCCGGCCGCGGCAGCTTTCATGAACAAACAAGTCCTGCATGTAACAAACCGATTTAAGACTTCCGGTGGTTGCATGAAGAACATAGTGAAGAATGGCTTTCATATCGCCGTTTTCAAAAGCGCCAAGCCCGTATACCGGACGCGATTTCTGGCACAAGGCGTTCCAGGTGTTTTGTGTAATTGCCTCCGCTACTTTGTTGTCGGTGTTTGAAAGCCATAGCGGGAGCCATTGTTCGTAATCCTGACGTGAAATACCCCGAATAGTAATCATGGATAAAAAGTATAGATTTTAAAGCCCCGAAACTGTGCCGGGCCGGTTAAGCGGATCAAAGCCGTAATGCCTAAGCCACCGGACGTCACTTTCAAACATCAGCCGCATATCCGGAATCCCGTATTTGAGCATGGCAATTCTTTCCACGCCGACACCAAATGCAAACCCCTGATAGAGTTTTGTATTCACGCCGCAATTTTCCAATACATTCGGGTGAACCATGCCGCAGCCCAGAATTTCCATCCAGTCCTGATCATCCGGGTTTTTTGTGCGCCCCAGTTTCAGTTCCTTTCCCTGTTTGTAACACCCGATATCAACTTCCGCTCCCGGCTCAACAAAGGGAAAAAAGCTTGGCCTGAGGCGTACGGGTAAATCGTCAACGCCGAAGAATATGCGTACGAAATCTGTCAGGCAACCTTTCAGGTGTCCCATGTGTATGTTTTTGTCAACATACAGACACTCCATCTGATGAAACATGGGTGAATGCGTGGCATCGGAATCAGATCGGTATGTACGCCCCATGGATATAATCTTATAGGGTGGCTCGTTATTCGTCATGTACCGGATTTGTACCGGGGAAGTATGCGTACGTAAAAGTTTTCGGGATTTTTCACTGTTGTCTTCGGGGGCCTGCGGCAGGAAAAATGTATCCTGCATTTCCCGTGCGGGATGTCCGGGCGGAAAGTTCAGCGCCGTGAAATTATGCCAGTCATCCTCTATATCCGGTCCTTCCGCCAGTTTAAAACCCATGTCACTGAATATAACCGATAATTCATCCATAACATGGCTGATCGGATGGATATGCCCTTTCTGGCGTTCCCGCGGCGGCAGGGAGATATCGATTTTTTCTTCCCTGAGCTTTCTGTCCATTTCCTCTTTTTTCAGAACAAATTCACGTTCCCTGATTTTTCCGGCAATTTCGTCTTTTAGGGCATTGAATTCCTGACCGGCTTTTTTTCTTGCCTCTGGCGGCATACTGCCAAGCGTTTTCATCATGGCTGTTATCTGCCCGTTTTTACCCAAACTGGATATACGAATGTTTTCAAGACTCTCAAGATTTTCAGCCCGGTCGATAGTATCAACCAACTCTTGTCTTAATTTCTGAATATCTGATTCTTTAACATCAAGCATGGTCAGACTATAAAAGGAAAAATACCATATATCAATTTGAATGTTTCAGACTTGAAACACATAAATGTTATGGATCTAAAGCAATCCGTATACGTTAGAAAACGGCCTGTTTCTCGAAAGTATCAGGCCGCCTTTTTAAGGGCTTCCTCGGCCTGACTGCAAAGGGCTTTAAAGTCATCCGGATTATGAACTGCCAGATCAGCCAGAATCTTGCGGTCAAGTTCTATGTTGGCCAGCTTGAGACCATTCATAAACTGACTGTAAGGCATTCCATGCATCCTGCATGCGGCATTGATACGCTGGATCCACAAACGGCGGAAATCCCGTTTTTTGTTTCGGCGGTCCCGGTATGCGTACTGAAGTCCTTTTTCAACTTTCTGAAGGGCAATGCGGTAACAATTTTTGTTACGCCCGCGATAGCCTTTGGCCATTTTTAAAACTTTTTTATGACGGGCGTGTGCCGCAGGTCCGTTTTTTGCGCGTGTCATGACCGGCCTCCTTCTTCTGCCACAGCTTTACCATGGACATTTCCTTTGTTTTTAACTTTTCTGCCGTAAGGAAGATAGTTTCTTAAAACAACGCGTGCGTCGCAATCCTGCAAAACTGTTTTGCCGCGTGCCTTGCGTTTCATAGATTTTGGTTTGTTCATCTGCATGTGGCGGGCAAATGACTGCTTTACCCTGACTTTGCCGTTGCGCGTAACGCTGAAGCGCTTTTTTGCGCTGCTTTTTGTTTTCATTTTCGGCATTTTATTCTCCATTTCAACTTATAATTAAACGACCGAGGCATGCCGTATGTGTGATTATCGCCTGACCGTTATTAAATAAACCCGCATATAAAATGATTTCTCCACTAAAATCAAGAAAAATCTCGCGTTTTAGGTATCGATACCTTCCAGGCGTTGTGCCCGATACGAAATGCTCTATCAAACGGTCTTGTTTGTATTTGCTTAAACGACTTTTGCGCATGCCCATAAGATAACTTTCTTCAGTTATACAGGACAGCTCCTTCTGAAAAATCAAGCCGCAATATCCCGCTTGCGCAGGTCTGATAGTTTAAAATTTTTTATGCAACGGTACTATTAGTACTGAAATTTGAAAAAAATATAAACCTGTCTGGTGCATAAAGCGTTATCAATTTTCCTCAAACCAGTCTTTGATGGCCTCTTCCGCCTCTTTAAGCATTCCGGCAACGGATTTATGCCGAGTGCCGCCTTCCCAGACCAGCCCGCCGTCGTCCAGGACGCGGATCATTGATGTGCTGTAGCCGTCGCGGCCGATCTCGATCCAGCCGTCTTTGACCCATCCGGCAAGGTTCGGGTATTGCGCCGCAAATGAATCTGCCTCTTCTTTCGAGCGCTTGCCGTTCCCCTTGCGCGTGGCGGGCGGCGCTTCGATCAGATACAGGCCCGTGGCCACGGCATGTTTGCAAAATCCCCAGTCCGCCATGGCGGGGCAGGTGCAATCGGCCTGAATCTCGCCCTGTTCCGACAGGCTGAAATCCACCCTGTAAGGGTGCGAGCCCTGAACTTCCGCTGCCGCCTCGTGCACGTCATGAAACAGCAGGTCAACATGCCCGCCGTGATAATAATCCTCCCCGCGGGCATAGACTTTCTCTCCGGCCATATCCCGAATACGGCGTTTTGAAAGGACGGATTGCAGGGAAAGTTGTGAGGGTTTTGTCATGATGTGGTTTGCCTTTTTATTTAACCGCAGCGCCAAAGAGACGCAGAGGACACAGATTTATTGCGAGGTCATTCTCATCAAAAGTGATAAAGGTCAAGACTGCATAGGCTGGTGTCTGTTATCATATGTGATCTTCAATAAACGTGTAAATTTGAGCCTTCTCTCGCACGCCACCAAACTTGTCAAGGGCACTTGTTGATATCTGAAATAGATGCGACTTCAGTTTATTGTGGTCAGATAGTGCCGATGTCTCTGATTCTAAATGAGCCAATAAATTACCCATTGTGCTTTTCATAGAAAGAGCTCTGATACAACCAAGGCCGACGAGAATAAAATTTAGCCAACTTAAAAAAAGAGACTGAACAACCACTCCCCATTCCATTAGCGGAAGAATTCGAAAATCTGTGTAGATAGGACAAATTAACCCCCTTTCCGAAGATACTAAAATCCCTTCATGCGCATTGAAAAATAGATCGAAATTCTTCAGTTCTTTATTCAATGCATCAATATGAACCCTCATAGGCTTCATCACTGATCGAGAAAAGATCATAAGAACAAAGTGTAATGCGATTGCCGCCCCAGCGCCAAGAAGATGAATTTGTAGATAGGCCATAGAACAGATCCTCATTGCTCAGGTAATTTAACATTTGAACACTAAAACCCCCATGACAAAATAATATACACGCCCTTAAGAAGCCCCTCTATTAAACTGCGACAAGAATATATCCACATCATTTTGTACCAAATTGCCCGGAATAAATGGTTCATTAAAGCAGTGCTCTGAAATATGATTTATAAAATTTATCAAAAACTCAAAATATTGATCTCCTTCACCATCAAAGCCTCCAAGCCCCGAGTCAGACTTGATCGTATCCAGATCATTATGTGCGATAATTTTGTTTCGCGCGTCTTTACAGGGTTTTGCAAATTCTTCCATCTTTTTTTTAAGAGAAACCAGAGTTTCTTGGAGTGGGGTGTTTTCAAATATCTTTATAATTTGAGGAACACTTAAATTCTGATTGTTACGATTTTCTGGCGGGTCATGAAGTTTTGCAATTTGTAGAATCGTATAATCACGCAGGATTTGGTTTAAGTGACGGAAAAAATGTATATGATGTGCTGTTTTCATAAGCCAATCCGCCCCGTCACTTCTTTCAAATAAATATTTTTGCATTTGCCATGTTTCATAAACCCAGCGTACCTGTTCACAAAAATGTTGGATGATCTTTTTTTCATCATCATTCATTTCAAGTAGGCTCCTCAAAAAATTGACAGGTCGATAAAATAGAATTTACTATCATTAACCTTGCAAAAAGCACATTTCAAAAGCTTTTCTCCTTTGTCGTTTTATTTTACCGCCAAAATCCTATCTCACACTTTCCGCGCCTTGAATTCGTAATCGTCGCCGTCCCGGAATTCAAAACATCCGCTCAGGGTGTTCGTGCTACCGTCGTCAAGCTCGGCCCAACCTTCTCCTATTACTTCATCGCCTTCAGAATCACCTCTGAACCTGAAATGCACGACGGTCTGGCCGTAACTGCAATCCATGGAGGCATGCACGGCGATAAACATAAGCGCGCCGTGCCCTTCCTCATCAAAATTTATAAAGGCGGGGCCGCAAAGATCCAAATCTTCCTGCGCAAAATCGTCCATTTCCGTTATGCGCCATTTGCCGGGAAAATGCCTGTTCATCGCTTCACCTGTTTTTTTCAACTTAGCCGGATTATATTATAAACACCATATTATGCTGTCAGCCAGTCATTATGATTTTTACGGCTTTATCCCGGCTGTTGGCCGCCCTCATTCCCCTGATGTTCCTCCATCACCTGCATAATCGCGGCGAGCATTTTGGATACCAGAGTGTTGTTATCATTGCCTGCCCCTTTCGGGCCGGATGACGTATCGTTTGCCTGTTCCGCCCCTTTGAGCAGGATCGAGACTTTGTCCGATATGAAATCGACGGTGCGGCGGGTGGCATGGTTGGTCAGGCGGGCGTAAACGCGGGTGGAGTCGGTGGATTTATGCGTTAAAAGTGGTTGCTCTCGACTATGGGGGGTAATCTGGCATTGCTGTTTATGTTCATGCGGACGCTCCTTTGGGTAATGGTTTATCACAAAACTCACATACTTCTTAACTGTGTTCGTGTGAACAACCTATTGAGACATTACATCTAGGCCGTGACTGCGGCCTTACGTCTGCATTCTGTTTTCAGGCGGCGCGGTCGTGCGACAGCATTGGTCCCAATGCGCGCCCCCCGAGAATGTGCGCGTGAAAATGCGGAACTTCCTGCCCTGCATTGGGGCCTGAATTGGCGATAACCCTGAAGCCTTTGCTGTTAATTCCCTGTTCGGCGGCAATTAAGGAAACTGCATTCCAGAAGGCTTTGATTTCCTGAGAATTCGCATTTGCACCAAAATCGGCAATATCAATATATTTTCCTTTGGGAATGACGAGTATATGGATCGGTGCCCGGGGACTGATGTCATGAAAGGCCAGAACATGATCGTCTTCATAGACGGTATTGCATGGAATATCGCCTCTCAGTACTTTTGCGAAAATATTGTTGTCATCGTATTTTCCAGTCATTGCATCCTCTCTTTTAATTTTGACGGTAATTCGGGGCCTCCCGGGTTATTGTGACATCATGGACATGGCTTTCACGATATCCGGAAGACGTCATTCTTGTAAATTTTGCTTTCTTGTGAAGGGTCGGGATATCTGCACATCCTGTATACCCCATCGCGGCACGCAGGCCGCCCATCAGCTGGTGCAGAACATTGCTCATCGGGCCTTTATAGGGAACTCTTCCTTCAATTCCTTCGGGAACGAATTTATTGGCGTTGTTCATCTGTGACTGAAAATACCTGTCTGCGGATCCCTGGGCCATGGCGCCCACCGAGCCCATGCCGCGATAGGCTTTATAGGATCGCCCCTGGTAGAGAATGACTTCGCCAGGGGCCTCATCAGTACCGCCAAAAAGACTGCCCAGCATTGCGCAGTCGGCGCCTGCGGCAATTGCCTTGGCCAGATCACCCGAATATTTAATTCCGCCGTCTGCAATGCATGGTATATTCCGTTTCCTGCATACTGAAACAACATCCAGAATGGCTGAAAGCTGGGGCATGCCAACGCCTGCAACCACACGTGTCGTGCAAATTGAACCGGGCCCAATGCCGATTTTGATGCAATCCGCCCCGGCCTCGATAAGGGCTTTTGCCGCCTCTGCCGTCGCAACGTTTCCGGCCATAATCTGCATCGTGTTGGAGCCGATTTTTCTGATTTCAGAAACGGCATTTATGACATTTTTCGAATGACCGTGGGCAGTATCCACGCAAATGATATCGAGGCCCGTTCCGGACATTGCCTCTGCCCGCTCAAGACTCTGTTTACCTGTTCCGGTTGCCGCGCCGACACGCAACCGTCCCTGCTCATCCTTACAGGCATTCGGATAATTTTCGGATTTTTCGATGTCCTTGACAGTGACCAGACCGATACAGCGTTCCTGATCGTCAACTACGAGTAATTTTTCAATTCTGTGTTTGTGCAGAAGACGTTTTGCCTCTTCCTTATCGACTTGATTGTAAACTTTGACAAGATTTTCCGAAGTCATGAGTTCCTTAACGGGCTGGCCACTGTTTTCGGCAAAACGTACGTCCCGGTTTGTTAAAATACCGACCAGCTTTCCGTTTTGTTCTGTAACCGGTATGCCCGATATTTTAGCGGCCCTCATGATATTCAGGGCTTCTTCAAGCGTTGCATCGGGTCTGACCGTAATCGGGTTAACGACCATACCGGATTCGTAACGTTTAACCTTGCGAACCTCCTCCGCATGCTGGTCTGGGGTCATATTTCTATGTATAACGCCAAGACCGCCCGACTGAGCCATGGCAATGGCCATTTCCGCCTCTGTCACGGTATCCATGGCCGCTGAGAGAATAGGTATATTAAGCTTGATAGATCGTGTCAGAAATGTGGATGTACAGGTATCTCCGGGATGAATATCCGATTCCCCCGGAATAAGGAGGACATCGTCAAAAGTTAAGCTTTCGGGAATTGTTTTATTTGTGATCATGCAAATCCGTCCTTTTTTGAATTTGCATTGAGTTTATACACTCCAGAAGGGATAAAGTAAACCTTATAAAACATGTTTTGCAATTTTGAGGATCAGGGTTTCATGGAGTTGATTTCCCGAAAAACTCATATATATATTTATATGTGAGAAAAGTGCCGTATCGGGCTTTTTAAATACTCGCTCAAAAGGAGGAGGTTATGACGCGTTTGTCAATTTTTGATAACCCATTATTTCTGGGTTTTGATCAGTTTGAACAGACTCTGGAACGTCTGAAAAAACATGCAACGGACGGATATCCCCCTTACAATATAGAACAGACGGATGACCGCAGGCTTCGCCTGACACTGGCAGTGGCTGGATTTACGCTTAATGATCTTGACGTCGAGCTGGATAACAATCAACTGGTCATTAAAGGGAAACAAACTGACACTGATGATTGTGTTTATCTGTACAGAGGCATCGCTTCCCGTCAGTTTCAAAAAACCTTTGTTCTGGCCGATAATGTAGAAGTATTAGGCGCAAACCTGGATAACGGTTTGTTGAAAATCGATTTGTACAAGAAACAGCCCGAATCAAATGCGCAAAAGATTGAAATAAGTGCAGGCAATGACAAATCTTCTAAACTGAACATGCTGAACGCAGAAGATATGAAAAAGAAGTCAAAAGAAAGTAACAAAAATTAGCATTTAAAGCGATTATACCTTAATATTTAAGAAAGGGTTATTACGATGACGGATTATAAACATATTGAAGAAGGGAATGTGGTCCAATATCTCAAGGACCTGAGCAGGCAGAGTTTCCTGTCACTGGGCTTAAATCACGTTGCGTTTATAAAGCCGGTTGCTGTGGGTGAACGCGTTGAATACTCAATTTATGCAGCTGACGGCACATTTATTATGAATGTTGATGATTTTGAGAAAGCCAGGGTTTTAGTTCAACAAAACGATCTTGAGCTCGTTGCCGTTCACTAGGGCAGATCGTGTTCAAATATAATCACTATAATTATATCTGAGAAGCGTGAATCTGCCCTGACTTATTGAATAGACGAGCAAATTCACGCGATCAAAAATCGCAAAGCGATTCTTTTTGATCGCGATTTGCTCTAGACAACAGTACGGATTTAAAAAGTAATCAGGCCGCGATCGTGTCGATCCGGTCTTCTTCTTTTGTGAAAATAATTTCCAGAACTTCTTGGTTTTCCGCCTGCCTTAAGGAATTTATAACTGTTTTGTTGCGTAAATGTCTTGTGATTCTGGCCAGGCGCTGCAGATGAAAATGTGCTTCTTCCTCATCAGGTGAGAGGATAACAACCACAATATCGACAGGTTTCTGATCAACGGACTGAAATTCAACTGGTCGCTCAAGCCTGACCAGGGTTATAAAAGGCTGGTCCACATTTTTTGATTTTCCGTGCGCGATGGCAACGCCGCTGCCTATTCCGGATGGCGACTGCCTTTCGGCATCCAGGAGGGCCTCATTCGTATCTGCAGCGTTTATCCCGGATATTTGGGCTATTTTCTCGGAAACAGTCTTGAATATTTCTTTGTAATTTACGCAGGCAAGATTATGAATAACAAGTTTTAAGGAGTCTCTGTCGCTTTTATTAAGCATTTTTATATCCCACGAGATGTTGAGTTTATGAATTATTTTTGAAACAGTATATATTAAATATTAATGAATGCTTAATACTACGGGGCTTTCTAAAGGGCGAGTGACTTTGGGGTATTTTGCACATATAATTTAACTGAAAAACATGAAATATATTTCACAGGCCGGAATGAATCGACATGAAATCTGTTGATATAACTCTGGATCATCACGCCTATGAAATCCTTATAGGAAAAGGTCTGCTGAAAGACTTTGCCGGGCACTTGAGGCAATTTTCCGTATCGGAAAAATGTGCAGTGTTTACCGATGAAAATGTTGGCAAGATTTACGGCGAAACTCTGCGGGACAATTTGTCAAACGCAGGCTTTAATGTTGTCTATCGTACTTTTCCAGGAAATGAGGAGCATAAAACAATCGATAGTATTCAAAGGTTTTATGCGGCCTGTCTTGAGAACAGGCTGGACCGAAAGACGCCTGTCATCGCTTTGGGTGGGGGCGTCACCGGTGATGTTGTCGGGTTTGCAGCGGCTACCTATGTAAGGGGTGTTCCGTTTTTTCAAATTCCAACCTCACTTCTGGCCATGGTTGATTCGAGCGTGGGCGGCAAAGTCGGCTACAACCACCCCATGGGCAAAAACATGATCGGTGCGTTTTATCATCCTCTTTCGGTGCTTGTTGATACCGACGTTTTGCAGAGCTTGCCGGACAATGAATTCCGGAACGGTCTTGCTGAATGCGTAAAACATGCTGTGATTCGGGATCAATACCTTTTTAAATGGTACGAAAATAATCTTGTGGCCATCAAAAACAAAGATCGGCTTTGTCTTGAGGAGCTGATATTCAGAAACGTTTCTATAAAGGCCGGCATTGTTAAAGAGGATGAAAAGGAAGCCGGCGTCAGGGCTTTGCTGAATTTCGGTCATACGTTCGGCCATGCGGTAGAATCGGTAACAGGTTACACCCGTTTCAAACATGGTGAGGCTGTTGCTTTGGGCTGTGTTGCGGCCACCTTTCTGTCTGTGTATGAAAAATATTGCGATGATTCGGTATTAAGTCGTCTTGAGGCGCTTTTAAATGCATTCGGCCTTCCTGTTAAGGCGGAACTTCCGGAGTGCTCTGAGTTGATCAATGCAATGGGGCACGACAAAAAAGTACAAGACGGTGTTTTAAGGCTTATTTTACCCCGCAGGATAGGAGAAGCTGAAATCATGACAGATATACCGGAAGCCTCAATCAGGAAAGCGTGGGAGTATATTGGCGCACATTAACTGTGACTGGAGGTCTCAAAAGACTCGGGACAAGTTTTTATTTTCACTATACAAACACGAATGTATTCTTAACCTTATCATGCGTGTTAAATGCCAACACGCCTAAAATTGGTTGGATTAAAAGATAACCGGAATATTTGAAATTTTTTTGAATAGGAATAATTTCAATCTAGACAAGCATACTAAATCTAGTATTATGAAGAAAGATAAACACTAGAGATTGTTATCTAGATCAGTTATCCACATATCCACAGCCCGGGTTTGTCCCGGGGTTTTAACCTTTTTAAATCAGTCTTTAGACAGGAGAAGATCCATGTTTGATGTAGCGCAGCTTGAGCGCGGAAATCGTGTGCAAATTGACCGTTCTCGCGACGAAAACCTTACCACTTTCGGCAAAGCCACTTTGACCGACAGGTACCTTATGCCTGAGGAATCGTATCAGGATCTTTTTGCCAGAGTTTCCATGCATTACAGTGACAATAACGAGCATGCGCAGCGCATTTATGATTATATTTCGCGCCTCTGGTTCATGCCTGCCACACCCGTTTTGTCAAACGGGGGAACAAGTCGCGGGCTTCCCATTTCATGTTTTCTGAATGAAAGCGGAGACAGTCTTGAAAATATTGTTGATCTCTGGAATGAGAATGTCTGGCTCGCCGCGCGCGGCGGGGGTATTGGTTCCTACTGGGGGAATGTTCGCTCGATTGGTGAAAAAGTTGGCCGCAACGGAAAAACAAGCGGTATTGTACCGTTTATTCGCGTTATGGATTCTCTTACTCTGGCCATTTCGCAGGGATCGTTGCGCAGAGGGTCGGCGGCAATTTATCTGCCTGTATGGCATCCGGAAATTGATGAGTTTATTGAAATAAGACGGCCAACCGGTGGTGATCCGAATCGGAAGGCGCTGAACCTTCACCATGGAATACTTATCCCCGATGCGTTTATGCTGGCTGTTGAGCGGGATGAGCAATGGGCGTTAAAATCACCGAAAGACGGGCATGTTGTTGACAAGGTCAGTGCGCGTGACCTTTGGATACGAATCATGACGGCGCGTATTGAAACCGGTGAGCCTTACGTGATTTACATTGACAGTGTAAATTCCCGTATCCCTGAACATCATAAAATGGCGGGCTTGCAGGTTAAAATGTCTAATCTGTGTTCTGAGATCACCCTGCCGACAGGAAAAGACCATCTCGGCAATGACAGAACGGCTGTATGCTGCCTCTCATCTCTTAATCTTGAAAAATATGATGAATGGCAGGATAACCCCATTTTTGTCGAGGACGTCATGCGTTTCCTTGATAACGTACTGACCGATTTTATTGAAAATGCACCCGACGAAATGAAAAAGGCCAGATACTCCGCCATGCGTGAGCGTTCCGTGGGCCTTGGCGTAATGGGTTTTCATGGCTTCCTGCAGTCAAAAATGATTCCGATGGAAAGCGTTATGGCTAAGGTCTGGAATCGCAGAATGTTTGAGAGAATTAAGCGCCAGGCCGATGAAGCCAGCGTCAAGCTTGCGCATGAGCGCGGTCCGTGCCCCGATGCGGCAGATTACGGTATTATGGAACGGTTCTCGAATAAAATGGCAATTGCCCCGACCGCCTCCATTTCAATTATATGTGGCGGCGCTTCGCCGGGCATTGAGCCGAATGCGGCGAATGCATTTACGCATAAAACGCTTTCCGGCTCGTTTGCTGTAAGAAACCGCTATCTTGAGCGGCTTTTAGAAGAAAAAGGGAAAAATACAGACGACATCTGGTCATCGATCTTTACAAATGAAGGATCGGTTCAGCATCTGGACTTTCTTACAGAAGATGAAAAGGATGTTTTCAAAACGGCCTTTGAAATTGACCAGAGGTGGTTGATCGAGCATTGCGCCGACCGGACGCCGTTTGTATGCCAGGCGCAGTCATTGAACATTTTCCTTCCTGCCGATGTCCATAAAAAAGATTTACACCGTATTCACTGGGATGCATGGAAAAAGGGTGTGAAATCACTTTACTATTGCCGCTCTAAATCAATCCAGCGCGCCGAGTCTCAGTCAAGCTGGGAAAGAACGAAAGGTGAGGCACCAAAAGACAACCGCCAGCCAGAGCTTGGTGACAGTCTTAGTGATATTGCTGCCATGGCTCAGATTAAATCAAAGGCAAAACGTGAAAGTGGCGAGGATTCCTCTTCTGAAGAGCCTAAATACGAAGAATGTCTGGCCTGTCAGTAAGTTTGTCTTTTAATCCTTTTGAGCGTGTACCTCCGCTTTATAGGCGCAAAACATGCTCAAAAGAAAAGCGCAAAAGGATACGGCAAGCCCTAAAATAATAAATTCCTGCATATAAAAATAAATCACGGGAATTGTTATGGCGAACCCAGCCATCCGCCCCGCGCATATGCAGATTTCCATAGCGGCAAGCAAACGCAACGATTTTCTGTCATACCATTGCCCCGTCAGAGAGACCTGCCGGCAACAAGATATTGAACCGTATAGACATTCAGGCAATCAATAAAATCCAGAAAGTCAGGATTAATTTTCATTATTTTCCTGTTTTAAAGCGTATTGCTCCACACTTAATCTCCAGCCGGTCATAATCATTGTATCAATGCTTTGTGATCGCCAATAGGCAAGGTCCTGCTCCTGCAATTTTTCATGCTCGGAAAGATGAAAAGATTGCTCTTTCCAGTTTTGTCTTCGGATCTCTGCACGTCTGCGAAAATCTTTATTCATCACTATACATTATCATATTATAGTTTTCGGCAGATATGATTTCTTTTATACTTGCGCGATGAATACAAATATTCCTTTATTTGAAAGTGTCACTGAGCTTTCATTCAGTCTCAAACGCACCCTTGAGGAAGTTTACGGGCGTATACGGGTGCGTGGTGAGCTGTCCAGAGTCAAGCTGCATAGCTCCGGTCATCTCTATTCCGATCTAAAAGACGACCAGTCTGTTTTGAACCTTGTTTGCTGGCGCAGTGTGGTTCAGAATCTTTCCGTTAAACCGGAAGAAGGGCTTGAAGTCATCTGTACCGGCAAAATTTCATCCTATCCGGCCCGATCAAATTATCAACTCATAATTGAATCGATTGAACTGGCCGGGGAAGGGGCCCTTCTTAAACTTCTGGAAGAGAGAAAACGAAAACTCTCCGCCGAAGGTGTGTTTGATCCCGCAAACAAAAAGCCTTTGCCTTTCCTTCCGGAATGCATAGGTGTCATTACGTCTCCAACCGGTGCCGTAATCCGCGATATTATGCATCGTATTGACGACCGTTTTCCGCGACCTGCCCTGCTATGGCCCGTCAATGTCCAGGGCGCGAATGCGGCGCCCGAAATCATAAAGGCGATCCGTGGTTTTAATGCCCTTCCATACAATTCGAAACACAGGCCCGACCTTATTATTTTGGCGCGTGGCGGCGGTTCGCTTGAAGACCTGATGGCGTTTAACGAGGAGGACGTCGTGCGCGCAGTCGCCGCTTCTGAAATCCCGATTATCACTGCCGTCGGACACGAAACGGATACGACACTTGTTGATTACGCCTCGGATATACGGGCGCCGACCCCCACCGGAGCTGCGGAAATTGCCGTACCTAAACGCATTGATATACATGCGGCGATTATGGATCATGCCAGGCGCCTTTACGGGTCAATGACAAGACTCCTTGAGTTTCTGAAGCTTCAGGCGGACGGCCTGCACGGCAGGCTGGGTGATCCTCGCAGTAACCTGGATATAAAAACGCAAACGCTGGATAATTTTTCAGACAGACTGGATGTTGCTTATTCTTCATTTTTGAATCATAAACTCTCTCGTGTTGACGCAACCTATGCCCGTCTGGTGCACCCGAAAACCATGATAAAGATCTTGTCAGATCAAATTAAGGACAGGGAATACCGTCTTCATTACGCCGTCCGCCAAAGTCTGGAAAGAAAATTCTCGGATTTTAAAGCACTGGACCGTATGCTTGAAACCCTGTCATTTAAACGTGTTCTGGAACGCGGCTTTACAGTAATATGGGATGATAAGAACAGGCCGGTTACAAGAGCAGATTTAGCCGAGAGTAACCAGTCAGTAAAAGTGGAATTTAAAAATTCAAAGCTGATAAAGGCCGTTCTTAAACCGGATGTATGACCGCTAATGCGTCCTGAACCCTGGCCCCGCGTAATTCGCTAGAATTCTTTCTCTATCTCAAGTAACGTTAAGTGTTATGAACCTTAAAGATATACTTGATAAGATGGGTGTTCCCTACGTGATGGGGCCCTATGAGACAAAACTCTGGACCCATACAGATCCGGAAAAGGAAATCACTGTAAGTGCCGATATTGCCATGAATCCGGACGGTGATGAGCTTGAAAGCCAGATTGTTTTTTTCTATGAAAAACCGCCGGAAGGAAAAAAATCTACTGATCTGGTATTTAAAAGCGTTGCACGTCCGAAAACTCAGGAAAAGTGGGGTTTTGCGAGGCTTGATATCAATGGCGAAAATTTCATGGAAAAAGTTCCGGACTGGGAAAAAAATACGTGTGATTTTTTCCGTGTGTGTTGCCAGGTGATCCTGAAAGGTGAAATACCCGATATCGAGGAAATACTGGACGACGAATTTTTTAAAGGCGGGCGCTACAGAAGCGGCAGGGGCGGTGGTGGCGGCGGTCGTAAAATGGCAATGAAAAGCGTTGGCGGATCACCGCCTGCGACAAAGCCGGGAGGCATGCGCTAAAATAAATTGCTTTCATAAATTTGCCAAACTGTTTGATTTTGCTTATTGTTTCTAGTATTAAGAATAACCTTGGGGTAAAAAGCATCATGCCCAGATGGCGGAACTGGTAGACGCGCTAGCTTCAGGTGCTAGTGGCCGCAAGGCCGTGGAGGTTCAAGTCCTCTTCTGGGCACCATTATAAATTAAAAAAGTGAACGGGAAAAATGTCTTATACCTTGCACCTTAATGATCTTCCGGATGATCTGCAGCTTGGCAATTCCATTGCGGTGGACAGTGAAACGATGGGCCTCCTGCCCTGGCGGGACAGGCTGTGCGTGGTCCAGCTTTCGTCAGGAGACGATCATGCTCACATAATTCAATTCAAAGCCGGAAATTACGAAGCGCCGAATCTTAAAAAAATTCTGCTTGATAAGGAAGTCCTGAAGATATTTCACTACGCACGTTTTGATATGGCCGTTTTTCAAAAATATCTGGGTGTTGTTTCGGAACCTGTCTATTGCACGAAAATAGCATCAAGGCTTTGCCGGACATTTACCGACAGGCATGGTTTAAGAGACCTTTGCCGCGATCTTCTGGGGGTTGATGTCAGCAAGGAAAAACAATCCTCCGATTGGGGTGCCTCAGAACTCAGCCGTGAACAACTGGCCTATGCGGCGAATGATGTTTTGTATCTTCACCGTATTAAAGATAAACTGGAAGAAATTTTAATAAGGGAAGGTCGGCAGCAGATAGCGCACGAATGCCATGATTTTCTTAAAACGCGAGTGGCGGTCGATCTTGCCGGCTGGCCAGACTGGGATATTTTTGCACATTAAAGCGTTGTTTAAAGGAATTCATAATGACTAAAGTTCAGCCCATACATCAGTCAAAACTTGCAACAAGCCGGGACCAGGCGCTGGCCTATGCAAGAAAGGTGCTTCAGATGGAAATCGAAGGACTGAACAAGTTGATTGACGCTCTTGACGGTGAATTTATCAAGGCGACTGAAAAAATTGAAGAGATGAAGGAAAGCCGTTCCGGCCGCCTTATTGTGGCCGGAATTGGCAAAAGCGGGCATATTGCAAGAAAAACGGCGGCAACACTGTCATCCACCGGTACCCCTGCCTTTTTTGTTCATCCCGGGGAGGCCAGCCATGGTGATCTCGGCATGATCACCGGGCAGGATATTGTAATTATAATGTCAAACTCAGGCGAGAATACAGAGCTTTCCGATCTTATTTTTTACACAAGACGCTATTCAATTCCCCTTATTGGCATGACAAGCAATCCGAACAGCACGCTGGCGAAATACGCGGACATAAAACTTATTATTCCAAAAGTGGATGAGGCATGCCCGAACGGCCTGGCACCCACGACCTCAACCACAATGATGCTGGCTTTCGGAGATGCGCTGGCCGTAACGCTGCTGGCACGTATGGAGTTATCACCCGACCAGTACAAAGTTTTTCATCCGGGTGGAAAGCTTGGAAAAAAACTCATGAAAGTACACGAAATCATGCGTACCGGTGATGAACTTCCCATCGTTTCAGGGGACATTACAATGGACAGGGGATTACTCGTCATGACTGAAAAAAATATGGGCTCCCTGCTTGTTTTAAACAAAAACGGCTCTTTGAAGGGGATCATTACGGACGGTGACTTGAAAAGACATATGAGCCCCGACCTTCTTCAAAAAAGTGTCATTGAAATTATGAGCGACAACCCGAAAACAATTCGTGAAGACGCACTGGCCGCCGAGGCAATCGAAATCATGACAACCCGATATGCTAACCCTATTACAAGTCTTGTTGTCGTTGATGCACAGGACAGAGTTAAAGGGATAATCCGTTTGCAGGACTGTATGCAGGCAGGGATAGCATGACGGAAAACAGTTCAAAAACAGAGCAGCCAAAGCGGCAGGAAGACAGATTACATCTGTTTTCAAGAGTCAGTTTCAAAAAACGCAAAGAAAGAGCCGTTGGCGCAATTTCGGGGGCATTTTCGAAAAGACTGATCAGCTTTGCAAAGATGAGTGTGCCACTTGCCGCTGTCGGCCTGGTCGCAATCCTTATCACTCTTTCGAACAGCCAGGAAACGATAAGCAATATTTCACCGGATACAAGTTTACTGAAAGAAAAAAATATTCAGAACGAGTTGACGGAAGCAAAATTCGAAAGTCTTGATAACCAGAACAGGCCCTATAAAATTAAAGCGAAACGCGCCGTGCAAACACCGAATAATCCCGAGCTTGTGAATCTGGAATATCCCAGCGCGGAAATACAGTTTGACAAACAAAACACGCTTGCTGTTGAAGCAAAAAAAGGGGAGTACACGCAGGATGAACAACAATTAAGGCTTGAGGGTGATGTTGTTTTGGAACAGGGGGAAGGGCACATTTTCAGAGCGAATGATCTTCATATTGATTTAAAAGGCAATACTTTACACTCGGAACAAAAAGTTTCAGCATCCGGCCCTGACGGGTATCTGGAGGCAGAGGGGGTGTGGGCCAGTAAGGACAATAACCATCTTGTGTTTAAAGGTCCGGCAAAGCTTGTTGTACAAAAACAGGATAAAAAGTTTTTCGTCCCCTGATGAAACCTGCCATTTTTTTCAATTTACTCCTTTTTCTTACGGTCATGGTACCGCATGGAGTCAAGGCACAGAATGGCGGGAGCAATTCTTCTGGACAAAAGAACCCGGTTGAAATTACCGCAGACAACACTCTGAAATGGGACAGGGAAAAACGTCAGTATACGGCTGAAGGCAATGTCAAGGTTGTTCAGGGTGAATCGGAAATCAGTGCGGATAAGGTAATCGCGTCATACCGTGAAAACGAAGATGGGGATACGCAGATAATGCAATTAACGGCAATCGGAAACGTGGTTATTACACATACCGATAATAGAGCCGTCGGACAAAAGGCAACCTATCTTCTTGACGAGGGAAAAGCAGTTCTTATTGGGGATAATCTAGAATTAAGCAGTCCCGAACATACTGTTACCGCAAAGGAGAGTTTCACATACTGGATCGAACAAGGACGGCTTAAGGCAAAGGGGAATGTTCTGGTTAATGCGGATCAAAACTCGATTGAAGCGCAGGAAATAGAAGCTTTTTTCGAAGCCGACGACAAAGGCAGGCGTACTTTGAAACGGGCGGAGGCAAAAGGAGATGTGGTTATCATAACGCTTAAGGAGATGATAACCGGCAGTGAAGGGTTTTACGATGCAAGAAAAAATAGTGCCGAGCTAAAAGGTGACGTCCGAATTAAAAGAGGGCAAAACTTCCTGACCGGATCAAAAGCATCCGTCGATCTCAAAACCAATATCAGTAAACTTTATGGCGGTAAGGGTGAAAACAACAGGGTTAAAGGTATTTTTTACCCGGGTAGCGACGGTTTTAAGAATATTACAGATAATGCCAGTACAAGCCAGTAGGGAAATACCGTTCCTGTGTTTTGAATAAAAGTCCTGTACGTTCTTATCTTTTTTGCATCCTTAAATTATCAGTGTCGCCAGTTATGGATTAAAGGACCGTGACCTTGGCCGATTTTGTTATTTTTTGAGGCTTCCAGTGCTTCGCTCACATATTCTTTGCCTTTCCTGCATGCGCTGGATAATCCTTCTCCCTTTGCAAGATATACGGCGATGGCAGAAGAAAGCGTACACCCTGTACCGTGTGTGTTCTCTGTGTGTATGCGTTTGCATGTAAATTTGTCAAATCCTTGTGGGTCAAACAGATAATCTGTGCAGTCCTCTCCCGCCATATGTCCGCCTTTCAAGAGAATGGCAGACTGTCCCAGTTTATTTTCGATTTCGGCCCTGAGCGATTCGGGATCTTCAATGACGTTTTTAAGCCTTTCCGGCTCAATACCTGTTAACGCCTGCATTTCAGGAATATTTGGTGTGATAAGTGTTGCAATGGGAAACAGGTCCTGTGTCATGCTGTGCAGTATGCCGTCACTGGTGAGATTGTCTCCACTTTGTGCCACAAGTACAGGATCAAGGACAACATATTGGGGCTTGTATTTTTGCAATACTTCTGTAACGGCCTTACAGATATCAATACTGCCAAGAAGGCCTATTTTAACTGCGTCTACTTCGATATCCCGAAATACGGAATCAATCTGCCTTTCAACAAATTCTGCAGGTAAGGGGTGAACGTCCTGAACACCTGTCGTATTCTGTGCCGTCAAGGTTGTAATACATGCCATGCCGTAGGCATCAAGCGCTCCGAAAGTTTTCAGATCGGCCTGAATACCCGCTCCGCCGCTTGGGTCGGAACCTGCAATGGACAGTAATTTAGGATGTTTCATGTACGGCCGCCAGCCACTTCCGGGCTTGATTTTCAGGATTTTCAGACTGAAGAATATCGCCAATACAGGCGATCGTGTCCGCGCCGTATGCCAGAACATCTTTTACATTTTCAAGACGTATGCCGCCGATCGCAACAAGAGGAATGCCGTTTGTGAGAGATTTCCATTCCCTGATACGGTCAAGGCCTTGGGGCTTAATCGTCATTTGTTTTGCAATAGGATGAAATATAGGTCCCAGCGCAATGTAATCCGGATCATAACTAAGAGCATTTTCAAGCTCTTTATGATTATGAGTGCTGATTCCGAATTTTATGCCTGATTTCTTTATGGCTTTAACATCTGCGGATTCTAGGTCCTCCTGGCCGAGATGAACGTATAATCCGCCACACTTGATGGCGCATTTCCAGTAATCATTAATGACGATGGTTGCATCGTATTTTTTTTGAATATCTATTGCCGTTTTGATTTGGTTTTCCAAATCGGGTCCGGATTTGTTTTTTATCCTCAGCTGAACAAAGCTGACCCCTAAAGGCAGAAGGCGTTCAACCCAGGTAACATCATCCACAATCGGGTAGAATTTATGAGGTAATGCCGGTTTTATTGTCATTTTCGTAGTGCCAAAAAGGTTGATCAATCAAGGGACTTGAGGCCTGGGCGTTTTTATGCGGGGCAATCATTCCGTTTTCATGTGCCTTGCGCCCCGCTGTGATGGCCAGAGAGAATGCAAGCGCCATTTCAGCGGGGTTCCCGGCCTGCGCAATTGCCGTGTTGATAAGCAGGGCGTCATATCCCATCTCCATTATCTGTGCGGCATGGGAAGGTTTTCCGATGCCTGCGTCAACAATCAATGTCGTTTCCGGAAAACGATCGCGAAGACGTTCCAGATCCTGAATGTAAACAGGGCCTTGCCCTGTGCCGATAGGCGCAGCAAGCGGCATGAGTATGTCAAGTCCGGCTTCCTCAACAAGCTTCCTGCATACAACAATGTCGGGAGATGTATACGGAAATACTTTAAATCCTCTTTTTACAAGTTCTTTTGCCGACTGAATCAAAAGCACGGGATCCGGAAAGAGGGTGTAATCATCGCCGATGGCTTCGAGTTTTATCCAGTTTGTTTCAAATATTTCCCGCGCCATTTCAGAGACAGTAATGATTTCATTCTGCGAAAAACAGCCGGATGTGTTCGGCAGGATATTCACGCCTGTGGACTTAAGTGTTTTAAGGAAGTTACTGGTGTCCTGTTCTTTCACTCTGGATCGTCTAAGCGATACGGTTGCAATTTCCGCACCTGAAAACTTGATTGAGCGCACAATGTCCTCCAGCGCGGGGTATCTCGCCGTTCCGATCAGAAGACGCGAGTTAAAATTCCGGCCGTCAAGATAAAACATGCTTATCCACCCTGCATTGCCTCCAGTATTTCAAGACGGTCGTTTTCTTTCAGAACAATTTCTGCGTGACGGGCTTTGGGGACAAACTGACAGTTTAAAGCGACTGCGGCGCCGTGTTTATAAGCGTCTCTGTCTTCCATGACATCCTGAATGGTTAGCGGTGTTTTTTCAAAAAGATAGGAATCCCCGTTAATGTATAATTTCATCATGCTCATCTTTGCTTACATACTTATCAAATTCTTTCGGAATACTTTGATTTTCAAGGTAGGAAATAATTATCTCTGACATTAAAGGGGCCATTAAAAATCCGTGACGGTATAATCCGTTGCAATGCAAAATGTGCAGATGGTTTTCATTTTTGAATTTGACTTTCGGCTTGTTATCGGGATAGGCAGGGCGTAATCCGGCATCCATGCTTATAATCTCGCTTTCCAGTGCAAGGCTTGTAAGACTTGCAAATCCGGTGAGCAATTCAAGGACAGAGCGCGTTGTAACGCTCTCATCCATATTATCTTCTATCATGGATGCGCCCACGACATAATGGTGGTTACCCTGCGGAACGACATAAAAGGGATAACGCGGGTGCATAAGGCGAATACAGTGCTTTAGTTCCAGTTCCTGACAGCGTACAAGAATACGTTCGCCTTTTACCGCTCTTAATCGGGGCTCTTGAACAAAAGCACCTCTGCAGTCAATGATAGTATCAAAGCCTCTGTCTGGCAGGTCTGCAAAATTGACTCTTTCATCGCAACTGACAAAACGTTTCTGAACAAACTGTCTCATTCTGGTAAGGGCCTGCGCAGTTTCAATGTATGCTTCATCCGGAATCCAGTACGCCTCTGCGAAACGCGGGTTGATATGCCGTTCGTTTTTTATAAGGTCTTCCAACCTCATTTTCTCATAGGAATGCTCAGGCAAATGTGTCAGGAACCGTTTCAGCAAAGCCTGATCCTGCGGGTTTGCCATGACAAGTGTTCCGTTATCCTTGAACAGAAACCCCAGAGATTCGGAAAGCTCCCTCCAGAATGGAAGACTGTATTGAAATGCAAGTTTTTGGGCATGCGGGTCGAGCGTATCGGATTCCGAATAAGGAGCCAGCATTCCTCCGGCACAGCGGCTTGCGGGTTTGCGTGTCGGATCATCGAAAAGCGTAACTTTGTCAAAGCCCTTTCTTGCCAGTTTTATGGCACAGCATAACCCCATAACGCCAAGACCGACGACCGCAATATTCATTAGTTCTGCCTGCTTGTCATGCTGTTTTATTTTTGAGAGCCTCTTTTTCAATATAAAGATTTCCGCCCGTATCCTTAAATTTCTCCGACATCTCCTGCATCCCGCTCTTTGCGTATTCCCGGACTTCCTGTGTGATTTTCATTGAACAGAACTTGGGACCGCACATGGAGCAGAAGTGGGCAACCTTCGCACCGTCTGCAGGAAGTGTTTCGTCGTGATAGGCCTGTGCCGTTTCGGGATCGAGCGACAGATTAAACTGATCCTGCCAGCGGAATTCAAATCGCGCCTTTGACAAAGCATCATCCCTGATTTTTGCGGCGGGATGGCCTTTGGCGAGATCGGCTGCATGGGCGGCAATCTTGTATGAGATAACACCGGTTTTGACATCATCCCTGTTGGGCAGTCCAAGATGTTCTTTCGGCGTGACATAACATAGCATGGCCGTACCGTACCATCCGATCATGGCCGCGCCGATCGCACTTGTTATATGGTCATATCCCGGCGCAATATCCGTTGTTAAGGGACCGAGGGTGTAAAACGGAGCCTCTTTACAGACTTCAAGCTGTTTGTCCATATTCTCCTTTATAAGATGCATAGGAACATGGCCTGGGCCTTCGATCATTACCTGAACATCGTGTTTCCACGCGACTTCGGTTAATTCACCAAGTGTTTCAAGCTCAGCAAACTGCGCTTTATCATTGGCATCGGCGATCGAGCCCGGCCTTAATCCGTCACCAAGAGAAAAAGTAACGTCATAAGCTTTCATGATTTCGCAGATTTCTTCAAAATGCGTATAAAGAAAGCTTTCGCGGTGATGTGCAAGACACCATTTCGCCATAATCGAACCACCCCGGGAAACGATTCCGGTTACACGGTCCGCCGTCAAATGGATATAAGGAAGGCGAACACCGGCGTGAACGGTAAAATAGTCAACACCCTGCTCGCACTGCTCAATCAGTGTGTCTTTATAGATCTCCCATGTAAGATCTTCTGCCGATCCGCCAACTTTTTCGAGGGCCTGATATATCGGGACGGTTCCAACAGGAACTGGGGAATTTCTTAATATCCATTCGCGTGTTGCGTGTATGTTCTTTCCGGTCGAAAGATCCATAATGGTATCCGCACCCCAGCGTGTGGCCCAGACCATTTTTTCAACTTCCTCTGCGATTGAAGATGTAACCGCCGAGTTGCCAATGTTTGCGTTGATTTTGACAAGGAAGTTGCGCCCGATAATCATGGGCTCCGCCTCCGGATGATTAATGTTTGCAGGAATTACGGCGCGTCCTTGTGCAACTTCATTCCGCACGAATTCCGGGGTAATTCTGTCTGGTATGGCCGCCCCGAAACTTTCCCCGGATCGTTTTGTGTTTTTGGTGTCCGGTAACCGACCAAGATTTTCACGTATGGCAATATACTCCATTTCGGGGGTTATCAGTCCCTTACGGGCATAGGCCATCTGGGTTACCGCGTCTCCGGTTTTTGCGCGCCTTGGCAGATATTCTTTGCGGTCGAATTCCTGAACCTGTGGTTTCTGACCTTTTTTGTATCCATTATCAATCGGCTGGATCTCACGGCCTTTATATTCCTGCGTGTCATTTCGCTTTTCAATCCACGGTTTCCGCAGGGGGTCCAGACCCTCATAAATATTGATCTGTTTTTGTGGGTCAGTGTAGGGGCCAGATGTATCGTAAAAATTCAGAGGGGCCTCACCACCGGAAAGTGCAATTTGACGCATTCCAACGCTTACATCGCCCTCGTTTATATAGATTTTCCGGGAAGCCGGAAGCGGGCCCGTCGTAATTGAAGAAGAAAGTTCGTTTACATCTTTTGGCATTATGATCCTCACCGTTTTGGTATTCAGGATCCTGCCCATGGCGGCCGGATGTATCCAAAGCCAATAAATTTTATACCTATCTGCTTTTGAAATGCATCCCTTCGCCGGTATGAGCCGGATCAGGTTCTGCGGGTATTTCTCAGCCTGTTAACTATTTACAGACACCCCGTGCTAAACATTACACTCTCATTTTTGACAGCTTTGTCAAGAAACGCCTAAGAATTTCTGTTTAAAAAACCGTCTCAGTTCGGTATAGGGCGTGTATAAAGTTTTCACACGCTTGAAGCCGTAACCTTCCTGCAGCCTGCGGATGGCAGTTTCAGGGGAGCACAAGAGGCCGGACACAGGGTCGAGATACCGCGGATATCGTATATATGCGGCGTAAATAACATCTTCAATTTTTTTTGTTACATTTCGTGCGGGATTATCCATCATGTCTATAGTCAGGCCCCAGCCGGCATAAAAGGGCATACCGTAAACATGTACTTTTTTTCCTTTCATCAGGGCTTCAAATCCCGCAAGGGATGTCAGCACATGAATATGATCGACCTGATCAAAAAGTGTATGCAGATTTGTGTTTCTGACAACACAATCGGCCAGACCTTTTATCTCTTTATTTACGGAATTTCCCTCTCTGTAACCTGAAACAACATCGGGGTGCGGTTTATATATAATGGTGTCCTTTGGATAAAGTGTGCGTACTTTTTCAAGAAGGCCCAGAGATGTCTGAATTTCTCCTCCGCCCAGCAATACTGATTTATCCTTATCATATTGCCCCAAAACCAGGTGTTTCGGCTTTGAGTGATCAATGTGCGACAAATCAGGATCATTTTCATCTGCGATGTTATATTTTGTAACCTTTGTCTCACAAATAAACTGTCTTAGTTTCTGAGCCCGGTCTCTTTGTGCGTTATCGCAATCCTGCTCTGCAATCATTTTTTCAAGACGGCTCGGCTTTGACGGATCAAAGTATATTCCGCAGTCATCAAAAACAAGGGAGCCGGGAGGATGAAGATTGACACCAAGCCCTTTGGAACGGATAAATCCATCCTCAACCTTTATCAAAGGTATCCCGCTTTCCGCGCAGGCTTTTTCAACTTCCAAAGGAATTTTTCCGGTCCAGCCAAAGAGAGGCAGTTTCATTTGCCGTGCCCTCTTTAAAGCATGTTCAGGTTTTTTCTCATAAAAAATGGGTTTTTCTGTTTCCGGCAAAAATCCCTCGAAAACAGACCTTTTCCATTTTGATATCCCGCAGGCAACAAATTGTCTCTGCGTAAACTCACTTACTTTTGCTTTCAAATCTGCAAGAATTTCAAATCCTCTTTCGGGCTCGCAAAGATTTTTTTCGTAAGGATCAATGTAAACAGGATATTCTATAAGACTTTTGTAGACCAAAGTTTCAAGATCGATTTTTCTTTGACTCTGTGAAGACTTAGAAACGTTATGGTCTACAGTCAGGCCGTATCCAGAATAAAAAGGCGTGCCAAAACAATGGACCTCCCTGCCGGCCATCAAAGCTTCAAAACCCAGGGCGCTTGTAACGGTAAAAACTTTCTCTGCCTTCTCAAACATAGCCCAGGATGAATAATTGCCGTTTAAGACGCTGAACCGTTCTGAATTCCGGATTTGTTGTGGTATGTATCCGGGATCTAAATACCCGTTATATTTACCTTTATACTTTGCTTTATCAGGGTGTGCCTTCAGTATCAGTCTGTGGTCGGGATAGTCTTCAAAAGCATGCAAAAGCATTTTCTGAAAACTATGCGCCGAAGCCTGACCCAGAGGAATCGATGCATCGTTTTTAACCTGATCGACAATCAGGATCGCTTTTCCGTTTTCCGGGACCTCCCCGGAAACCTTATCTAACCCGCAGTTATATTTTGTCAGACGATGTTTTTCGATGAAGGTAATTAAAGATTTTGCTCTCTCTTTTTGGGCATCTGTAATAGTTTTCTCCAAGAGTTTTGAAAGACGCGAGGGACTTCCTGTTCTGTAGTAGATTCCAACATCATCCCAGATAAAACTATGGGGCGGAGGCTTTTTTGACGGACTGCCAACCGAGCGAAAAAATCCGTCTTCAAGAGCGATGTAGGTTAGATTTTTTGCCGACGCGGCCGACCTTGCCCAGAGGCTTGTGGGTTTGTATCCCCATCCGGCCAGACAGTCAGCATGTCCTGGCAGAAAAAGTCCGCATGTATGTTTTGCGGCAAGGTTATCCAGTAAAATATCAATATTGGGGGTTTTAAAAATTTGTTTCTTTAAAAGATGGATATGCCTGAAAGATTTCGTAGGAAGCATGGATAATCTTAAAGGTTTTCGTAAACTGAGAAAGCTTCCTGCATGTCATCATAAATTTTAAGCTTGCCGTCTTTCAGGATTGCGGCAACATCACAAAAGGTTTCGATAAGTTTTGTGCTGTGAGACACAATAATCAGATTGGTTCCGTATTTTTCTTTTTTTTCATCAAGAATTGACTTGGTCTGTTTTTTCATTTTGGCATCACCGCCGCTAAAACCTTCATCAATCAGATAGGTGTCGAATTCAAAAGCCATGTTTACTGCAAAAACCAGCCTTTTCTTCATTCCTTTTGAATACGTTCTTACCGGCAGATCCATGTAAGCACCCAGGGAAGCGAAATTTTCAATAAACGCAGCTTTTTTTTTGAAATCCTCATTATAAAGCCGGCATATAAACTTGACATTTTCTCGCCCTGTCATGCTTGCGTTTATTCCGTTCCCGCCACCTCCGATCGGCCAGGAGAATTTAATACCATTTTTTCTGATTTCCCCTTTATCAGGGTGCTCAAGACCCGCGAGCAACTTGACAAGGGTGCTTTTGCCTTCTCCGTTTTTTCCAAGAATACCAATCGAAAGAGACTGAGGAAGTGAAAGGTTAAGATCTTCAAAAATTGTCTTCCATCCGAATTTTGTTTTAAACCTTTTTGTAACGTTTACTAACTCTATTTTTTTCTGATTATCAAAATTGGGTGAGTTTGAGACGATATCCTTATCGTCTTTAAGTGAACTGGGTGTGTTTTTAACAAGTTCGCGAAAGAACCGTTTCCCTTCCTCCGACAGGCTTTTTCTATCTAAAAGCTTTGTATTACTCATCATTTGCTAAAATCCTGTGCATATACCGTTTTTCTATCATAGTTCCCAGTATAAGAGAAACCGCTCCTATATAAAAAGCATATTGCCAGTTAAGAAAAAGTGAAAGAGCATCATGATGAACAAACAAGGCGTCTCTGAAACACTCAAGAAGATGTGTTATGGGATTGTACGATGCGTACTCTAGCATTTGGTCAGAAAGGCGCTGGTCGATCGGAATTATTATACCGGATGTCAGATATAATAATCTGTTCATGGCCCGTACAAATATCCCAAAATTCGGGAAAATCGCTACCACTCCCCTTAGTAAAACTCCAAAACCCAGCCCAAAAAATGCAAATAAAGGAAAAAACAGTATGGCTGTAAAAAGATAATTGAATTCAAAATCAAATCCCCAGAAAAACAGACCAAACAATATAACAGTCAGGACAAGAAACTGTGAAACCATCTCGAACACCGCCCTGGTAAGGGCGACGTCAAACATATTGATCATGGGGAATATCAGCATGGCTCTGACTGACCCCCCTTCCGCACCGGACATAACCCGCGTGTATGTTTTTGAAATAACGAAAAATGGTATCAGTCCGGAGATAACAAAAAGAACATAATGTTCCGGGTCCATTCCGCCCCTGCCCAGTATCACAAGTTTGATGATCAGAAGAACGGCAATGTGCAACAGAGGCTCGATGAATATCCATATAAGACCAAGTTTCTTGTTCCCAAAGCGTGTTCTGAGCTCCTTTAAAATAAGGGCATTTATGATACGGCTTTGTTCAAAAAAACCTTTTATGACATTTGTGCCGGTCATTCAGGGATGTTATTTTTTCTTTTTCTTTTTGGGTTTTGGCTTTGATACAGGTTTGGGTTCTTTGGGCTCATTGTTTGTATCTGTTTCATTATGATGTTTTCCGGTTAATGCCTCCTCAAATTCCTCTTCAATCATTTCAGCGCCAGGATGAACGGAAGGGCCTTCCGAAATCATTTCATCCATTTTTTCATCGTTTTTAGACTTTTTGAACAAATGGACTTCAACGCCCATCATTCTCATTATTATATATTGTTGTATTATGGACAGGATTGCGGAAAAACTCCAGTAAATAACCAGTCCCGCCGGGAACTGCGCCATAATTATGGTGATCATAAACGGAAAAAACATCATAATCTGCCGCTGTAAAGGGTCCTGGGGCGGAGGGTTCAGTTTTTGCTGGATCAGCATGGCCACCATCATAATGCAGGGCCAGGCCCCGATTTGGAGAAAGCCGGGAACATCGTAAGGCAGAAGCCCAAAAGCGTTGAATAAAGATGTTGGATCCTGTGCAGACAGATCCTGTATCCATCCGAAAAAAGGCGCATGGCGCATCTCAAGGGTAACGAAAAGAACTTTATACAGTGCAAAGAATATAGGAATCTGGATAAGGATTGGAAAACATCCGGCCATTGGATTGACTTTTTCCTTTTCATACAGCTTAACAAGTTCCTGTTGAAGTTTCTGGCGGTCCTCGCCGTATTTTTCTCTCAGCTCCATAATCTGCGGGGAAATCTGTTTAAGACGCGCAAATGATTTGTACGAGGTATTGGCCAGCGGAAATACGGCAATTCTTAAAAATATCGTCAAAATTATAATCGCAATGCCAAAGTTTCCGGTCAGATCGGAAAAGAAAGTCAGTACATAAAAGAAAGGCTTGGTCAGGAAATAAAACCATCCGAAATCAATTGCGAGATCAAAGTGATCGATACCAAGCTGTTTCTCATAGGCATCAAGCAGAGATAGCTGCTTCGCGCCTGCGAAAAGCCTTTCTTGGCGCGTGCCGGTCGATCCGGGGCCGACCACGAGAGCTTCACCCAGAACATCGATTTGAAACAGATCAGATGTATTTGAAGAGCGCTTGTCCCCGGACGATTTATGAATTATGCGATATGTTTTTTCCTCGCCCTGGTGAGGCAGTATGCTTGCCATCCAGTATTTTTCCGTTATGCCGATCCAGCCGCGCTCGGATTTAATTTCAACTTCATTTTTGCCCTTCATAAGGGATTTATATGAACTCTGAAACAGTTCTCCGTTAATGTAGGCAATCGGGCCTTCATGAAGAATCCATTGTCCTTGGGGGTTTTCTGGTAATCCACGACGGGACACCAGGCTGTAGGGATACAGAGTTAATGTTTTGTCTGTATTGTTTTCAATCGATTTTTCGATCCTGAAAAGATAGTTCTCGTCAACACTGATTGTCTTATGAAAGCGTATTCCCTGTCCGTTATCCCAGAATAACTGAACCGGATTGTCCGGCGTTAAGGCAACATCACTGTTGCCGTTACGTCCTTTAACCGACCAGATTGTCCGGGAGCCGGGCAGCTTAATATCCTGGTCCGCACCTGCAATCCATCCATAATCGGTGTAATAGGGATGTTTTGTATTTTTAGGTGAAAACAGGATAACACGATCTTCACTTTCAAGTGTCTTAAAGTAATTTTTCAGTTCAAGGTCATCTATTATTCCGCCTTTCAGGTTTATAGAGCCTGATATCTTTTCATTTTCTATTTTGATCCTTGGACTTTCAGTAAGGGCGGCTTCTCTAGGAATTGTTGTTTGTGTTCTGACATTTTCACCCGGAATGGCATTTCCAGGCTCATTCTGATTTTGAGCCCCTGCCTGTTCCGTTTTCTGAGCCTCTCTCATTTTTTCAATTCTCGGCTCCATGAAATATTTATCAAAAATGAAGAATATCACGATCGATATAAGTATAAAGACAATCAGATTTCTGGTGTCTTCAGGGTGCATATTCTGATTTTGCGAATTCGAAGAGAACATGGCTTTTTTTACATACTCTTGGTGTTGCTTTATATTTGATACTGTAATTATCTATAATGTTAAGGAACCGGATCGTAATATGACCCTTTTGTCCAAGGATGACAACGGAAAATACGCCGCAATCCCAAAATAATACCCTTCGCAAAGCCGTGTTTTTTCAAAGCTTCCTGTGTGTAGGCCGAGCAGGTGGGAGAGAACCGGCAGCTTTGCCCCATCCATGGCGAGAGAATGAGGCGGTAGATTTTTATCACTGAAATGGTTAAGCGGACAAATTGCCTGTCGAGTATATTATAAATTCTAATCATGTGGCTTTATTGCTTGCTCACGTTATGCTCTTAAGCCGTTTTAAAGACCATATCAGATCTTTTTTGAGCTGATCAAAAGGACTTCCCAAGGCTTTTGCGCGGGCAATAATCACAATATCTTCCTGCGCACCCCTGATGTCCGGGTATAAGCCCCTGATCACCTCTCTCAGCCGCCTTTTTATTCTGTTTCTATCCACCGCGCGCGGTGCGGTTTTCTTTGATACTGTAATGCCGAACCTGGGAGATGCCAGTCCATTTTTTTTTGCCTGCACAACCATGGTGCCTGCAACCCATTTCCTGTTTTCTTTCTGAACTGACAGAAACTGAGCCCTGGATCTAAGAAATTCGGGTAAAGAAATATTCTTTTCCTGAATATCCATAGAATTTATTGAGCCCTGAGCCTGTGTAAATTATTTTATTTTTGGGAAACAGAAATGAATTGCGAAATCAGGCACTAAGAACTTTTCGTCCCTTTTGCCGTCTATTGCTTAATATTTTTCTGCCGTTTTTCGTTGCCATGCGCGCACGAAAACCATGTCTTCGCTTGCGAACAATGCGGCTTGGCTGAAAAGGTCTTTTCATATTTCAAGCTCCTGAATACAATTCTGAAATTTAAGTTAATACGTTTATTATAATATTATATGTTCTGTCAATAATTAACTCGATTCATGCGGTCCGGCCTATGGGTAACTCATCCGCGTAAATGATAAAAGTCTTGCAATACCTTTAAAAAATTGGTTTTTTATGTCTTCAATTTGTAAGTAAAAATATATCAGATAGAGTAATAATAATTAATCTTTGGGGCCGTAAATGTATATAGATGATAAATGGAACCCTGTTCTGGGAGAAGAGCTTGCAGGCTTTTTAAGCCAGGTTAATCCAGTTGACGGGAAATATAAAGTTTCCGAATCCTCGACGGAAGTGGCGTGGCGTTTTTTGCCCTTTTACGACGAAGTTGCCCTGATCCGTCTGAAAGATCCGAACTGGCATCCCTCCAATCTGGTTTTGTATTATCTGACCGATAAGGGAAACCTTTACAGATTGAACGGAACATCCCCAAATATCCATGACGTGAACGCCAAGGCCCCGATCAAGGTTACCGAAGAAAATGTTCTGGATTATCTCCGTTTTTTCTGTTTTTTCGTGCGCGGGGAGGAGGGGCCTTTTCTGATTGCGGAAACGATGGAAGACCCGTACATGCCGCAAAATCTCGATGATAAAACGCGCACGGTTATTGAAAATACGATTCATCCTGCTAATTATAAAGGCCTGAACGAGCAGGGGCATTTTCTTTGCGATGCTGTGGTTTTTTATTCCAATGCCCTTTTTGAAGCCAATTTCGCGATCCAGCCCAGTGGAATGATTGAAATGCTGGATGATGAGCCGATTGCCGTTGATCTGTCCGTTCGCGTGGACGCGCCCGTCGCCTGATAAAATAACATCCGTAATTATTATAAATATGGAAGACTGGACACGACCCAACGCGATTTCGCTACGGCTGCTTCCTTTCGGACCTGACCGGATTCGCAAAGGCATCGCCCGCGCCAGCCTTCCACCAGAGATATAATCGTTACGCAACAGGAATGCAAGTCGAGATCAAATGAATACGATTTGTAATGTCGTTTTGTACGCTTAAGAAACCTAATGCGATAATACTCTATACTCTTTTTTTAGAGTCGGCGGATTTACCTTGGTCATTATATGATCTGCAACGCTTGATACGGCAAGATAGCCAAGTGCACCAACAAGAATAATAGATCCCAGAACAATTGCATTTTCAGGGGATAATCCCTGAAAGGTTGCGTTGGAAAAAGCATTATGGGCAATGCCCCAGGTGTCTCTGATAGTAGAAGAAACCCCGCTAAAAATTCCCTTTTCCGCAAAATCTATCAATATATTATTTGGATCAAAGTTACTTGCATGTACACTTGTATAGTGCAGTAAAGTACCAAGACCAGCTAATGAAGCCACATAGCCGACTGTTCCGATTGCAGTGGACACGGCTGAGTTAAAAAAATTCTTGATATGGTTTTCATATCCATTAGAAAATTTTGGATTTCTTGCAATATCGGCTTCCTTCGATAAAATACTATAAACAAATTTGCCTAACGCGGCACCGAGCAGGGCAACACCAATTGGATTGCCCATTGCTCCAGAAATAAAACCTAATAGAATTAAAGGAAATGAGTTATTTAAAAGAGAGTCTTGCAGCTGGGAGATATTTTCCGATATGGGGATTCCGGTATCCCAAATCTGGATGCCCGCAGCGGCCAGTACAGTCGAAGTCAGCATAAAAAACGGCAGCACACTGACATTTTCAAAGAGAGCTTTCAGTCTTCCCGTAGGCCATCCTTTCCATTTTCTATATTTGTCAACAAAAATAGCCATGCCTAAACCCTTGTATGAAAGCAGTAAAACAGATTTCAAACAATGTATTTATTTTCTTTTCGAAGTATTATTATTAATTTTTATAATACATATTTATTGGTTAAAGTCAATAATTTGTAAGATGGTAAGTATCTGAATTTTTTATTTCTTATGCTGCAATAAAAATGCATTATAGAAAATATTTCTTCATGCTTTTGCTTTTTGTATGTCAACAACATGTAAAGATGTCCGATTAGATACCATGCTAAATGTCCGATTC
>CAYLKN010000014.1:0-49843 GCA_964384335.1 uncultured Pseudobdellovibrionaceae bacterium
ACCTGATGACAAATCACGAAAAAATGACGGTTCTTAATTATCGGGGCGTTTTTTGAAAAATATATATACGTCCCCAAGTCTTATGCCCCAGCGTCGGATGACAGCCTTGTTAAAAACGGTGTCCTCGTCAAGCTTGTAAAGCCAGTCATCAAAATTAACCTTCCATGTACTTCCTTCAACGGGAAGATTGAAGTCGTAGCGCCAGTGGAAGGCGTTTCCGGCGGATTTGCCTTTTGCTGTACCTATAACCCCGCCTGCGGACCCTTCATACGTGTTTTCAGATGTCTTCGTTATTTTCCAGATACGTTTTTCAGTTTGACCGTCATCATAAATAAAATCTTCATCAAGCGTGAGGAGACGATTTTCCGGATCCCATTCCCCTTTTATATCCACGGTAAATGTACGTCTGACTTTTCCGAACCGGTCCTGAAAAACACCCCATGCGGTGGTATTTCCCTGAAAATAATCTTCAATGTGGAATTCGGGACGGGTTTGTTCGTAATCTTTTATTTTCACGGTTGAGCATCCTGTCTGGACAAGAATGATTAAGCTAAAAAATCCTGTCAGTAAAAATTTGAACATATTGCTTTATACGGAACTTATTTCGACTGGATTAGCATGAACAAAAAAATTCGGCGGAATACCAGTTGATTTTAGCGTTTCTTTTTTGGGAAAGCTTTTCCAAACCTGCAAGGAATGCACATCGTCACTGTGTCATGTCCCGGGGCTCCGCCCATTTTTCTTTAATCGCCTGCCGGTTTTTTTCAACGATTTCACGGTTAAGAGGGTATTTCATCATTATAAAAATTGCGATGAGTTTTAAGATAACAGGGACGATGCTGTATAACATGATTAACGGCCATAGTGTCTGATTCCCTGTTTCCGGCTGATTTTTTTCAAAACCAAGCAGTTGCAGTAAAGGGAAGGCAAGCCCCGCGGCAATGGCAAGCGAAAGCTTTGTGCTCATACTCCATAAGGCAAAGTAAAGTCCTGTACGCTGCTGTCCGCTGTCGAGTGTGTCGCAATCGACAACGTCAGCCTGCATGGCGGCGGGCAGCACAAGATCTGCTCCCAGGCTGAGGCCTGTCAGTATCACAATCGCAAGATAAAACCATTTATCGCCGGGTTCTATAAAAGGGACCATAAGAAAAAAAACGCAGGCCCAGATCATGGCGCCTGCCCACACAACATGTTTTCCGAACGTGTAACTCAACCGAAGCCACAAAGGAACCGCAATGAAACCACATGCAAAATATATAAACAGGAAAAACTCTGTAAGATCAGGCATATGAAGTGCGTATTTGACGTAGAATATAAATAGGGTAGCCGGTAGGCCGTTAGCCACACCGTTGATAAGGTACGCCAGTATCAGAATTCGAAAGGCTTTGTTATTGACAAGAGTTTTCAGGCCTTCCCTGAAACTGATTTTATTTTCGTAAAGATAGGGTCGTTCCGGTACAAAAAGGCAGGCAAGTCCGACCGTAAGCGGTAACAGAATTAAGGTGACCGCGGCGATTGTCAAAAGGGCCTTGCTTTCAAGTCCGTCTGTGGAATACCCAAGTGCGGCAATAAGGCCAAGTGTTCCAAGTATGCCAAAAACAGTAAGCCCTTCCCGCCATGCCGAAATTTTGGACCTTTCATCATAATAGGGAGAAAGCTCCGCCCCCCAGGCCTGAAGCGGGAGAATAACCGCCGTCCATCCAAGGTAAAGAATAAGTGACCAGACAAGCAAATGCATAATTCCTGCACCATCCGGAGGGACAAGCAAAAACCATGTTCCGAGAAGTGTTGGAATCATACCCATTATCATCCAGGGTTTGCGCCTGCCTTTAAAAATACCGAATAATCCACGCGTACGGTCTCCCAGAATTCCTATAACCGGGTCGGTTACGACATCCCAGATACGCGTTACAAACAGGACAAGACCGGTCACTGCGAGCCCTAAACCCAGCGTATCCGCATAATAAGAAGGCAGGAATATATAAACTGGCATGCTCAGGGCGGCCAGGGGCAGGGAAGGCAGGCTGTAAAGAAAATATTGAAAATGGTGGTTTTTTTTAATCATTAATAGTTCGGATTTCTATGTCACAAGTGTTTCAAACTCCAGCAAAACCTTGCCGGTTTCCGCCTCAAGCCGTGCATTACCCCCGACCGGCAGGGCGTAAAGTTTATCTTTATGACCGAAAGGCGCGTTCATAATAACAGGTATATCAAGGCCTTGCGTATGCTCTCGGACAATATCCTTAAAAGTAAAGCCATAGGGACGTCCTGTGTCGTTTTGCGAAAAATCACCCAAAATAAGTCCGCCTATTTTGTCAAAAATCCCTGTTTGTCTGAGATGCCAGAAATCCCTGTCAAGCCAGCTTGTCTCGTCGTTTACATCCTCAAGAAACAGTATGCAGCCCTCCAGGTCGGGAGCGTACGGTGTGCCAAGTAACTTGAGGAAAACACTAAGATTACCGCCCAGCAGTGTGCCTTCGGCTTTACCCGGTTTAAGCACCTCAGTGTCACCAAATGGATAGGACAGCGTGTTGCCTTGTAAAAGATCAAGGGCATAGTCAATCTGCTCCGTGTGTTGCATTTTTGCAACTGTCCTTGCGTTTGGTCCGTGAAAGGTAATCAAACCCTTGGCCGCAAAGGCATTGAGAAGAGCGGTACAGTCGCTGAAACCCATGAAAATTTTGGGTTGCGCCGCCATTGTGGCAAAATCCAGATGCGGAAGAAGGTGTAAAGCCCTGTTTCCTCCACCTGCAGCCATAACGGCCCCTATTGCATCATCGTACCAAAGGTCTTCAAAAGCTTTCTTTTTATCCTGTTCGGTGCCTGCGCTTTGATTGAACTTCTGATAAGACTGTAAGTGAACTAAGATTTCGAACCCTCTGATATTAAATATTTTTTTCGCTTTTATAATATCGTCTTTTTCAACATAACTTGATGGTGCAAAAATCCCGATGATTGATTTGTTCAAAAGTTTATAGGGAAAAATACCAGCCATCAGATCTTGTATAAAGGAATTTGCATAACGGACAGGTTTCCGGCGGCGAAGCCTGCCTGGCAGTAGGCCAGATATTGCTCCCAAAGCCTTTTGAAACGCTCGTCAAATCCTGTTTGCTGTAAATCGTCCCAGCTTTTTTGAAATCTTTCATTCCACATGGCCAGGGTTTTGGCATAACTTTTACCGAATTCAAGTGGTTCACCTGTCTTCAGACCCGCTTTGTACGCTTCTTCTTTAAAACGGGAAAGGGAAGGCAGCATTCCGCCCGGAAAGATATATCTCTGGATGTAATCCGCCTGTTTTCTGTACATTGAAAAATAGGCATCAGAAATCGTTATGGTCTGGATTACGGCTCTGCCTTCAGGCTTTAAAAGGCTTGATATTTTATTAAAGAACACTGGCCAGTATTTTTCGCCAACAGCTTCAAACATTTCAATCGATGCAATCCGGTCGAAACGGCCTTCAACCTTTCTGTAGTCCTGAAGGACGATTTCCACGTTTTCTCTAAGACCGCAATCTTTGATTCTTTTCGAAGCGTACGCATACTGTGAAGGGGAGATTGTAATCGACTTGAGGGATACGTTATTATTTTTTCCAAGAAATTCGGCAAATCCGCCCCAGCCGCATCCAATTTCGAGAACGGACATGCCGTCTTTAAGCATCAGGCTGTCTTCCATGGCCTTGTATTTATGGACCTGTGCGTCTTCAATGCTGTCACCGTCCTTTTTGAAAAGAGCTGATGAGTAGGTCATTGAGCGGTCCAGCCATGTTTTATAGAAATCATTTCCGATATCATAATGAGCATAGATATTTTTGCGGGAACCCCTGACTGTATTTGCGCGAAAATTATGTATAACCCTGGACAGGAAACGAACCCACGGCCGGCCCGAAAATGTCGAGCGCATGGTGTCTGCATTCCTTAGTATAACTTCAAAAAATGCCGCCATATCGGGTGAACTCCAATCGCCTTCAAGATAGGATTCGCACCACCCAAGATGCCCACCGATAAGGAAGCGGCGTACCGCACGCTCACTGTGAATGGTGACTTCGCCGTGAGGACCGTCATGATCGCCTGTAAACTTGACGGTGTGGCCGTCAGGCAGGGTGAAGTGAATTGTGCCGGTCTTAATGTTCGTTAACAGGAAAAGGGCAAGGCGCATCACACGTGACGGCTTATATGCCGCATCGCCGTATATCTTATGTTTTTCCAGAAATGTTTGGACATTGGAAGGTGTTGATAAATCAATAACGGTGTCTTTAAGGTGCGCAATGTCCGAAAAACTCATACTTCTCTCCACATATGTCATATTTATACAAAGTTTTTCTTTCGCTTAAAACCATTTGGCGGATCACATGCACATGCATCTCTGTTTTTTTCCGGCTGGCCTAACTCACCTCTTTTTCAGGCAATGGTGGTTTTTTTATGTATCTGGCGCCCTTAAAAACAAGTTTTAACGCTTCCCAGTGGATGCCGCCAATAATCTTGTATGTCATAAATGGATGTTTGAGAACGATTGATCCTATCGTTTTGTCATTGAGGGGCAGATAATCCCCATGCCAGGTTGCCGTAAGGATTTTGCCCTCCGGCGTTTCCTGGTTAATGGCGAGATTAAGCTTCTGATCTGGCGGTATCAGTCGAAAATGATACGTACAGTTCATGTGGATAAAGGGTGAGACGTGGAAAACTTTATCGCAGGACTGGCGGATCAGATTACCGTGTTCCTCTTTTTCGACAGGCAAAAAATATCCGTGTTGTTCGCCAAACGTGTTCTTAACCTCATACAAAATGGCGATCAGTTCATTTAACGGAGTATAACAGAAATACACGGTGATTGGATTAAAGACATACCCCCAAAGTCTTGGGAAAGCCAGCATATAGATCTGCGCATCTGATAAATCAATGTCTTTTTCTCCGGCCGCGGCCTCAATCCACGGACGGATAGAGGAACCGTCGCGCCGTCCATGGTCTTTATCGTACAGAGACGTTAAATTCCATCGGTTAAAGGAAAACAGCTTCAGTGCTTTGTCCAGACGCGGCATATCGTCGATATTCACAAAAAATGAAAATACCCTGTATTTCAGGTCATGCCGGAAGGGGATATGCCGTCCGTGATAAACATTTCCCAGATATATTCCATTCTCAGGCATCACAGTTCATAATTTTATGCGGATCTGTATCGGGATCAATATGTCTGCCTGCCGGTGAAATGTCACGGACGTTCCACGGGCGCTTAAACCCGCCAAGTTTTTCCGCAACCGCAAGACCAGATGTCAATCCGTCTTCGTGAAAACCATATCCGCACCATGCCCCGCAAAACCATGTACGATTCTTTCCCTGGATCGAATTTATGGAATTCCAGCCATCGAGGGCGGATTGTGTAAACATAGGATGTTCATATTTAATTTCCCTTAATATATTCTCAGGCTTATTCATTGGATTTAAAGTTACAAATAAATTTTCTTCCTCGGGTAAAAACGGCTGCAATCTGTTCATCCAGTATGTTACACATACGGCGTTTTTTTCGTCATTGCCATTATTATCCGCCGCAAGATAATTCCAGCTGGCCCAGCATGATTTGCGCAAGGGCATGAAGCGTTCGTCTTTGTGGAGAAAGGCGATATTGGAGCTGTACGGAAATGCAGAAAGAGCTTTCTTTTCTTCATCCGACGGGTCTTTGAGAACGGCAAGGCTTTGGTCTGAATGGCAGCTTAAAATAACGTGATCAAAATCCATGTCATTGACCTGAACCTTGCCTTCCTTGCGTAAAATCGAATTTACAGGGGTGCCCAGTTTTATTTTGTCCTTAAAGCCTTCGGTTAGTTTTTCAACGTACTGCCTGCTGCCTCCCGACACTGTGCGCCATCCGGGTCTGTCTTTAAAAAGAAAAAGACCGTGATTTTGAAAAAACCGGACAAAACTCGCGAGAGGATAATGCCGTACATCGCTGGCCGAGGTTGACCATATTGCTGCCGCCATAGGCAAAATATGTTTATTTATAAATGATTTGGAGTATTTCCTTAAACTCAGATATTCACCAAGTGAAAGTGTACTTTCAGGTTTGTTCAAGACGCGTGGCGCGGTTTTATAAAATCGTATGATATCCATAATCATACGGTAATGTTCCAGGCGAAAATAATTTGCGGTTTGTGCGAACAGGGCCTCTCCGGAATATTCATAAGCACCGTTATTGACCGACACGCTGAATGACATGTCGGTAGGCTCCGTTTTTACGTTAAGATGTTCAAAAAGAGCGATAAGGTTTGGATATGTGGCCGTATTGTAAACGATAAAGCCCGTGTCAACGTCCGCATGACTGACGCCTGAAACCGTGTTGGAATGCCCGCCTGCATAATTATTTTTTTCAAAAATGGTGATATCATGCGCCTTATGCAGCATCCAGGCGGCAGACAAACCGGCGATACCTGTACCCACAATTGCAATTTTCATGATCAGGCCGCTTTCTCTTTAAGCGACTCGAATGCCTTCAGCGCGCGTTCACGTGTTTCCTTATGGCTTACGATAGGCTCGGGATAGTTTTCACCGAGACGTACGCCCGATTCGCGAAGCACGAGTGCAGGTGCAGCAGACGGATCATGAATATATTCAGGGTCAAGATCTTTGAGTTCGGGCACGAATTTTTTGATATATTCTCCCTCGGGATCAAACTTCTCACTTTGCATGGTCGGGTTGAATATCCGGAAATAGGGGGCGGCATCAGCGCCGGATCCTGCGATCCATTGCCATCCGGCAGAGTTATTGGCAAGATCGGCATCAAAAAGACAGTCCCAGAACCACCGCTCCCCGCGGCGCCAGTCAATAAGAAGATTTTTTACCAAAAAACTGCCGACAATCATCCGGAGACGGTTATGCATATATCCGGTTTCGTAAAGCTCACGCATGCCTGCATCGACAATCGGAAATCCGGTCATGCCTTTCTGCCACTTTTCAAGGGCATTGTTATCGGTAACCCATGGAAAATTATCAAATTTACTTTGCAGATTCTCATCAGGAAGAGAGGGGAAATGATATAAAAGGTTGTACGAAAACTCCCGCCACCCAAGCTCGCTTAAAAAGTGATCTCTGTTTTTATCGCCGTCCTGTCTGCTGTGAAGTGCGGCATACCATACCTGGTTTGGAGAAATATTTCCAAAATGCAGATAGGGCGAGAGTTTTGATACCGAGTTTCCAGCCGGAAAATTTCGACCCTCTTTATAATTCCTCAATCCATTTTTAATAAATTCATCAAGTTTATTGCCGGATCCGGCCATGGAAATATCCCATTGAGATACAAGGTCCTTATCCCACCTGATTTTTGGCAAAAGAGCCAGATCCTCAATATTGCCTGAGGCGTCAAAACTTTCATCAACACGGATACTTGCCGGTCTGGAAACGGGTTCACGCGGTGGTGCGGAATTCAGGCAGCCTTTTTTATAAAATGGCGTAAATACCTTGTAAGGAGTGTTATCATCCTTCAATACTGTCCATGGTTCCCAGAGAAGTGATCCGTTAAAGCTTTTGACGTCCAGATCCATACCTTCCAGGAAGGCTTTTATGTCTTTATCTCGTTTGATGCGCCAGGGCTCATAACACCGGTTCCAGTATACACCCGCCGCGCAGGTATCGCTGACCAGATTTTCAATGATTCTCTTTGCATCGCCTTTACGGATCACAAGATTGTTATTCAGCTCCTTATTCAGGTCATGAAGACTATAATGGAGCCACACTTTTGAAGCAGAGCCGTTAGACCATGATCCGGCGCTTTCATCATCAAGAATGTATAACGGAATAATTTGTCCTTTGTCACAGGCGGCTTGGAGTGCCGGGTTATCATAAACTCTGAGGTCTTGTCTGAACCAAACGATAATGGGATGTGTCATAATGCCTTTTCAGTAATCTGATTTTTATGAAGTATATGCGTTTTGCTTTTTCCGCACATAACAACTTTACATTCGCCCGGAAACAATCTTTGGATTTCAGGATGCATAATATCAAGCCCGCCGGTATAGGCTCCAGAGGCCGGCATTAAAATACGGTTTTCACTCACAACAAAACAGGGGCCGGTTATTCGCCGGCCGTAAGACCAGAGTGTGACTTTTGGATGATAATGTCCCGAAACCTCTGTAATACCTTTTTTAGTATGGCTGGCGCGGGCGATGTGCTGAAAAATGAAATTTTTTTCCACATAACTGTCCACAGCCTTATCCTCTGTTTCTGTGGATAAACACGGGTCGTGATTACCGGCTATCCATATTACCGAACATTGGCGTCGCAGTAACGCAATAAGGTCACGTGCCTGATCGCTCAGCCGCTCCCGGCCGTTGCAATCATGATAACTGTCCCCCAGAAGAATAAGCCGGGTTGCATTTTTATCACACACAGCCCGATAGAGTTTTTCAAGCGTTTGACGAGAATCGTGCGGGGGAAGAAAATTGCCTTTTCGGGCAAAGTAAGACCCTTTTTCAAGATGTATATCGGAGGCAACAAGCGTGCACGTATCGGCAATGAAAAGAAAGCCGTCGTGATGAAATTCAATTTGTCTGTCAAACATAAGCTTATATTTAAATTCCGGTTGCTTCTTTTACAACGGCTTCCGCTTCGGCTTCAATATCTTCGATCAGAGTGGTATAAGCGCCTGACTGCTGCCATACAGGCTCGCGCCCGACTTCCAGCAGGACGGGAACGGCAAGCGGGGAGGCTCTGTCAAGTTGTACGTGCCGTATTTTGCCTTCAAAACGGGTCAGAAAACCGGATAGTCTGCGTATATCTGTAAGCCCTCTGGCCGCAAGCTGTCGCGTTGCCTTGAGAAGGATGTGATCCGGCTCATATTTTTTTAAAACGTCAAATATAAGATCGGAGTTAAAAAGGATCTGACGTCCGGTTTTTTCAGTACCCGGATGACGCCGGTCGATCAGGCCTGCAACAATGGCAACATGACGAAATGTTCGCTTTAACATGGCCGATTCCTCCATCCATTCCTCAAGATCGTCACCCATGATGTCCGGTACAAATAAGGCCTCCACATCCTTAACCGGATTTAGGGACCATACGGCAATAACGTAATCGTTTGCAACAAAACCCAAAGGATTGTATCCGAAACGTTCCATCCGGCGGGTTAAAAGCATACCCAGGGTCTGATGTGCGTTCCTGCCCTCAAAACAATATGCAACCAGGTAATGCGTGGGCCTGTTTTTGTTTCGTGCGGCGCGCGGTCTGCGGTTGCGCGTAAACGTTTCAACCAAAAGTCCGTCCATGGGCGGCAGAACGGATCGCTCTTTCTGGATTTCCAGCCACTCCCTTACAGGCGCCGGAAGTCCTTCCCATGTCAGCGGGCTTCCGAGCATGGCGCGGATATGGTCGGCCAGTGAGGTTGTCAGCGGCAGGCGGCCACCCGCGTAGGCGGGCACTTTCGGATCTTCCCCCGGTTTTGCCTTGCTAACGATAACCTTGTTTTTTTCTATGCCATCAAATTTCAGTATCTGTCCTGAAAAAACGAAGTTGTCGCCAGGCGTTAGGCCCAGTATGAAATACTCCTCAACCTGACCGAGTTTCCGGCCTCTTTTAAACTGTATCGTGTATTGGCTGTCTTCAACTATGGTGCCGACGTTCATACGGTATTGCCGGGCAAACCGGTTGTGTGCAATTTCAAGATTTCCATCCTCAGTTTCTATCAGTTTTTGATACTGATCATAGGATTTCAGGGAATAACCGCCGTTGCGAACGAATTCGAGAGCCTTGTCAAAATCTGCACGTTCCAGATTTCTGTAGGGCGCGGCCTGTATAACTTCGGAATAAAGCGCTTCTGGGTCAAGTGGTCCGGCACATGCCATTCCCAGAATATGCTGGGCCAGAATATCAAGACTGCCTTCTGAATCCGTTTCTCCGTCGAGCCATCCGTGTTTTATGGACTCAATCGCCGCCTGACATTCCATGACTTCAAATCGGTTTGCCGGAACAAGTACAGCCTTTGAAGGTTCATCCATCCTGTGATTGGCCCGTCCAATTCTCTGCAGTAGTCGAGAAGCACCTTTCGGGGCCCCGATCTGTATCACGAGATCAACTTCGCCCCAGTCTATGCCCAGATCAAGTGAGGATGTTGCCACCACGGCGTCAAGACGCCCGGAAGCCATTGCATTTTCAACCTTTTTTCGCTGTTCGGCTGCAAGACTGCCGTGATGCAGTGATATTTTAAGATTGTCGTTATTCAGATGCCAGAGTGTCTGGAATATAATCTCGGCCTGGGCCCGAGTGTTGACAAATATTATGCTGTGTCTGTGGTTCTTGATCAGATTATAAATTTCCTCGGCCGCATATGTTGCCATATGCCCGGACCACGGCAGATGCTGCCGCGTTCTGAGTATAGAAATCTCAGGCATAACTTTATCTTTTGCCCTTATAACATTAATATCATTGAATAAATATCGCTTAATGCTGTCTGTGTCTGCGATTGTTGCAGACAAGCCTATAAAACGGCAATTTTCGGCGATGGTTTTTAATCGTGCCAAATTGAGCGAAAGAAGCTCTCCGCGCCGTGTGCCGGCCAGAGCATGAAGTTCATCAAGGATCACATAGTTCAGGTTTTTAAAAAATGTATGCCCGTCTTTGAACGAAAGCATAAGGGCAAGGCTTTCCGGTGTTGTCATCAGGATATTAGGTGGTTTTTGTCTTTGTTTTTGCCGTTTGTGGGCCGGTGTATCACCCGTACGTATTTCGCATCGGATCGGCAGACCCATTTCATCAATTGGGATTTGTACGTTCCTTTGAATATCAGCCGCGAGAGCCTTCAAAGGGGAAATATAAAGCGTAAACAATGAGTTGGATTCAGATATTGAAGTGTCCTGAGAGATTTGTATAAGACTCGGCAAGAATCCGGAAAGCGTCTTTCCGGCACCGGTCGGGGCAATAAGAAGGCAGCCTCTCCCTTTACCTGTGACTTCAATGATTTTGAGTTGATGGTCAAATGGCTTCCAGCCCCTTGAGCGGAACCAGCTTTCAAAGGGCTCAGGCAAAGTCACGGAAGTGTTAAGACCATCGTCCTGATCGGCGTTTTGGGACAATTAACCGTCCGTTGTTATTCTTTGTATGAGTTCTTCAAGGACAGCATCTGCATTGTCCGTATCAATCTGGCAGGTGCCTGCCGCTTCATGGCCGCCGCCACCGTATTGAAGCATGAGATTGCCGACATCCGTTTGAGATGTGCGGTTCAGTATCGATTTTCCAACTGCAAAAACAATATTCTGTTTGTTTTTACCCCACATGACATGGCAGGAAATATTGCATCTTGTGAACAGGGCGTACACCATGAAACGGTTTCCGGGCCATATCATTTCTTCTTCTCGTAAATCAATAACAGCCAGGTTTTGATGAATATGGGCACATTTTTGAATCTGATCTTTAAATTTGCCCTGGTAATTTTTGTAAAGATCAACGCGCTGTTTAACATCGGGAAGTGCAAGTATCTCGTTAATATCTGAATGTTCCCGGCAATAATCGATCAAATTCATCATAAGCTGGTAATTCGAAATATTGAAGTCGCGGAAACGTCCAAGTCCCGTACGTGCATCCATAATAAAACTAAGCAGGTCCCAGCCTTCGGGCTCAAGAATATCATCTTTTGAAAACGCAGCAGAATCGGCCTTGTCAACAGCCACCATCATCTCCTCCGGTATTTTATCAAATTTCTTTTTACCGCCGAAGTAACGGTAAACAACACGCGAAGCCGAGGGCGCATCAGGATCGATAATAAGATTTCCGGGATCGTTTTGAAGCCGTTCAAGTTCACTTTTATGATGGTCGAAGGCGATGTAAACACCTTCAACATAGGGAAGGTTGGTTGTAATATCGTTTTCGGAGACAGAAATCTTGCCGTCCTGCATATCTTTTGGATGCACAAACAGTATTTCATCAATAATCTCGATTTCTTTAAGCAGAACGGCACTGACAAGACCGTCCATATCACTTCGTGTTATAAGGCGGAATTTTCTGTCAGGAATTTCATTTTGTAATTTTTTTACTGAAGCTTCTGTCATAGCCTGAACCGGTACCTGTATTTGTTATGTTCTATAAAATTATTAAAATGGAAATTACATATCTGTTCAAGTGGTCGCTGCATTATAACTGCATTATTGCACAAGCGGATGTGTTTTCAGTCCGGATCCAGGGTCAAAAGTCTTATACGAGGAAAAAATGTCAAAAAAAACAAAAGGCAATACCTGGCTGACAAATACGGATAAAGGATTATATTGCCTGCCGGGCGATTTTTATATTGATCCTTACCGCCCGGTGGACTATGCGCTCATTTCTCACGGGCACGCCGATCATGCAAGGGCAGGGCATGATTATGTTCTCTCAACATCACAGACTCTGGACATCATGCGCCTGCGTTACGGTCATGAAGCCATAAAAAGGCAAAGCCAGATTGCGGAAACAGGAAAAAAAATAAAAATCAGGGATGTGGATGTAACATTTTTCCCGGCCGGTCACGTTTTGGGAAGTGCCCAGATTCTGCTTGAATATAAAGGGGAGAGAATTGTCTTTTCCGGCGATTACAAAAGGCAGGGCGATGCGACATGTAGCGCTTTTGAGCTCGTTCTGTGTGATATATTTATCACCGAGGCTACGTTCGGTTTGCCTGTCTTCCGGCATCCGGACGTCAGCGTGGAAATTCAAAAATTAACGGACTCTCTAAAAACATTTACCGACAGGGCGCATTTGATCGGATGTTATGCTCTTGGCAAGGCGCAGCGGGTTTTGAAGGAAATCAGACTGGACGGATACGACAAGACCATATTCATTCACGGCGCCCTTCATAAACTCATTGAATATTATCAGACGCAGGGCATTGACCTTGGTGACGTGCGTTTACCTTACGACGAAAGACAGAAAAACACCCGCAGTCAGGATTATGCAGGCGCGGTTATATTGGCCCCGCCTTCCGCAATACAGTCATTATGGGCAAGGCGGTTTAAAGACGCCGTTCTCTGCATGGCTTCGGGCTGGATGCGCATCAGGCAACGCGCCAAGCAGAGAGGGATAGAATTACCGATGATTATATCCGATCATGCGGATTGGGATGATTTAACCCGTACTATTCTGGAAACCAACGCCAGGGAGATATGGGTAACGCACGGCCGTGAAGAGGCACTTGTTCACTGGTGCCGCAAACGGGGACTTGAAGCACTGCCGCTTTCGCTGATTGGATATGGTGATGAAAATGAAGATGTATAAACCATGAGAGAATTTGCATCACTTCTTGAGAAGCTGGTTTTTATGCCTTCGCGGAATGGCAAGATAAGAGTTTTGAAAGAGTATTTCGAAGTGACACCGGATCCGGAACGCGGATGGGCGCTGGCTGCCCTGACGGGCGCCCTTGATCTCATTCACATCAAGTCCTCTGCGGTTAAAGATATGGCGAAAAACAGACTGGATCCCGTTCTTTTTGAATATTCCTATGATTATGTCGGGGATCTTGCAGAGACTGTTTCTCTTATATGGCCGGATAAGGACGATGAAACGCCCGGGCATGTCCCGGATAATCCCGATCTTGGAACGGTTATTCATACGCTGAACTCAGCTTCAAAAAAACAGGCTATCGCGCTTTTCGCTGACTATCTGGATATTTTCGGAATTAAGGAAAGATTTGCCCTCATCAAGTTAACAGGCGGCGGTTTGCGTGTCGGTGTATCTGAAAGACTTTGTAAAGTGGCTCTTGCCGAATATGGTGATAAGTCTGTGGAAGATATTGAGGAAGTCTGGCATACTCTGGATCCGCCATATGTGGATATGTTCGGATGGCTTGATAATATCCTTCAAAAACCGGCGATTCATGACAAGCCTTATTTCAGGCCGCTAATGCTTGCCACTCCGTTTGAAGACGCGACATTGGAAAATCTTGATCCTGGTGATTTTCTGGCTGAATGGAAATGGGACGGTATAAGAGTGCAGCTTGTCTCAGTTAACGGAGCCACCAGACTTTATTCTAGGACAGGCGAGGATATTTCGGCAACATTTCCAGATCTTTTGCACGGTATTGAATTTGAAAGCGTTCTGGATGGCGAGCTTGTGGTCATGCAAAATAATGAGGTCCAGTCTTTCAACAGTCTTCAGCAAAGGCTTAACAGAAAAACAGTATCCAAAAAGCTTTTGACGGAATCCCCTGCCTATCTGAAAGTTTACGATATTCTTTTAAGCGGGCGGACTGACACGAGAACCGTTCCTTTCCTTGAGAGGCGACAAATTCTTGAATCCTGGATGGAAAACAACAGACAGTATCCGCGCCTCTCTTTATCTCCTCTTGTGGAATTCCGCCACTGGAAAGATTTGAAGGAGAAAAAAGAAAAGATCCGGGAAGTGCCGGGGCATCTCCATGTAGAAGGGGTTATGATCAAGCGTAAAGACAGTCTTTATGTGCCGGGCAGGCCAAAAGGCCCGTGGTATAAATGGAAAAGAACGCCGCCGACACTGGATTGTGTCATGATGTATGCGCAAAGAGGGCACGGAAAACGCTCCTCCTATTATTCGGATTTCACATTCGGATGCTGGCGAACCGATGAAAATGGTGCGCGGGAGCTTGTACCTGTCGGCAAGGCCTATTTCGGGTTTACCGATCAGGAGTTGCGTGCACTCGATAAATGGGTGCGCAATAACACAATTGCGACTTACGGACCGGTCAGAGAAGTTAAAAAGGAATGCGTTCTGGAAATCGCTTTCGATTCGATACATCGTTCTAAACGCCACAAATCAGGACTTGCCATGCGCTTTCCAAGAATCTCGAGAATCAGGTACGATAAACTCGCTTATGAGGCCAATACGGTTCTCGATGCGGAAAACCTGTTACTGGAATAAATAATGAATTTTTACAGGGTCCACGTTTTTATTGTCAGGTGTTTTCCGTTTCTTAAACGGTTTTATAACTTTGTCGTTTCCCGAAAATATATTCTGCGTACGCTTGTTGCGTATCTTGGGAACATATTTACTGATGGCCTGGTTTATTTTGTTCTGATCTTATTTTTCGGGATTAATGAATTTCTGGCACATATTGTTTCTTTCTGTTGTGGCGCACTCTACCTCTTCCTGATTCACAAATACTGGACTTTTGGAAATGTTTCCGGTCATAAATCCATGAAGCGCGAGATGTGGAGGTTTGCCAAAATCATCGGTACTGCACTTATTGCAAGTTTTCTGGTTCTCAATATTTCCGGGTTTTTTGTAAATGCGTACCTGGCAAAGATTTTTGCCCTCTGTATCACCGTGGCGATTTATGCGGCAGGATTTCCGCATTATGTTTTTAAAACAGGGGACAAACCGTCAAATACAACCGCAGGCTAGTTTGCGGCCGTGGCTTCCTCTTTCTTTTTCTGTTTTTCCGCCTTGTCCTGAGACCTTTTATCAGAATAAACGATTACAGGCTTTCCGGCATCTATCGATTCATCCGTTATAACGACTTCCCCAACATCCTCAAGACCTGGCAGCTCAAACATTGTTTCCAGCAAGAAGTTTTCCATTATTGATCTCAGGCCCCGTGCGCCTGTCTGTCTTTCAATGGCTTTTTGGGCAATTTTAATAAGGGCCTGATCCTGGAATTTAAGTTCCACGCCCTCCATTTTGAAAAGCTGCTGGTATTGTTTTACCAGGGCGTTTTTAGGTTCTGTGAGAATCTTAACCAACGCATCCTCATCAAGATCCTCAAGGGTGGCAATAACCGGCAGACGGCCCACAAACTCGGGAATAAGGCCGTATTTCAGAAGGTCTTCCGGCTCCAGCGACTTAAGATGCTCCCCGGTTTTCTTTTCTTCCGCCGAACGTACGTCCGCGCCAAAACCGATTGTTGTGCCGCGCCCCCTGTCTGCAATAATTTTTTCCAGACCGGCAAAGGCTCCTCCACATATAAAAAGAATATTGCTTGTATCGACCTGCAAAAACTCCTGCTGCGGGTGTTTGCGTCCACCTTGAGGCGGTATGCTGGCAACCGTACCTTCCATGAGTTTGAGAAGAGCCTGCTGTACGCCTTCTCCGGAGACATCCCGTGTGATAGAGGGATTGTCTGATTTTCTGCTGATTTTATCGATTTCGTCAATGTAGACGATACCGCGTTGAGCCCGTTCAACATTATATTCGGAGGATTGAAGAAGTTTCAGGACAATATTTTCAACATCTTCACCGACGTAACCCGCTTCTGTAAGAGTGGTTGCGTCTGCCATGGTGAAGGGTACATCAAGTATACGCGCCAGTGTCTGGGCCAAAAGTGTTTTACCGCAGCCTGTCGGGCCGATTAGAAGGATATTGGATTTTGAAAGTTCAATCTCGCTGTTCTGCTGGGAATGTTCCAGGCGCTTGTAATGGTTATGAACGGCGACAGAGAGAACCTTCTTCGCGGCACTTTGCCCGATGACGTAGTCTTCAAGTACCGAATGAATTTCCTTGGGCGTCGGCACGCTTCCACCGGACCTTACAAGCTGGTTTTTGTCTTCTTCGCGAATTATGTCTGTACAAAGCTCGACACATTCATTGCAGATAAACACATTGGGTCCTGCAATAAGCTTTCTTACCTCATGCTGACTTTTGCCGCAGAAGGAGCAGTAAAGCGTTGTGTTTTTACCATCGTTATTTCCGGATTTGCTCATGAGTAGATAACTTTTTGTTGTACTTTATGTTATATTAATCTGCCAACTGAAACAGATGCTTGCAAGCCTTATAAATAATGTTTGCACCAATATCCTAAAAAACAAGTCTTGTCCGTTGCCATTTCAAAACTGAAGTATATTGTCAGAATCTTAAGAAAATCATAAATAACTGCTTTTTTAAAAACAATGGCCGATTTGCAGGAAATTAAAGAAACGTTTGATCTTCTTGATGACTGGGAAGACCGATACAAGTATATCATCGATCTGGGAAAGCATTTGGAACCTATGGATGAGGCACTGAAAACCCCGGCAACCAAAGTTAACGGCTGTATATCCCAGGTATGGATGATTCCCGAAACCCGTCAAAAGGACGGGAAAACCATTCTTCATTTTGTGGCGGACAGCGATGCATTCATTGTAAAAGGATTAATTGCCGTTTTGTTTGCAATTTATCAGGATAAAACTCCTGATGAAATCAGGCAAACAGACCTTGAGCCGCTTTTTGAGGATTTGAAACTTGAGGAGCATCTATCGCCAAATCGCAGGAATGGATTTTATGCCATGATTGAACGCATCAAAAGTTTTGCGTCCGGGCCCTCCCTTAATGAAAGCAGCTGATATATCTCTGTTATTAAAATCCCGAAAAATGAATATCAGTAAAAGGATAAATATGAGCGCAGAAGTGCTTATTTAAACAAGATGATTTGATGGTATAGCCAAGAGATAGAAATCCAGAGAACCATGAACCTTGCATAATATCGTATCATCTACGCGAATGACTATTGTTAACCTTTTTCATTAACATAGTACACTTATATTTTTCTTTCTCTGGAATATAAAGTTAAGTAGAAGTAATATATTTTTATTATAAAAACAAAATCTTGGCCTATTTATAGAATAAGAATATTAGAGTTTTATGGTGCTGATTTTTACTTATGGTAGCAATCTTCTTTTTTCACAAATGATCCAGCGCTGCCCTTCTGCAAAGAAGGTAGCCAATCACGCCATCAAAGGGTTTGCTTTTTCAATGGCACGTTATGACGATGATTACCTTGGGGGTGTAGCTGGGATTATTCCCAAAGCTGATGATGAAGTTCACGGTGTTATTTACAATATTACAATGGAAGATTTAAAAATACTCGATCATTATGAGCACGTTCATAAAGGTGAATATATAAGACAAAAATTGGACGAAATGAATTTCAAAGGTATTAATGCGCCATTATACGCGCATGTTGCTGTCGCTCAAAGTGGATATCCTTTTGCTCCTCGCTTATCGTATGCGCAAAAAATATGGCAAGGTGCGAACGAGCAAGGGCTACCTAAAAGCTATATAGAAAGAGTTATAAATCCCCTCTTTAATATGGCTCATGAGCATGAAACATAACGCGCGGTTGATCGTCTCAAGAGTTTTGACCTAAATTCTTAAATTCCGTAACCACCAGAGAGCAATCCAGAGAGCGATGCATCTGATATGGGTGGCGGTGAGGAAAGAGTGACTGTTGTTGGGGTAAAGTGTTGCGATCCCCCCGCCATCGTTTAAGGTGTAGGAAAGTTGTTCTTTCCGGCTTTTCTTGGGCAGAATGATGGGTATGACACTCTGCGCGGCCGCTTTTTAACATGGTCCAAAATAAGGCCTTGGCAAAAAAGAGATTCTCTTTTGCTATCCCTCACTAAGAAAATAAATTCTTAGCCTAATAAGGCTCCAATAAGGCCCGTGCTTTGCCTGTAATGTCATACCATCGATGTTGATGTCTTATGTTAACCGATTTTGTTGGCATTATTATTTATATTTCTGTCTTGTGACCATAGTGTCTAGTGATTGTGAGTCGAATTTTATATTTCCGTCTTGCCCGGAAAAACGTATGCATTTACAAATATGTCCATGGAAACGACATATGATACAGACGGGGTAAAGACAATCAAAGAGGCCCGGATTGCCATACTTCATGCAAGGTGGCATGCAGAAATTACTGTGAATATGGTAATGGCCTGCGGGGAGGTGTTGCATAAGGCGGGTGTTGAGGATCTTGAAGTTCATCAGGTTCCGGGCGCGCTGGAATTGCCATACTGCGCGCAGGTACTCGTAAAAGAAAGCCGCAATAACAAAAATGATCTTGACGCGATTATTTGCTTTGGAGCTTTGTTAAAAGGGGAAACTTTACATTTTGAGATGGTGTCCCAATCCTGTTTTGATGGGCTGACCCGTGTTTCCCTGGATTACGATATTCCTGTTATCAACGAAGTTATTCCGTGTTTTTCGGTTGGCCAGCTTAAAAACAGATCAGGAAACGATAAAGCCAACAAGGGGTATGAAGCGGCACTGGCGGCAACTGAAATCATTCACTGGCGGCGGGAACTCCGGAAGAAGGAGGACTAGCCGTATTATTACCCTTCCTGTTAGGCTCAAAACGTATGCTTCGCATAATACGACTGAACATTCGATCTACATTTTCATTTGAATTTCCTTTAATAACGCCTTCTATGTTCATGAGGGAATTCGGACTCACCCATAAATTCATCATAACAATCTGATACTCGCCGTTCTGATTGGTTATGCCGGAAAGGGCAGCGTTTTTATAATTGTCTGTCTCATTGGCAACGACATTAAAGTCGTTAAATTTATCTTCATCCACCATCATTTCCAGTGTGGATTTCATCACTTCCGGGCTGTAACGCTGATAATTTTCCGTGTCCGTAGGGCGACAGACTGCAGAGATTTCAAGGATGGCAGTCCCGAAAAATACCTTAACAAAAGAAATTTCCTCAAAACATTGCCTTGATCCGTTTTCGTCCCGTGCGCCCGGTTCCTTGCAGTTTATTTCATAAAGCGGCTCTTCAGGGAAATCCATTTTGAAATCGCAAACTCTGGGAAAGATATTGATTTCTTCGTTTTCCTGGTTTTGCTCAGGAACTGGGTCCTGTGCAAGTGCCGGCGTGAAACAAAATATGAAGAATATTTGTATTAGGATAAGCAGAACCGGCCGGCAAAACAGCGCTTTTATCTGTAAGGATGCCAAGCATGTGCAGGGTAGGGCGGTAAACATTATGAACCCGATATGTCAATGTCCGGTCTTTTCTGATCCGGAAAAAAAGTGTCCGGTGCGGCCGGGCTCTGCATTTTTGTGGTCATATTCTTGACTTCATGTGCCGTCCTGTCCCCATCAGGCAGAAACCAGACATAAGGAATTCCTTTTTTTTCTGCGTATGACAGCTGTTTTTTCATTTTTTGCGGCATATGGAAGATTTCAACGCTCAATCCTCGGTTTCTTAATATCACTGCCGTTTCACGGGCCTGTTTTCTGTCTTCCTCAGAAGGCAGGGCAATCAGAATATCTGTCGGAACCTTCCGGCCAGGATGAATGTATCCATTATGATAAAGGACATTAAAAAGACGAGTAAAACCGATTGAAATTCCCACGCCTGGAAGATTTCGCGCTATAAATCGTCCCGCAAGATCGTCATAACGGCCGCCGGAACAAATGCTGCCTGTAAATTCCGGAATATCAAGAAGACGGGTTTCATACACAGTACCGGTGTAATAATCAAGACCTCTGACAATCGAAAGATCCGGACTTACAACATGCTCGGGCAGGTGAGAGAGATTTTCGAGTACAAATTGTAACTCGGACAAGCCTTCTTCCATTTGTTTGTTCTCAGGGTGTACGGAAGACAGGTCTTTGGTTTCTATGAGATCAATGAGGCCTGAGGATAAGTCTGTGGATAACTTTAGATCGTCTCTTAAAATATTAAGGATTTCAGATTTTCCAAGCTTTTCCATTTTATCCACAGTACGTGTGACCTGTACGGTGTTCTGCACGCCGTGCGCTTCAAGATAGCCAAGAAGTATTTTCCGGTTACTGATTCGTATCTGTATCTGGCCGAGCCCAAGGCCGTTTAGGGCCTGGTAAACAACTTCCGGCATTTCCGCATCAAAATGAAGAGGCAGATGCTCTGCGTTAATCACGTCTATATCGCACTGATAAAATTCGCGGCTGCGTCCAAGCTGCGGACGTTCCCCGCGCCAGACTTTTTGTATCTGGTACCGTTTGAAAGGAAAATCGAGCGCGTTGAAATGCTGACCGACATAGCGGGCGAGGGGAACTGTCTGATCGAATCTCAGACCCAGCCTGCCGGATTGTTCATCCTTGTCGTCCGCATGAAGCCGGGTAAGAGTATAAATTTCCTTATCGATCTCACCTTTTGAAAGCAGAACATCAAGCTCTTCGGCGGCGGGGGTTTCAATGTTTACGAACCCGTACGATTCGAATACTCCAGCAATATGAGCCAGCCACTGTTTTTCAATGTCACGGTATTCCGGAAGCCATTCATGAAACCCGCTAACCTGTTTTGGTTTATAAATTGTTTGTGAAGACATAAGAAAGATATATCCCTTTACATTTACTTTTTATACCGTTTTGATAATGCGTGTGCAATTTCATTAAGGTTTTTATGTTCAAAAAAATTGCTTTGATCGGAATGGGGCTGATTGGTTCTTCTCTTGCAAGGGTCATCCGCAAAAACAAAATTGCGGAGAGGATCGTCGCAATCGATCAGGACGCAGAAGTCTGCAATACTGTTCACAAACTCGGTCTTGCCGATGAAATCACACAAAGTGTAGTTGAAGGTGTAAAAGATTCGGATTTTGTCTTAATTGCGATTCCTGTCCGGTCGATACCCCGTGTCATTGAAAAGTGCCTGCCGCATCTTATGCCGGAGGCCGTTCTGACGGATGCGGGATCTGTAAAAGGACCCGTTTTTGAAAAGGTAAAAAACCTTGGTAAAAGGGGGGCGCAAATCATTCCCGGACATCCGGTGGCCGGCACTGAAAATTCCGGACCCGAGTCCGGGTTTGCGGAACTGTTCGAAAACCGCTGGTGTATTCTGACTCCCCATGAAAACGCAAGTATTGGCGCAATTGAGAAGGTTACGGCTTTCTGGGAGGCGAGCGGTTCAAAAGTTGAGATTATGGATGTGTCCCATCACGACAAAATACTGGGAATTACGTCTCACTTACCTCATATGATTGCATTTGCAATTGTGAATACCGCCAATAACCTCAGGGAAGATTTAAGAAGAGAGGTTATGCAGTATTCCGCAAGCGGTTTTAGGGACTTTACAAGAATAGCATCGGAAAATCCCGATATGTGGCTTGATATTTTTCTGGATAACAAAACTGAGATTCTTGATGTCTTACAACGATTTAAAAGTGATCTTTCATTGCTTGAAAATGCACTGTTAGAGGAAGATGGAAAAACATTGTGGAATATTATGAACGATAGCCGCAAAATAAGAGAAGGCTTAATCGCTTTGGGGCAGCATCTCTGATTTATTAAAAATCTCCTCCGCCGGGTGCGGATGCAAAAATATCCCATGCAACCGGCTTAAAATTCCCGACCTTAAGAGATCCGAGAAAAATTGAATTGTACTCAATCCTGACAGGAAGCACCAGGTTACTAAGCCCGGTTACATTATCCTGTGTTGAAAGACTGGCAAGAGATACCTGAATAATGCTGCCAAGAGGATCGGGCAACAGGCCCTGACGGCGTATATTTCTAATAAAACTTTGATGACCACTGGTTTTCGTTTTCAGTATTCCGGCTGGTTGTAAATTGGCGTCCAGTGTAAAGTAGCCGGTTGCCTGAAAAGAAAAGACATCTTTTTGGATATTTAAAGATCTGATTTCAAGCGCATCCCGGCTTTTCTCGCGCCATTGCATGATTGCCCGGCTCGATAAATCTGAAGGAAAGCTGTCCGGCAACTTGCCTTTGGCGTATAGCGTGTCGAATTGTATTGCGGTTTGCAACCATGGCTCGTTTACGGCAAAACCTTCGGGCAAAATAATCTCGAAATAGCGCAATGGCAAAAGTATGTTCAGCCGTAATGAGGGAATGTTGACCGTTCCGGCGGCTGTGCGGATATCACCACTATATGTTACATAGGGCAGAAAGGGATAGCCTTTCACCTGTGGATAGGCGTTAAAGATCACGCCGTGGCCGGCCAGAGTATTGACGGTTTCTATACTGTTTTTACGAAGCGTATCGGCGACATAATACCAGTATACGTTATAGGCACATATAAGAATGATAACGGCGAAAATAAATCCGTTCAAAACGCCGATACCCAAGGATTTCAAGGTTTTAGGCTGCATATACCTGCAAGGTGATCAATTAGTTTTGTTTAGTAACTGATTTTATCAGAGCATCTGATTCTGTTTCCAGCACTGTTTCAATTTTATGCATAAGTTCTTCCTTATTCTTGATCTTATTTGTGTCGATTGGGGAAAGAAACTTGAACGTTACAGTTCCGGGATATTTAAGAAAGGATTTGCGGGGCCAGCATGCGCCGCTGTTCAATGCGAGAGGGATAACAGGAAGTCCTGAAGACAATGCCATATGGGCAACACCCGATTTGTAGGGTTTTTCTGTCGGTGTTTGATCCGGTCTTACACGGGTTCCTTGCGGGAAAATTATAATCGGACGGCCCTGATTTTTAACTTTTTCAGTACCTTCAAGAATGGACTGCATGGCGGTATCCCGGTTTTTTCTGTCAATCGCAATCGTATCTGATTTCCGGGCGTACCAGCCCCAGAACGGAATGTTTAAAAGTTCCTTTTTCAAAATGATCGCAGGATCATTAAATAAAAGGAAAAGCTTCATCGTTTCATAGGTTGAGTAATGTTTGGCGGCGACTATAAATGCCCCCTCATTCGGTATGTTTTCCGTGCCCAGAACTTTGTAATTAATGCCTGCAACTCTGTGTTCAAGAAAGGAAAGGGCGTAAAAATAAACCCGCAGAAGCTTTAAAAATTGCTTTTTCGGGAGCACAAGTGAGGGCAAAAGAACAATACAGGCAATTGCCGTGCATCCGTAAAATAACGTGTTAAACAGGAATGAACGAAGATAAAGCATCATATTCCTGGAATTATCTGACAAGCTTTTGCAGGGGTTTTTTATCTTCAGACATTGAAATTTGAAAAGGCTGGGGTGTAATCAAAATCTTAAATGCGGTTACGAGCAATTTGTTATATTCATGAAAAACCAAATTGTCAGTAAATATAAAAGGCATTTTTTTTAGCCTTTCAGATTTTACAGGATGTAAAGTCAGTTTTATGGTATCAGGCAAAATCAAAAATTCGAGCCATGCTCTCAAAATATGATAATCGGATGTTACAAGCCTTATTGACTTAACATTCACTCCACTCTCACTGAGCCATAAACTTGTTTCAAGTGCATTTCCCTGCGTATTTATGGCGTAATATCCAATATCCACACAACAGGCAAATTTGCTGTCCTTCACGTCGAATCCGTTTCCGGAAATTATTTTCCTGTAACTGCTTGAGTCATTTGCTCCGGTTATGAATACCCTGTCGGCTTTGCCGTTACTGAAAAGCTGCAAGGCTTCTCTCAAACGATTGTTATCACCTGTAAGAGTTACGATAACGTCAGTTTTCTCAATGCTGGCGGGGGCGTTGACCAGACTTACATAACTGCCGAACGCAACATATCCGGCCGCCCAGCATAAAGGAAAAAGCAATACCAAAAACATAAAAAATCGGGTCATCGGGTACGATTGATCTGGCATATGAGTTGATTAAATTTTTCCATTCCGGTTCTCAAAACGTATGTTCATGGCATACGCGAAAGTTCTCTGAAAGTTGTTTTCTTTGATGCATATACAGCAATAGCGCAGATTATAACCGGCATAAAGGCAATTAAAATATTTTGAATAACAGATATCTCATAATCGGGCATAAAAGCGAAGTTCAGGTTTTTTGAAACGAATATAATCAAAGCGTAAAATCCGTACCCAAGAGCAAACCCGCTGAATACACCCTTTAGTGCCAGCCAGAATGTATGCCGCTGAAATTGTCGCATGATGTAATTATCGCTTGCGCCCATCAAATGTAAAAGTTTCAGTTCGTCTTTATGGATTGCCATTCTTGATCGCACGGCCCCCCCAACACATAATGCCGTTATCGCAAAGATTGTGAATATTATAAGAAATGTAAAAATTTTTATTCCAAGCGTAAAATTAAGAAAATCAGTTAACCATTTGCGGTGATTATTGATTTTAATGTTATCATGAACTGTCTTTGCCGTTTCCTCAAGCTCTGCAATTACAGTTTCAGACGTATCATCTATTGTTATTTCGATCAGACCTGGCAGGGGTAAGTCGGCATATTCCATGTTGGTGCCGAGCCAAGGGGATATAAGGTCCACGATTTCTGTTTTTTCCAGGGCCCTGATAGTTTTGATTCCGTTTTGATTTTTAAGTTTATCAACGATTTTTTCCGCAACCCGGGACGTTTGTGATGTATTCATCAGTGTACCGTCCGGCGCCTCCGCAGGAATTTCAATTGTCACTTTTCCTGTTAATCCGGTTATCCATCGTTCTGTTACCTGATTGACGATCAGGCCGATACTGAGTGCAAGAATACTCAGAAACGTCATAAATGCGATAAGCAGTATAAGGAAACCTGAACCGGTATCCTTATTAAGCGGAATGTCATATCCCTGATTTGTTTTTCCTGATCCCATCATTTCCTTTAAATTTTTACATGGAGGAAGCGTCTCAAGCCGGTGTCCTCAGGTAAACTGAAACGTATTTCTTACGGCCTGACTGTCATGCGCTTCGATTGTTAAGCGACCATTGTCCAGAACCATACATGGAAATTTGTATTTTTCAACGAGCTTGAGGTTGTGTGTTGCAATCACAATTGTCGTTCCCATCCGGTTTAACTGGTCGAAAAGGTTCATGAGCCTGAGGCCGATTGCATCGTCCAGGTTTCCTGTTGGCTCGTCAGCGAGAAGAAGCCGTGGCCTGGTTATTATGGCGCGGGCGATGGCAATTCTTTGCTGTTGTCCGCCAGATAAAGTGCTCGGCAGGACATGCATATGATCACCCAGTCCCACCCATTGTAAAAGCTCGCGGACATTGTTTTTTATCTCCTTGTCCGGTTTGCCGATTATCCTTAAAGGCAGTGCAACGTTTTCAAAAGCCGACAAATGCGGCAGAAGCCGGAAATCCTGGAAAATAATGCCTATTCTTTTCCGGATATCAACCAGCTCGTGCCGGGATAACTGACCGATATTACTGTTAAACATGGTTATCTGACCGCGGGTGGGTTTCAGGCCAAGATACAAAAGACTCATCAGGGATGTCTTTCCTGCGCCGCTTGGTCCAATAAGAAAATGGAATGATCCGGAGTCCAGCTCAAAATTTATATCACTTAAAATTTCGGGGCCGACACCATAGCGCAGGCCTACATATTCAAACTTAATCACTTTTCACCTTTATTCTTTTGAATTCTGAGGCCGAGAATACCCTGAAGCGCTGCGGCTTTATGTGCGGAATTTGAAATAATTTCAGTAATTTGAACAGCGCTTTTAAAGTCATTGTGCTCTGCCAGGACACCTGCAACCCGTTTTGCGGCCTGATTACGAAAGGACTCGGTCTCAATTTTCTTTATGTTCTGGATGGCCAGAGTTCCGTTTTTATGTCTTGCCTGAACTTCGGCAATTTCGGCATAGGCTTTGTTGCGCAAGGAAACATTGGTTATATCCGGGACCGCGTTTACGGCCTCTTCAAACAGTCCGGCCTCTGCCATCGCGATTGAAAGGTATGTAAGTGCGATTTCCATTGAGGGGTGGTGCTGAATGGCTTTTGATGCCTGTTCAAACATTTCAAACATTATTGTTTTTTCAGGATCCGTGACTTCAATTTCAGAAACTGCCGTCGCAGATTTCCGGATTGCCATTGCACGTGTGTCAGGATTATTTATCTTGGCGATTGCATTTAAGGCTTCGCCTGGCCTGTTTTGTAAAACATACATTTCTGCAAGATCTCTGTATCCCTGGTCCCTCCATGATTTGTTTTCAAGATTTTCCAGAGTTTCCTCCAGAAGACTTGAAATACAGGCGTTATCATCGTAGCAATTACCATCTGCGCCGTCCGCAAATGCGTCTGGCACAAAGGATAAAAAAGCAAGTGTCAGAATGTAAACTATGTTTTTACGCATTGATCTTTTCGACAAAATTTATTTCCAAACCATGGCATTTATACATTGTTCTAGGAAACCTCATTTATTTTCAATAGAATAATCTTGTGTACCATGTATTGAAAACAGCCATTTACAAAAGTATTGATATTTAATGATTGTCACTTGTCCCGAATGCAAGACCAGATTTATAGCTGATGAAAGCCTTATTGGATCAAAAGGCCGTACGCTTAAGTGCGGGGCATGTGCATACGTATGGTTTTATACGCATGATAAACTTTTTTCCAGTGAAGAAACCGGGGATTTTGAAACGAATGAAAATAGTAACAATGAAAATAGTAACAAAGATATCTCGGATATTTCCGAAGCAGACGAATTTAACGATGTCGATGGTAGTGTGGGCAATGATCATTCTGAGGAGCCGATACCGGAAATTATAAAACCCCTGCGTGAAGACAAGGAATCAAGACGCTGGAAAAGCAAAAAAAATATATCTGTTTCAATTATTAAAAGGCTTTCTTTGATATCATCTTTCAAAGAAAGACTGGCGGCGGCAGGTGTTGCGTTTTGTATATTTTTTCTTCTGGCTGCCGTGTTTGTTTATTTTCCGGCTAGAATGGTTTCCGTATGGCCGAAAACAATAATTTTTTACAAGAATTTATGGGCTTCCCATGACCTGTTCACAACGCAAGATGTTGTGATTGAAAATATCAGATCTGAAGCTGCCGCCTCCGGAAATGAGCAAAATGATATAAAAATATCTTACAACATTATTAATCTGGCTTCTGACAGGCGTTTTATGCCGCAAATTAATGCACTCCTTCTCGATGATCAGGGAAATTTAATAAATCAGGTCAAGGGTATTACAAAATCCACTATTCTAAAGGGAGAGGAAACTGTGGAATATGCTACCACACTTCAGGATGTTTCTCTGCAGCTGGATAAAATTACCCTTAAGTTTTCAGAGTATTAAACTATCCCTGTAAAAAATTTAAAAGCTTTCGAATTAAGAATTTCCGGCCTGGGTCAGATCAGTCTGCAATTTCTTTTTCCAGATGCTTGCCGCTATTTTCCGTTGTTTTTTCGTTATCTTTATTACTTTTGGTATTTTTATCACTTGATACGGATGGATCATATGCATGTTGCGGATACGTAATCTGATTAGATTCCTCGTTCGACTTCGGAAAACTTGAATCCTTTCCGAACATGTCAAATACATGTTCAGTCGAGCCTGCGATTATACGCTGATAATGCTCTGCGTGCTGCATGTAATTCTCCGACATAACCCTGTCGCCCGAAGAAGAGGCATCTTTGGCCAGATTCATGTATTTTTCAGCAATTTGATGTGCCGTTCCGCGAATGCGTACGTCCGGCCCGTTGCTATCGTATACGCGATTTCTGCCGGGAGTACCTTTACCGCTTGGTGAATTGCCGCCGCGGCTTCTCGATCTTTTGCTGGATGATCCATATTTCATTTTTTTATCCGTACTCTATGCTTTGTTTTATATACGTACAATCTTAATCAATAATGTACACTGTGCCTACATTAAATTGTATCTTTGTTAACACAAATCAATTGATTCTCCCTGTGTATCAACAAATTTACAATTTCGCTTAAGTCATTTTAACTTATCTTCAGGAGTGAAAGACAATCAAGCAAGCAACAAATATTTTTTTTATTTATCCCCACAAGAGATTTCCACAACCCGCGGAATTCCTGCCATATCAGGATGTACGTCTGCTTCCAAAGTGTCAATGTCTTCAATGAGTCGCAAAACATTATCCACTTGGCCCATGCCAATTTCAATGAAAGCCTTGCCGTCATTTTTAAGCAAAAATTTTATTTGCGAAATTATTTTTTTTATTGCCCGAATGCCGTGTTGCCCACCATCAAGAGCCAGAATCGGATCATAAAAAAGGACATTTCCCGGAAGTGATTCTATCTGACCGGAGGCAATGTAAGGCGGATTGCAAACAATGATATCAAATTTATGTGACAGCGAGTCTGCCCAGGACCCGCATACAGGAAGGATTCGTTCTTCAACACCGTTAATGCTGGCATTCAGGCAGGCCATATGAAGAGCGTCGTAAGATAATTCCACCGCCACTCCAAAGCTTTTCTGAAATTCATCCAGGAGGGATATCAGTATGCAGCCCGTCCCGGTTCCCAGGTCGAGAATATCCAGAGGTTCATTTCCTTTATGTGAAAAATTTTTGATAACCTTTTCAACAATGATTTCGGTTTCAGGACGGGGATCCAGCGTGGCGGGAGAAAGAAAAAAGAGTTTGCCCCAGAATTCCTGTGTACCTAAAACCCTTGATATAGGCTCACCGTGAAGAATTCGTCTCAGCGCGTTTTGAAGGGCGAGATAATCGTCCTGGGATATTTCATGCTGGGGACAGGCGAGAAAAGTGGCGTCATTGATACCTGCCTGGGCTTTCAGCAGCCATTTTGCATTTCGTTCGGCAAATGGCGTACCGGCTTCATTCATTGAATCTACAAGCACTTTATAAACTTCGTCTATTTCTGGCACGTAGAAGAATCCATAATCTGTTTATACTGAATCAATGTTTGAAAGTTTTTTAGCGTTTTCCTCCGTTTGCAAGGCTTCAACAATTTCGTTCAGTGCGGAACCCGACAGAATTTCCTCAAGCTTGTATAAAGTCAGGTTTATTCGGTGATCTGTAACGCGTCCCTGAGGATAATTGTATGTTCTGATTCGTTCCGATCTGTCTCCTGATCCGACTTGCATTTTTCTTTCGTTTGCAATTTCGGATGCCTGTTTCTGCCTTTCCATGTCAAGAATACGCGACATGAGAACTTTCATGGCTTTGGCCTTGTTTTTGTGTTGTGATTTTTCGTCCTGCATGCTGACAACAACACCGGTTGGATGGTGTGTAAGGCGCACGGCGCTGTCTGTGGTGTTAACATGCTGCCCCCCGGCTCCCTGAGATCTGAAAGTATCGATACGCAGATCACTGTCACGGATTTCAACGTCTATATCCTCCGCCTCTGGCAAAACGGCAACTGTCGCGGCCGATGTGTGTATGCGTCCCCCGGATTCCGTTTTCGGCACGCGCTGGACCCGGTGCACGCCCGACTCGAATTTCAGGTATGAAAATACGCTATTTCCGGTTACGGAGGCGACGATCTCTTTAATTCCTCCCAGATCGCTATATGAGGCCTCCAGTATTTCCATTTTCCATCCCATTGTGGACACATAACCTTGGTACATCTGAAAAAGTTCGAGTGCGAACAGGGCGGCTTCTTCTCCACCGGTTCCGGCCCGGATTTCAACGATTGCGTTTTTATTGTCGGCCTTGTCTTTGGGAATAAGCGCCAGTTTTATTTGTTGTTCAAGTGCGGGAATTTCTTCATTGATTCTGTAAATTTCCTGTCGTGCGATTTCAGACATTTCGGGGTCATCAATCATGGCTTCCGCTTCCTCACGTTCTTTCAACACCTGTTGATATCTTTCTATTGTCTCAACAATGGGTGAAAGGTCGGCATATTCTTTTGAAAGTTTGACGTAGTCTTCGCCAGACAGATTACCTTCGGCCATAAGCGCAGAAAGTTCGTTGTAGCGCGCCTTTATAGGGGCTAACTTAGGTTCAAGATTCATTTTTCAGCTATCCGGTTGCAGTTTTCTCGTTGTGTTCCGATAAGGAGTTCGCATTTTGTTTTTCAATCTCTGCAGCCTTTTTTTCGACCAAATCCACAATATGATCCACAATTCCCTGATCACCGTTCTGAAGTCTATGCGATGTCTTGCCGTCAAGATAGATCTGATGTGTACCACGGCCGCCGCCGGTCAATCCGATATCGGTCATCAGGGCCTCGCCTGGGCCGTTAACCACACAGCCGATTACTGATAACGTCATCGGTGTTGAAATATGGGCCAGTCTTTCCTCAATCTCCTCTACGGTTTTTATAACCTCGAATTGTTGCCTGGCACACGAGGGGCAGGAAATGACGTTAACCCCTTTATGGCGCAGTCCAAGAGATTTAAGAATATCAAACCCGACTTTGATTTCCTCCGTTGGATCGGCGGAAAGCGAAACGCGGATCGTATCTCCAATCCCGGCCCACAAAAGGTTTCCGATTCCAATTGCGGATTTGACGGTACCTGTCCGCAGGGCTCCGGCTTCCGTTATTCCGAGATGCAGGGGGTAATCACAGGAATCAGCAAGCTGCATATAGGCGGCAACGGCAAGAAAGACATCAGAAGCCTTACAGGATATCTTGAAATTGAAAAAATCATTATCCTCCAGAATCTGTATGTGGCGAAGCGCGGATTCAACCATAGCCTCAGGGCAGGGCTCGGCATATTTTTCAAGCAGATCTCTTTCCAGGGAGCCGGCATTCACGCCGATACGAATTGAGCAATTATTATCCTTCGCTGCTTTGATGACATTTTTGACACGTTCAGAGGAACCGATGTTTCCCGGGTTTATTCTCAGACACGATGCCCCGTTTGATGCGGCTTCTATCGCTCTTTTATAGTGAAAATGAATATCGGCGACAATTGGTACTGACACCTGCTTTACAATTTTTGACAGCGCCGTGCTCGAGTCTTCGTCGGGGCAAGAGACTCTGACTATATCCGCTCCGACCTCTTCCAGGGCCTTAATCTGCTTGACAGTTGCATCGACGTCTCTGGTATCGGTGTTGGTCATTGACTGAACGGTAATCGGGGCATCTCCACCGACAGGTACGTTGCCAACCCAAATTTTCCGGCATTGGCGCCTTTCAATCGATCTCCAGGGGCGTACAGATGTATGATCCTTGCTCATTATACGGTTCGCTAAAAGTTTATAATTGCTTTATTGCCATTTCATCAGGGTAACCAGATTGTTTTTTTCAAGTTCGACCCCTCTTAAAATTTCGCCCCGGCTGCCCAAAATACCCAATCTTTCATTGTTCTGAAAAATTTCAAGGCCGCCGGCATTTCCGGTAGAAAGATAAAGGTTATCGTCTGCCGGGACAAGATATCTGTCACCGGGTCTTAACACCCGTGCAAATACTTCGTTACCTCCAGAATCCTTAATTTCAACCCAGCTGCTTGATGTGGACCTGATAATAATGCCTTCATGACCTTCAATACGGGCAGATCTGTTCCCTGTTCCAGTTCTTCCGGCATTATTCGCGATGGAATCCGGTTTTTTCTGAAAGGCTTTTTCACTCAGCAGTTTTTTTAATTTTTGGGTATTGGCTGCCAAATTATCATCTTCCGTGTTTTGATCAGACTTGTCTTCCTGATCTGCCCCGGCCTCATCTAATCCGGTTTCCTTAACATTTTCCCTGTTATTCATGAAAAGCTGCCGGGCTGAATTTTCATTAAAAACATCTTCAAACAACTCTGCGTTTTCATAAGCAGGGTTTTCATTTTCGTTGGCGGAGGCGGGGGCATCTAAAATTTTACCGTTCTTAAAATCAGAACGTCCATCCAGTGCCATTTCTGTGCCATAAAGAATGTCCAGAGTATTTGTTTCAAGCGAGAAATCTTCAGGACTGATGGCATTATCATTCAGGGAAAAACCTGCGGGTGACGGTAAGGCATTTAATTGTAAATTATTGTTTTTATTTAACGCTGATGCAAAATTTCCGGGGATTGACACGTCGGTATTATCGGATTGATTTAACTGGCCTTCATTGTTATGGCCTAGCGAAGCTACATTCTCAAAATAAGAAGATACCGGATGCACATATTCCGTGAAAAGCCGTTCTTCCGTATTTGCTCTTTGCCAGATATAAATAATGCCTATAGCCGCAAGGACAGAAATGATGATTACAATCCTGTCAGGTGATTTTTTCTCCATAACCGGTGCAGGAAACGAGAGTTCAGGCCGGCTTGCATATTCTCCGTATTGAAGACGATAAAGCTTGACCATCTTTTCAGTATCAAGACCAAGATATTCCGAATAAGATCTGATAAAGCCAAGCACATAGACTTCACCTGGCAACTGATCAAGCTTGCCTTCTTCGAGCGCTTTTAATTGCGTGACCCTTATTCTGAGTTTTTGTGATATTTCTTCAATTGTTTTGCCGTAATACTTTCGGGCTCTGCGCAAAATTTCCCCTACAGACAATTCTGTATAATGATCCCCGCGCGTATATTTTTCAAAAGATGCACTCATACAATCTAATATAGTGCATATTAGGCGGCCTCATCCAGTCCATATGCATTATGAAGGGTTCTGATTGCAAGTTCTGTGTACTCTTCTTCAATTAATACACTGATTTTTATTTCCGAGGTTGAAATAACCTGAATGTTAATGCCTTTGTCTGCAAGGGTTTGAAACATTTTCTGGGCAACGCCCGCATGCGATTTCATTCCGATTCCAACAACGGATATTTTTGCGACTGATGAATCGGAAACAATATTCAGCCCCCTTAGTTCGTCACGTTTTTTCAAAATATCAAGAGAACGATCATGTTCCGAGCTGGAGACTGTAAAGGTCATATCCGTTGTTTTTCCATCAGGTGATATATTTTGCACAATCATATCCACATTGATACCCGCATCGGCCAAAGGCCCGAAAACCTTTGCGGCAATGCCCGGGGTATCTGGAACATTACGTAATGTTATCTTGGCTTCGTTCTTTGAATACACGATTCCGCTTACGAGTTCTTTTTCCACGACATCTTCCTCTCTTTTTACAAATGTACCGGGTTTTTCACTTCCAACCCTGTCCCCGAAACTGGACAGAACCTGTAATTCCATATTGGTTTTCATACCCATTTCAACGGATCGGGTCTGCAGTACTTTAGCGCCCTGCGATGCAATCTCTAGCATTTCCTCATACGAGATTTCTTTAAGCTTTCTCGCTTTCTGAACAATTCTGGGATCTGTTGTATAAATTCCGTCAACATCGGTGTAAATATCACATCGGTCAGCCTTTATGGCCGCCGCAAGCGCAACCGCCGAAGTGTCAGAGCCGCCGCGGCCGAGTGTGGATATTCTCTTTCTGTTCGATACTCCCTGAAATCCTGCAACAACGGCTATTTCGCCTTCAATGAAGCGTTTCATCATTTCAGTTTCGTCGATTGAAAGAATGCGGGCTTTCCCGTGATATTCGCTACATACAATTGGTATCTGCCACCCAAGCCAGGACCGGGCGGATATTCCGCGTTTCTGAAGCGCGATGGCCATTAAACCTGCCGTAACCTGTTCACCGCTTGAGACGACCGCGTCATATTCCCGCAAATCATAAAGCGGACTGACTTGCCCGCAATAGTCAACAAGCTGGTTTGTAACGCCCGACATTGCGGAAACAACTACGGCAATTTGATTGCCGAACTCCTCATATTCCCTTTTGATTTTATCAGCGGCAATTTCGATCCTTTCAATATCTGCGACCGAAGTCCCGCCAAATTTCATTACAATGCGCATGTCTTTCAAAGCCTTAAATGAAGCATGATTCTTTAAGAAAAAAATGCCTGAAAAGCAAGCCGTACATCATCTTTAGTTCCATGGCAAATCTTCCGGAATTCGTGTATAATGAATTTATGATACGTTTTATATTAAAGTTTACAGCGATTGCGCTCATATTTGTTTCAGGTCTTTCGTTTTCAAGTGCCTCTGCTTACACCCTGGACGAAACGAAGGCAAGGATCATGATGATCACAGAGATTCGTCAGTGGCTTAAAAAGCCGATCATCATGGACACGCTCAAGAGTATCAAAAGTTTCGATAAAGTTAATTACAGAAATAATGCCAGATTACTTGAGGAAGCCTGGCTCTATAATTCTGAAGATTTTAGAGATCTGACTCTTCAAAATTCGATTTCCAGATATCTGAAAAAAGTTCTGGAAGATTCCGGCGGAAAATATTTGTCAATCAAAATTCTGGAGCAAAACAGCTTTTTACTGGCTTCAACTCACAATACACCGCAATACGTATATAAAGATGAAGACGTCTTTGTTGAAACGTTTGAAAAAGGGGCGGGTGTCATGCTTCTTAAAGAAGAGTTTGTCGACGAAGATAACAAAGACAAGGTTGTTACACTTGCGCATACGATTGACGATAATGGAGAGGCTATTGGCGTTTTGATTATCAGCATGCCTTTCGAGGTTCTTCAGGGAAGTTAATTTTCTGAACCTTGTTTTCTTAAAATATGTCCAAAGTTGTTTTTAATGATAAGAAAATGAATACAACACTCAAAGACACTGAAATCAGTATCTTTTCAAGATATTCCGCGCAGTGGTGGGATCCTGAAGGACCACATGCTGTCTTGCATAAAATCATGCCGTTACGCATGGAGTACTTGAATACACAGATAAAAAAATATTTTGCGATTAAAAACTGTAACAAGCCATTTGAGGGCATAAGAGTGCTTGATGTCGGATGCGGAGGAGGTTTGACAGCAGAAAGTCTGGCCCGTTTGGGGGCCTCTGTGACTGCAATTGATGCCGATGAAACTGCAATTAAGACGGCAATAGCCCATGCTCAGCCTCAGAATCTGGAAATAGAGTATCGCGTTGCGGCGATTGAAGATCTGGATCATAAAGAGGAGCCTTATGATATCGTCTGCGCGCTGGAAATTATAGAACATGTAGACAATGTGGATCTTTTTGTGGAAAAACTTTTTAAATGCTGTAAAGACAATGGTTTGGTTATCTTCTCAACTATCAACAGGACCTTTCCTTCACTAATTTTTGGAAAAATCGCCGCGGAATATCTTTTGCGGTGGATACCTCGTGGGACACATCAGTGGAAAAGCTTTATTAAGCCGGGTGAGCTGTCCCGTCTGGTTCAGGCCAAAGGAGGGAGTGTCAAAGATATAACCGGTATGCGCTATAATGTCCTGAGTAATGATTTTGAATTGTCCGGGAGTGAATTCGGCATAAATTATTTTATGGTTGCACAAAAATAAACAAGGTCCGGTTATGAGTTTTTGTTTTCAAAAAAATCTTAAAAATGATTAAATAAATTATGTTTAACGTATTCATTATACTTATGATTTTGGCAATGCTCGCTGTTCTGGCTGTAATGGGTGTTGGAATATTCAGCATGATCAAAGGTGGCGAGTTTAATAAAAAATACGGGAATAAACTGATGCGGGCACGCGTCATGCTGCAGGGTCTTGCGCTGATCCTGTTTGCGCTTGCCTTTATGGCGCAGTCCTGAATTAACACTAATGGAGGTAACAGGGTATGAAATTACTGATTGTTTGTGATCATGACAATAAAAGTTTGAATGTTTCAACTCTGTCTGCGACCAGCGCGGCACAAAAAGTACCGGGTGACAACACCATTGATTACTTTGTTGGCGGGAGTGAATGCAGGGATGTTGCGGAGGAGGCGGCATCGATAAACGCGGCAAACCGGGTTCTGCTTTGCGATCACAATAATATGGAGCATCATTCGGCGGAAAACTTTGCACTTGTTTTGAAATCGGTTGCGGAAGAATACGACATGATTATTGCGCCTGACGGATCTTTTGCAAAAAATGTTATGCCCCGGCTTTCGGCACTGCTTGATGTCCAGCAGATTACAGGAGTTACAAACATTATTGATGAGCACACTTTTGAAAGGCCGATCTATGCCGGGAACGCCGTTGCGACTGTAAAAAGCAAAGATAGCAGAAAAGTAATAACAGTCAGGATGACAGCTTTCGATCCGGCCGAAACCGGTGCAGGGAAAGCTGAAATCAAAGATGTTGAAACTGTCCAGGGAGCCAATTCTTCTGTGTTTATAAAAAAGGAAGTTTCGAAAAGCGAACGCCCTGAACTGACAACCGCATCAATTGTTGTTTCAGGGGGAAGAGGGGTTGGATCTGCGGAGAATTTTAAGCTGATCGAGGAACTGGCTGACGGTATGAATGCGGCAATCGGCGCATCAAGGGCGGCGGTGGATGCCGGATATATTTCCAACGATTATCAGGTCGGGCAAACTGGTAAAGTTGTTGCGCCTGATCTTTACGTCGCCATCGGGATATCGGGCGCGATACAACACCTTGCGGGAATGAAGGACTCAAAAGTTATCGTTGCGATTAATAAAGACGAAGATGCCCCAATATTCCAGGTTGCCGATTATGGACTTGTCGCCGATTTGTTTGAAGCTGTGCCAGAGGTTGTTAAAGCACTTCAGTAGATTTCTATTCTGCCTTACTTAAAGCATCTTTGGAAAAAGCATGGTACTTCTCATCAAAGACGGCACCATCCAGTGCAGACCCTTCAAAATTTGCGTTATCCAGCTTTGCTCCGCTGAAATTTGCCTCCCGAAGATCACAGCAACTGAGATCGGCATTTGATAAATCTGCATTTTCAAACGATACAGATTTCATGGAGGATCCCGAAAGATTTGTAAAGCGCAGCTGTGCGTTTGACAGATCGCAAGGTGCAAAGCGACGATTGGGGCCCTCCTCGCCGAAGAGGAGCGGATTAAAATTGGCATTGCGAACATAGGCATGATTCAAAACTGCGCCTTTCAGGCTCGATGCCCTGAAATCGGCCTCATCCATTTTGCAACGCCTGAAATCCGCATTGTCGAGCCTTGCGCTTTGAAACTCGACCTTATATAAATTCATGCCGATAAAGCATGCTTTATTCGCAACAAGCGCAGTAAGCTTTTCATTTTTAAGACTTTCAAGCGAACGAAGATCATACCCGGACAAATCAAGCTGTTTTCCGCTTTTCCCTGCGGTTTGAACCCATTTGGAATGTGTTGCAATCATATCTTCAAAGCTATCTTCCATTTCTTCAATATGGCGTCCGATATTATCATCGGTAATCGCTTCGAATGCGTTTGCACCGGTTTGGGCAAGGTCTTCCTTGTTAATGCCGATAAGAATGGCCGATTTCAGGTCTGCCCCATGCAGATTCGCACCTTTTATTCGCGCACCGGATAAATCTGCACCTGCAAGCACGGCATTTTTGAGGTCTGCCTTAAACATATTTGAGCGCGCGAGAATGGCGTCAGTGAAGTCGGCTTTTGATGCCATGGCGCCTGACATTCTGCAGCCGCTCAGATCGGCCCCTTTAAAGTTCACGCGCTGGGCCGGAATAAATTTGTCTCCTGACATAATTGCAAGCTCCCGCATATCCGCTGAATCAAGGTTTGCGCCGGTGAGATCGCATTCTTCAAGTGTTGAACCGCGTAAATCGCAGCGAAAAAATGATGTGTTTACAAGTGTGCTTTTGCTTAAATCGCATGAATAAAGTTTGGCTTCCTGAAAATTCGTACTGGTCAAATCCATTTCGCGCATATTGCAGTTGCTGAAATCGATCTGACGCATATCTTCGCCATGAAGGCTGAGCTTTGAAATGTCCACGTTTCTAAGAACTGCTTTTCGTCCACCCAGGCGGCCGCTTAAATACCTTGCATGCAGTTTAATAAGGGCGTCGAGTTGCCTTTGTTCAAGGCGCATCTCAATATTTTCAAGGACGGTATGACTCATGGTCTTATTGTTTCAATCTTTTGGTTTCAATCATTTGCAAACAAGATATTAAAGGATGACATTATTTTATTTTAGCAATGAGACATGCGATATGCATAATTTAATGCTAAACAATTTTATAATTTTGACAAGATAAAGAGATTTTTCTGCACAAAATACTGAAAATATTAATAATGAAAATACCAGCATTCTTAGAAAAACCTGTAGTATTAATTTTTATTGTTTTCCTCGCCGCATGCGGGATAAAGCCTCAAACGCTTTCTGCGCCGCCTGAAGTTGATAAAGATACTTTCCCAAAGACATATCCCCCACCTGATACGCGGGAAATCGAAAACAACTGAAATTAAGGAAACTTGCCGTTTTGTTTTGTAAACTTATTTTGATAAATCATGGCATGAAATTTCTGTATGGGATAAAATTAGTGAATGTTTGCGTTTAATCAAAAACCGGATAATACCGGCCAAATATTCTGGAAAAAATTATTTACCTTCATAATCTGCTTCTATGAACAGGTTTTCCCCGGACTTGTTCACATTACATTCTGGGTTCTATTCTTTTTCGGCCTTTGGCTGTTTGGTGTTCCGCAAAATCTCGGTTTTGTAGCGGAGATTGGGTTTCAGATTATTTTCTACGCCGGTTTTATATACATTGTCTGGAAATCTTATAATGTGGCCAGTGTTCCTTCTGACGTTGATGTTAGGCGTCGTCTGGAAGAAGCTTCGGGACTGAAATACAGGCCTTTTGATCTTATTAATGACAATCTTTCCAATCCGAAAGATCCTTTAACGCGCAGGATGTGGTCAGCCCAGATAAAAAAATACAAAAAAGTGATGGACGATTTAAAGTTGCCGGGTGTTAAGCCGCTTATGGCCTATAAAGACCCGTATGCTGTGCGTGCCGGTGTGTTTCTATTTTTTATTCTGGCATGTTTTTATGCAGGGCACGATGGATTAAGTCGAATTACAGACGGTCTCTGGCCTTTCGGCAAATCCGGTGCGGTTTCTTCAACGGCGCAGACCGCAATATGGATTACACCGCCGGAATATACAAAAATCAATCCTTATTACCTCAGTTCTGACAAAGCGGATGATCAGAAAAAAACCATTGATATTCCGGAAGGCAGCAAAATTAAAGTGAGGGTTTTGAGCCGCTGGCTCCAGCCTTCTCTGAAAAACGGCAACAAAACGATTGCCATACCGCAGATAGGGAAAAATGTTTACCTTTATGAAGGAACAATCAGTGAAGGACAGATATTATCCGTTAAGCATGGCCTTTTTGGTGAGCACAGCTGGTCTTATACCTTTGTAAAAGACACGCCACCGGAGATATCCTTGACTGGTGAGCCTGAGACGACTGCTTCGAATGCGTTGTCTTTTTCGTTAAAGGTTGAGGATGATTACGGAGTTATCGAACTGGGCATGAATATGGTTCTGTCTTCTATGATCGAGGATAGGCCGCTCGGAAACGCTGTCCGGATTAACCGTTCCGTTTTTACCGGCGCAGGTGAGTCTGAAATTGAACAGATATTCAATCTAACGTCGCATACATGGGCAGGGTTGCCGGTTGAATTTGTTTTTACTGTAAAAGATCACACAGGCCAGACGGGCCGCAGTAAAGTGATAGAAACAGTTTTGCCGGAGCGGGAATTCAAACATCCTGTTGCGGTGCGTCTGATCGAGCTGCGCAAAAAACTTGCGTGGACACCGGATTCGTCCAGAAAAGAAATTTCGCGCGAACTCGAGACATTACTCTCATTTCCTGATGAATTTGAAAACGATATTGTTGTTTTTCTCGCGATCCGGTCCGCAGCCTCTCGGTTATATTATGATCCGCATATGAAAAGTTACTACGAAGTTCTGCGCCTGCTTTGGGACACGGCTCTTCGTATTGAAGACGGCAACCTCAGTCTGGCAATGCGGGCACTGGAAGAAAAAATCGATGAGATGAAACGGAGTCTGAACAATGAAAACCTTCAGCCTGAAGAATTTAACCAGAAATTGGCTGAGCTTGAACAAAGTCTTGGTGAATATTTGAAAAGTCTTCGTAACGAACTGCGCAAGCAGAACAATGATGAAGATAATCCGCCTATGATATCGCCGCAAATGCTCGAAGAAACCCTTAATGAAGATGTCATGGAGCAGTTTATGCAGACCCTCAAAAACAGAATGGACTCCGGCGAGAAAGAGGAAGCGCATGAATTGCTGTCTGATCTGCAAAGACTGATGGAAACTTTAACACCACAGTTAACCGGCCCGATGCCGCAGGATATGCAACAGATGATGACCGGAATGAACGAGCTGCAGGAACTTATAAAAAAGCAAAAAACCCTAAAGGAACAAACGGAAAATCTGACAGAACAGATGCAGGCACAGGACGGTGAGAAATCCAATAATCAGGCATCAGGTTCCGGCAGTTTCGGACAACAGCTTTCGCCCGATTCTGAAAGAACCCGGGAATGGGAAATGGGCGAAATGCCTCCACCGCCGCAGAGGCCGGGAACTCAGAACCAGCCTGAGGATTCTTCTCCGGATAATCGCCCTGATAGCCGCCCTGATAGCCGTGAAAGCAAAGAAGGAAATCAGGAATCTCAGGGAACTTCAGCGGATCTGGCTGAAAAATCCGCAGAGCAGAAATCGCTGCGCTACATACTCGGCCATCTCATGAAGGAAACAGGAGAGGCGCTTAACGATATACCGCCGTCGATGGGCAAGGCCGAACGGTCAATGAAAAATTCTGAAGATAATCTGGGGCAGGGTGAGGGAGAACCGTCTATTGAGAATCAGAAAGATGCCATCAGACATCTTGAGGATGCGATGAGTGAACTTGCACAACAGCTTCAGCAAAGAATGGAAGAAATGACAGGAATGCAGATGGGTCAAGGGCAAACAGATCCATTGGGACGTCCTTTAAGGCAGGGGAGAGAGGGGCAAAACGGTCTTTTTGGCCGCCCGGTTCAAATTCCTGACCAGGCGAGGGAGAAATACATACGGGAAATTTTACGCATATTGCGTGAACGGTCCGGAGATCTGGACCGTCCGGATTATGAGCGTGATTACATTCAAAGGCTGCTTGATAAGTTTTGATAGAAAACCTTTTTAATATCTCTTAACAAACCGGCAGTATTTATTATATTTATGCCTAACCTTGTTAGTAAACGTTAAAGGAGGCAGATCAAATGGATTTCGGCCGGTATTCAGAAAAAACAAAATCCTATATCCAGGCGGCACAGACGCTGGCGCTCAGATCCGGGCATCAGTCCATGGAACCTGAACATATTCTCAAAGCCATGCTGGATGACAGGCAGGGAATTGTGCCGCGTGTTCTGGACCTGGCGGGAGGTGATACTGATAAAATCGAGAAAGAAACTGACAAGGCTTTGGCCAAGTTTCCGGTTGTGGAAGGGTCCGGCGCCGGTCAGTTACGGCTTGGCGCAGACCTTGCGAAAATTTTTGACGAAGCTTTAAAAGTTTCAGAAAAGGCGGGAGACAAATTTGTAACTGCCGAGCGTATGCTGCAGGCAATGATTCTTCAGAGATCTGCGCCTGTCTCCGAAATCATCGAAAATGGAAACGTTACCCCGCAGTCTCTTAATAATGCAATTAACGAAATGCGCAAAGGACGCACCGCGGATACACCGACATCCGAAGATCAGTTTGAGGCCCTGTTAAAATACGCGCGCGATCTTACCCAGGTTGCAAGGGACGGAAAGCTTGATCCCGTTATCGGGCGTGACGAGGAAATACGGCGGACTATCCAGGTTCTTTCTCGCCGGACAAAAAACAATCCTGTACTAATCGGCGAACCGGGTGTTGGTAAAACCGCCATTGTGGAAGGTCTTGCACAGCGTATTATTAAGGGAGATGTTCCGGAAACGCTGAAAAATAAACGCATTATGGCCCTGGATATGGGGTCTTTGCTGGCCGGTGCAAAATATCGCGGTGAATTTGAAGAGCGGCTGAAAGCCATTCTTGAGGAAATTGGAAATGCTGCGGGGGAAATCATCGTTTTCATGGATGAATTGCACACCCTGGTCGGGGCCGGAAAAACCGAAGGCGCAATGGATGCCGGCAATATGCTTAAACCCGCACTTGCACGGGGAGAATTGCATATGGTCGGTGCGACCACACTTGATGAATACCGTCATAATATTGAAAAAGATGCCGCGCTGGATCGTCGTTTTCAGCCTGTTTATATTGCTGAACCATCCGTGGAGGATACAATTTCAATCCTTCGGGGGCTTAAGGAAAAATACGATCTGCATCATGGTGTCAGAATAACCGACTCTGCCATAGTTGCGGCTGCCCGCCTTTCCGATCGCTATATCACAAACCGCTTCTTACCTGACAAGGCAATCGACCTGATAGATGAGGCGGCGTCCAGACTGCGCATGCAGGTGGACAGCAAACCAGAAGACCTTGATGAAATTGATCGAAAAATTGTTCAACTCAAAATCGAATCCGAGGCTCTCAAAAAAGAAAAAGACAATTCTTCCCAGGACCGTCTTGAAAAACTCCGGGAAGAGTTGAGCGAACTTGAAGCCAGACAGGCCGATATGATGGGGCAATGGCAGGCCGAAAAAGAAAAGCTGCAGGGTGGCCAGAAAATAGCGGAAGATCTGGACAAGGCCCGTACGGAGCTTGAACAGGCCGAGCGTGAGGGGAACTGGAGCAGGGCGGGAGAGTTGAAATACGGCGTAATTCCGGATCTTGAAAACAGGCTTGAGACGGTTGAAGGCAAACCCTCGGAAACCTCAATGATAAGGGAGGAAGTAACGGAGGATGACGTCGCCTGGATTGTAAGTAAATGGACAGGCATACCTGTGGATAAGATGCTGGAAGGCGAACGGGAAAAACTGTTGAAAATGGAGGATAATTTACACAAGCGGGTCGTAGGACAGAATGAGGCCATCAAGGCGGTTTCCAACGCGGTCAGGCGATCCCGTGCCGGGCTTCAGAATCCGCGCCGTCCTATCGGATCGTTTTTGTTTCTTGGCCCAACAGGCGTTGGCAAAACCGAGCTTACAAAAGCCCTGGCAGAATTTCTTTTTGACGATGATTCGGCTATGGTTCGTCTTGATATGTCGGAATATATGGAGAAACATTCGGTTGCACGGATGATCGGAGCCCCTCCCGGATATGTCGGATATGAACAGGGCGGTGCCCTTACCGAAGCGATACGAAGAAGGCCCTATCAGGTAATTCTTTTTGATGAAATCGAAAAAGCGCATCAGGATGTTTTCAACATATTGCTTCAGGTCCTTGATGACGGACGTTTGACGGACGGGCAGGGCAGAACAGTTGATTTCAGCAATACGGTTCTTATTATGACTTCCAATCTGGGTGCGGAATATCTTGTGAACATGAAAGATGGCGAAGATGTTGATATTGTCCGGGAACAGGTTATGAGCGTCGTGCGTTCGGCATTCCGCCCGGAATTCCTGAACAGGCTGGATGAAATACTTCTATTTGAGCGGTTGTCCCGGGAGCAGATGCAGGAGATTATAGAGGTTCAGATTCGTGATCTTCAGGCCCTTCTGGCCGGTAGAAATATTTCCATTAATCTTGACAGGGAGGCAACGGAGCATCTTGCAAACAGAGGTTATGACCCTGCTTACGGGGCAAGACCCCTGCGGCGAGTTATTCAGACAGAGCTGCAAAATAAACTGGCTGAAAAAATACTTAATGGAGAAATACACGATGGTGCACAGGTTAACGTGACATTTGGCAATGATATGTTAAAATTTGATATTAAAAATCCTTCGCACGAACAAGTGAAGGCGGCTGAATAAATCGTGTCCGGTGATTTTTAAACCTCATCCCCTGGCTTATTAAAAAAAGGCGTCAGAATTGTGAGTAACAAAAGTTTTTTCTTTTGTGGTATTGGTGGCAGCGGAATGAGTGCCCTGGCAGCCGCGATGAAATTCATGGGTTATGATGTCAGTGGTTCTGACCGGGCAAACGATAAAGGGGATTTTCCCGATAAATTTAACAAGTTAAGGCGTCTTGGAATTGAACTCCATCTTCAGGACGGAACAGGTGTAACTGAGGACGTATCGGCCGTTATAGTTTCCAGCGCGGTCGAAGGGCATATTCCGGATCTTCGGGCGGCACGCAAAAAAGGAATCCCGATCTTAAAAAGAGCGCAGCTTCTGGCGGGCGTATTTAATGAATTCAATGGTATAGCCGTTGCCGGTACAAGCGGAAAAACAACAGTGACAGCTATGATCGGCCATATCCTTGACGTTGCGGAAAAAGATCCTTTTATTGTCAATGGCGGGGTCATGCTCAATTATCTCAAAGATATTGACGGACGTGCGGCTCTTGGGAATTGCCGCATGGGAAAAAGCAAATGGTTTGTTGCGGAAACTGATGAAAGTGACGGTTCAATCTCTTACTTCAAACCGAAAATCGGTGTTTTAAACAATATTTCCCTCGATCATAAACCTCTGGAAGAATTGAGATCTATCTTTCTTGATTTCCTAAACAAGTCTGTGGATGGAATTGTGATTAACGTGGACGATAAGGAAATACGGCATATCATTCCGAAACTTTCCAAAAAGCCGTTTACCGTATCCATGCAAAGCAATAACTGTGATCTGCATGCTTCAAACACCAGGCTTGAGGATAATACAACCATTTTTTCTTTGTCGTATCATCACAAAACATGCACTGTCGCGCTGCCATTGATAGGAAGGCATAATGTCTATAATGCCCTGGCCGCGGCCGGTGCCTGCATCCAGGCAGGAATAGGCATGGATGATATTGTCAAGGGACTGGAAAGTTTTCAGGGTGTGCAAAGGCGTTTGCAGATTGTAGGTAAAGAAAACCGTATTACTGTTATTGATGATTTTGCCCATAATCCGGAGAAGATAAAAGCATCACTTCAGGCCTTAAGGGAGCTTGGAAAAAGGTTGATAGTCATGTTCCAGCCGCATGGCTATGGCCCCACAGCAATGGTTTATGAAGATCTTATTGAGACGTTTGCAAGGGAACTGAATAAAGAAGACTGGCTGCTTATGCCCGAAATCTATTTCGCGGGCGGAACTGCGGATAAATCGGTATCTTCCAAAAACATAGTTCATGCTCTTGAAGACAGGGGATATCAGGCGAAATTCTTTTCGCTCAGAGCGGATATTCTGCCTTTCATTCAAAGACATGCACAAAAAGAAGATGTAATTGTTGTTATGGGTGCGCGGGACGATAGTTTATCTGCGTTCGCGGAATCCATTTACCAGAAAATCAGATCTATCCGTGTTTAGGACGCACGTTTCCGAATGTATGAGAATAAAGCCCTTAACCCCTGATCCGACCCGCCTTTTGGATTTTCAGGACGGCCTTTTTCCTCCCAGGCATGAATATCAAGATGGACCCAGTCCGGATTGCCATGTAAAAACTTCTTTAAAAACAATGCGGCAAGTATAGGGCCGCCGTCATTACTCAGATCGGCGAAGGGCGACTCAATCTCCTTGTTATAATCTTGCCAGAGCGGTATCCAACACATTGGATCAACAACATTAAAAGACGCGGTCTGCAAATTCCTTGCAGTATGATCAAGATTTGCAAACATTGCCGAAATCTGGGTTCCCAAAGTTGCGGTGGATGCGCCTGTCAGCGTTGCAAAATCGACAAGCAGATCGGGTGAGCCGTCCTCGGTTGCATAAGATAACGCATCTGCAAGAGCGAGCCTTCCTTCCGCATCGGTATTTCCAATCTCAACCGTATGACCTATACGGCTTTTATAGACATCACCGGGGCGCATGGCGCGATCGGAAACGGAATTTTCCGCAACGGCAATCAATACACGAAGGCGCACCGGAATTTGTGCCTGCATAATGGCCCAGGCAAGCCCAATGACCTGTGCGGCTCCACCCATATCTTTTTTCATCAGACGCATGGCCCGTGTAGGTTTCAGATCCAGTCCGCCAGTATCAAAAACGATTCCCTTTCCAATCAAGGTAACGGTTTTATGATCATGATTGCCCCAGCGCAAATCTATAAGACAGGGTTTTCTGTTACTGGAATTGCCGACGGTATGAATGAGAGGAAAACCGTCTTCAAGCTCTTTATCATCGATAACAGTAAGTTCGGCTGAAAATTTATCCGCCATATCTCTGGCGTATTCCCGGAGTTCATGCGGCCCGCAAAGATTGGCAGGCAGGTTGACCAGTGTTCTTGCGATATAAATACCTTCAAATTGAGCCTTTAGGTGATGATCAAGACTTTCGGGGATTATGAGTTTCGGCAGCTCGGGTCTTTCTTTTTGTTTGTTATATGCGCATGACGCCATGCCCCATCCAAGGGTAAACGGAAAGAGGTCAGTATCGCCAAGGAATTTGCCATCAATCATGAATGGTGTTGATTTTAAAATTTCCTTACCGACATGCGACTTTAAAAAATTGAAACATTGTGCGCCGTCACGAACACTGACTTCATCGTCAACGCCAATGTATACACGCGCCAATTTACCGTTTTCGATTATGGTTACCGCTTCACCGGGTTTTGCCTGAAAACCTTTCAATCTAAAATGTGAGAGGTCGTCCGGTGTGGCCATTTTTTCCAGCGCCTCAAGATTATTTGGTTTGGCCAGATAAACGGGGATGGCGTCTGTTGGTGTTTTCTCGATGTAGCACTCTGGAAACTCAAAAATATTTTCTTTCATGTCAGATTTCTTTCTTTTAAATATCAGTTTACCGGGTTGCGCATTGTAACAAGCTCTTCAGCCGAAGTTGGGTGAATTGCAAGGATGCGGTCAAAGTCAGCTTTTTTTGCGCCCATGGACACGGCGAGCGCAAACCCCTGCAATATTTCCGCAGCGTCATCACCGGCCATATGCAGACCAACAACCTGGTCTGTGTCCTTTGTAACAACAAGTTTTACAAGTGTTTTAAGGTCGGCCCCGCCAAGGGTGTGCTTCATTGCTTTAAAAACAGATTTGTAAATCGCAATATTGCCTGCGCCGAATTTCTGCTCCGCTTCCTGTTGGGTAAGGCCCACGGTTCCGATCGGAGGGTTTGTAAAGACAGCAGTCGGTATATACTCATAAAGCGGGTAAGGAGCCTTTTTAACAGTATCTGGCGCAAAAAGCATATCGGCCAGATAATGGCCCTCTGCAATGGCCAGAGGGGTAAGATGATGTGAGTTCATACAATCCCCAACGGCGAAAATATGCGGCTGCCGGGTTGCATAATCCTTGTCCACCTCTATATATCCCCTGGCGTTCAAGGTAACACCGGCTTTATTTAAATCAAGAGTATCGATATTCGGAACACGTCCGGTTGCCGCAAAGGCGATGTCTGACCTGTATTCCCGGCCATCCGGAGACGTTATCACAACCTTGTCCCCCGATTTATCCACATTTGCAACATCGGTATTGAAATGGATATTTATGCCCTGTTTTTTCATTTCTTCGGCAATGTGCGTCCTTAAATCAAGATCGAAATTTTTAAGAAAAAGGTCGCCACGATACAAAAGTGTAACTTCAGTTCCAAGGCCGTTTAGAATACAGGCAAATTCAACCGCGATATATCCGCCGCCAATTATAACCGCAGTTTCCGGCCGTTCATTCAGATAAAACAAATCATCGCTTATGCTAAGATGTTCTTTGCCCGGAATATCAGGAACGAATGGTTTTCCACCCGTGGCAATAAGGATTTTATCTGCAGATACAACCGTGTCACCGATTATGAGTGTATTTGGATCCTGAAAACGGGCGGCACCTCTGAATATTTCGGCTTTCGATTGTCCTTTTTCATACAAATCGGCCAAACGTTCTATTTCCCGGTCTTTGTTTTTAATCAGTTTTGTCCAGTTATGCACCGGTTTTTCCACAGACTTATTAATAGACCAGCCATATCCTTCCGCTTCCTCAAACGCTTCTGAATAATGGGACGCATATGAAAACAGTTTTTTGGGAACGCAGCCGACATTCACGCATGTTCCTCCAAACGCCCCTTTTTCAACGATAGCGACCTTGGCCCCGTGACTTGCCGCTATTCTGGCCGCACGCGCCCCGCCGGACCCCGCACCGATAACAAGAAAATCAAAATCATAAGAATGTGAATGCACAGTGAAACTCCGGATCGTGTCGTGAAATCGAGATTTGTAATAATCTCATGATAAATCGCTGTTAACGCTTTATAATATATCTTTTCTTATTGTTTTCAACAGCATATAAAAATAATCCTGCACCGATTATAAGTGCGCCTCCGGCCCAGGTCCAGACATCCGGTATATCCCCAAAAAGGAAGTAGCCGAACAAAATGCCCCATATAATCTGGGTGTAATGAAAAGGAGTAGGAATATTTGCCGGGGCAATTTGATAGGTCTTGATCTGAAGGATTGTGGCAAGCTTAGCGCTGGCTGCTGTAATAAGAATAAGCATCCCTGTTTTAAAATCCGGAGTGGTCAATGCAGGCGCGGCAATAACGAAGAAGATAGCGGTGCTTAAAAGAGCAGGATAGAACACAAGGGGAAGTTTGGGTGCAGTTTCCTGAAACACTTTATTGGTCAGAGCATTAATAGAAAAAGCCAGGGCAGTGATGAGAACCATCACGGCACCAATGTTAATCACTTCAAAACCGGGGCGCAAAACAATGAGAACACCTAGAAAACCCGCAACGAAAACGATTATATGGTGGGGTTTTACGGGTTCGTGAAAGTACAGACGCGCCAGAACGGCAACGATAACCGGGGATATAAAGATGAGAGTATAAAATGTTGCGAGATCCAGATAGAACAGGCCGAAAGCCGATGTCAGAATAATGACAGGGAGCAGCATACTTTTTAAAAGTATTATCCATGGTTTTTCAAACCGGATCAGACTTTTAAATCCGCCAAGAAACGGGGCGCAGAGAAGTAACATAACGGTCATTGTGCCGGTAACGTAAGCCTGCACAATGTAAATATCCATTGTTTCAAGCACAATTTTCCGGCATACGTCCGCAACTGAAAATAAAAAGAAAACAATAATGGAAAGAATAACCGATTTCTGAATGTTGGTCATATAACTGTGTAACACGGATAGGTTTTGATTTATGACTAATTATTATTGTCTAATATGATCGTTTTTTTTTAAGGATTTCAAGGCGTGGCCTCATCTTACTGTTGGCTTATGCAGAAAAAAATCTTCGTTCAGCTTTCCTGTATAATCATTTTTTCTGTTGTGATGATTGTGTTTTCAGGCAACCGAAATAAATCGTTTTTATATTCAATTTTCCACTGGAGGAACCGATGATCACACTTTATTTCTGGCCGACACCGAACGGATATAAGCCTTTGATATTGCTTGAAGAACTTGGCTTGTCCTATAAGCTCGGTCCTGTCAATATCATGCGGGGGGAGCAGTTTCAGCCTGAATTCCTTAAAATATCACCGAATAACCGTATTCCCGCCCTGAAAGACGGCGACATTTCCATTTTTGAATCCGGCGCCATACTTGTTTATCTTGCCGAAAAAAACAAAGCATTCTTGCCGGAAGACACGCATGAAAAGTATTCCGCCCTGCAATGGCTGATGTGGCAGATGGGCGGTCTGGGACCCATGATGGGACAGGCAAACCATTTTATAAAATATGCAAATGAAGATATTCCTTACGGCAAGCAACGATATTTAAAGGAAACGGAACGGTTACTCGGTGTGCTGGAAAAACAGCTTGAGGATACCCCGTTTGTTGCCGGTGAATATTCTATCGCTGACATGGCGAGTTATCCCTGGGTTAAAGGGGCTGAAAGTCTTGGTGTGGAAATGAAAAACTATCCTCAGGTTATGGACTGGTGCGCCCGCATCGCGGATCGCCCGGCCGTCAAAAAAGCTTACGAAATCGGCGAAC
>CAYLKN010000014.1:49943-51285 GCA_964384335.1 uncultured Pseudobdellovibrionaceae bacterium
TCGTATTTGGTCAAGCAACGATGTCGGGTCATCCAAATGTTTCCTGAAAGTAGATTCATAATGAATTTTTCCAATGATGAGCCGCAGTAATCTTGGTTTTCCGGAAAATGTATCGTATAAACGGCCAAACTGCATACGAAAGTTTGAAAAGTATTTCTTCGGGTCCATCTGATGCATGGCCTGATCTGCAATGTCATCGATTCCTGCGGTAACGAAGACAGGAAAAAAAGGTACAGGATTTTCTGAAAACTTTCCGGATATTATTCTTGCTGCTCCCGACTGATAAGGGACCATAGGACCCGTCATCGTATCCGGAATTTTCCCTCGCCTGATTCTTCCTCCCGTGGGGAAAATTAAAATAATACTATTATTTTTAAGGGCTTCCTGTATCTCTTTAACAAAGTTTTTACCGTTTTCTACGACATGAATATTCAAAAGCTTTGAAATGTATTTTTCTCTGTGACTTCCTATTATGCTAACTCTGCGGCCTGAATTATCTGCTTTCCCTAAAATGCTCAAAATTCCGATTATCTCCGGCAATCCGAAGGGATGATTGGCGACTGCAACAAGCGGTTGATTATCCGGAAGGTTTTCCAGATTTTCTTCTCCTTCTACTTCACAGATAATTCCGGAATAGTAAAAAAAAAGACAGGATAACTCTTTTAAAAATGTGGATGGTTGCCCAAAAACGTGCCGGGAGATATCACCCAGTTTTTTTCTGTTATTTAAACTTTCAGTCACGATATTCCCCCTCTTACCGTGCCTTATTAAAATAATGTTAGCGTATAATACAAAGAAAGACTTAAAAGTTAAATAGAGAAAGCGGTTAACGATAACGTTTACAAAACGCTTAAATACTGACCGTTTTCATCAGACAGGCCGAGCCTGACCGTGCACTGAACGGGCCTGTTTATAAGCAGGGTTTTCAGATATCCGGTTATATCAAAATCAGGATGGTTTTCCGGAAGGCGCGCCAGAGTGAAATGCGGAAAATAATCATTTCCCGTTGCCGTTAAAATATTAGTTTCGCTGGATTTTAAAGCCCTTACAATCTCTGCCTGATAGTCGATCAGGACTGAAGTCCTCTTAACGCTATATCCGATCCAGACCTTTCCGGCATGTTCTGCCTTACCTGGGTTAAGATATATCCCCATGATATCCACAGAGATATCCTTATCAACAAATTCATTCACAAGTGCTTTGGGCGCATTGTCATTGAGCACGCGAAACTGGCAAAGCGTAACATGCGGCAAAGCTTTACCCGGACGCAGGCAATATCCGTCTTCGATGGACCCGAGCAACCCGGCTTTTAAAAAAAATTCCTGTCTGCACTCCTCATCTG
>CAYLKN010000015.1:0-16977 GCA_964384335.1 uncultured Pseudobdellovibrionaceae bacterium
CTATTTACTTTGAGTAACTTTTCTGTGTACCCTCCGAATACACTTATAATAAAAAAACAATCCTAAACCTTTATGGAGGAAATTATGAACGCACTTAAAACTTTGGCACTTGTTGCCGCGATGGCATTTATTGGTTCAACAGCCGCATTGGCTGAGCACCGTGTTGACTCTGTTCCAGGAAACAATTCCGACGGTGTTTTCAGCTATGATGCTCCTGAGCAGACTGGTTCAGACCGCATGAATCCTGCTGCTATTGAACCTGCATCCGGTGATGCACATCAGACAACTTACAATAACCAGGGCTGATCTGCACTTGGTATTGAATTTGAAAGCCGGCGCATTCGCCGGCTTTTTTATTTACAGCTGCATGTAATGTTTTGAAAGACGTACATACCTCTCCGCCGATTCATCGAGGAATTCAATTTCCTCTTTTGTCAGTTTCCTTTTGAACCGGGCAGGCGAGCCGATCCAGAGTTCATGTTTTCCGACGACTTTTCCCGGAGGAACAAGGGACCCGGCACCAAGCATCGCCTCCTCTTCAACAATCGCGCCGTCCATAACACAGGCTTTCATCCCGATAAAGGCTTTATCTCCAATCGTACAGGCATGAAGAAGGGCCATATGGCCCACGGTTACGCCGTCACCGATATAGGTTCCCTGCAATGTTGAGGAGACATGAATAACCGACGCATCCTGAATGTTTGTACGGCTGCCGATCTTTATATCATTGACGTCGCCCCGTAAAATACAGCCTGGCCAGATACCGGAATCCGGTCCAATGCGCACATCTCCGATAACAACGGCGGTTTCCGCGATATATGCAGTCCCTGCAATATCGGGCATGGTTCCTTTATAGGCCTGAACGGGCATGTCAGATATGGATTGGTCTGCCATCCACGGCCAGCGCAGCTTCCTTAACCGCTTCCTCAAGGGTTGGGTGGGCGTGGCAGGTACGGGCGATATCCTCGCTGCTTGCGGCAAATTCCATGGCGATGGCAAGTTCTGCGATCAGTGTTCCTGCCTCGGGTCCGATAATATGGGCACCGAGTACCCTGTCTGTCTTTTTATCGGCCAGAATTTTTACAAATCCTTCCGTTGCATTCATGGCACGGGCCCTTCCGTTGGCCATAAACGGGAATTTTCCGGTTTTGTAGGCGATGCCTTCTTCTTTCAGCTGTTCCTCGGTCTTACCGATCTGCGCCACCTCCGGCCATGTATAGACAACGCCCGGGATGAGATTGTAATCAATATGACCGGTCTGACCGGCCAGAATTTCAGCCAGAACGACACCTTCCTCCTCCGCCTTGTGCGCCAGCATGGGCCCCGCAATGACGTCGCCAATGGCATAGATTCCGTCCACATTTGTTTTAAATCCTGAATCCGTTCTGATGCGGCCTTTGTCATCCGTTTCCACACCGGCCGTTTCCAGGCCCAGCTTATCGGTGTAAGGCTTGCGCCCGACCGCAACCAGGACGACATCGGCCGTTATTTTTTCCTCTTCGCCGCCTTCGGCAGGTTCAACCGTAAGGGCAACGTTTTTCGACTGTGCCTTTGCCTCTTTGACTTTTGTACCAAGCCTGAATTTCAGTCCCTGTTTTGAGAGAATTTTCTGCATTTCTTTTGAGATTTCGCCATCCATACCGGGCAGGATCCGGTCCAGATATTCGATCACAGTAACCTCGGCGCCCAGACGGCTCCAGACCGTACCCATTTCAAGACCGATATAGCCGCCGCCGATAACCACCATTGATTTCGGCACTTTCGGCAGCTTAAGCGCGCCGGTTGAGGAAACGATTTTGTCTTCGTCGATTTCAATTCCAGGCAGGGAGACCACGTCCGAGCCCGTTGCAATGACAATATACTTTGCGGTATATGCCGTTCCGTCAACCTCGACAGTTCCCGCTTTTACAATTTTGCCCGTGCCTTTAAGCCATGTAATTTTATTTTTCTTGAAAAGGTATTCGATCCCCTGCGTATTCGCCTTCACAACCTCATCCTTGTGCCCCATCATGGCTTTGAGGTCGAGCTTAATACCCGAGGCCTTGATTCCGATATCGGCAAAATGTGTGTTTGCCTCCTTAAACTTTTCAGAGTCGCTTAACAATGCCTTTGACGGGATGCACCCGATATTGAGGCATGTTCCGCCAAGCGTTTCCTGCTTTTCAACGCAGGCCACGGTCATGCCAAGCTGGGCCGCGCGTATGGCGCAGACATAGCCGCCGGGGCCGGAGCCGATTACAATAAGGTCATATGATTGTAAAGACGTCATTATACTAATTAGTTTTTATCATAGAAATGCGATTTAGTATCTTTAAAGCATAATTTTTACGCGTTATATAAGAAGTTTTCTAACTTATCCGCAAACGATTCAAACTTTATCTCAAAACCTTCTTCCAGCTGAAGCCTTTCAGCAAGATTTTCTTTTAATTTTTTAGGTGGGTCTTTACCTAATCCGTATTCTATTATTTCACCATACTCTTCAATATTAAAATCATCGTCCTGTCCTGACTTCTCTCGCAGAGCACAGAATTCCAGATAATTTTCTGAAGGAACAAGGACATAAGCCCAGAATTCCTGCCCGGCTTCGTTAATAATATTTACAAGGCAAATAAAATAAAGCTTATGTGGATCTTTATTCTCTGACATATTTTTTAAGTGGGTGACGGTGTTTGTGGCCTAAGCTTTTCGCGCAAATCTCTCAATGCGCCCGGAATTATTGTGGCAAAGTCCTCTGCACGGCTTGTCACTCCCCACGCCGCCTGTGCGCTTACTATGCGCCACACATGTGTAAGCGGGGTTCCCAAATATCTGGTATTTTTTAAAGCATTACCTGTATTAAGCAGAAACGCAAACAACTCCCTGTTAGACTCATCATACCTGAATGAATCTGTTGTCTCTCTGACAAGGTTATAATGCGTTGGTGTTTCGCCCTTAGCCTGCATTTCCATGGCCTTACCCAGGATTTTGTTGCCAACTGACACAACCAGGCCGTAAGAAAAAGCCATTATTCCACCTGCAATAACCAGTGCAGGCGATATCGCTAAAGTGTGGTATAAAAATATTCCGGTAGCTAATGCTGCAGCCGCATCCAGGGTTCCTGCAACGAGCTGCGCGTTAAAAGCATTTTTTAACCCGTCAGCGTTGGCAATTCGCATTATTCCGGTTTTGACCAATGCGGCAAGAAAAAGGCCTAAGTTCATATTACCACGCGTTTGAGACATGTTTTGATAGCCATCAAGTTGAGTGTCCAGAAAAGCTTCATAGGATTGACCGTAACGGCCTGAAGCTCCCAACCTTGCTGTATGCCCCGCCTGGCTATAGTAGCTGAAATTCTCAGAGTTACCGGGTTTGTACTGCTCGAGAGACGGAATATCCTCAATAAAGCGTACGATCATATTTGATTTTGGCAAATCCTTAAGCTTGCTTCCCGCCACCATGAGAAGTCCTATCATGCCGCTTGCCATCAAGGATGTCCCAAGGATATTTATGCCTGTGAAGGGAATTGCAAAACCAACAGATGTGGATAAAACAAACGCAGTCCCTATCGCTGCAAGAGCTGCAAAGCGTAGCGCCAGCGGATTTTCTCTTATAAACTGGCCGATCGGATTGACTTTAATAAGTTTATCCAGTTCATCCAATCTTTGCCATTGTTGAGATCTTTGTTCTTTTTTTCCCTCTCCAAACGTTGTATCTGAACGATCTTTGAGTTTCTTTTTCGCATCACGGATTAGCTGCTTGAGATAATATCTTTCTTCTGTATCCAATAAAGCGACGCTGTAAAAAGCCCCGGCGTTTTTGTTTAGTTCAATTTGCCTCTGTCTGTATCTGAGATCATGCAGTTCTTTGCTAAGCTGTGTTTCAGGGTCGGTTACTCTTCTTAATGCTAACTCACGCGTGATTTCATTAATTCGCCGCTGAATTGAATATCTTTCTGCATACTGTTCATAATATATTTTCGATACAGCGCCGGAAGGAAAAATGTCAGCGTCATTCCCAACATATTCCTCTGTCTTGGCCAATTTACTGCTGCTTCTCATAAGCATTTTGATTACGTCTTCGAAACCTGGCGCATATTTTTCTGCAATCTCTTCCGGAAATTTAAGCAAAATATGCCCATAGCATTTCTCAATCGCTTCACGATGTTTTTTTCTGAAATGAATCGACCACGACAAAAGAGGCATAAACATAGCGGTAATCTTTAATTCACTGAATGAAAATCCGGACTGTAATGTAATACCGGTGTCAAGGCCACTTTCCGCCACCCCTATTTTTCTTAGTATGTTTGCGGTATCTGAGGGGCTCAGGCTTTTTGCCAGAGAATAAGCCATTAAGTTGAATGGTGTCGCCGTTAATTTGAAGGTATAACTTATGCCTTCTTTTGCCTGTTTTCCAAGTACGTTTAGTACACGCAATAATGGTTGAATGGGCGCTATATACCGGCCGGGCTCTTCTGAATTGTATAGCACGCCGCCTAAAGACCGAAACCCGATCAGCCGTCTTATTTTACCAAAAATCCATGGAGCCTGGCAGAGATGTTCTAGTTTGAATATTTCATCTATAGGGGCACTTTCTGTGAGTTTCTTTTTATCTTTTATTATCTGACGGCATATTTTAAAGGCCTCATCAAATAAATCATGTTCTTTTAGTTTTTTTGTTTCTCTTCTCTTTTTAAAAATTTTATTTATTTCTGCCTCATCTGTAATTTCTTTTATAAGTACTTCATGAACAATGTTCTTTAATACTGTATACATACTGTCTTTGATCTCATAATCCAGGTTTTTAAGGCTTTCATTTTCTTCCATATGTTTCCTGATTAATCTATCAACAAGGTCTGTAAAGCCATCACGTTCCAGTTTCTTTCTCAATAACGCTACACCTTGCGCAGCTTTCGACCTAAACGCCACTTCAAGTTTACGTGCCTCTTCTTTATAATCGGGATGAATTCTGAAACCTTTTGTGACCTTGTGAATTCCTTCTTCCAGAAACTGTTCAAGTAATCTTTCCTGAATACGCATTCGTGAAGACGCTTGCTCAAAAGAAATCGTGTTATTTGCAACCTGGACTAATAAAGATAATTTATAGTCGTAAAGTTTTTTGAAAATTGAGGTATGAAAATCTACTGCTCTTTCCTGAATTTCATCTAAGTAGGGTCTGTCTGTGTAAGGTCTTCCCTCAAGGGTCCCATTGTTTCTTGATCTACTCACTCCTGTCTTACCTGCAGTAGCTGACGTTTCCCTGGCACTGACTCTTTCGGATTCGGCTTCTCTGACCGCTGCTGCATGTTGATGAATGACAACCTCATCCTGTGAGATCAACCTGAACGGTTCACCAAAAAATATCCGTGAAAAATAACCTGCCGCATATCTTAACTGCGGTTCCGGAATATGTCCTCCGTGACTCCATTTGCCGTCCTTACCAATCTTGCCCGCATCATGCAGAGCGTGAAGTTGCGTTTGTGTATTGATACGCTCAAGCGCATCGAAAAGCGCCATATAATAAGGGTCGTCAAACAAGCTCTCTTCACCCTCAATATCCGATGTGTGGGTGAGGACTTTTTTTGCTCTCTTTACAAAATCATTTACTTTCTTTCTTCCATCTTCATCTTGAAAATCCGGGTTATATTTCTGAAACGTTTCCCTTATGTGTTCTAACGCATAATCTTCGGCAATCGTTCCCTCAACAATGTCCCGTATACGCCTTAAGACACTTTCTACGGCCGCCGTTTCATCTTTAAGGTTTGGTCCAAGTAATTCCCGGAAATGCTCACCAAGATCATGAAAAATTGCCATTTTTGTTAGAAAACGGACATTTGCTTTAAGCTCATTACACTCCTGCTCGTATTCAGTTTCGCTGATTTTCCCTTTTTCTCTGGCCTTTTCGATTTCCTTTGATGTAGAGTTAGCAAGGCTCATCAGTGTTACTATCGTGGTAAAGCTATGATCACCGGTATTATGGTAATATTGTTTGGTGCGGTCATCAATTGATGAATTGCCATAGCCTCTTGAAACGCTGCTTAAATCTGCAAGTACGGCTGCATAAAAGCTAATGTCGTCGGAACTGAAATCCAGATGGCTGAATTTTGCATTTAAGTATGAGAGCTTGACTTCAAAAACCTTTAATAAATATTCAGGATCTGTTAGCTGATGAATTTTATCAATGTCATAGAGATATTTTTCAAATTCACGCATTTCAATAATGAGACCAGAAACCAGGGCTTCCGACGTTTGGATAAGGTCAGCGCTGCTTCCGGCAAAGCTGATGGCACGGCGATGATTATTCACAAAATGCATCACATCATTGATTGACAATCTGTTTCTGCCATTTGGGTTATCTATAAATTCTCTGATTGAACCAAGGGCGTTACGGATACTTCGGTCGTATTTTTTTGAAATTTCTTTATCAGGGCGATTCAGAATAGATTGTCCATGTTCTGCGGCACTGTCGTAAAGCGCTTCAGTCTGGGAAATAGAGTGAGACGCAAAGTCTTTAAACTTACCGACTAATTCTTCTGCAAGCTCCTGAAAAGTTGTATCTGAAAACCCGGGCATCTTTGATTCAATAACCGGCTTAATATCTCCCAATACGCCAGTGAGAATGTCTTCAAGCTTGCCGCTGAAACTTCCAGCTTCTTTTGACCGTCTGCTCAAGGCTTCAACTGCGTTCTGCAGGGCCTTAGTTCTTTCGTTCGGGTCTTTTATTTTTGTATCAAGATAGGCTTTGAGATTTTCGACTCTTTGCCGGAAATCACTCCGATTTCTTCTTTCAACTTCGGACGTTTCCGGTAATTCATCATGTTGCAGAAAGTCCTGAAAATCTGTTCTTGCCCCATAAGTTTCGATAATTTTTTTTCTCAGGGCCTCGTAAATCTCATAATCGGGATACTCTTCACCGTTCTCAACTGCTTGCTCATAGCGTATTCTATGATAATCAAACGCTTTAAGATCCATTATTGAGTCATACAAACCTTTATTGGCCAAATGTGCGGCGAGAAGTGCCTCAGGAGAATCAGGATCAATCCGGTGATCAATATAATCAATGAACTTGAATTTGATTGAAAATGCGTCTGCCAGTAACTTTTTAGTGTTTTGCAGTTGATCATGTATGCGCGCTCTGTCAGAAGCATTGACGTCTTTTTCAGTATCTAAATGATCCGCTTCCAGTTCTTGCTTTAAACGTAAGTAATCATGGATAAGGCGCAGGTGTTTAAAATTCTTTGGATCTGCAAATATTCTTACGTAATAGTACCAGGTGTTTTCTGGTTCAATATGAAAATGGTATTGATCAAGTTGATCAGGATCTAAATGTAATATCCTGGCTGCTGCTTCACTTTCCTTTTGATATGACTTTTCAACGTAATATCTTGTATGATCCTTACTTCCGGGCTCATGTTTCAGCTTATAATAATAAAGATATTGCTCAATTGTTCGGGCATCACTTGTTCTTCCTCGTGAAACCAAATCCTCAATTAAATAGGTCCAATGGCTTCCTGAAGGTTGCGCAGATCCTGTTCCTTTTGTCTTGACGGCCATGGTCATCTTCCCCCGCTGACCACAACCGGAAACGGACTATAGAAATTCAAACGATTGATATGACCCCTCATATTCGACATTCCCTCTCTGTAAATTCTGTAGCATTAGAAATTTCTAATGTAAATTTCTTACTGACATATATTTTTCATATATTTTAAAGCCTGTATTATCAGATTATTGTCATAATTTCAAAAGAAAAAATAGGTTTTTTTACTGCCTGTCTTCCATTGGATTTTTTGTAATATTTTTAATCTTTGACTATATTAACTCGTATGTTTCGTTACCATTGATTCATGATCTGTTCATCCGGGGAAACCGGTCAAACGCTTAAAACGCTTCTGGCGCTCCGTACGCTTGAGTCCACACGCGGAAAAAGCGCGCATGTGACGGATGCGGCGTTTAGTCTGCAAATTCTGAATACGGCCGGGACGGTCATCACGGAAAATGCCTGTCTGAACGGCGTTCCCGAGGCTTTAAAGGCTTTGTTCTCGCCCCTGGACCAGCTTCTGGATACGGACTTCGCCGACCGCTGTCCCGAAGGGGCAAAACCTCTGAAAATGCAGCAAAGCAGCCCGACCGTGCACGCCGAAACCCGGTCCGTGCTTGCCCTTGATTACCCGGATGGTGTGTATACGGATACGTTTCCGGGCCGGGAACGGGAACATGAACGCCTGACACGAAGGGGATACATCAACAACATGCTCTGCCCGCGTTGCATGGGCAACCTCTCCCTGTTCGGGATAAACACAATTGTCATGCCGGACACCGTGCTGGATAAAGGCTGGGCCGGGCACCGCAGGCCCTATGTCGATCTGTCGCTGACTATTGCCCGTGCCGGCGGCATCGGTCTGTACATGATTGATGAGGGAACAGGAGAGCCAAGCGAAAAACCCAACGCGGTAACGTTTGAAGCCGGCACAGGGAAAGACCATTTTGAAAACTTTGAGTTGCATGAGGTTCCGCGTTCCGATGAGGAGGCCATGTCCCTGATCCGGGCACATGACAGAAAAAACCAGGTTTACAATCCTTTATGCGCGTACACCTGCGGGATAAGGCTCCGGCGCGGTGAGAAAACTGTTTTTGCACTCTGTACACAGACACTGGTGCCGGGTATAACGCCAGACATCTATAAAAGGAATTATTCTGGGCGCGAAACGAAATACAGTCTTGTTACACCGCCCGTCACTTCCCTTCTTATGCTTGCCCGGCGCTACGGATACCGGTTTGAAGACAAAACGCTGTACAGCTCCGCAGTTCCGGTTATGAGGGACATGATTAACGCCGCTGCGGCAGGACTCACCCGTTTCGTGTTTGATCCCGGAATGGAAAGCAGGGATTTCCAGACTCTTTTGGAACAGAATAAAGATCACGTACGCCAGGCCAGACACAGCACGAACGGGCAGGCTTATACCGTTTACAGTCAGTACGCGGCTCTCCATAACATCGGAAAAGTGATGGATTTCGTTACCGTGACCTGAAAAAAGTAGAGAAATAAAAGGGGGCGCACGATGTCCGTTGTGGTTCCTTTGCCCCCTGTGCCCTGCCCTTATTGATCCTGTGTCGCTTAAACGTAACCGCGCATGCCCGACTGCGGATATGGGCATGACAAAAGCCATTCCACAACTTCGTCTTTCATACGCTTACTGGTTTCCAGGGACCTGTGTGTTCTTTCGATTGCCTTGTCAAGTATGGAAATTGTTTTCAGTGTCGATTCCGTCGTACCCGGGTTTTGGCCGGCTGCAAAATCAATCAGCCGCTGGCGCTCGGTATTCAGACGGCTGAGGGAATCGTTTAAGTTATCTTCGTCTTTTTCCATTTTCTGCACACGGGCAAGAATTTCCGGGGTCATCTTTTCCCTCAGCTCCTGTGCCCTTTGCGGATTTTGCATGAAAATGTCGAGCTCCTGCTCAATAAAGACATTGGTATGGACGCTCCCTTCACGCGTAGAGTACCTGTTATCGCTGGTTTGCGGGTTGTTTTTCAGATAAATCGGTGCCATTGGCATTTCTCCATTTCCAGAGGTTAAGAACTTTCTTTGTCTCAAGGAAAAGATTCAAGTACTGTGCCAGTCTGAGGAGAAAGCATCAGGAGAAATAATCAGCCCTCAAGCTCCTGAATACGGGCCGCATATTCCGCCTCCGTTATCAGGCCGCGTGCTTTCATTTTCCGAAGCGCCTTAAGAGCTTTCTGCGTTTCCGTGTCACGGGGCAGGTTTTCATTACCACTTTCCGTGTCGGAATAGGCATTTGTCAGGCCCCCATACTTAACGCCGCCGCCAGCACCGTCATTGGAAGAGTCTCTGTTCATAGATAAAACGCTAGCAAAAAAAGAGCTATAACGGGAAGGAAATTTCTGATACCATAGATTTAATAATATCTCGGGCGTCCTCACGATGTCTGATACAAAGTCCACGGTATCTTTTGATTATCAGCGTTCTTTTAACACCACCGGACACCATAGCTTTGCAGGCCCATGAAGCTGCAATACCAGAACCCGCCGTTTTTCGAGCGGGTTTTTTATTGCCCGGGATGTCCTTCCCGTTCCCTGTTATAATTGGCGGAGTCCTCCGTCTATTCCTTTTTCAACCGCAACAGAGAGGAGCATATCATGTCAAAAAAAATGCGGAAACAACAGCGCGCAAACCTTATGCACGGGCAATCCGATCACGGTGTTGTCCAGCCTTTGTTTGATGGCAAGGGCGACTGGCATCCTCTTGATGACGAAATTGATCGCTACCGTGATAAAAAATACCTAAAAACAGTCAAACCCCGTTCCGAAGGTCAGAAAATCCTTATGGACGCGATAAGCGGCTATAACCTTACCCTTGCTATCGGTCCGGCTGGTACGGGCAAAACATACCTTGCAATTGCCGCGGCAGTTGAATCGCTTGAAGCCGGTGAAGTGGACAGGATCGTCCTTTCCCGTCCGGCCATGGAGGCGGGCGAGAGCCTTGGATATCTTCCCGGCGACATGCACGAGAAAATGGCACCTTACCTGAGGCCTCTTTACGATGCGCTTGGCGACCGGCTGGGCGGCAAAAAGGTAAGGCAATATATTGAAGAAGACAAAATTGAAATCGCCCCTGTGGGTTTTATGCGCGGGCGGACGCTTAACAACGCCTTCGTTGTCATTGACGAGGCCCAGAACTGCACGTATCAACAGCTTAAAATGCTGCTTTCCCGTCTTGGATGGAATTCAACAATGGTAATAACCGGAGATCCGGACCAGACGGATCTTCTGGATGAACTTTCTGGACTTCAGGAAATTTCCAAACGTCTGGATACTGTTGATAATATTGCCGTCATCCGTCTGGAAAAAACGGATATTGTCCGCCATCCCCTGGTAAGCGAGATGCTCAACGTTCTGTAGTTTTCAGGCAAAGAAAGAAAACAGGCGCGGCAAAATGAAAACTTGGATCCCGGCCGCGTCTGTGCCATATAAATTTTATGAGTATTAACAGCAAGAACCGCTTTCTGCGTACGACGGCACTGGTCCTGACTGCGCTTGTCTTCTCTCTGGCCGTCGCCTATATGGAAGTTCAGAAGGAGAAAAGAAATAATGCGGCCTCCGCTTCAGGCCTTGTTGTAAGTGATGCTATTGGCGGTCCTTTTAACCTTGTAAACCAAGATAATGAACCTGTTTCACATGAAACCTATGCGGACAGGTATAAACTGATTTATTTCGGATTTACCTATTGCCCGGCAATATGTCCGACCGAGCTTCAGAAAATGATGCTTGCCTATGAGCGGCTTGGTGCCTTGTCAGAAGATGTTTATCCGATTTTTATATCTGTTGACCCCGAACGTGACACGCCGGAGGTTGTTAAGGATTATACCGGATTGTTCGGGGACGGTTTGATCGGTCTGACAGGCTCAAAGGATCAGGTACAGGACGTCATAGATGTGTATAAGGTTTATGCAAGCAAGGTCCGGGAAGAAACTATGTCCGATTACACCATGGACCATTCCTCTTTCACCTATCTTATGTCGCCCGATAACAAACTTATCGGTCTTTTTAAAATTGGGGATACCGCAAATGAAATGGCCGGTGAAATCCGCCGGATTATAACCATTCATAAAAGTACAGGCCGAAATACGTAGGCGCAAAGTTCGTACCGGTGCCTGAGGCGGCTACGCTAGAGCAAATCGCGATCAAAAAGAATCGCTTTGCGATTTTTGTTCGCGTGAATTTGCTTGTCGATTCAATACGTCAGGGCAAATTCACGCTTCTCAGATATAATCATAGTGATTATGTTTGAACACGATCTGCCCTAACCCCTATTCCCTTTCGGTATCCTCCAGATCCTCTTTCTTATCAGGATCAAGGTCCTTCTTTATCCACCTGTAAGCAACAAACATAACGATCAGACATAAAAACGTCACGATATTGATGACAATGACCAGCGCAACAATAGTGCCCAGACTGAGACTGTGTTTAAGCTGATCAAGATGATGATCCGTAAGGCCGGTTAACAGACAAACAAGAATAAATACGGCAATTCCGGCCACGAAAGCCGTTTTTAAAAGTGCCTTTTTCCGGTTTGCCATTAGTCTTCCAGCAAGGCGTTCAGTTTCATCGCCACTCCCATCGAGCCTGTGATTTTAAGCTTGCCTGTCATAAAGGCAATGTTCGGATCCTGTGTTCCCTCCAGTATCTCTGTAAGAACGTCTTTAGAGCAGGATAAAGTTGTGTCCGCCTCCCTTTCTTCAAATACAATTTCAGGCGGAGTTTGCTTTCCGTCAATAAAAAGAGCCTCGTCATCTATTTTGAACAGAACCCCGTGTTTAAAGTCCTGCACATATGCGAGTTTCTCTTTTATTTTTTTTGCAATTTCTTCTTTCATATTCTTTCAGGTTCTTATGTTTAAAACTGGTCCTCATCAAGCGCCATAACACTGTCCGCGCCCGCCATAATTGATTTAAACAGGCAATCCGTCTCGGGCAGCATTTTGTCAAAGAAAAACCGGGCTGTTTTTAATTTTGTATCATAAAAGCTTTTATTATCCGGATTATTTTCACGGTTCAGAAGGGCCGCCCTGCACATTCTGGCCCACATATATCCCATGGCAACCAGCGCGAACTGACGCAGATAATCCGTTGACGCAGCCCCGGCTTCGTTCGGGTTTTTAAGGCCTTTCATGGCGATTGCAGCTGTACTTTGCTGAAGTTTTGCAAATGCTTTTGCAAGGGGCAGAATATATGGCTGCATTTCCGGGTTTTCCATTTCCGCAGTTATATAATCGCTCACGGGATGGAAAAACCGCCTTAGCATCCTTCCATACGAATGTGACATTTTACGCCCGACGAGATCCAGTGCCTGGATGCCGTTTGTGCCTTCATAGATCTGTGCAATCCGGGCATCTCTCACAAACTGTTCAACACCGTAATCGTGAATATAGCCGTGGCCGCCGTAAACCTGAACCGCAAGATTGGCGCACATGCTGCCCATATCTGTCAGATAAGCCTTAATCACAGGGGTCATAAGAGCAACAAAGTCCTCGGCGACCTGTTTTTTTGCCCTGTCTTTTTCTTTCAGGGATATATCAAGATGAACCCCTGTCCAGTATGAAAGCGCTCTGGCGCCTTCTGTAAATGCCTTCATGGTTAAAAGATTTTTTCGTACATCAGGATGGACAATAATCGGATCTGCCGGCTTTTCCGGATGTTTCGGGCCGTCCAGGGCCCGCATCTGAAGTCTCTCCCGGGCAAAGGCAACTGCATTTTGCCTTGCGACTTCGGCGATACCGAGTCCCTGCATACCGACTGCCAGCCGTGCGGCATTCATCATTGTAAACATCGCCCTAAGGCCTTTGTGCGGTTCCCCTACGAGCCAGCCCTTTGCGTCCTCATATATCATGACGCATGTGGCCGAAGCCTTGATACCCATTTTTTTCTCTATAGACTGGCAAAAAACGCCTTCATTTCTTTTCCCCTTCTGAATTTCGCCATTTTTTTCCTCGGCAAAGTATTTGGGAACGACAAAAAGGGAAATACCCCGGACACCTTCCGGTGCGTCAGGCAGACGGGCCAGAACCAGATGTATAATATTCTCTGTCAGATCGTGTTCGCCCGCCGAAATATATATTTTCTGCCCTGTAAGATTATAAGATCCATCCTTATTTGGAACCGCTTTCGTTTTGATAAGGCCAAGATCGGTCCCGCATTGCGGTTCCGTCAAATTCATGGTTCCAGACCATATGCCCGAAGCCAGTTTTGGCAGATAAATCCTCTTCTGTTCTTCATTACCGTGCAGATGGAGTGCATCATACGCGCCCTGTGTCAGGCCGGGATACATTCCAAAAGCCATATTCGCCGCGCTTATCATCTCCTGCAGGATGAAGTTAAGCGTATTCGGCAAACCCTGGCCGCCATATTCAGGATCAGCCGAAATCCCTGTCCACCCATTTCGGACAAACAGATCATAAGCCTCTTTAAATCCTTTAGGGGTGGTTACAGATTTGTTGCTGCAGGTGCACCCCTCTTCATCGCCACTTAAATTCAGAGGCAGTAATGTTTCCTCGCATAGTTTCGCAAGCTCGCTAACAACCGCATCGGCGACATCTCCTGTGGCGTCCCGGTAATCATCAAAACCGCAGAGATCCTCATAGTTAATCACCTCATGCAGTACAAACCGGATATCCTGAGCGGGGGCATTATAGACTGGCATGATATAAGTCGCGTTTACGTTTTGTTAAGGTTACGATTGTATTAAAGTAGAGAAAGACTTCTTTACTATTTCCAATCTTATCAAATTTTAACGCTGAACTTAATTGAATTTTATTCGTAGTCTTCACGAAAAATTAATCTTTGTATAATAACGTAGAGGAAAATGTTATGAAAAATATAACTAATGATTACTTGTGTGTGTGGGGTCAATTATGAAAGTTCTTGTAGTAGACGATTCAAAGGCATTCTGCCAGGATATATCCAGACTTCTAAAAAAAGAAGGGTATGAAGTTTATTTCACTGATGACAGTGACATTGTCTCCGCTTTCTGCAAAAACCAGGGCATTGATATCTGTATAACACGCATTTCAGATGATGAACGCAAGACTCTCCGAATTTTCCGGGGCATAAGAGACAACGCCCCTGAAACACGCGTTATTGCCATGTCACACGATGAAGGTATATCGCAAAGTATTGAAAGCACAATTGCCATTGTCAATATCGGCGTAAACACACTTCTTTCCAGACACAGGGATATTCACAGTCTGAAAAATGCGGTTTCACGTGAAATACCTGCGTGTGTAGGATTGAAATAGGCCTGCTGAAATTTCAGTTAAAGCTTGTCTTTATCAATCATTTCCCGCAGCTCATGTAAAACATCCTGCTTTCTGTCTTCATCATCAATTGCAGTCTTTAAGCTTTTCTTTGCTTTTTCAATATTCAAAGCCCGACGCATCTTCTCAATCTCTTCCGGGCCTAATTCGGCCCGTTTTTCTGAAATCTGTTTCTTTACGCGTTCGCGCAGGGCAATGCTTTCGGGACTTCTTGATTTTGGTGGGGCCGACACATTACTTGCGACTGAAGTTTTTTTCGCGTTGCTGCCGCCTTTATTCTTATTTCCGCCAAACAGACCAAACATGGGAAGAACCTTTCTAATCCACGCGTGACAATCGTTTCAGAAGATTATCCAGTTTCTCCAGGGACGGATAAAAAATTTTGATCACGCCCTCACTCTGTGAGGAACCGATGTCAATCTTAACATTCATACCCAGCAAATTTGTAAGCTCCTCCTCCAGTGCAAGTGTATCCGAATCTTTTGGCGTTTTGGTCTTGGTTGATCCGGCAGAAGGCCCGGCAGGCGGTTTAGCATATCCGGAAGAAGCCAGTTTCTCGACCTCCCGGACACTAATATCTTCGGCGATAATACGCTCCGCAACATTATCAGCATCGGGAATCTTGAGCAAAACACGGGCATGGCCGGCTGTTAACTTTCCCTCTCGCAGGTAGGATTTAATTTTCGGGGATAAGCCGACAAGGCGAAGTGTATTTGCAATATGAGGTCTGCTTTTGCCGATCCGCCTGGCGATTTCCTCCTGATTATATCCGTACTGCTCCATAAGAGCCTTATACCCGTAAGCCTCGTCCAGTGGATTCAGATCCTCTCTTTGCAGATTTTCAACCATGGCAATTTCAAGCATGTTCTGGTCATCCAGATCCAAAACAACCACCGGAACTTCATGGACCTGCGCCATTTGTGACGCACGCCAGCGGCGTTCCCCGGCTACAAGCTCATACTGATCATCTTCATCCCCTTTACGCCTGACGATAAGAGGCTGGAGAACACCGCGCTCCTTTATTGAAGCAGCAAGCTGTTCCAGGCTTTCTTCGGAAAACTCTTTTCTGGGCTGATTGGGGTTGGGCGTAATCTGATCAAGGCCAAGCGTTCTAATGCCGCCACTATTTTCAGCAATCTGCGGCTCATCACCTGCAACAAAAGGATCGTTTTCAGCATCTTCAAAAAGTGCATCGAGTCCTCGGCCAAGTCTTTTTCTTTTCGTTTCAACAGTCTGCGCCGGGCCCTCCAGGCCTTCAGGAATCCTGGTTTCTGAACGCACATCTTCCTTAGATTCAAGGGCGTTATCGTCGGGGTCTTTTTCGGGATTAGAGTCTGACATGAGGTTTATGCAGCCTGTTTACTTGCCTTTTTGAATTTCTGATCTTTTGTTTCTCTTTGAATAATCTCCGAAGCAAGCTTTATATAAGCCTGTGCGCCCGGGCATTTCATGTCATAAATGATAGCAGGGAGCCCAAAGGATGGGGCCTCGGAAACACGAACATTTCTGGGTATCACGGTATTATAGACCTTATCGCCAAAATGCTGCCGAACATCCTGCGCAACCATACTTGAAAGATTGTTACGCTGATCGTACATCGTCAGCAAAACACCGTGAATTTCAAGAGAAGGGTTAAAGTTTGTCTTGACGCGGCTGATCGTTTTTGACAAATGGCTGAGACCTTCAAGAGCATAAAATTCACACTGCAGGGGAACAATAACACCATGCGCGGCAACAAGTGCGTTCAGAGTCAGGAGATTAAGGGAAGGAGGACAATCAATGATAATATAGTCATAGCCTTCACAAAACTGCAACGCTTCCCGTAAACGGGATTCACGCCGGCGAGAGGATACAAGCTCGATTTCCGCCCCTGAAAGATGAACTGTCGATGGCGCCACACAAAGGCCGGGCACGCGTGTTTTCATTGCGGCCTGCCCGATACTCTTTTCACGGAACAATACCTGATACATACTCACGTCAATCTGGGATCTCATAATACCCAGGCCCGTGGAGGCGTTGCCCTGGGGGTCCATATCGACAAGCAAGACTTTATTGCCAACTGCGGCAAGCGCCGTGGCAAGATTAATAGCGGTTGTTGTTTTTCCAACGCCGCCTTTCTGGTTTGCCACTGCAAGAATTCGAGGATGAGACATAATATAATTTCTAAAT
>CAYLKN010000015.1:17077-49957 GCA_964384335.1 uncultured Pseudobdellovibrionaceae bacterium
TTTCTGGTTTGCCACTGCAAGAATTCGAGGATGAGACATAATATAATTTCTAAATATAATTTCTAAATGTTATAAATTTATTGTGAGACAAAGCTTAAAATTGTCAAGCATCAGACATCCACGTGTGTTGCATTTATGCACATAAGCCTTTTATCGGACTGAAATCCTCCTCAGATCTGTAATTTCTAGTATCAAAGCATGATCTGTGTTTTTTTCATCATGCGCCTCAACTTTAAACCTGAATGCGGTTTCCGCTTCCCGCACTTCTTCACTGTGCCGCCGTCCTTTATGGAGCATGTAAACAAGATCAGAATTGTTTTGTGCCCATGTTTGAGTTAACTCAAAGATTTTACCAAGGGGCGCAAAAGCTCTGGCCGTAATAAAATCCGGAGGATTACCATGAGATACGAGCGATTCGGCGCGTATGTTGTGAAGTGTAACGGGTGTTAATGTTTCACGTGAAACAGTCCGCAGAAATTCGCATTTACGGTTGTCCGACTCTACAAGATGAACCTCAACATCCGGCATTGCCATGGCTATGATCAATCCTGGAAATCCTGCTCCGCTTCCGAGATCATAAAGCACACTATCCGAATTCTCTGAAATTCTTCTTTTTAATACAGGCAGAAGCGCCATTGAATCCTCAAAATGCCTTTCCCGGATATGGTCCAGAGTTTTTGAGGAAATCAGATTTATACGGCCTTGCCATTTGCGGAGAAGCGCCTCATAGATTTCAAGTTTTTCTTCGAAAGTCATGTGTTTCAGGCCGCTTTACGCCCGCCGGGCTTCAGGTGCCGCAAAAGCGCAATGACGGCGGCCGGCGTAACCCCGGGGATACGGGATGCGGCGCCAAGCGTTTCCGGTCTGGCCAGCTCCAGTTTCTGGCGGATTTCACTGGAAAGGCTGCCAATACTTCCATAGTCGATATCTTCGGGGATTCGCAAGGATTCGTCTTTACGGAAGGCCTGTATATCGGCCTCCTGCCGGTCTAGATATCCGGCGTAAAGTGCATCTGCTTCCAGCTGCTCCACAACGTCTCGGTCCAGAGCACTGAATTCAGGCCATATGCGGCATATATCCGGCCATTTGACGGTTTCGAAACGCAAAAGTTCAATTACATTTCTTCTTACGCCGTCTTTCCTGACGATAATGTTGTACTTTGCCAGATAATCCGGTGTTGCGTCCATACTCCTTGCTTTTGCCCGGGCCTCATCCAGTTTTTTCTTTTTCGCCCGCCAAAGCGCCGCCCGGGCTGATCCGACACTCCCGAGGCCCGCTCCTTTATCCGTAAGCCTCTGATCCGCATTATCCGCACGCAGATTAAGACGGTATTCCGCCCGGCTGGTAAACATCCGGTAAGGTTCCGGGGCACCGCGTGTCGTCAGATCGTCAATCATCACACCGATATAGGCATCGGCCCTGTCAAGAATGAAGGGTTCATAATTTGCCACGTTTTCCGTTCCGGCTTTAAGCGCGGCATTGATACCGGCCATAAGTCCCTGGGCCGCAGCCTCTTCATAACCGGTGGTTCCGTTTATCTGCCCGGCAAGAAACAGGCCGGGAAGTATCCGGCTTTCGAGTGACAAATAAAGACTCCGCGGATCGACATAATCATACTCTATGGCATAGCCCCACTCAAAAACTTCTGTTTTTTCCAGACCCGGCAGTGTTTTCAGAAACCGGGCCTGAACGGAGGGCGGAAGGGAGTTGGAAATCCCGTTAGGATAGACCGTCGGGTCATCCAGCCCTTCCGGCTCCAGAAAAACCTGATGCTTTTGTTTATCGGCGAAGCGCACGATCTTGTCTTCGATGGACGGGCAGTATCGCGGGCCGATACCTTCTATCCTGCCGGAATACATGGCGGATTGCTTCAGGTTCTCCTGGATAATTCTTTGTGTTTCCTGTGTTGTGTATGTGATGTGACAGGTGATCTGCGGAACCGTAATTTCTGAATTCATAAATGAAAACGGAACAGGGTGTTTGTCGGGCTCCTGCTCCTCCAGCACGTTCCAGTTAATGGTTCGCCCGTCAAGGCGAGGCGGCGTTCCGGTTTTCAGTCGCGCCAAGGGAAATTTTAACTTCTCAAGCGTTTCCGCCATACCGATTGAGGGCGCATCACCAACGCGTCCCGCAGGTATGGTTTCCATACCCCGGTGAATAAGGCCTCTCAAAAACGTACCGGTCGTTAAAACCACACAGGCGGCGGTGTATTTTCCACACTGTGTAAGAACACCCTCGATTTCCGTCCTGTCTTCTGAAAGACAGAAATCCTCCGCGCTGTCTTCAATAACGGTAAGATTTTTTGTCTGCATGACTTCTTCCTGCATCGCCTGCCGGTAAAGCCTGCGGTCGGCCTGGGTGCGGGGGCCACGCACGGCCGGGCCCTTGGAGGCATTTAACATACGGTATTGTATTCCAGCCTTATCCGTAACGCGGCCCATAAGACCGTCAAGGGCATCAATCTCACGCACAAGGTGCCCTTTGCCCAGACCGCCAATGGCCGGGTTACAAGACATGACACCAATTGTCTCGCGGCGCTGCGTTATCAGCGCGGTCTTGGCGCCCATGCGCGCAGACGCGGTTGCCGCCTCGCATCCGGCATGCCCTCCACCGATAACTATGACATCAAAATCTCTCATCATTCACTCTTGTTTTTCTGGTATTGACTATACTCAAAAACAGAAAAATCTCAATACACTTTTTCATAACGGGACAGCGTATTGAAGATTAACCTTATTCACTTCCCAATACAAAAGTCTTTAAATATAACGTCCAGAAGGTCTTCGACATCCGTTCTGCCTGTTATTCTGCCGATCTCATTCAGGGCATGCCTTATATTCTCGGCAAGAAGCTCTGTTTCTACTGCACTCCCAGAAATTGCTTCAAGTGCGGCGGCACACTTTTCAAGGGCGAGTCTGTGCCGCTCCCGGGTCGGTGCGGGGCCGGAGCGCAATCCGATCATTCCGGTTATTTTTTCCCTGATCGCGTTAATAAGACCATCAAATCCCGTTTCTTCAAGAACACTCAGACGGACGATCTGATTTGATCCGAGTTCAGGAATGTCTCCGCCTGTATTTTCGATTTTGTTAAAAATCACTATCGCTGACTCATTCATAAGTTCGAGGGTGTCATGACTGATCTCCGGGAGGGTGGACGCGTCAAAAACCAGAAGGCGAATGTCCGCATCACGCGCCGCCTTGACGGCCCGGCGGATCCCTTCCACCTCAATACTGTCATGCGGGTTTTCTTCGGGCTTAAGCTGGCCGGGCCTTAACCCTGCCGTATCAATCATAACGACAGGGTATCCCGCAATATCAAGATGGACCTCGACAAGATCCCGGGTCGTTCCGGGTACAGAGGATGTAATGCATATATCCCGCCGGGCAAGCGCGTTGACAAGGCTTGATTTTCCTGCATTTGGCGGGCCGATTACGGCAACTTTAAACCCGCTGCGGATACGTTCGCCCGACTGGTAGTCGTGAAGGTGACTTTTGATTTCCCTTTTTACCACATCTACGTCCGGGCGGATCTGATTATAGATATCTTCAACGGGAATATCTTCATCCGGGAAATCAATTGTGGCTTCGGCATAAGCGAGAGACCGTTTCAGCGTCTCCGCCCAGCGTTGATAAAGCACAGCCAGACCTCCGTCGATCTGATCAAGAGCCTGGACTCTCTGGGCCTCTGTTTCGGCATCAACAAGGTCGGCCACGGCCTCCGCTGAGGTGAGATCCATTTTACCGTTCACAAAAGCTCTTTTGGTAAATTCTCCGGGCTCTGCCTCCCGCAAACCGGATATGGATCCGAGTGCCTTCAGAAAACGGCGCACAACCGCTCCGCCGCCATGGATGGTATATTCGACCACATCTTCACCTGTGTAGCTCGCAGGCGCCTTGAAATAGAGCGCCAGACCCTTATCCAGGATTATATCATCCTGAGGATCGAAAAAATCACATAACGCCGCATGGCGGTGCAGGAAGGTATCCCGGTTCCGGACCAGCTTCCTTAATGCCGGCAAAGAATCCCTGCCGGAAGTTCTGATAATCGACACTGCGGATTTATCAAAGCCTGAGGACAGGGCATAAATCGTATCGGGAAAGCTCATCTGCTTGTCCGCTTTGCCTTTAAAGTGCTCATTCCTTATTCTGATCTGATGAGGTGGTGCCAGAACGGGTGTTCATATTTTCCCAGAACATTTTCTGAACCTCGCCCCAACCCTGCATGGTTAAAGGAAGCCAGGTCTTAACAAGAGTTTCAGGATCAAGACTCTGGATATTTTCTTCAAGTTTTTTTTGCAGCTGCTCCATCAAAACCTCCTGCATCGGCCAGACATTGGGAAGGCCAAGAAAATCACGCGCTTCCTGTGGAGTACAGTCAATATCTATTTTTATTTTCATCTGTTATTTTGCCTCTTTTTTGAATTCATAAAACTAGTATTATTCTTATGGGTTTTCAATATAAGACTTCAGACTTGGATGTTTCACGTGAAACATCCCGCGCAACCAGACAGAAAACCGGTATCGACACTCAATGCTGAATTTTAACAAAAACGTTTTCAAAAATAGCGGCAGAAACGCCGACCCCTATCTGGTTATAGACCGTGACGGTCGCCGGCAGATATATGATGTTTTAAATGCGGTCTACAGTGAAAGCTGGAGCCAGAATGCCCTTATATTGTTGCTGACTGCGGGGCCTGTTACGTATATCGGTCTGCAGATCGGATATTACCTTGGTTACGGCACGCTCGCAAGTACTGAGCTGGTGATATATTTTGCAGGATTTACAATTGTGTCCGGCCTGCTGGGCATAGGTCTGAGGATACTTGACAATATCCTGAAGGCGAGGCGCAAAAGAAAAGATATGGACCATTACAATACAGTGATGGATTTTTTACCCGATCTCATAAAACTGTCACAGAATATCAGGCTTTACGGCCTCGAATTTGACGAAAGACAGGAGGAAGCGAGTCTCAACGTTCTGAAAAACACCCATGCAGAAGTTGATGCAATTGAGACGGCGGTATTCTCGCTCACCGGAAGTGCAGTATTATCCGACGGCATAAAAAGAATTGAGATTTTCAGGCGGAACGGCCTGCCCGTGATTGTCCGGGATACTGCACGCGGTATTTATGAAGAGGCGCATACAAACATAAGCCGGGTAAGGGAGAGACGACCCGATATTGCGGATCAGCTCGAAGTGAGGCTTATGGGCAAGGCCCCGACACTGGAGGAGGGGCTTAAGCGGTCCGAAGGCTTTCTTGAAAGACTTCTGGCATGGATGGAAAATTTCAATGAAGACCTTCTCAGGCCCCGTGATTTTGAGGAACTTTTTACGCTTGTCCTCGAATTAATATGCGACAGAGAGATACCGTTACTGAGCATTGATTACAACGGACCGAACACAATATCAAAGGCCGCGACCGCCCTTAACAGAGCGCGGGATTCTTACAGAATCGCCCACGGGGCACGATTCAGCCGCCTTAAATCCCTTGAGCGTTATTTCAGAGATATCGAGGATCTGGAAGATCAACTGCAGCCGGCACAGAAAGAAGCAACGCTCGTCCTTGACGCGATCAACCGGCAAACAGGTCAGCTTTGCGATTTGATCAACAAGCTTATAAATGAATTCAACAGCCCGTGGCCTGATTTCGAACGCCGCAAGAAGATAAGACGTCTGAAAAAACTGACCGTTTATCTCAAGACTGTTTTAGGACTATATCAGGAGCTTGTAAAAGCCCATGATACCGTAGTCAGATACAGAGAAGCCCTGAAAAGAGCCCTTGCTAAATGGGAAGACGTATCGGCGGGAGATTCAAACCCCCTCATGCCGCTTTTTGATACTCTCTTCCGAAGCAACAGAAACCTGACCGTAACCGAACGCATGATCAAACTTACAGATCCCGACAAGATAAAACTGTCACGGCGCCTTTCGGGAATACTCAGAAATTATTTCAGAAGTTACAGTATTTTACTCACAAATCCTCAGTTTGAGATCACAGCAGACAAGCATTCCGTTGCAGAGGAAGAAATGCAGAAGCTGGCCGTTGAGATGCTGCACACACTTGAAGAGATGATTGAAATTTCAAAACCGGAAAACCAAAGGGCGATTGAATACTCCAATGCGCCCAATTACGAATCCCTTGAGATCGGATTGAGCAAAAACACAAAAATCGGCTGGGCCATGGCAATTACGGGGGAAGTCGAAGATGATCTTTCATTTATGGCCGAGCGTCTTTTCCGTGCCATGATCGCGCAATACGGCGTGGAACCCGATGATGAGATACAGAACCTGCTTGTTGAAACCTATAATGCACGGGAGAGCGTTTTGAACTATCTCCGCGAAAATACGCCGGCGGGGTCTGAAATGCCGGTTCTTTCCGCACCTGAGAAAATGCCGCAGAAACCTTTTATTCAAAGAGCCTGGCTTCAGACACTGGACAGAGCGGAAAACCATCTCTATAAATTTAACAAATCGAAAAAGGCGTGATTCATGGTTAAACCAGACTCAAAGAAATTCAAAGAAGGGACGCTTCTTGCCGGAAGCGGTGTGAATACAGACGACGTTTACGGTGCGGTTATCCCGCCGCTTTACATGTCTGTCAGCTATTCGTTTGAAGAGCTTCGAAAGCAGAGAAAAACTGATTACAGCCGGACGTGGAATCCGACCCGTGCAATGCTTGGCACTACACTGGCCAATCTTGAAAACGGATATGACGGAATAATCACAACCGCGGGGATGAGCGCACTTCATCTTATGTTCCTTCTTCTGAATGCCGGCGATACGATCATCGCACCGCAGGAGTTTTATGGGGCAACATACCGGCTTTTGCAGGCCATGGAGAAAAAAGGACATTGCAAAGTTCATTATTTTGATTTGCCGGACAGGGAGCAAGTCAGAAAAGCCTTTGAATGTAAACCCAGAATGATTCTGCTGGAAACGCCCAGCAATCCTTTTCTGCGGATCACGGATATTGAATATGTCTGTGAACTTGCAAGAGATCACGGAACCATTGTCGGTGTGGACAACACGTTTCTATCGCCCGTTCTGCAAAAACCCCTTGATCTGGGTGCGGATATTGTTGTGCACGCAACAACAAAGTATATCAACGGCCACGGAGATATTATCGGCGGCGCGGTAATCGCACGCGAAAAAGACCTGTTCGAGCAAATGGCATGGTGGGCCAACGCAACCGGAATTACCGGTTCTCCTTACGACAGCTGGCTCACGCTTCGCGGGCTGAGAACGCTTGAGCTGCGTATGGAAAGACAACAGAAAAATGCGGCAAGTATTGCGGAATACCTGAAAAGCCGCAGCGATATAGAAAGTGTTTATTACCCGGGATTTGAAGAGCATGAAAACCATGACATTGCCCGGAAACAGCAGAAAGGGTTTGGCGCAATGCTGAGCTTCAAGATCAGAGGCGACGAAAATGTGATCAGAACATTTTTTAACAATCTGGAACTGTTCAGCCTGACCGTATCTTTGGGCGGATTTGAAAGCCTGATCTGTCATCCCGCTTCCATGACCCATGTATACATGGATCCGCCGGCCCGCAAACGCGCAGGCATAACTGAGAATCTTATTCGTCTTTCCGCGGGTATTGAGGATGCCGACGATCTGATTGCCGATCTTAAAAATGCACTGGACTTTGCCATTCAGAAAGCCGCCTGATTACCGGCTTTTTTTCAGGGCCGTTTTCCGGGGTATATTTTTAGATCAGTCACGCAAAATACGCGGAATATTAAAAACGACATCTTCTTTTACCGTTCCAACTTCCTCGACGGTTGTTGAAAATTTCTGCGTCAGGGCTTCGATCATATTTTCCACCAGAATTTCGGGCGCTGACGCTCCTGCCGTTATTCCAACCTTATCAATATCCTCAAACCAAGACCATTCGAGATCTTCCGCAGACTGAACAAGTATGGCCTTTGAACAGCCATGGGCAAGACCGACCTCCACAAGGCGCCTGGAGTTTGATGAGTTGGGCGCACCAATCACAAGCAAAGCATCAATTTCAGCAGCCATGGACTTCACTGCGTCCTGACGGTTTGTTGTGGCATAGCAGATATCCTCTTTCCTTGGCCCTTCTATACCCGGAAATCTTTTGTGCAGCGCATCAACAATGGCGGCCGTATCGTCAACTGACAAAGTCGTTTGTGTGCAGTATGCAAGATTGTCCGGATCCTCAACATTGACTGTTTCCACGTCTGCGGCCGTTTCGACAAGCACAACTCTGCCTTCCGGCAACTGGCCCATGGTACCGGCAACCTCCGGGTGCCCTTTGTGGCCTATCAGTATGATCTGCTTGCCCTGCGCGTAATAACGCTCCGCTTCCTTATGAACTTTCGTTACAAGAGGACATGTTGCATCAATATAAAAGATGTTCCGGTTTTTTGCCTGTTCCGGTACGCTTTTCGGTACGCCGTGGGCCGAAAAAATAACCGGCCTGTCTACATCCTTTTCCGGTATCTCCTCGAGCTCCTCTACAAAAACGGCGCCTTTTTTTCTTAAATCATTTACAACATGGCGATTGTGAACAATTTCGTGGCGGACGTATACGGGTTTCCCGTACTTTCGCAGGGCGATTTCCACAATCTGTATGGCCCGGTCCACCCCCGCACAAAATCCGCGGGGTGAGGCAAGCATGATTTTCAATGTTTTCTTTTGGCTTTTAGTTTGCTGTAGTGGTGAAAACTGTTCCGCCGCGCTTCCTGTTTCTGCTTGCATCTTTCAAAACACTCTGGTTAATTTATCCAGTCAATATTAAGTTAATAAAGAACATAGGGCCATGCGTTCAATCAAAAAATACATTTTCACATTTCTTGCCATTATATCCCTTTCCGCATGTGAAACCATGCATGAGGTCAGCACGTCGTTTGAGGAGATATGGCTCAATCTCCATACCTCTGACGAAGACCTTGAAAAAGAGGCGGAGCGGCAGGCAAAAGCAGATCTCGAATATGACCCGGATTTTCAGGATCCGCCCATAAAAGAACCGACAAGAAAAGCGGAATCCGAAAATCCGTCTGACAATAAAACTTCCGCAGTTTCTATGTCCGAAACTATGAAAAACCACGGTTCCGCAGATAATAACGCAAATAATAACAAAGACATCGCAAATGTTTCCGTTAGCGACGGCAGGGAAGACGATATGCGCATTGCATCAGCATGCCCGGATTATGATATCGTTAAGGACCTCGGTCAGCTTCATCAGTTTTACAATCCTGAAAGTCCTGAACCCGGCGACCGGATAGCGCAGATAAACATCTCCGATATGGTATCTGAATGTTCAAGACTTGGAGAAGATATAGTTCTGGATATCAAAATAACATTTGATGCCATGCTTGGTCCGCGCTCCAGAATTTTTGAAAAGGACCAGCCCAGCATTTCCTATCCTTATTTTATTGCTGTTACAAACAAGAATGGCGAGATATTGAACAAATCGATACACGCCGTATCAATGACATTCGGTCCTCTGGAAGTAACAAAATCTCATAATGCACGACTGAAAGAAATTATAACTCTTGATCCGGATAATCACAGTGCGGACAGCGTAAATGATATTATGATTCTTACCGGGTTTCAGCTGACTGAAGATGAGCTTGCCTACAACCTCTCACTAAGTTCCGGAAACGCATCAGGAGATCCGGCGGATATCAGACCTCGCCGCAATACCGGGGTAAACACTGCAGACTCAGATCGTGTTTCCACCCCTATGGAAATGCCGGACCAGTAATTTACGTCCCTATGTAACTTTACGTCTATGTGTTCAGACATTCCTCCGGTTAAACCGTCTTGACAGGCTTAAGAACAAGAGATGAAACCCGGCGCACGTCTGCAAACAGTTATAGAGATCCTTGAAGCGATAGAAAAAGCCAGCATACCCATGGACCTGACCTGCGGCGATTATTTTCGGCACCGCCGTTACATCGGTGCCAAGGACAGAAGTTATATCGCCACGACCGTTTATGGGGTTATGCGGTGTTATTCCAGGGTTAACTGGTGGCTTGAAAAGCTTGATAAGCTTCCAACACCGCGTAATCGTCTGCTTGTATACAGTGTTTTTTTCGGAAACGGCGAAGAGCCTGAGCATTTCGACGGCTCCAGGCATGCCCCTGCATCCCTTACAGAAGATGAAAGTGAACTTGTAAATAATCTAAAGGCACAAAACACAAACTTTCATAGTAAAGATATGCCGCCCCACATCCGGTACGAATGTCCGGAGATATACGAGGAAAGACTTAAAAACAAATTTGCAGACCGGTTTGCAGAGGAATTATCAGCTCTCAATGCGGAAGCAACCCTGGATCTGCGGGTCAACACAGTGCTGGCGCCCCGTGACAAAGTCAAAGCCATGCTGGAGGCCGATGGTATTAATACGATTGAAACCCCGTATTCGCCCTGGGGCCTCCGCTGCCGGGACAAAGTTTTTTTATCCAGGTCAAAAGCCTGGGGCAAAGGATGGATCGAGATCCAGGACGAAGGCGCACAGCTGATAAGTCTTCTGTGCGACTGCCGCCCGGGGGAGCAGGTTCTGGACTACTGCGCCGGCGCGGGGGGTAAAACGCTTGCACTTGCCAATATGATGGGCGGCAAAGGGCGAATAATCGCCATGGACATGCATGCGGCAAGGCTCGAAAAGTCCCGCCAGCGTCTAAAAAGGGCAGGCGTCAGCGACTGTGTAGAGTTAAGACCCCTCCAGGACACGAAAAACAGGCGCTGGCTCAAACGTCAAAAGGCTAAATTCGATTGTGTCCTGCTTGACGTTCCCTGCTCGGGAACGGGCACGTGGCGCCGTAATCCCGATCTGCGCCGGCGCCAGTATGGCCCGGGGCTTGAGGAACTTCTTACAATACAGAAAGAAATACTCGACGATACAGCTCCGCTTGTAAAACCCGGCGGGCGCATTGTTTATGCAACATGCTCCCTGCTTGAGGAGGAGAATGAAGAACAGATCAGACAGTTTCTTAATATGCATCCCGATTTCACTGTTATACCGCCTTACGGGCTATTTCCGCCGGGAAATGCGTGTCCCGTGGAAACCGGTGAAGAATATATGACTCTGACACCGTACAGGCATGGAACGGATGGATTTTTTGCAGCCTGCCTGCAAAAGCAAAACAGGATGCCCGATAAGGAAAGGTCATAAATAGGGTATGGGAATCCCTGTTTTCTGTGATATATACTAAAAAATTATTTGTTCTTAACTACAAAGGAGATTGTATCATCAATAAACAAACACAAGGCGGAAAAGACGAAGGACCGCGCGTCAATGACCAGATAAAAGCGGAAACCGTCCGCTTGATCGATGCCGACGGAGAAATGATCGGCGTAACACCGTTGCAGGATGCTTTAAAAGCCGCTGAAGACGCCGAACTTGATCTGGTGGAGGTTTCGCCGAATGCAAATCCTCCCGTCTGCAAAATCTTGAACCACGGCAAATATAAGTACGAACAGCAGAAAAAAGCGGCCGAGGCCAGAAAAAAACAAAAAACAATCGACGTTAAGGAAATTAAGCTCAGACCGGGTATTGAGGAGCATGACTTCGACGTAAAAATGAGAAACGCGCGTCGTTTCCTGGAGGACGGAAACAAAGTCAAGGTTACCATGCGATTCAGAGGGCGCGAACTCGCGCATCAGGAAATCGGCGTTAAAGTCGTGGAACGTCTGAAGGAAGCAGTTTCAGATATTTCAAAAGTTGATTTCGGCCCCCGGCTTGAAGGCCGTCAGATGATCATGGTGCTTTCTGCCGAAAAATAAGTCTCCAGTAGTTTGGATAAAGAAGGCATAAGCATAAAAAACCCGGCGCGAACGCCGGGTTTTCTGTGTTTATACAGTGTAACGATTAGAAGTTGATTTGAGTACCGACAAGTACGCCAACGGCTTCGGTGTCCTTTGATGTTCCTGCGAGTGCACCTGTAAGATCGCCTGGCTCTTCAATTTCGGTGTAGCTGACGCTACCGCGGAAAGTCATTCCAGGTCCGTATGTGTAGATCACACCACCAGTGTAACGGGTTGTCTCAAGTTCACCGTCCGTTGATGTCAGGAATTCAAGCTCCTGGTCTTTCTTGTAGTAAGTAGCACCAAACTTGAAAGGTCCGTGGGTATAATCGGCACCGATGACATATGTCTGACGCTCGGCATCGTTGTTGTTAGAGTCATCAACACCCCAGTCATCTTCCTGGTAAGCGGCACCAAGTCCGAAAGCTTTCCAGTTGATGTCAAGACCAACGTTCCATGCGGTTCTGTCATCAGTTTCGGCTGTTTCGTTTGTACCATCACCATCGACATCGGCTGTTCCCAGTACATCTGTAGTGAAAGTACCGTTGTCTTCTTCCTGAACCTGTGTGAAACCGACACCTAGGTTGACGCCGACATCCTCAAACTTACCCTGATAACGGGCGGCAATTGAGTACGCTTCGCCAAGATCCCCTGTCTGGTCATCCTGGTTCACACCAAAAGCCTGAGTCTGGTTTGCTTCTGCTGCAACTTCTGGGATGTAGGAAACACCGGCCTGGAACCCGCTGAATACAGGTGTCAGGTAAGTGATGCCTGTCTGGCGGTCAGCCGCATCCATGTCATAGTCCTGATCGAACAGGAAGCCGCGACCGGCATTGCTGCGCAGGTTACGTGTCAGAGTTCCTCTTGCGACCGAATAATTAACAGGATCGATAGAATTCCTCAGACCGTCAAGGTTTCCGTCCGCGCTTGGTGCACCGACCTGAAGGAGGAAAGCAGCGTTGTCTTCCTCACCAAGATTGATACGTCCCCATCCGCCGGAGAGGAAAGCATATGCTTCTTCAACATTGTTTGCAGAACGTGTATCGCCCTGAAGGTCGTATTCAAAGTAACCACCAACGGTCAGGCCGTTGTCAAGTGTGGTCGAACCGGAAAAACGCAGCTCGTCTTCTCTGAGAATATCGATGGCTCTTTCATCTGTTCCAGGCGCACTGTCCTGATCAAGATAGGCTACGTAGCCTTTGTAAACACCGCTAACGCCGAGCTTAACACCGCCGTCCTTGGCATATGCCGGAGACACGGCAAGTGAAGCAGCAGCAACAGCAGCACTTGTCAATAATAGTTTTTTCATGGTCTTTCCTCCGTAGTGTTTGGACCTGTTTAACGAATTTGAATAATCCAGACTGGATCTTTCGTGAAATGTTTAAGGCACAATGCCATAAACTGTGTAAGATTAAGCCATCGATACATGAAATGGTCAACATGCAGTTTTGATGCGGATGTGTATTTTTTCAACATCGTTGCAAAAAAGTCACAGCATGGTCACCGAGGACATAACGGAACGTCATATGCTTAACAGGACATATCCGACTTGAGAAAGCAGATTATGCATGCTATTCAAATTCTTTGAATTAAAGGAATGAAACCATGGCTTATTCACAACATTTTTTCCGCCTGCCCCTGATAATTGCGGGTGTGGCGGCGTTATCACTGACATCATGCGGCGGTGTGGAATCCGAAGCAAAATATCCGACTGGTGCGGACCGATCTGAAACCGGCGATAATATATATAAAAAGCCGGACAGCATTTTCGGCGAAGGGGGCATTGCAGGCGCCATCGGTAGTATAGGCGGCGGTAATGACGACGAGTCAAGGACCGGTGCCGCCGGCCTTGCCATTAATGCCCATCTCTGGCGGGCATCGCTGGAAACGGTTTCTTTCCTTCCACTTGTAAGTGCGGATCCGTTTGGCGGAGTTATTATAACGGACTGGTACACGCCAAAGGAGACCGATACATCCCGTTTCAAGATAAATGTGTTTATTCTTGACCGTCAGCTGCGCACAGATGCCCTTCAGGTCAGGGTATTCAAGAAGGAATCGCAAAACGGCCAGTGGATTGATGCACCTGTTTCGCCTGATATGGCCAGACAGCTTGAAAACACAATTCTGACGCGGGCAAGAGAAATGCGTGTTGCACAAATGCGACGGGCGGACTCGCAATAGGGTTGAATTGTGGATTAATGATCGGAAAATTGTGAAAAATGGGCAATTACAATATCGCAAAAACAGAAGCCAAATGGCAGAAAATCTGGGATGAAAAGTCCTGCTTCCGTGTGACGGAAACGTCACAGCGCGAAAAATACTACGTGCTTGAAATGTTTCCTTACCCTTCCGGCCGGATTCATGTGGGGCATGTGCGCAACTACACGCTCGGGGATGTTGTGGCCCGCTTTAAAAAGGCACAGGGGTTTGAAGTCCTGCATCCCATGGGTTGGGATGCTTTCGGCCTGCCGGCCGAGAATGCGGCGATCGCCGGCGGCAGACATCCCAAAGAATGGACAGAATCCAATATTGAAGCCATGCGCAAACAGCTGGAACGCATGGGCCTTTCCATAGACTGGTCGCGGGAAGTTAATACCAGCAGCCCATGTTACTTTAAGCATGAACAGAAAATGTTCCTTGATTTCTATAAAAAAGGAATAGCTTACCGCAAAGAATCCGTTGTCAATTGGGACCCCGTAGACAACACAGTTCTCGCCAATGAACAGGTGATCGACGGTAAGGGATGGCGTACCGGCGCACCCGTCGAGCGCCGCAGACTTAATCAATGGTTCCTCAGGATCACGGATTATGCCGAACAGCTTTTAGAGGAAATTCAAAATCTTGACGGCTGGCCGGAGAAAGTCCGGATCATGCAGGAAAACTGGATCGGAAAATCACGGGGCCTGCAATTTAAATGGCAGATCAAGGGCTTTGGTGAGGATGTAGAGGTTTTTACAACACGGCCTGACACTCTTTTTGGCGCCTCTTTTCTCGCGCTGGCCCCGGACCATCCGCTTTCTGCGAAACTGGCCTCGCATAAAAGCGGATACACGGACTTTATCAAACAGTGTGAAAGTACAGGCACATCCGAGGAGGCCATTGAAAAAGCCGAGAAAGTCGGTTTCGATACAGGGTACAAAGCCACAAATCCAATGCTGCCGGGATATGAACTGCCGGTCTACCTGGCAAATTTTGTTCTGATGGATTACGGAACTGGTGCAGTATTTGGCGTTCCCGCACATGACCAGAGAGACCTTGACTTTGCCAGAAAATACAATCTGGACGTCATCCCCGTAGTCCTTCCGCCCGATCAGGATCCGGAAAGTTTTACGATTGAGAATGAGGCCTATAAAGACGCCGGCACGATTTATAATTCTGACTTTATGGACGGCCTTGATGTTGAGGATGCAAAAACCGCCTGCATAAAAAAAGCGGAAACGCTGGGTAACGGGTTCGGTGTTACCAAATACCGCCTGCGTGACTGGGGAGTCTCGCGTCAGCGGTACTGGGGATGTCCGATTCCTGTTGTTTACAGACAAAGCGACGGCGCCTGTATCCCTGTGCCTGAGCATATGCTCCCGGTCGAACTGCCCGAGGATGTTGATTTTTCAGAGTCCGGAAACCCGCTCGACCGTCATCCGACCTGGAAGTACACGACATGTCCGGAAACGGGCGAACCCGCCATACGGGAAACCGACACCTTCGATACGTTTTTCGAATCAAGCTGGTATTTCGCGCGCTATTGCGATGCAGACAACGCGGAAAAGCCTTTCGATAAGTCAAAAGCCGGACACTGGCTGCCTGTCGATCAATATATAGGCGGTGTCGAGCATGCCGTTCTGCATCTTCTTTATGCGCGGTTTTTTACCAAGGCTCTCCGGGATTGCGGCTATCTTGACGCTGATGAACCTTTTAAGGCTCTTTATACACAAGGCATGGTCACACACCGTACCTACAGAGATGAAGCCGGCAACTGGGTTTTCCCTTCGGAAGTTACACAGGACAGCGCCGGCAACCTTGTTACACTCCAGGACGGAAAACCCGTTAAAGCCGGCCGTATAGAAAAAATGTCAAAATCCAAAAAGAACGTGGTGGACCCGGAAGAGATTTTTGAAGGCTACGGCGCAGATGCGGCACGCCTTTTTATCCTTTCGGATTCTCCGCCCGACCGGGATCTGGAATGGTCGGAAGCCGGACTGGAAGGGGCGTGGCGATACATTAAAAGGCTTTACCGCATGGTTGCCGAACCGCCTTTTCCTATTCCGGATAAGACGGAAACGCTGCCTGAAACCCTCTCTGATAGTGCACTTCAGGCTTTAAGGGAAATAAATCGTGCGGTAAAAGATACGGCCGACACCATTAACAGTTTTCATATGAACAAGGCCGTTGCCAGGCTCAGGGAGATGAGCAATACGCTGTCCGCCCTCAAGGGGGATAATGATGACGAACGGATCGTATATCGGTTCGGTCTTGAAACGCTGCTGATCTGTTTTAATCCCATGATCCCGCATATATGCGAAGAACTCTGGCAGATACTGGGTAATACCCGGCTGCTCGCCGAGACGCCCTGGCCGGAAGCGGATCCGGCCATGCTGGAAGAAGACAGCGTTACCATCGCAGTTCAGGTCAACGGGCGGGTCAAAGCAACGATAACCCTCTCCAAAAATGCCGGAAAAGAAGAGGCCGAGCAGAAAGCCCTTTCCGCGCCCGCAGTAAAAAGGGTCCTGGCCGATAAGCCGATCCGTAAAGTCATCATCGTACCGAACAAAATCGTCAATGTCGTTGTTTAAAAAAAAACCGGCAGGCTTTATACTGTCTTTAGGATTTGGTCTTTTTCTTACCTCGGGTGTTGCGGGAACTTTAACCGCCTGCGGTTATAAGCCGCTTTACGGTGAATACAGCGACAATGCGGAACGGAAAAGCGCGGCAGAAAAACTTGGTCAGATACAGATTGCGATTATCCCGGACCGCGAAGGCCAGATCCTCAGGAATTTGCTGATTGACAGTTTTCATGCAAATGACAGGGCAGGAAATTTTCTGTATACCCTTGAGGTCAGACCCGTAAAGCAGAACATTATTGAATTTGATATTACTGAAGAGTCCGATACAACCCGGGCGCAGCTCAAACTCTCGACAAGATTATCCCTTAAAAACAGAGAAAACGGGGAGAGGTTACTGAACCGTGAACTGCGTTCCTTTGTAAGCTACAACATTCTTGACAATCAGCATGCGACACGCGTATCCAGGCAGACTGCGCTCGAAAACGGAATCAGGGATCTGGCGCGCCAGATCGAAACCCAGGTTGCATTATATTTCAGACAGGATCACTGATCACCCGCCATCAAGAATTTCCCCTGATAAAAAATTCCGGGATCAGAAAAAGGACATAATCCAGCGGTGCACGAAATAGGCAATAACCAGACAGCCTGCACCCGAACAATATAGCCCCCAGAATGGCAGGCTCAGCCTGTCTGCAAACAAAAAAGGCACAAAAAAGAAAAGCGAAAGCGGAACAGCCACAAAAATACTTTTTGCAAACTGAACACTGGCCTGCGGATCATTATGTTCGATGTAGCTGAACGGAAGGACAAGCATGGTTGCAACCGGAAGCGCGATTATAAATCCTGCCAGATCCGGGCGCTTACCAGCCAGCCAGCTCGTAAAAGCAATAACACAGGATGATATAAGAATTTTTAAGGCTGAGAAAAGCATAGGGTATTGTATGCTCATCCATGCGATTAGAAAATTTAAAAAATACAGATTTATTCAAAAAAACTGTCAATTTCCTCCTGACTGGATGTGCGGTCGGCGGGATTGGAGATTTTTCCGTTGACCTCGATATCAATACCCATGCGCCCAAGAGTAGAGGAAAGACGATCCTCGACTTTTTGAAGGTTATTCAGTGTTGCACGAATACGCTGGCTCGTTATGTCCTGAAACTCGCAGGCCATAAAGATTTCCTGAAGATCGGCGTTTATTGCCTCCATAGTCGTCTTGTATTCTGCCTTGTTTTTATCTCCCATATTGTCCAGGTTGCCCGATATTCTGTCGGCCGCATCAAGAATACGCGTTGCCGCCTGTTCCGTAATTCTGACGACCGTATCCAGTTCAACACCTGCATTCAGGGGTGTTTTGGAATCTTCTTTTTGTGAAACTGCACTCAAAACTTCCACCATCTCGGTAAAATGTTTTTTCGTTGTTTCCTCCGCCATCCCGACAAGCTGGGATGTTGCATTGACTTCCATCGAAAGCTCGTCAAGGCGACGGTCAATATCTTTTTTAAAGAACAAAAGCTGTTCGTGTATTTCCGATACCATCTCCGTAATATCGCGGTTATTGGTCATCGGTTTTTTTGAAACATTTCCAGTCATAATCCACCATTTCCAGATAATTATGGTTAACGTTGAATTAAGTATGCGTGATAATTCTTAGGAGGAAGTTAACGCCGTGAAAAAAAGAAAAAAAACAACCTGAGGTTTTCTGGCTGGTATTTCCCGGATTTTTTCCTACTGATTCATAGACTGGAAAAACTCGTCGTTTGTTTTTGTGTTCTTAAGCTTGTCGATCAGGAACTCCACCGCATCGACTGTTCCCATAGGATTGAGAATACGGCGCAACACCCACATTTTCGACAGCACGTCCTTGCCGACAAGAAGCTCTTCCTTTCTGGTCCCGGACCGCTGAATATCAATTGACGGAAATACGCGCTTGTCTACAAGTTTTCTGTCCAGAATGATTTCAGAATTTCCTGTTCCCTTGAATTCTTCAAAAATAACTTCGTCCATCCGGCTGCCTGTTTCCACGAGTGCGGTCGCTATAATCGTCAAAGACCCGCCCTGTTCAATATTTCTTGCGGCACCGAAAAACCGTTTCGGCCGCTGCAGGGCATTGGCGTCAACACCGCCTGTCAGAACCTTCCCGGAGCTTGGGACAACCGTATTATAGGCCCGCGCCAGCCGGGTAATGGAATCCAGCAGAACGACAACATCTCTTTTGTGTTCAACAAGGCGCTTCGCTTTTTCCATCACCATCTCCGCAACCTGAACATGGCGTGAGGCAGGTTCATCAAACGTTGAGGATATAACCTCCCCGCGGACAGAACGGGCCATATCCGTAACTTCTTCCGGCCGTTCGTCGATCAGCAATACAATGAGATAAACTTCAGGATGGTTATGCGCAATTGAGGATGCGATATTCTGCAGCATAACGGTTTTTCCGGTCCGCGGCGGCGCAACGATAAGAGCTCTTTGCCCGAAACCGAGGGGCGTGACAAGCTCGATTATCCTCTGCGTAAGTACCTTTTTTGTCGGATCCTGAAACTCCAGATCAAGTTTCCGCGACGGATAAAGGGGCGTCAGATTGTCAAAATTAATGCGGTGTCTTATTTTCTCCGGCGGTTCGCTGTTTATCGATCCTACACGCAGCAAGGCAAAATAACGCTCGCTGTCTTTTGGTGCCCTGATCTCGCCTTCAACAATATCACCCGTTCTGAGACCGAAACGGCGCACCTGACTAGGCGATACATATATGTCATCCGGCCCGGGAAGATAATTTTCCTCCGGCGATCTCAAAAATCCGAAGCCGTCCTGCAATACCTCCAGAACACCGGTCCCGGAAATCGGAACACCCTCATCCGCCAGTTTCTTCAAAACCGCAAACATAATATCCTGTTTGCGCATGACATTACAGTTTCCAATTTCAAGTTCTTCTGCAAATGCCAGGAGTTCCGCCGGGGATCTGGTCTTTAACTGCTGTAAATTCATGGAGTTCTCAACATTCGGGTAAAAGAAATAATTCAGGGAAAAATTTCCGACCAATAATAAATTTAAACCTGTAAGTTATTTAATCCGCGCGAATAAAAGCAATTTCTCTTTTATTACAACTCAAAATACGGATTGAATTTTAAGGATTATCTAAAAACACTTGTTTTATACTTTAATAAATCAAGGGCGTCAACACTAAAAAGGCTTTACAACCGCCATCAGGACAATAATTATCATCAGCGCGGTCGGGACTTCATTTACAACTCTGAAAAATCCGGCCGTTTTTTGATTTTCACCCCTTTCGAATTTCTTTCGCCAGCGCGCAAAAACATGGTGAACACCCGTCAGTAAAACCACGCATGTCAGTTTAAGATGCATCCACCCTTCATTAAGCAGAACAGGATTGGCATATAGCATCATAAGACCAAACACCCAGGACGCAATCATTGCGGGATTCATAATTATTTTCAACAGTCTCTCTTCCATGAGTGTCAATGTATCGGCGGTTTCCGAACCATGCCCGGAACCGGCATGATACACAAAAAGCCGGGGCAGATATAAAAGCCCGGCCATCCATGCTATTACCGCAATGATGTGCAGGGCCTGGATCCAGAGATAGTTTTCAAGAATAAAAGTCTGCATTATGCTCTACCTGCGTTTTGCTCTTATAAATTCAACAAGATGGCCAACGGATTGAGGATCGGTGTTTTTGTTGACCCCGTGGCCAAGGTTGAAAATATACGGCCTGTCCGAAAATGTATTCAATAGTCTTTCCGTCTGTTCCTCAAGGCTTTTTTTACCAGAAAGAAGATAACACGGATCAAGATTACCCTGAACCGGAATACTCCGTGGTATGGAGAGTTTTGCAAAATCCAGGGGAACAGTGTAATCAAGGCTGACGGCATCAACCGCCGTTACTTTGATATAGGCCGGTATTCTGGCGGCCGATCCTTTCGGGAAGCCGATAATGGGAATATCCGGGTGGATTTTTTTCAGGTCTGACACAATTTGCGCTGTCGGCCGGAGAACGCATCTTTCAAAGAGCGTGTCATCCACAATACCGGCCCAGCTGTCGAAAAGCTGGATAACCTCCGCCCCGGCTTTTATCTGGGCATCAAGGTAAGTGACAGTCGTCTCGCTCAGCAGGCATAAAAGATCTTCGAAAAACTCCGGGTCAGAAAGACTTATTCTTTTAACATCCATAAACTCCCGGCTTCCGCTTCCCTCGACCATGTAACATGCCACTGTCCACGGCGATCCTGCAAAACCGATAAGGACGGTATTGTCAAAACCTTCCGTCTTAAGCTTTGCCGATACAACAGAAACTGTTTCAGAAATTTTGTGAAATTTCCCTGAAACGTTCCGTTTATCCAAAATGCCAAGTGCATCACGGGAGCGGACAGGATCCAGGACCGGGCCTCTGCCTTCCTCAAACCTCACTTTCTGACCCAGAGCATCCGGAACAACAAGAATATCGGAAAAGAGTATCGCCCCGTCCATTTCATATCGCCTGACCGGTTGCATCGTAATTTCACTGGCTGTTTGAGGGGAATAAACCATATCCAGAAAATTGGCGTGGTCTTTTCTAATCTCCCTGTATTCAGGTAGATACCGGCCGGCCTGGCGCATCATCCATATTGGCGGCGGGCTAAGGGTTTCGCCTTTCAGAACTTTCATAACGGGTTTGGTCATAAGATATTCCATGTTTGCTTTTGATCATCTCGTTTTTAACAAATCTCCAAAAAGACTGTCCTGAAAAAAGAATAATTAAAATATTTAATTTATAAGGTATTTATAGTTTTAGACCGTGTGGATAACAGGGATATGTGTTTTTTCCCTTTTTCCCCCCTGTATTGGCAACCGGCGTTATCGTCATATTTTTTGGCGAGTCGCTTTCAAAAGAGAGGACATTTATCCACCGGCAGGGAAAAAACAACTAACACAGGCAAATAGCGTATGGTTAAAATTGTATCAGGACAGCATAACTTTATACATTTTTTATCAATAGATTTTGGCATAGACTCTTACACAGGGTTATACGCTGTAATTTACAGATAAATTCCGGCCACCGGCCGAATCATCTTAAGACTACGGCCAGAGATTACGTTCAGAAGAAAATCCATAATTTTATGATCCAATGTTAAAAGACGCTTTTAAAAAACTCGATCCGAAAGATGCCCTGGAAATTATCCGGAAACTTAATGAGGAAAGTTGTGCGCCCACTCTCAATCCCGACTTGTGTGTCATTTTATCACAAAATCTTGATTTTTACGGCTCCGCCCACCTTCTGGATATTCAGGACTACAGTACCCACCCTTCACGCAAAATATACGCGGTGCATCACGCCCCGATAAAAGAAAACAATACGTCTCACTGCTTCACTTTTCTTGACTGGACAAACAGCCCTATTTACAAACTCAACAAAAAATTGCCGGTAACTCTTAGTAAAGCCAGTATTTTGGGATATGTGCGATTTTTCTTTTATTTTGTAAGCGGTGAACACGGTCAGTTTATAATTGTTGAAAATCTTGAGGAAGTCCCCTGGCGGGAGGAACAGCCGCAGGAAGCCAAAAGATCACTGTCACGTTTTATAGAGCCCCTGCATAAAAAGGAAACTCCCCAGGGTTTCGAAGTAAAAGCATGCATGATTTTTAAGGATTCCCTTTTCAGCTGCCTTATTGATATTGACCGTAACGGGTTTGTAAACGTTCGGGAAGAGCAGTTTCTGGTCGAGGATATTCCGGTTATGGAAGACGTTCTGAAAACCTAAAAAAAATTTGGATTTTTCGATTTTGGTAGTAAAGCGTTAATAAACACCTCTCATAATAATAACTATAAGCTTTTGATTCCAACTCAAAACACGGTTAGTTTTATGAGAGAAAAAGACGAACAAAAATATTGCAAATCAATCAGTTCGGAAAATGGGTACAAAGTATTTTACAGTATCAATAACGTCCAGCCGGTAAGGTGTTCATATATTGGTGAAGAGCCTCATTTTTATCTTGATATCGAGACATCAGATGGAGAGGAAGATTCTCTTTTCTTTGCCATCGAGGAACTTGAAAGCCAGATCAATGCTTTAAAAGACAATATTTCACAGAATACGGACATTGATCTTGATTCAGGAAAATCCGTGAAAACCTTTGAACAGTTTTCAGAAAACATAAAAACTGTCTGTTGCGGAGAGAAAAAAACAATTTCCGGCAATGCAATCGATCTTTTAAGGCAGGTTATTGAAAAAAGCAGATTTGCGCGTGAGCTTATAAGTTTTGTTGACGCCTGCGGCTTTGAAATAACCCCTGCATTTCATACAGATACTTCATACACGGACTACCGTCAGAAAAAGGTGGAAATTAATACCGGGAGGGCAATTGACGAGCAGATCCTTCTTCTTGCAAAAGAACTCAGAAGAGTATGGCTCTACTGCAATGGGGGAAGCCGTAATCCGCTTGCTCTGGATTCAGACAAGTCGGTTCTGGTGAACAGGGTGCAGTATGCTGATCTGTGCGTTGCAATGATCAGAATTGCATGGGAACTTTCGCTTGAGGGTTACAGAGGAGCCTGGGAATGGCTTGAGACTTCCTCACTCGGAAACATGGCTTTTGCTTTTTCAAGAGAGGCAAATCTTGATTTCAGAACGCTTAACAATGGCCGCGCGGCAAGTGTTGCATTTGAAACCTGGTTTTTATCAGAGCACTGCTACTACTACGACAGGGCTCTTATCCAGCAGATGCTGGTCGGTGCCAATGAGTTTACCGCACAAACAGATGTGCAGGCAGAAATATCGGCAATTGATCAGATAACAGCAACGGGAAAGATGCCTTACGGCAAAAATTACCTGGCAGAATATGCACAGCTGATTCTTTCCGATCCGGTTTTTACCGAGGTAAGAGACAGATCAAACGCCAATTTTCTGTGGTTTATAAAATTTGAAAAATCATTTAAAGAATCGGAACACAGCTTGCAATCAATCGAAAATTGTCATACTGACAAATTTTATCCACAACATAAAATCCTATCAGATAAAAGCGAGACCTATGAAAAACGAGGAACAGTCACATTCTTATTTGAAAACGAAGAATTCAATTTTTCCCGGGAAGAGCCCGACAGAAAAAACAAAACCGGAAAGCCTGCAAAAGTCATCCGTTTCCCCGGGGAAGGCAGACAAGAATCAGAGATGTTCTGAATTACCTGGAGAAGACGATATGTTCCAGCCGCATTATAAAAATCAGAGGTTAAGATGCAAGAACGCGCAAACCCTCCCTCATATTGCGGCACAGAAAACCTCGGACGAAAATAAGGGGCATGTGCTCCTGAAGGATGTTTTAAGGTCACAAACATCTGGATCCGGGGAAAGTCAGACCCATATACTCTTGAATCAGTTTTGTACAGAGGCGCGGAAAAGTGAAACGTTTCAGATGCTGGCAGACGACATCGCCGACCTTGAATGGGGATTGGAATTTGACGAAATCGGCAATAAAGGGCACTGTCTTGATTTCGGAAGGAAAATCATCACACTCGACAGTTGCGGGCTCCAACCCTCTTCAATACAGGCGTCGGAATATTTTTGTAATCTGGTGTTTCTGTGTTTCCTGAGGGCCACCAGAGACATATGGCAGGAAATGCGCTGGCCTGATCTTATCAGACACCTGTGTCCGGATTCGATCATGCTGATTGAGAGGTTGAAAAGTGCAGATGTCGATGTTGTCTCCGCACTAATGGCGTGGGAGATGAGAGAGGCAGGATACGAGAGCCTTTGGCGTCACATTATCTCATCCGATGACGCGGATATCGCAAAGCCGTTCTCGGTGCCCGCTGCGCAAAAACACTCAAGTGCGGCCTTAAGTTTTCAAAAATGGTTTGAGTCATCGGACAGGGTGCGGTGGGTAGACCATGAAACACTTGAATATATGGATACTCTCATTTTTTCAAATGAAAGAAACCCCTTTGGCAAAAACAGGCTAAGTCCGAGGGATGTAGTGCGTGTCGGATGTTTCCCGGATAAAAAAAGCTATCTTAGCGAGACAGGGCGCGCAATCCTTGAAGATCCCTTCTATCTCGGGATGCAGGATCCCGTAAACCAGGCACATTTCTATCACATCGTAAAGGATATGCAGTGCATTACTGTTCAGGGCGTCCAGTTTCAGGACCGCAGACTCGCCCGGATGATATTTCCCGAAGAAAAAGTAATGCAGGACTAGATTCCGAGTTTATCTTCGCATCTTATACTGTACTATCAGTTCAAATATATAATTAAAAGAGAGTCCCTGTTATGCGTTTAGGAATGATAGGCAGCGGGTATGTGGGTCTGGTTTCAGGCGCCTGCTTTGCCGAGTTTGGAATAGAAGTCGTTTGTGTTGATAAGGACGAGGCTAAAGTCAAGTCCCTGAAAGAAGGTAAAATCCCGATTTACGAGCCCGGGCTTGAAGATCTGGTTCATAAGCAGAGGGAAGCCGGCCGCTTGTCATTCACAACAAAACTTGAAGAGGCAGTCGCGGGAAGTGACGCCGTTTTTATTGCGGTTGGAACACCATCAAGACGGCATGACGGCGGCGCCGATCTTTCGCATGTATTTGAGGCCGCACGCGAAATTGCCAGACTTTCGGAAGGGTACCAGCTTGTTGTGACAAAATCGACGGTTCCTGTCGGGACTGCAAGAAAAGTGAGGGAGGTCCTTCAGCAGACAAACCCGGATGTTGAATTTGATGTCTGTTCAAATCCGGAGTTTCTTAGGGAAGGTGCCGCCATTAATGATTTTATGCGGCCTGATCGTGTTGTGATCGGAGCCGATACGGAGAGGGCGGTCGAGATAATGCGAAAATTATACAGACCTTTGTATATCAATGAAACACCGATGCTTATAACAACCCTTGAAACTGCGGAAATCGTTAAATATGCCAGCAACGCCTTTCTGGCGACAAAAATTACGTTCATAAACGAGATTGCAAATCTTTGTGAAAAAACAAATGCAAACGTGCAGGATGTGGCAAGAGGTATGGGTTTTGATGGCCGGATAGGAAGCAAATTTCTCCATGCCGGTCCTGGGTTCGGCGGATCGTGTTTCCCCAAAGACACCAAGGCACTTGCCCAGATAGGAAAAGATTACAACTGCCCCCAGAACATTGTTGAAACCGTAATAACCGTCAATGATAACAGACAGAAAATGCTGGCCAGACGCATAATTGAAGCCTGTGGAAACAGTCTTGAAAATAAAAAAATAGGCATTCTGGGTCTTTCATTCAAACCGAATACTGATGATGTGCGCGATGCCCCGTCACTCGTTATTATCCCCGAATTGCAAAAGGCAGGGGCGGAAATCGCGGCCTATGACCCCGCCGCGATGGAACAGGCCGCAAAGATTTTTGGTTCAGACATTGAATGGTGTGAAGGTCCCTACGACGTTGCAGAAAATGCGCATGCGTTGGTTATTCTTACCGAATGGAATGAATTCAGGAGTTTGAATCTCTCGAAACTTGCCCAGATCATGGCGGAAAAACGACTGATTGATCTGAGGAATGTTTACAAAACGGCAGAGGTTAACGAATACGACTTTCATTATATTTCTGTCGGCAGGCCCGAACTGGTCCCAACGGGAAGAGATTTGAAAGTTGCGGGCACCGGGACGGGCGGGTATTGACATGTTCTGTCAATCCCGCAATATACGACAATTGGAAATTTAATGCACTGAACACAGTAAAGGCATATGTATACCTACCTTAAAGATCTGGAATCGCAATCAATCTACATTATTCGGGAAGCGTACAACCGGATAAATCCTTTGGCTATGATGTGGTCTATCGGAAAGGACTCCACCGCACTCCTGTGGCTTGTCAGAAAGGCTTTTTTTGGCAAAGTTCCTTTCAAGCTGGTGCTTCTGGATACGGAGATGGAGTTGCCGGAAGTTTATGAGTTTCGGGATAAATACACCAAAGAATGGAACCTGGATGTTCATAATGAAATCTGTCCGCCGGAGGATCAGATGGATCCAACACTCCCGCCCGCAACGCGGGCCGCAATGCGCAAGACTGAGGGTCTCAAGAACGTAATGCGGAATTTCGGCTTTCGCGGAGTTTTTGCGGGGATAAGAAGGGATGAGCAGTCCATGCGCGCCAAGGAAAGAATTTTCTCTCCGCGGACCATTGACGGTGACTGGGACTACAAAGATCAACCGGCAGAATTCTGGGACCAGTATAAAACAGAATTTCCGCAAGGTTGCCATGTCCGTATCCATCCCCTTCTTCACTGGACCGAAGTTGACATATGGCGTTACACGAAACAGGAGAATATTCCAACAGTTCCGCTCTATTTCGCGCAAGGCGGCAAGCGCTACAGATCGCTTGGTGAAAAAAATATTACATTTCCTGTCGATAGCAATGCATCAACAATTGATGAAATCATAGAAGAGCTTGAGACGACAAAAACATCCGAACGATCAGGCCGGGCCATGGACAGGGAAACAGAAGACAGTTTTGAGAAACTGCGCTCAAGCGGGTATATGTAAGGTAAAACACGTAATAACAAGAATTGAAAAATGCAGCAGCAAAAAGATTATAAATACACCCCACTCAAGGTCGTTATTGTCGGGCACGTAGATCATGGAAAATCCACACTTATAGGCCGGCTTCTTTATGATACGAAAAGCCTTGACGAGGGTAAATATGAAGAACTCAAGGATATATGCAAGAAAAGAGGAGTGGATCTGGAATGGTCATTTCTGCTTGATTCTTTTCAGGCCGAAAGGGACCAGGCCGTAACGATTGACACAACCCAGATCTGGTTTTCCAGTCAGAAAAGAGATTATGTTATTATTGACGCACCCGGACACAGAGAGTTTCTTAAAAATATGATTTCCGGTGCTTCGGCCGCAGATGCGGCAATTCTTGTTGTCGATGCGGAGGAAGGTGTAAGGGATCAGACAAAAAGACATGCCTATCTGCTTCATCTTCTTGGTTTACGTCAGATCGCCGTCGTTATAAATAAAATGGATAAGGTTAATCATTCTATCGACCGCTATAACGAGGTGGCGGAGGAAACGGCGAAATATCTTTCCGGTTTCGGTATGTCGGCGACAACAATTATTCCTATTTCTGCACGTCATGGTGACTTTATCGCCAGAAGAAGTGAGAAGATGGAGTGGTTTGACGGAAGCTCGCTTATCGATATCCTCGATTCTTTTCATACGTCCACTGCGCCTGTCGCGCGGTCATTGCGTTTCCCGGTGCAGGACGTTTACCGTTTCGCAGAAAAACGGATTATCGCAGGCAGGATAGAAACCGGAATTCTGCGCAAGGGTGACAGGATTTTGTTTTCGCCCACAAATGAGACGGCAGTAGTGACATCTATAGAAAACTGGCCGGAAGATAAGAAAATCATCGAGGCACACGCCGGAGAAAGTATCGGAATAACGTTAGACAGCCCCATTTTTGTTGAACGAGGACATGTGGCCAGTAAGGAGGACAATCCTCCGATGCTTTCCAACGTCTTCCGGGCGAACATATTCTGGATTTCCAAAAATCCATTAAAAGTCGGCAATACTTATAAGGTCCGGTTCGCAACTGTCGAATCCATGGTGACTGTTCAGTCGATTGAACGGGTTATTGATACGGACGATCTTTCTCATTACGGCGAAAAGGGAGAAGTTAAGAGGAATACCGTTGCCGAAATTACTTTAAGGGCACGAAATTTACTGCCTCTCGATCCCTATATTGATAACTTTAAAATGGGCAGAATGGCATTATACGAGGATTACGATATTGCAGGCGGTGGTATTATTTCGATGGAGGGATATCCCGACCAGCGCAGATCTGAAGAACCCCGTGCGAGCAATATCTACAAGGTTTCCTATCTTGTCGATCAGCAGTTAAGGGCCGAAAGAAATGGACATTACGGCTCTGTCATATGGCTTACGGGCCTTTCCGGTGCGGGTAAGTCAACTCTCGCAATTGAGGTTGAGAAGAAACTGTTTGAAAGAGGGTATAACGTTTATGTTCTGGATGGGGACAATGTGCGTTACGGACTTAATTCTGATCTTGCATTCTCGCCTGAGGACAGGGCGGAAAACATACGCCGTGTCGGGGAGGTGGCCGCCCTGATGGCCGATGCGGGACTTATTGTCGTTACGGCTTTTATCTCGCCTTACCGTGCAGACCGTGAAAGGGCGCGCAAAGCTGCACCGTCAGAGTTTAACGAGATATTCGTTAAAGCCGATCTGAGTACTTGCGAGAGCCGCGATCCAAAAGGTCTTTACAAAAAGGCCAGGGAAGGGGAAATAAAGAACTTCACCGGAATTGACGCCCCCTATGAAGAGCCGGAGAACCCCGAATTGATCGTTGATACGGCCACCAATGACGTTGGTTTCTGCGTAGAGCAAATTGTCAGATTCATTGAGCAGAGTGTGAAATCCGACAAGAAGTCTCAGAACGGAACGGATAAAATCAAGGCACTTGCGACGGCCTGAGTTTATGAGTTCTGATATCAAAATCCTCAACCACCTTCCTGCGTTAAAAAACCAGATTACCCGCGTGGCTCTTGAAGCAGGTGCAAAAACCCTGGAATTTTTTGAAGAAACGGGAACATCTTCCGAAGTCCTGGAAAAACAGGACGGTTCGCCTGTTACACTTGCCGATCAGGAGGCGGAGAAAATAATCGAGTCGGCCCTTTGTGATATTACGCCAAGTGTGCCGATTCTTGGTGAAGAGGCAGTCGCGGAGAATCGTATTGCCGATATCCAGGGCCATGAGTATTTCTGGCTGGTTGATCCTCTTGACGGAACGAAGGAGTTTATATCCGGTAAGGGAGAGTTTACGGTCAATATCGCACTGATCAAAGGATCGGAGCCCGTTATGGGTGTTGTCTATGCCCCTTATATGGGCGAACTCTACGCATCTGCGGGGCCGGGAACGGCCACAAGATGGCTGGAAGAAACAGAGTCCGAAAAGACGATACATGCCAGGTCTGCACCGAAAGAAGGCGTGACTGTTATCGGCTCCAGACGGCACGGCGATAACGAAAAAATGGATGCTTTTCTTAGCAGTTTTAAGGTTGCGAAGTTTATAAAAAGAGGAAGCTCCCTGAAAATATGTGCCGTCGCGGCAGGGAAGGCAGATATTTATCCCCGATTTGGACCGACCTGCGAATGGGACACTGCCGCCGCAGATGCCGTTTTGAGAGCGAGCGGGGGAATAATGGTTCATGCAGACACCAAAAGCCCGCTTGTTTACGGTAAGGTTACCGAAAAGTTTTATAACCCGGAATTTATTGCAATCTCGGATCCTGCACTTTTACAGGAATAACAACTGCTCAGGCGGTTGTGTTCAGATTGGATCCCAAAGTTGAAGCAACCGGAACCTGCAACGGCTCAGCCTGCTGCTGCAAAAGGGATGCGATCTGCTGATCCTGGGCGGCTGCCGATTTGAGGGAATTTGTCGAAAGTTGCTGCTGTGTCTGCAAAAGCTGTAATGCGACTGCTTCAGTCGTAGCCATTTAAGAACTCCTTTCTTAATAATTATTTCATTATATCACATATGTGATTTTTTTCAAAACCTAACTCAAATCAGATTCGTGAGTTTGATAATTTCAGGCAGGGCAAGCAAGGTCCAGCACAGCCCTGCCATTAACAGACTCAGAAAAACGGCTGCACTTCCCATGTCCTTGGACTCCTTGGACAATTCGTGCTTTTCAAAGGAAATCCGGTCAATGGCCCGTTCGACCGCCGTGTTTAGAAGCTCGACAAGAAGAACCAGAATAACGGAACCCGCAAGCAAATATTTATCGGCATGTGTTTTGCCGATCCACAGACCGAAAGGAATCATGAAGGCGGCAAGGAAGACTTCCTGCCGGAACGCTTCCTCCGTGCGGAAACAGGCTCTGATCCCGTTAACGGAAAAGCGCAGGGCGTTGGCCAGTCTGCGCAGGCCTGTATGTTTTTCTTCGGGAGGAGCCGCCATGGATAAAGCTGTTAAGACCGTTTCACGTTTTTTCGTATTATCTTTCTAGCCAATTTCTGCTGGACATCAAGCGCAAACTGACTTTTATTAAGGTTTTTGTAATTTGCATCGGCTTGAAAGAGTAAATCATGACAGTAACATACGAAAAAGTCGTAGAAGCCAGAGACAGGCAGAACGGCGCCATTATCAATACACCGCTTGTTCAGGCAACGCGTCTGTCTTTAAGGACAGGTATCGATTTATGGCTCAAACTTGAAAATCTGCAGCATACCGGTGCCTTCAAAGCGCGCGGTGCGCTTAACAAGTTTCTGACCCTGACGGAGGCGCAGAAGAAAAACGGAGTTATTGCCTGTTCCGCCGGGAATCATGCCCAGGGCGTCGCCTATCATGCGCAGCGTCTGAATATTCCGTCAGTTATCATCATGCCAAAAGGCACGCCGTTCAACAAAATCCAGAGGACGGAGGATTTTGGCGCGAAAGTTATCCTGACTGGTGACACGCTTCCCGAAGCAATGGAGGAGACCTGCAGAATTGCCGAAAAGGAAGGCTACACATTTATCCATCCCTATGATGATGCCGACGTGATCGCGGGCCAGGGTACAATCGGCCTTGAAATTATGGAACAGAAACCGGATACGGAATACGTCGTTGTGCCGATTGGTGGCGGCGGACTGATTGCGGGTATCGCAACCGCGGTGAAAGGCGTAAATCCGGATGTAGGCGTTATCGGCGCCCAGGCAGAACTATATGCGGCCGCGCATAACGATTTTACGGGTACGGAAATGCCGATTGGAGGATCCACAATCGCCGAGGGGATTGCGGTAAAATTCCCGGCAAAACAGACCATGGATATCATCAGGGCTCTGGTTGAGCGTATAGACGTTGCAGACGAAACGGAAATCGAGGATGCCATATTCTCTCTCATCAGCGCCGAAAAACTGGTTGCGGAAGGGGCGGCAGGCGCGGGACTTGCCACCATTTTGAAAAACCGTGATTACTATCACGGCAGGACGGTCGTTCTGGTCCTGTGCGGAGGAAACATTGATTCCCGAATGCTTTCAACACTTATTCTGCGCGGTCTTGTGCGGGACGGGCGCATTACCCGCCTGCGCTTTGAGATTGACGACACCCCCGGCCAGCTTGCGGATATTTCCCGCATAATCGGGGAGGAAGGGGCAAACGTTATCGAGGTTATTCACCAGCGGCTGATGCAGGCCGTCCCGCTGAAAAAAGCGGAGCTTGATATTGTCGTGGAAACACGGGACAAGGCCCATGTTGACCGAATCATGGCCACTCTTAAGAATAAGGGTTTCCGGGTCCGCGCAATGTCAAACGTGGGATAAGATATCCGTAGTATAAAACCTATCCGCAATTCAGTTTATGAAGCAGGCTATAGAAGAGGTTGGGGAGCGACCATCCATACTTTCCTCTTTACGCCCTTTAAAACTCCAGATTCCGCAATTTCTTCATTGAATGTACGCACATCTTCTATCAAAGCTTCAATTCTTCTCATTGCTTCCTTAATCACAGCCTTTCTTTCCTCTGTTCCTGACTTTGTGAGTCTTGTTGAGATGGACGCAAGTTCGGCAACGCCCCGGAAAGAATCAACAATCTCTGCTGCGGACCCGGCATACGCCTTAAATTTTGCAGCAATATCAGTTATATTTGCAAGGGCTTTTTCAGCAGGATTGTTGCCATCATTCAAAGAAGACATTACTTCTTGTATTCCATCAAAAACATCCCGACTTACCAATTTTTTGTGTTTAAGCAGTTCTTCATAAACTCCCGCATAAGTACCGCTTATCTCTGCTCTTATCCTGGCATCGGATTCATGACGTAACCTCAATACAGCCCTGATCTCATCCGCAGAAATATCTTTGAACTCTTTAATACTTTTTACGGATTTTTCTCTAGCATTGCGATGTGCTTTTTCAGCAGCTTTAAGTATATTATATGCTTCATCTAAATCAGCATCAGTAATTTCTATCGCCGCTTCACGGTCTGTCTTTTGTTGATACAACCCAGCATAAATTTTAAGGCTATGCTGGTAAGCTTTTATTTTATCATTAAGTTCTTTTGATCTTAAATTTTTGATATGTTCAATTTCTTCATTTTTCAGACCGGCTAATTTGTCAAGTTCCGTGCGTGTTTGTTCGATTTTTTCCGAAAGCTCATCAATTTCTTCACAACGTTGGTGGTGTTGTTCATGGCTTTCAGTAGCTCTGTCACCATTCTTATTCAAATCTTCAAGTTTTTTTAACATTCCCAGTAATTCGCCGAACATAATATAGTGGTCCGGATTTTCCAGTCCGATTTCCAATTGCTTATTGGCATCGACAAGTTCTTGCAGGTTCCTGCTAACGGCCTCAACTTCATGAAGAAAACCCCGG
>CAYLKN010000016.1:0-20647 GCA_964384335.1 uncultured Pseudobdellovibrionaceae bacterium
TTTTTATAAATGAAATCTGTCTCTCTTTTTACTGACGGCGCGTGCAGCGGTAATCCAGGCCCCGGTGGCTGGGGCGTTTTGCTGCGTTACAACGGTAATGAAAAGGAACTGTCCGGCGGTGAAAAGGAAACAACAAATAACCGTATGGAGTTAACCGCGGCGGTGAAAGGTCTGAATGCGCTTAAAGAGTCATGCCGGGTAGATCTGTATACAGACAGCGAGTATCTTAAAAACGGAGTTACGCAATGGATGCCGCAATGGAAAAAGAACGGCTGGAGAACGTCTTCTAAAAAAGATGTCAGGAACAAGGATCTCTGGCTGGAAATTGACGCGCTTATGGGCAGACATGATGTCCATTTTCATTGGGTGCGGGGCCATTCCGGGCATGAAGAGAATGAGCGTGTGGACCGGTTGGCACGCAATGCAATACCGTCCGGTGATGCCGTATCCCGCTCCGAATTAAAGATTTAATTATTCAGGTTCAGATCGCCTGAGCCGCCACTGCGGTTTTTTCCTTCTGAAAACAGTTTTTTAAGCAAAGATCCAAATCCGCCGTTCCGTTTGCTTGTATCCTGTTCGAAATATCCTGTCATCCTCTCATCTCCGCCCTCGTAAATGCCAAGTGCAATATCCTCCCAGATGTATGCGGGCAACGTGCTTCCGGTGACGTTCTGCATGGGGGTGTTGTTGTCCTTCCCAAGCCATATTCCGATAGTGTGTGCGGGGGTAAATCCGACAAACCAGGCATCACGGCTGTTCTGGCTGGTGCCTGTTTTACCGGCGGCATCAAAAGGCACGTCAATCGATTTTCCGGTTCCGTCCTTAATAACCTGCCTCATCATGGATTGAAGTTTACGGCTGGCTTCACGGTCTGCAACCTGATAATCAGAGGCGCTGCGCGTTGTTTGAAAGAGAATATCTCCGTATTTATTTTCAATTCTCACAACGCCGTAAGGATTCACATATCGCCCTTCCCTCGCAATTATGGAGTAAGCGGCGGTAAGTTCCAGAAGGCTGATTTCACTGGTCCCGAGTGCAAGGGAAAGGTCGTTTCTGAGACGGCTTTTTATCCCCATTTTGCGTGATTTTTCGATAACTGCAGACGGGGAAACGTAATCCATAAGCCTGACTGCTGAGGTGTTAAGCGACTGCGCAAGGGCGGTCTCTAGCGTAACATCACCGTGATAATACCCGTCAAAATTGCGGGGGCTGTACTTCCGGTCTTCAATCAGTGCATCCAGAAGGGTGTCCGTAGGCTCCCATCCCTTTTCCAAAGCGGTCAGATAAAGCAAAGGCTTGAATGCCGACCCGGGCTGGCGTTTCGCCTGGGTTGCACGGTTAAACTGGCTGGTATTGTAATTCCTTCCGCCAACCATTGCGCGGATGGCGCCTTCGTGATCCGTTACAATGACGGTGCCCTGGATGTCCTGGTTCTTTTGGTTGAGATTCTGTGTCAGGCTTCTTGCCGCCGTTGTCTGAATGTTTCTGTCAAGTGTGGTTGTGATGAAAAGATCCCCGTCCTGTACACCGACCATGGCATGGAAACGATTGATTATCCAGTCCGCAAAATAGGCGGAGGACTCGAATGCGCCGGGTTTTTTATCCGGAACAGGCAACGGAGTCTGCGCGTCATTTACAGTTGTGTCATCCAGATATCCCATATCCCGCATTGCATTCAAAACAACACGGGCGCGTTTTTGAGCCCGAAACGGGCTGGCATTCGGGGAGAAGACAGACGGGGCCTTTAAAAGGCCCGCCAGAACGGCACTTTCGCTTATGGTCAATTCACTGACATCTTTGTTAAAATACTCCTTTGCCGCCGCTTCGACCCCGTAAACACCGCTGCCCATATATACACGGTTTAGGTAAGCACTCAGTATCTCATCCTTTTCCATGGTTTTTTCAAGCCACAGGGCCAGTATCATTTCCTTAATCTTGCGGGTGATTTTTCTTTCCTGCGTAAGAAACATGTTTTTGGCCAGTTGCTGGGTTATCGTGGATCCGCCCTGCACGAACTCGCCGGCCCTGATATTTGCAATAAGGGCACGGGCAAGACCCTGAAGATCAATACCGCTGTGTTCATAAAAACGGCGGTCTTCAATGGCCAGAACAGCATGTATCAGATGATCGGGGACATCGTTCACCGTCACGGATTGTCCCCTTAAGGATCCGTATCTCCTTACAAGATTGCCATCCCTGTCAAGAATGGAGATTGAAGGGGCGGGTGAAAAATCCGTTTCCGCAATTATGGCCGGAATATCCCTTGCGATCCAAAGCACGGAAAAAGAGGTTATGACAGCGGCCCAGACAGTAAGGAGAATTCCCCATTTCAAAAAACCTGAAAAAAAATTCCATTTATACGTTTTTCTGTTTCTGGATTTTTTTTTCTTATGCTTTTTTTGCCTGCTTTTCCGGTTTGTGCGTCGTGATGAAAAAACCATGTCTATTATTAACTGCGAATGTCAGTGACAGACCGGCGGCCGGCCTTTACAAATTTTTAAAATAGGATTTTTTATGAACAGGCGGGGCCAAATCTGAATTGCGATCAAAACCATTCAGATTCACAGGACTTGTTTCAGCATAATTATTGATTTGATATTTACGCAAGTCTTCAAGAAAGACAGATAGTGGATAAATCAAGGTTTCAAGGTTCAAATCGGGAAGGCATTGATTATCAATTAGCAAAGAATTCGTGAAAAACACCCACTGGTCCATATCGTCTTTAAGATTTTCTTCCTTTATAAAAGCTCTTGTTTCGGGACAATCGTTTTCAAGGAAATCAGTTAGTATCTGAATAATATTACGCAGCTCAAGCCTCCTGAACAGGGCCTCATCAACGTCCATGCACTCTTCGTCAAATTCAATCAGATCTTCCCGGCACACGGTCGTTGCGCCCTGAAGGTAGGTAAGGTGACGGCGGAGGTCCTCGGAACGGGCAAGCATGTCTGCAAGCTCTAATGCAACGGCATGGTTCAGTATTTTCAGACAATTGATCAGTTTATAGCGCATGACAAGAAAAGGCAGCGCATTTTCCCGGTTATATTTCCTTTTTTGAAAAATGGACTTTAGAAATTTAACAATATGCGGTTTTTGTATCTTCATTGCGCGCAAACAAAAATTTCTTTCTAAATAGCTTTCTTTTTAATCCGTATTAAGCCAGTATCGGCATTTTCTTTTAAACTGTCCGGTTTGTGTTATATCCTTGTCGGACCCTGCGCCAAAATTCTCTGCAAGGTGCCGTGCGATAATATTTTCAGGCTCGATTGTGAGCAATACTTTTTCTATACCCAGAGTATTGGCAAAGGTAAGCGACAGTTTTAATGCTCTTTTGCCATATCCTTTATGTCTCTGATCAGGTCTTATAATTATATAAACATGTCCCCCGTCTTTTTCCAAGTGCCAATTTAAACGGTGCCTGATATACACTGTGCCAAGATACATACTTTCCTTAACCAGCCACAGCACAGTCTCGGGCACATCTTCGGTCCAGCTTGCGCATGGATCATGCATCATTCTGTTTTCTTCGTTGAGGGTATCTACATAGTCCTCAAAATTTGTTTCCAAAATCAATTTGGACAAATGTTCGAATTCACCTTCCCTGTGATATTGTTCCAGAGCTTCCAAAAAACTGTCTTTATAACTTAAGGAAGGTCTGACAAGCTTAGATACTGACATGAGTGTCTATACTTTTCCGCTCTTTTGTAATTTATTATAAATTTCTTATATAAATAAAATAGCGGCAAGGCCAAGAAAAGCAAAGAAACCTACAACATCTGTTATTGTTGTTAAAAACACAGCGGAAGATTCCGCCGGGTCACTGCCTATACGGTCCAGGAGAATTGGAATGGCCGCCCCACAAAGACCCGCGATGAAAAGATTGAGGATCATTGCCAGCGCAATAACAATTCCAAGCATAACGCTTTGAAACCATAATCCTGCAATGGCGGCGATAATAAAAGCAAAGGCAATTCCGTTAAGTGCGCCGACCAGTGCCTCTTTCCACAGGAGCCTGAACATATTGCTTTTTGTAATCTGTCTTGTGGCCAGACCGCGCACGGCCACGGTCAGGGATTGTGTTCCTGCGTTTCCTCCCATGGAAGCAACAATTGGCATTAGAATCGCGAGTGATACGGCCTGTTCAAGCGTTGCATCGAAAAGGGAAATCACGATAGAGGCCAGTATGGCCGTCAGAAGATTGACAAAAAGCCATCGAAACCTTGATTTTCCGGTTGACCAGACCGCCTTGTAAAGATCGTCTTTTTCGATACCGCCAAGCCTGAGAAAGTCTTCCTGCGCCTCTTCGCTGATCACATCTATAACGTCATCGAAAGTGATTACACCTATCAATCGCCCTTCATCGTCAACAACCGGAGCCGAAACAATGCCTTCTCTCTGGAACAGGATGCCGACCTCTTCCTGGTCCATACCTGCCGGGATTGGGTGGGTTTTGTCGAGAGACAGGTTTTCAAGCTTTTCCGAACGTTTCGCTCTTACCAGCCTGTTCAGTGGAATTTCCCCGATAACATGATGGGTTGGCGTGATGACAAAAAGGTCGAAAAATTCCTCAGGCAAATCAGTATCGGCCCTAAGATAATCGATAGTTTTTCCAACAGTCCAGAATTGCGGAATGGCAACGAACTCACGTTGCATCAGTCGCCCGGCGCTATCTTCCGGGAAATTCAGACCCTCTTCAAGAACAATCCTGTTTTTAGGGGAAAGTTTACGGATCACATTTTTTTGAAAATCAGGATCCAGATTAATGATGAGATCAAGGGCGTCATCGCTGTCCAGTTCCGAAATTATCTTTGCCACCTGTTGAGGGGGCATGCTTGAGAGTATCTGGGATCTTAAATCCGGCACGATTTCAGATATTGCATCCGCAGAGATAGACTCCGGTGCCAGTTCAAATAACTTTACCCGGGTTTCTTCATCAAGCTGCTCAAGAAGATCAGCGATGGAAGAAGAGCTGAAACCGGCCAGAAACTCACGAAGGTTTGTTTCTTCCCCATTCTGAATGGTTTCAGTAATTGATTTAACAACATTTTCACCAATGCCATAGACAGAATCCAGCTCAATATCAGCTGATTGCAATTCTGTTTCGATTTCCGTGGCATTGTTCAAACCTTGTCTCCGCCCTAAAAATTTCAGATCATATATGTATTGCACGGATAATGCAAAAACAAGAAGGGGTCTATACGAAAAAGGAGATCAGGAAACCGTGCCTGATCCTTTCTGCTTATTCTGCGGCTTGTTTTCGTTCAAATACGAATTTCTTTTGACCGGCAAGCTCCGCCGCTTTTTCTATTTCCTGCGCCTGCGCTTTAACGCTTATCAGTGCGGATGCATTTACGATACTTCTGGATGTTGCTGATGAGGTCAGGATACACGACGGACGGGCCAGCCCCAGAAGAACGGGGCCGATTGATATCCCGTCACTTAGAATTTTGAGCATGTTAAATGCGATATTTGCGGAACTGACATCCGGCATCACAAGAAGATTGGCCTGGCCGTTCAATGTTGAGTGCGGCATAATGGATACACGTATGGCTTCCGATAGCGCCGCATCGGCATGCATTTCACCGTCTATTTCCAGATCAGGTGAGCGCGTTTTTATCTCTTTAACTGCGCAGCTCATTTTACAGGCTTTTTCATCGCTGTGCGTGCCGAAATTGGAGTGTGACAAAAGGGCCACTTTTGGTGTTATGCCGAAGCGTCTGATTTCGTCCGCTGCCATTAAAGTCATCTCGGTAAGCTGCTGGATGCTCGGATCAGGGTTTATATGCGTGTCGCAGACGAAATAAGTCCCTTTGGACAAAATAAGTATATTCAGGGCAGCCGCCGTTTCCACTCCGTCTTTAAGTCCAAGAATATCAACAACATGTTTGCGGTGTGTCTGGAACTGACCAAGAGTACCGCAAATCAAGCCATCGGCATCATCTTTGTAAACCATAAGGGCTGCAATGACAGTCGTATTTGTCCGCACAACCGTCTTTGCCATGGCCGGAGTCACGCCACGCCTTTGCATGATTTCATGGTAAGTTGTCCAGTATTCGCGATAGCGCGGATCGTCTTCCGGATCGACAAGATCACAATTTTTACCGATTTCAAGACGAAGTCTGAGACGACGTATTCTCGTTTCAACAACGTGGCGCCGGCCGATAAGCACGGGATATCCAAGGTTTTCGTCAACAACGATCTGGGCCGCACGCAAAACGTTTTCTTCTTCGCCTTCAGAATACGCAATACGTTTCGGATCGGTTTTCGCCGTATTGAAAACAGGACGCATAACAAGACTGGTGCGTGAAAAGAAGCTTTGCAATTTTTCAGCATAACGATCCCAGTCCGTAATCGGACGTGTTGCAACGCCGGTATCCATGGCGGCTTTTGCAACTGCAATCGGGAGGTCTACGATAAGTCTCGGATCAAAGGCTTTTGGAATGATATATTCCGGCCCGAATTCAAGTTTTTCAGTGGCGTAGACGGAGCTCACCTCTTCAACCGTTTCCTTTTTTGCAAGATCGGCAATCGCCTTAACACAGGCAACTTTCATTTCCTCGTTAATCTCGGATGCCCCGACATCAAGCGCACCGCGGAAAATAAATGGAAAACATAATACATTGTTGACCTGGTTTGTATAATCCGAGCGGCCTGTGCATATCACGGCATTTGGTTTAACTTCCTTGACCAGTTCCGGCATAATCTCCGGAGTTGGATTGGCCAGGGCCATAACCAGAGGATCGTCATTCATTGTCGCAACCATGTCCTGTGTGACCGCGCCCGGTCCGGAAAGCCCGAGAAAAACATCCGCGTCTTTCATGGCCTCTTCAATCTTTCTGAAACTGGTGTCAGATGCAAATTGCTCCTTAATGGGATCCATGCTTTCCTTGCGGTCTTTGTAAACAACCCCTTTTCTGTCGCATACAATAATATTTTCTTTTGGCAGGCCGAGTTCATTCAGAATTTTAAGGCACGCCATGGCCGATGCGCCCGCACCGGAGCAAACCAGTTTTATATCTTCAATTTTGCGGCCGCTGATTTCCAGCCAGTTTGTAAAGGCCGCGCCGACAATAATTGCGGTTCCATGCTGGTCATCATGAAAAACGGGGATATTCATCCGTTCACGCAGCTTTGCTTCAATTTCAAAACATTCCGGGGCTTTGATATCTTCAAGATTGATGCCGCCAAAGCTTGGCTCGAGTGCCGCAACGGCTTCCACAAATCTGTTCACATCCGTTTCATCGACTTCAATGTCTATGGAATCGATATTCGCGAATTTTTTAAACAGAACGGATTTACCCTCCATAACAGGCTTTGAGGCCAACGGACCTATATTGCCCAGTCCCAGGACGGCCGTTCCATTCGTAATCACAGCCACCATATTCCCGCGGGACGTGTAATCAAGCGCTTTAAGGGGATCTTTTTCAATTTCCTCACACGCGGCGGCCACGCCGGGTGAATAGGCAAGGCTGAGATCTTCCTGCGTCGTCAGGGGTTTGGTGGCCTTAATGGCTAACTTACCCGGTGTCGGATTTTTGTGATATTCAAGTGCGCGGTCTTTAAATACATTGTCCATATCCTGAACCTCGTTAATTAATAATTTTTTTAAAGGCTATGCCGTTTTCGGGGCGGTAAAAGTATAAATAATTATTAAAGTTATGGTGCGGCCGAGAGGACTTGAACCTCCAAGGACTAAGCGTCCACAGCGACCTCAACGCTGCGCGTCTACCAGTTCCGCCACGGCCGCACTTCACTCAATTAATGCTGCATATCAAATAAACTGTCTTCACGCAAGAAACAAGCGCATTGCATTGCACAGCGATTTTTTGCATATGGTATTGGATCATGACAAGCGACATTCAATGGATTTATTCTGAATACCCGGTTAAATATAATGCCGCTGTTGCCGAAATGGAAAAACGGGTGGCAGGTATTCGGGAGGGTACTGCTCAAGAAGCTGTTTGGATTTTGGAGCATCCGGCCTTATATACCGCGGGTACGAGTGCAAAAGACAGCGATCTTCTGGATCCGCGCTTTCCGGTCTTTAAAACGGGCCGGGGCGGTGAATATACCTATCACGGGCCGGGCCAGCTTGTGGCCTATGTCATGCTTGATCTCAAAAAAAGACAGAATGAGCCGGATCTGCGCAGCTTTATTTCCGGACTCGAGCAATGGATAACGGATACACTGGCCGTTTTTGGCATTCGGGGGCAACGACGGGAGGGGCGCATCGGCATATGGGTCGATACGCAGGATGGCGAAAAAAAAATCGCCGCAATCGGTGTCCGGGTCCGCCGCTGGATCACATACCACGGCATATCCATCAACCTCAATCCGGATCTGTCTCATTTCGAAGGTATCGTGCCATGCGGTATTAAAGATTACGGTGTAACCTCCATTGATGATCTGGGCTTTTCTCATGTTGAAAAAGAGGATCTGATCAGGGCCGCAAAATCTGTTTTTCCGGAAAAATGGGTGCTGCGTTAATCTTTATTGCGTGGTTTTATTGCGTGATTTTATTTTATGGTTTTTTAATCTGCAGCCAAGGGTACCAGCTTTTCTGAAATGTATTCCTGACAATGTGCAATCAGGTCTTTTACTTCTGTTTTCAGGGAATCAAAACCGGCTGTTTTTTCAAGCGTGCGCTCATTCATATACAGGGCGCGATTGATCTCCAGCTGAAGGCTGTGGCGGTTTAATCCTGGTCTTCCGTGCCGTCTTGTAATCTCAACTCCTTTGTAAGGATTATTAACATCGACTGTGAACCCTTTTGATTTCAGAAATGCGTATATAATTTCCAGAAATTCGCGTGAACACGTCGTGCCGTCACGGTCGCCCAGAACAAAATCCACCATCTTATGGTCTTTGCCAGTAGTATATATCTGATCCATAATACGCGTCGTTGTTGAAGGCATGGAGTGGCAGTTGATATGCCAGACCTGCCCGTATTCGTAGTAAAGGTGATCCAGGCCTTCCTGCAAACAATGATGATAGGGATTGTAATAATTCCTGATTCTTGACTGAACCTCTGCCGGTGTAATGTTGCCACCGTAAATTTGTACTTCAGGCCGGATAAGTCTCTGGATAAGGCCTATCCCGGCTTGTGCACGCGAGGACGGTTTCGGTTTGAGAACTTTTGCGTTTTCAACAAGCTCGGTATCGATATCATCAGGCGCCCTGTTTACATCAATATAGGATCTTGGGAAAAACGCATGCAGGAAAGGAACGCCAATTTCGTGTATATTGTCAAACAGAGCTTCAACGTAGTAATCGACGACTTTTTCAAGCTCTTCTTTTTTGCAAACGTAATTAAAATTATCGGGGTAATGCCGTCCGCTGTGCGGTGAGTCGAGAAGAAGAGGAACGGAAACGCTTTCCGGCCATTTCAGCTCATATACTCCCGGTATAGTTCTTGTTGAAGACATGGTTCAGAGGTAGCACAGTTTTTCAAAAAGAAAACCGGTAAAACTTCCTTCCCGGTTTTCTTTAAACTTTTCTTTGACAAGATGACCGCTCTGGCCATAATCGTGGATTAAACGAAAAAAAAGGATTTGCAGGACATATGTTTGATATGAAGGAAATTCGGGACAACCCGGAGCATTTTGATAAAAGCTGGGCAAGACGCGGTCTGGGTCCACAAACCCCGGCCATTCTGGATCTGGACATAAAACGCCGGGAAATTCAGACGAGGCTTCAGGAACTTCAGCGTGAGCGTAATGAAAAATCCCGTCAGATTGGTGAAATAAAAAAATCAGGCGGCGATGCAACAGAAACCATGAATGCAGTCACCCGCCTGAAAGATAAAATGTCCGAGCTTGAGGAGCGGGAAAAGACACTGGCTGAAAGCCTGAATCAGCATCTTGCAGCTTTGCCGAACATTATGGCGGCGGATGTTCCGGATGGGGCGGATGAGGATGAAAATGTTGAAATCAGACGTCATCTTGAACCTGTTGAGGGAAAAGAAACACCCGAACATTTTGAGATCGGCGAAGCCCTTGGAATGATGGATTTTGAAACGGCCGCAAAAATGTCCGGCGCACGATTTGTCATGCTCAACAATGGAGTATGCCGCCTGGAGCGTGCTTTGGCCAATTACTTCCTGGATATCCATACAAACGAACATGGTTATATTGAAGTCTCTCCGCCATTGCTGGTGAAAGATAACGCAATGTACTGGTCGGACAAATTGCCGAAGTTCGATAATGGGTTCAGACTTGATGAGGGGTATTGGCTTATTCCGACATCAGAGGTTCCGCTCGCCTGTATGGTTGCGGAGAAAATCCTTGATCAGGAAGAGCTTCCACTGCGTTTTACGGCATTTACACCCTGCTTTCGTTCGGAGGCGGGTGCGGCCGGAAAGGATACGCGCGGCATGATCCGGCAGCATCAGTTTTACAAGGTGGAGCTGGTCAGTGTAACGCATCCGGAAAAAAGTGAGGAAGAGCACGAGCGTATGACGGCGTGCGCCGAGAAAGTTCTGAAAAATCTGGGCCTGCCATTCCGGACTGTAACTTTATGCAGTGGTGATACCGGTTTTGGGGCTCAGAAAACCTATGACATCGAAGTCTGGCTGCCTGGGCAGGGACGGTACAGGGAAATTTCAAGCTGCTCCAATTGTGGGCCGTTCCAGGCAAGACGAATGAAAGCGCGTTTTCGTAAAAAAGGGGAGAAGGAAACCAGTTTCGTTCATACACTTAACGGCTCTGGCGTCGCGGTTGGCAGGGCATTGATCGCCATTCTTGAAAACTATTACGATCCTGAAGACGGCGGTGTCTTTGTTCCCGATGTTTTGAAACCCTATATGGGGGGCATTGAAAAAATAACGGCTACAGATAAACGGTAATATGCGAAAACAGGGACACAGCATCCTTTGTGCCCTCACTTAGAGGAAAATGGTAACCGATACAAAAAAAATACGTCTTGTCATGCACCTGCGGCAAATGGGCATAACCGATACGGATGTATTAAGCGCCATTGAAAAAACGCCGCGTGAAGAGTTTCTGCCCCAACATCTGAATGATCAGGCCTATGAGGACACCGCTTTGCCGATAGGTTCCGGCCAGACGATCAGCCAGCCTTATGTTGTGGCTGTAATGACCCAGGCTCTGGAGCTGGATGATCGTCACAAGGTTCTTGAAATCGGGACCGGATCCGGATATCAGGCCGTTATCCTGTCCCATCTGTGCAGACGAGTTTATACCATTGAACGCCATAAGACACTGCTGGATAAAGCGCTTGACATATTCGAGCGCCTGAGGCGGAGGAATATAACGGCCGTTTGCGGCGACGGAATGAAAGGCTGGCCTGAACAGGCGCCGTTTGATCGGATTATCGTAACGGCCGGAGCTTTGAAAAAGGCCCCCGAAGCATTGAAAGAACAACTCAAGGTCGGCGGAATTATGATTATTCCTGTCGGGGAACAGGAAGGGAGCCAGACCCTCAAACGTTACAAGAAAGAAGCGGATGACACATTTGCCGTTCAGGATCTGCTTGCCGTTCGCTTTGTGCCGCTTTTGCCCGATTTGGCCTGAATTTCTTTTTTTCTGAAAGCACCGTCTATTTACCAGCACATTATTTCCGGTTTAGAATTTAAACAATCTATAAAGTAAAATTCTTTTATGAAGATAAATTTCCTTATTGTTCTAATTCTCATACAGGTGCTTGCGGCCTGCGGAAAAAGCGGGACGCCTGCACCCTATATCCATTACGGTGAGGACAATCCTTCAGGCAGTGCTGGCGTTCATATTGTAAGGCCGGGGGATACCGCCTGGAGCATATCGCATCGTTACGACATCCCGTTAAGGGACTTGCTGGACAGGAACAGGCTCAAGCCGCCTTATTTGATGAAAGAGGGCGACCGCCTTTTTTTGCCGCCCCCACAGACCTATACTGTAAGGCCTGGGGATACGTTATTCAGCATATCGCGTCAGTTTGATGTCAGTACAACGGAGCTGGCCCGGATTAATGCCCTGTCCGATCCGTACAGAATCTATACCGATCAGAAAATCAAGCTTCCTTATACCGGCCGCTTTGCAGGCAAAGCTGCTCAAAAAACACAGACGCGGAGAGAAACATCCCCGGCTCCCACATATAGGCGCAACCAGCCGACGAAAGCAGCCGACGCACCTCGTCCAGCAATACCGCCGGAGGTGCCGCCACGAAGCTCCGGAAAGTTCCGATGGCCTGTTGAGGGGCGAATTGTTTCCACTTACGGGCCTAAAAAAAACGGCCTGCATAATGACGGCATTAACATTGCCTCTTCCAGAGGCGCACCGGTAAGAGCTGCAGAGAACGGGGTTGTCGTTTATGTTGGCGACGCGATTAAAGGCTATGGAAATCTTGTCCTAGTCCGCCATGATGATAACTGGATGACGGCCTATGCGCATCTTGACCGAATCCTTGTTTCCCGCGGTAAAACAAGACGAAGAGGACAGACAATCGGAACTGTCGGCTCAACGGGACAGGTAGACAGTCCGCAATTGCATTTTGAAGTGCGGCGCGGTACGAAAGTTTATGATCCTGTCAGGTATCTGGAAAAAAGATAACGTAAAAAGGAAAATATATGCGCATCTGGTTTGAGGAGTATACACCCGAGTTTCTGAACGAGGGCAGGGGGTTGATAAAAGAGCATATTAACAGCTATCTTGGCATTGAAATAACTGACATTGGGGATGATTTTCTCAAAGGCACTATGCCGGTTGATCAGCGGACCAGGCAGCCTTTTGGCATTTTGCATGGCGGCGCAAGCTGTGTTCTTGCCGAGACGCTTGGTTCAATTGCGTCCTGGATGGTTATCGATCCGTCAAAATTTATGGCTGTCGGTCTTGAGATCAATGCCAGTCATCTGAGATCCGTATCGGATGGGCTTGTCACCGGCGTCTGCTCTCCATTACGGGTAGGGCGGACGGTTCATGTCTGGCAAATAAATCTTTTTAATACCCAGGATAAAATGACATGCACAACGCGTCTTACTGTGGCGATAAAGGAACGTTAAAAGTTTCTGCCGTTGCTTTCGTCAAGACCAAGACTAAGTCCCAGATTTGTTGATAGTGAAGAGGCAACGTTTCGGGCAGTTTCGCGAACACTTTCCTCACTCTGATCATTTTCAAGATTAAGAGCAGCAATAGCGTCCCTTGCGGCCGGGGATAAGTCAACACTGTCTTCAATCGTGCGCTGGCGCACCTGTTCAAGGCTTTGCCGGAAATTTTCAATATTTCCATCTTGTCCGGTGTTCGCCCGATCAACAGACTTGTTATCTTCACTGCCTGAGCGTAAAGCCTTAAAAAGTGATATATTCCCAATACCAGGTATTTGCATTGTTAACTCCTTAACCTGAGTATAATTATAACAAAAAAAGAGTAAATAGACTACAAACAAAAATAATACAATCCTTATGCCCTGGTCCTAAAACTCTCCTGATCCTAAACATGACCGGGACAAAAAATTACAAAATGCGATGGTATATTAAACTATTATTTCATGATAATGTGTAAATCCAGTTTTCGAAAAACAGATGTGAAGCTATGTTATTGAACGTAATGTTTACGTTTCTATTTCAAATTTTGCAGACCTAATATTAATGCGTCAATTCAGGCGAATTAAACGAAAGGAGAAAAACAATGCAACGTATACAACCCATAGAAAACCCCCAGGGAAAAGCTGAAGACCTTTTGAACCGGGCTGAGAAGGCCGCAGGGGCCAGGTTGAATATTTTCAAGCTCATGGCAAATGCGCCGTGTGTCCTTGAATCCTATCTTGAATTCAGCCGGTCATTGTCCAGCGGTACGCTCAGTGCGGCTTTAAGGGAAAGTATCGCCCTTTGTGTGGCCGGTTACAACGGTTGTGACTATTGCGCATCCGCCCATACTGCAATGGGACAGCATGCCGGACTTTCCGAGGACGAACTGGACCGGAACCTGCGCGGTCAATCATCGGACAGCCGCACCCAGGCTGCCTTAGAGTTCTGTAAAGCTATTCTTGATGCCCAGGGCGGTATTTCGGATGCTGATTTACAGGCTTGCAGGGATGCCGGATTCAGTGATGAAGAATGTTGTGAAATTCAGGCTAATGTCTGTCTTAATCTGTTCACAAACTACTTTAACCGCTGTTTTGGCACCGAAGTGGATCTTCCAAAGCATGTCTCCGCGCAGGAAGCACGCAGGGCGGCCTGATCTTCAGGGTGTATTAACAAACTATTGATTCTCAGACGGCGGGTCATTGCTTTCCCGCCGTTTTTTTATGCTTTCAGCAAGGCGGGCAACAAGGCGGGTATGTTTACCGAATTCAATAAGGGCCATATGCGGAACGGTCAGAACAGCCAGCATGATTATCGTTGTCCGGAAAATGGTCTGTGCGGCCTCTTCACTTCCGGCGCTCTGAAAAATCAAATACACCAGAACGAAAAGCATAATACTTGCCAGAGTTAAGGGAATTCCGTCTTTGCAAAACTCTTTTAAAGAAGAATAGTGAAGATTTTTGTATAGTGTATTGAGATGTCTGAAAGAATGGGCAAAGCAAAAAAATACAATAAGGTAGGTCAGCGGCGGTAAAAAAAGTGCAGACAATAAGATGAAGAAAATTTCTAAAGCTGACTTATAGTTTTTTGCCTTAAAAAACTGATAACAAACAAAAAGAGAGTAAAAAACGGCTAGATGCGCAAGGATATAAAGGCCGATTGCAAATCCTTTTGCGGAATTTTCCGGAACCAGATATGAAAATATTATCTCAAGCTGCTCAACATGATTATATGCCGGAAGGGCAAGGATCATCGTCCCGTTCAGCAACGGCTTTAAAGCAAACTGATTTTCAAGGCTGTAATCCGATCCGAAGTGCCATGCAGAAATGATAAGAAAAAATAAGAAGCTGGCCGCCGGTGCAAGCATCCACAGTCCGAAAGCGGCGGCGGCAATAAGGAGATAGAGAATATAAAACAATACCTTATCACGCGATGTTGAAATCAGTCCTTTGGATGCGGCAATTTGTGGATCATAGGCCCCATGCGGCATTCCAAGGATCATTACCGCGCCGGCCAATACAGTGATTTGAAAAACAAGAGGGAGATCAAACGGAAGATTTATCAGGGCAAGCGCGCACAGTGAAGAGAGTATAAAAACCCCCGGAATCAGTATATCCGCTGTATGTATATGGCGTTTAATCTGTTCCATTTAGTACGGCCCTTATAAATGGTGCCTTCGGCACAGACAGGATCAGGCAGCCAATATCAAGCGGTGAAGCCTGATCCGCCATAAACCGTGCAAAGCGGTCAGGCGGCATGGTTTGTGCCATTTGGCGGAAGATTTGTATGGATTTTTGCATATCGCCTGTCAATGCGCGTATGAACGTATTATCAAGAAACCGTTCTGTTGAATTGGAATATGTATAGGCCGTATCATGGTATGAAAAATCCGTATTGGAAAGTTTTCCGGCAACGGCCTCTGCCCACTTCTGAATACGAAGAAACGCATATCCGCTTGAAGCTCTTAAAGCGCCTGCGTGGCCACCGGCACGAATAATATTCGTTGTCACTTTTTTCCGGTTTTTTTCCTTTGAAAAACCCATCGGTAAAATTCCGCTTTCTTCCCGTAGTAATTTGTAATCTTTTATCTGTTTATCTGCGAGGTGTTTTTCCAGTCTGTCTTTTAATTGCTCCGGTCTGTAAAATATTCTGGAAAATGCTGTGTATTCAACCAATGCTTTATAAGGCGAAAACGGCAAGGTATATACAAACGTAAATTCCTGATTCTCTGATCTCATCTCGTCCATAAGACCGACGGTCTGTTCATCAAACACTGGCGTCTTTGTTTCAATCTCATATCCATGAAATATCTGGAACATTGGAAAGTTTTTCAGCTTTTCTTCCTGTAAGGGGCGTGTATCGATCACAGTGTCGGTGTAAATTCTGGTGTTGTCGGTATGAAGGCAGATATTTTTGCCGTTTTCACCAAAATCATCGGTTATATCCGTTATTTGTTCGTTTAAAAGAAGGGTCTGGCGTTTATCTTCGGCAATAATGGCTTGCGCTTTTCTGTAAAAGGCGAGGGCCGATATAAAGCAATATTCCATTTTCCGTCCAGGGCAAATCATTTCGAACGCCTGTCCCGAAAATCGCCATTGCAGCCATTTTTGCCCGATACAGTCATCAAAAAGCGGAATGGCCATGTCTTTCTGTTTCCAGAAACACCAGCTTCTGTCGTTTTTGTATTCCGGCCTTTGTTCAATGTAAATAATTCTGCGGCTCCCCTTTCCAGTATGTGCATAATGCGCACCCAGACTTAACCCTGAACAGCCCGCACCAATAACGGCGATTTCGGTTTCAAGAGTTTTCATAGTCTCTCAATGCAGTTTTCCAGAAATTTCGCATAGTGTTGTGGTGGGGGCTCATCGATAAATCTTTTCATTTTTTTGTCCATAAAAAATTCTATCACACACCGGATTGTAAGCCGGAACTTCCTTTTATTTGACACTATGGTACGCCCTTCCCAGTAAGCATAGCCGTTTTCTGCCAGTTTGCGGCCTATTTCCCTGTAAAGGCGGGATGCCACCAGTATGCTGAGCCGTGGTCGCCAGGGCAGGGCGGAAAGCCCTTTATCGGCATAGCTGTAAAACTCTTCAGCCATATCAAGGATGGCGCGGCAGCTGTCCCGGGCATCAGTTCCGCCTTCCGTGTCCGGATGAACAGTAAGGGCTTTCGGGTCTTTAACGGGAAGCATGGACTGTGGAATATAAATACGGTTTTGCAAGGCATCTTCCTGAATATCACGCGCAATGTTTGTCAGTTGCATTGCTATCCCAAGGGCAATGGCATGTCTGTAAGCATTTTCATTTCTGCATCCCAGAACCGGACACATCATAAGCCCGACCGTTCCTGCCACACGATAGCAGTAGGTCAGAAGTTCATCTTCGTTCTGTATTCTTACTGTCTTCAGGTCACCTTTGACGCCTGTTAAAAGATCCTGCGCAATCTTTATATCAATGTCTTCCGTTCTTGCGAGTTGGAGAAAATCCCTGACCGGTGCCACTTCCGAATATTCATATTCAAGATCCTTACTCACCTGTTCCAGCTTTATCATGGCGGATTGTTTGTCCGCCTCCGTCACCGCCCGGTCAGCCATATCGTCGAGTGTCCGGCAGAAATAATAAAGCATTGCCGCTTTCTGCATCGTTTCTCTGCCCAGGATTTTTCCGGCAAATGAAAATGTACGGGCGTTTTTGTTAAGGATATCGATGGCTCTTGTGTTTCGCATGGCTTTACGCAACAAGTTTTTCTATCACTTTGGCAGAAGACACAACGCCGGGCAAACCGGCACCGGGGTGTGTTCCCGCCCCGGTCAGGTACAAATTCTGAAATCCTTCCGCTTTGTTATGATACCGGAACCATGCCGACTGGCTCAACAAGGGCGCTATCGAGAAACCGGCACCATGAAGACTATTATAATCATCTCTGAAATCCTCGGGTGTCATAAAGAAGTCCGACCGTATTGTGTTTTTCAGATCCGGCAGGATGGTTTTGTCAAGTGCCTCAACAATTCTGTCACGGAGAGCAGGCCCTTCTTCTGACCAGTTTACATTGCCCTGTAAATTTGGCACGGGTGCAAGCACGTAAAATGACTCGTGTCCTTCCGGGGCAAAGGCCGGGTCGGTTGCGGTTGGACGGTGAAGATAAAGGGAAAAGTCCCCGGTCATGATTTTCCGGTCGAATATGTCGTTTAAAAGGGCCTTATACCGCTTTCCAAGCCATATCGTGTGATGGGCGATATTTTCGTATTTTGCAGCCGTTCCAAAGTAAAGCACATAAAGACCCATGGAAAACCTGGCTTTCCGGGTTTTCAGTTTTGTTGCCAGGGATTGGGCTTTTCTGTTTATCATGCGGCTGTACAAAAAGGCAGGGTCGCAGTTAGAGACGAAAATGTCCGCTTTTTTTTCTCCTCCGCCGTGTAAGCAGGCGGCGTCGATTTTGCCGTTTTTCGCCTCCAGTCTTTCGATATCTGTATTGAGCGATATCTCTATGCCTTCTTCTGTCATAAGGGTTTGCAGAGCCTTCACTAATGCTCCGGTCCCGCCCATGACAAAATGAATTCCCCATTTTCTTTCAAGATAATGAATAAGGGAATAGATGCATGTCGTGTTAAAAGGATTACCGCCGACAAGAAGCGGCTGTATCGAGAATGCCTGGCGCAGACAGGGATCACTGATATGTGAGCACACGAACTGCCAGACATTCCTGTCTGCGCGGAGACTCACAAGATGGGGCAGGGTGGAGGCCATTGCTCGCCAGTCGTTAAAAGGCTGGTCGGCCAGTTTCTCAAAACCGATCTCGAATATTTTGCGCGAGCCTTCCACAAGCCTTAAATACCCATCCTGGTCCGACGGGTTGAATTTTGCGATCTGATCCAGGGTTTCCTCAACTGTTCCGCCGTAATCAAAGCTGCGCCCGTCAGGAAAAACGAAACGATACCAGGGCGTTAGTTCTTTCAAGGTGACATAGTCATGAAGATTTTTTCCAAATAACTGGAAAAGCTCTTCAAACAAAAAAGGGGCGGTAATAACGGTTGGCCCTGAATCATGCCTGTACCCGTCTTTTTCGAATACCTGTGCCCTGCCGCCCAGTGCCGGGAGCTTTTCAGCTATCTCCACGGCATATCCCTTTGCACGCAGTCTGAGTGCGGCGGCCATTCCGCCAAATCCGCCCCCGATGACAAGTGCCTTTCGTGTTGTTTGCATTTCAGGCAAAAGCCGTAATCCTGTTACGGAGTTTTTGAAGCTCACTTTCAAAGACGGGCGTGCAGGGAAGGGAGAGGGCATGCAGTGTTTCAAATGCCCGTGCGATATGCATAAGGGCATCGGAGCCCGCCTGTCCAATCGCATCTTTCACGCGCCGGTTCTGAAGTAACGTAACATAATTCAGGCCGGAAACCGTGCCGATTTTTGACTGGTCCTGTGCAACATCTTTCATGTCGTCATAAATCTGATAAGCCAGAGCATAGGATTTACAGATGGCCTCGCCCGTTTTCAAATGCCTGTCCTGCGCGGCGGCAAGCAGGGGAAGACAAAGCGTGAGCGAAAGAAGGGAGCCCGACTTCAATTCTGCAATTCTGGCGTAAGCCTCCGGATCATCAAATGTCTGGGCAGGGTCCAGCGCAAGATCGAGAGCCTGTCCCTGGACAATATCGGTGATTTTCGCATGCATGAAACGCAGGATGGATTTTTGATCAATATTCGCCGACAGATCGGTTGCCGCGCCATAAGCAAGGGAAATAAGATAATCACCTGCACATATTGCAGTGGCGGAATTGTATTTGTGCCAAAGGCTTTTCCTGTTTCTTCTGACCGGGTCACGATCCTGCAAATCATCATGAATTAAAGAGGCGTTGTGGAAAATTTCCGGAATGCATGCAAGTGTAATACAGTCTTCGTTTTCTAGGGATAGACTATGGGCGCTGTGCAATGCCAGCCGGGCCCGGGTCCGTGATCCGCCGGACCGGAAATGGTACTGGATCGCACTCGATAAGACAGTGTCTTCAAGCCGGTTCATATAACTTTGAATTCTGGTTTCCACCGCCTCTAAAGAAGGGGGTGCATCCAGACTGTCATAATATAGGGGTGCGTCGATATACACGTTTTTTGAAACCTTACATCAAGTTTATCATTCTGAAATCCTGAACAACCATTCCCCATAAAGAAAACAGCAGGGGCATGGATATACCGCCCTGCTGTTCCCTGTCTCTGGTAATTGTTACGCGCGCAGTTATGCGGGCTTATAACCTTCGGCCTCGGATTTCCGCACGGCGATCATGTAAATGAGCACACCAAAGCCGGCCTTTGCAACGATGTCGGCGATTGAATAACCGACCTGCAGGAAGACTGTCGTTGCGCCGCCCTCGATATTCAGCATCGGGAAGAGGTACACGATCGGGTAGAAAGCCCAGGCAGCAATCGTCAGGTAACATGCCGCATTGACCAGGCCTTTTGCGCTTTCAGGCTGCTGCTCGACAGACTTTCTCAGTCCAAAGAACAGCTGGTAAACAATGTACAGGAACGGAATCATTGACAATACCCACCAGAACCAGCGTGTTCCGTGATCTGTCGCGATTTCGCCGGGGTATCCGAGAATGATCATAAGCGCAGCGGCCAGACCAAGCATTGTTGCCTTGCTTATCGTTTCGCCTCTTGAAAGCTTCATAACAAGAATAAGCTCGATAAGAAGAAGCGGAACCGTGAGCAGCCAGTCAACATAACGGTAGGCGTCATTAAATGGCTTTCCGGACTGCATAACCTCGTTACCGGAAACCGTGAACGCATTTTCGAAAGACAGAAAGATCTGTAAATAATGGTATGCGGCGATAGAGGTAACCAGCCCGGTTATAACCAGAGCGGGTCTGTATGCACCGGATACTGTTTTAAGATTGAGCCAGAAAAAAAGTGTGGCGGCCATCATCGTTGCAAACGTAAACGAGAAGGCATTGTATATAAGGCTGTATTCAGCAAAGTTTAGATTTTCCATTGAAAGTCCCTATTTTTATTGGTTACATTAACTACCTCATAAATACTAAGCAATTTTATTTAAAAGATAAATACCCAAAAATAAACAATTAAAGTGTTTTTTTGACACAATACATGGATATGCATCAGTAAAAAATTCTAATATTTTTAG
>CAYLKN010000016.1:20747-45464 GCA_964384335.1 uncultured Pseudobdellovibrionaceae bacterium
CGGCCTGTGCGGCCATTCCGATTTCCATTTGTTTTGCAAATTCCTGAAGCATTTCAAGTGCGTCTTGTGCCTCTTCTTCGTGCTCCTTATTGTTCTTTTCTCTTGCTTCCTCTAATTTTTTAAGATGGTATGCATATGTTTTCAGAAAGACTCTTGGATCCGATAACGCTTTGGCATGGTCGCGCAGAATTTCGTCTGCTTCCTCTCCGAACCATTGGGTAGCGTTGTCTTGAACTTCTTGAACTTCAGCCAGTATATCACCGTCATATTGCGCGATAATACTTTCTTTGGCAGCCCGACTCTCTTCCAACTGTCTCTTAAGTTCGTCTTTTGAAGCATCAATATTTTCAGGACTGAAATCCACCCATGGTGTAAGTTCAGCAAGGCCGGGGTCAATGCCTTCAACTCCCTGACTTCTCAGATAAGCGCGAATGCCCTCACTGGCTAATTGCTCTGCCGCCACATATCCGGCTACGTTACCGGGTCCGGGTAACCACGAACCGAGGGCAAAGCCCACAAAACCAACCGCATCTTCCGCGACTCTTACCCCGGCTTCTGCATATCTTCCTTCATACAGTGCCATAAGCGGACCAATGATCGGCAACATTTCTGCCCCAGTATATGCTCCGCTTCTGACATCACCGTCATACAATGCGACCGCAACCCCGACAACACCTGCAAACGCTAATCCTCCGCCGATGGCATTCCCCATATGTTTGACTGCGTTTAAATCTCCGGGATCAACTTTTCCGTTCAGTTTATCGTAATCAAATTCCGGGCCTGTTCCGGTATTGCCGCCTGCGGCCTCACTGAAAGCCCCGGTAGTATCGGAACCTGCAGCACCCCTTTGTCCGCCAGCATCGGCACCGCCATCTTTGCGTGGCTCATCAGCATCGGCACCGCCATTTGTGCGTTGTTCCTTATCGGCATCGCCACTTGCGCGTTGTTCCTTATCGGCATCGCCACTTGCGCGTCGCCCGTCTGCATCTGTAGCAGCTCTTCTACCTGTGGGGGCCTTAAAGCGTCTTGAATCAAAATCATTAAAATTTAAACCATCCTGAGCTGCAGTATTGAATGGAGCGAACGGGCCTCTTCTATGCCCGCCTTTCATTGCGATGCTATATTCTATCATAGCCTTGGCGAGCATGTAATGGCGCAAAGCACCCGGGTTGGCCTGCACAGGTTCTGTATCATCACTAGTGTGATGTGGTAGTTTCCTAGCACTATCAGTAAAAGGTTCCGCTACACTAATATCAACGGATGCTAAACTTCCATCATACATATAATCTCTTCACGTTTCCTTACGTTTTTATGTCTTTTTATGACTATTAATAAAATTTTACTGGTTTTGGGTAATGAAACGCAAAATTTATCCATAAGGCACTGATATAATTATATTTTGAATGGGCCGTCCGCCTTGCCGGCCGCCTTGCCGTTTGCGCCTTGCCGTCTGCGTTTAGCCTCCGGCGCCGGTAATCTCTGTTTTTGCGAAGGCGGTGCGCCCTTCCGTGCACACCGGATACACACATAACCGGATTACAAATATCAGTATAAAACGCCTGCCGCCCGTCCGGCAAAATTCAATGCGTTTTGATGATGTTTAATAAAATTCGCGCCAAAATTCGCATTCCCCTCAGAACTTCCCTTAAAATAATTATTAGTTGGACATAAAAGTAAGTATTTCAGGATATTGCATTATGCCTATGAATTTGAGACCGCTAGCACAAGATACCTCGCCCGATTCTGCGGCGCATGCGGTACCTTATGACGAACGGCGTGTTGAGGAGCAGGGAGAAGAGCCCTGGCATAATGTTTTCAGTGACATTTTCGATTTAGCGGTGTCAGGAGGAGACGCTGCGCAGCGAATAGCAGCAGATTTAGCAAATCTAGTTAAAAGGGACGTAACAGCAGATTTTTCCAAGGTTGCAGGTGCTTTAGAAAAAGATGTAACAGGACCCGGTACATATTTCCAGAAACATCGTCCACATACAGAGCCAGAAGCAAAGGCGAAGACTTATGATGAAGCGGAGGCGGAAACCACTGAAACGGCAGAAGCAACGGGGGGCGGCGGATGGTTTAATCTATCCTGGCCTGACTGGGAAGATATTCAAATACTTTCATTACCTCAAGTATTGGTTCAGGGTTCAGATACAATTGAAGCAATCGTTGGTAAGGTGGCGGGGCAAGGTTTCACAGCGTACGAGGCACGCCCCCCTCACGACCAGGTTGATAAATCGCCTCCACATGATCTGGTTGAAGAACACGATGCTGATCCGAGTTACGAGATATCAGGTTCATCTCCCACTGAGATAGCATTTAATGCCGTGGAAGCTATGCAAACAGCGGAAAAACAATCGGATGTTATGTTAGGTGATGATTTTGTTTTCAGCAATTTAGCTAATTTAGCTTACAATTTGGATTCGCTTGGTCCTAATGGATTTTTAAATGAATATGAGAGAGTATATAACATCCTTTTTAATAAGGGTGCAATAAATAGTGAATCTCATATAACGCCTGCTGATTTGGCTCAAAAAATCGGCCACCCTGACTGGGAACCAGAACACGAAGCTGATGATGCGCCTGTTGTTAAGGATAATTACTCTTCTCCCCACAAAGTAACGCCCGGGGATGCCGTTGCAGGTGTGATGGCAGCCGAAAGTGATCAAGAAACTCCAACACCCCCGCCGCCTTCCCCCAAACCGGCTGATACCCAACCGGAAGCGGCGCAAACCGCGGGATTCGTGGGTGCCATATTGAGTGGCGATTTGACCGCGATTAAAGATATGTTTTGGTCAGGTTTCGAAGCGGTTGTGGGCGAAGATCTGGCAAATACTATTTGGAGTTATATTGAAATAGGTTTAAATAAGGTATCATCCATTTTTAAATCATTTTTTGAAACTGATAACCCCGAAGCAGATGCTCATCTTACTCAAGATCAGCAAGAAATAATTAAGGATCAGGCCGCAGACACCGCAGAAGCCACTGCAGAGGAATTTATAGGTGTTCGCAGTAGTGATATGGATGTTCGCAGTGGTGATATGGATGTGCAACATGGGGGCGTTACAGATGCAATGGTTGGACCTCAGCTTGCTGAATTAAGAGAAGGTATTGAAGAAATACTTGATAGTCAAGAGATTCAGCCTGGTGATTTAGGAGGCCCATTAAAAGATTTACTAGAGCCGCCGAAGCATAGTTTAGGAAACTCAGATGATGATGAGCTTAATATGTCAACACCAGTACCACACCAAGCATCTTCCGGCCCCCATGCCCATGCTTTATAATTAATACTTTGTGTATTCCCGGTGAGCTATCCTGCACGCGCTTTTTCCGTAAATGCGGGGAATGTATAACGCCGTAACCGGCGAATACTGCGTATTCATCTGTTCCGAAACTGTGCTACCATTATATTTTATGTAACCGGTTTCAAATCTTTCAAATCATCATGGCGTGGAAGTCAGAACAATCGAAAGCAGGCCTGAAAAAAGGCCAGAAAGAGGCGGAAAAAAAAGAGGCGGGCCCCAAAAAGGCCGGTAAGGCCGGAAAACGAAACTATCCGCCCGGATCGATCCTTGCGCGGATGATGGTGGATATATTTTCCAACAAACGGCGCAAGGATGTCTGGATGCTTCATGACAAGCCGTTTGGAAAGCCGCTTTTAAGGCTGGAGGTCGAGCCGGGCACAAAATCGCTGTACTTTGTCTTTGCCGATGCCCGTGTTTATTTCGGTACGCCGCTTCAGGACAGTATAAACGCCGCGCTTCAGACCGTGCCGACCGTTATGCTGCACCAGATGGACCTGGAGGCCCAGAAACGGGTCAAAACCCTTGTCGTGCAGGTTGTAACACGGAGGAATCTTGAGTCCGGATGGCCCGGGCCGCCGGAAAGTATCGCCGCCTTTTTCAACGACTGGGCGCGTTAGGGCAGATCGCGATCAAAAAGAATCGCTTTGCGATTTTTGATCGGGATTTGCGCCGGGGGGAAGGGAATGCCCAAAAAAGGGGGCGCAACGGATATTGCGCCCCGCACTTTTAAATTCATCTCAATTCAGGCTGCGATTTTCAGCGGCCCCTGCTCAAACCGTTCGGCAACGTAATCCCAGTTGATCAGGTTGTCCACGAAGGCCTCAAGATATTTCGGACGGGCGTTGCGATAGTCGATATAATAGCTGTGTTCCCATACGTCACAGCCGAGCAGGGGAGTCTTGCCGTGTACAACCGGGTTCTCGCCGTTCGGCGTGCCGAGAATTTCAAGCTTGCCGCTGTTGTCGTCCATGGCCAGCCAGACCCAGCCGGAGCCGAACTGGCCCACGCCCGTCTTGACAAAGGCATCACGGAAAGCGTCAAACCCGCCGATATCCTCGTTTATGCGGTTCTGCAACGCGCCGGGAACCGAAGATCCGCCGCCGCCCTGTTTCATCCATTTCCAGAAATGAATATGGTTGAAATGCTGGCCCAGCTGGTTAAACAGTCCGGGATGGTTCTGATACGCCCAGACCATGGCTTCTTCCAGGCTGGCGTTTTCCCTGCCCGTGCCCTGTATTAACTCATTGCCTTTGTCCACATAGGCCTTGTGGTGTTTGTCGTGATGGTATTCGAGTGTTTCCGCGCTCATATAAGGGGACAGCGCATCATAGCTGTAGGGGAGTTCGGGGAGTTCGAATGGCATTTTCAGTCTCCTTCCTGATATGTTTGAATTGGTTTACTTTGATTTTAACCTATTCTAAACAGGGCATATTGCAAGGGGCAAGATACCCCCTTTAAAGAAACAGATTAAGATAACCGCTTATGATAACCGCTTACGATAACCGGGCAACATGACCGGCAGGGACGAGCCAGAAAAATCTTTCGAGGAATGCCGGGAAACGGTACGCCAATACGACCGGGACCGGTATATGCTGAGCCTGTTTTGTCCCGCCGGCGACCGGCCGGCATTGTGGTCCCTTTTCGCGTTTAACAGCGAAATCGCCAAGACCCGGGAAGTTGTCAGCGAGACGCAGCTCGGCCTGATCCGTCTCCAGTGGTGGCGGGAAGCAATCGGAGAGATTTATGACGGCAAGCCTGTCCGTAAACATCCCGTTCTCATCGCCCTGAAAAGGGGGATTGAAACCTATGCCCTCCCGCGGGAATCATTTGAAACCCTGATCTATGCCCGTGAATTTGATCTGGAAGATGTGCCGCCCGCATCGTTTGAGGGTCTTATGACCTATGCCGATTTTACCAACACGCCTTTGCTGCAAATGACTGTAAAGATACTGTCCGGGGGTGATATACCGGGAGTTGAGGAGTCCCCGCAGGTCAAAAATATTGCCTGCGCGTACGGTCTTGTGGGTCTGATCCGTTCGATCCCTGTGCATTTGCGGCAACGCCGCTGTTACCTTCCGGCGGATCTGATGGAAAAATACGAAACCGATCACTGGCGGCTTTACAACGGCAAGGATCATGATGTCATTCCCGTTATCGTCAGCGAGATTATGCAGAATGCGGAGATGAAAGATATATTTCAAAAACCTGAGAACCGAAAACTTCTGAGATGGTGGAAATTTGTCATGATGTGCAAAAAGGATATTGAAAAGACAGGCGGCGATCCGTTTGAAATAAGGGAAAGGGTATTCCCGATGTTAAGGCTTTTAAACTTAAAACCAGTCTAAACAGGTATCAGGGCCGCAAATACCCGGCGGCCTTCGGCCATAAGGACGTTATAGGTCCGGCATGCGGCCCCTGTGTCCATGGCCTCGATGCTCAGGCCCTGTTTTTTAAGAGTATTTTTGAGAGCGGGGGAAATAAAAACAAGCTTTGCGCCCGTGCCCAAAAGGACCACGTCAATATCCTCCGCCCGGTCAAGCAAGGGCCTGAAATCCTCTTCATTCAGCATCTCTGCCGGGCCGGAAACCGTCCATTCACAGGTGTCTGAAGGACTGACCAGAACGGCGTGGTCATAGGTTGTCCCGGATACGCGGAAGCGTCCGCCCGCGTAACTCTGGATAATCTGCTGGTCGCTTTTGACAAGGGGTGTAACATCCATGCATTTGTTTATGACATGAAAGCAGAAAGACTGCAAAGGCAACTATACAGATTGCTTTTTGTTGTCACGGGATAACAGATAGATGGCAATACAGGCCAGAATGATCCCGGCGGCGTTTACCGCACTGATCCGTTCCTCAAACAGGGTCAGGCCGAGAATGGTTGAGGTCAGCGTCAGACCGATACGTGTCAATGAGAAACCGATTGAAACTTTCGCTCCCGCACGGAACATCAGAACGTTTCCTGTATTAATCGTAAACGCGCCCAGACCGCAAAGTATCGGCGCGTATACAACCGCCCAATCCTGGGCGGGCACTTTGGCAAACGCCGCGAAACCGGCAAGAATGACAAGATTCAAAACGATAAGCGTAAACGAAAGCATGGACAGAAAAAAATAGGGATTCGGGGTTTTTACGTATTTCATGGAGATGGAATAACCTGCGCTGCCGCAGGCAACCACCAGCGCAAATATAAGCCAGGTATCCAGCAATGCTGTCATCACCAGTTCACCATAATAATTGAAATGATAGCCAGAATGATCCCGGCAATCTTTCGGCTGTCCAGTTTTTCATGAATAATAACAAGACCGTACAGAACACTTATCAAAAGTGCGCCGACGCTGGTCGCCGGTACTGCAATTGCAAGCGGCGCGCCGGAACCGAACATATACAATATGGCGTAAAAAGTCGTCAGGATTATACAGGCGGTCAGTAAAATATGGTTTATAACGCCTTTCGATAAAGTATTCCGGCCAAAAAATGTTCTGAAAACAAAAAAGCAGACAAGATTCAGTGTCAGGGTTGTGAGGGAAAGCAGAATCAGAAAATAAGGGGGAAACATGGCGTTCCCGATTTTAAACCCGACATAGAACAAGCTTAGCCCGAAAATGGCCATAAAGGCATAAACCAGCCAGTGACCGGGAAGTTTCGGCGGATTTCCATGCATAGTTTCGGATCCTTACCGGTTCAGAGGGTGTTTCAGGCGTTATCCTGTGCCCCGGTTTCGTCTTCCCCGGATTCACTGGTCTTACCAGTCTTGATATTCATAAGCATTAAAATGGGAGAGGCAACGAAGATAGAGGAATAAGTACCGATTATAATTCCAAAAATAAGCGCGTTTATAAAGCCCTGAATGACTTCGCCGCCGAATATCCAGAGTGCAAGAAGAACGATCAGTGTTGTCACGGATGTTATGATTGTCCGGCTCAGACTCTGATTGATTGATGTGTTGAAAATATCTGTGAAGGGCAGTTTTTTAAACTTTCGAAGGTTTTCCCGGATACGGTCGAACACAACAACTGTATCGTTGATTGAGTAACCTGCGATCATGAGTAAAGCCGCAACGGTTGACAGGTTGAATTCCATCTGTGTAATGGCAAACAGGCCAAGCGTCGCAATAACGTCGTGAGCAAGGGCGGTGAGGGATGCAACCCCAAACTGCCATTCAAAACGGAAAGACACGTAAATCATAATACCGATCAGTGCGGATAACATTGAAACGAGGCCCGCCGTCTTCAGTTCCTCTCCGACCTGCGGTCCGACATATTCCACCCGGCGATAGGTTACGGTGTCTTCACCATAAGCGGTGTTCAGTCTCTGCCGTACTTTGTCAATGGCGGCCTGCTGCGTTTCGCTCTGATCCTTTTCACTGCCCGGATCCTGTTGCGGAATGCGGATAAGGAAATCTGTGGGCTGGCCGAATTCCTGGATCGATACATTGCCGATACCAAGTCCGTTAAGATCTTTGCGGATCTCCGATATATCCGGCTCCTGATCAAGGCGGATTTCGATAAGGGTTCCACCCGTGAAATCAATACCGAAGTTCAGTCCCTTTGTTGCAATCAGTAAAACCGATGCAAGAATAATAACAGCCGACAGCCCGAAGGCAAAGAAACGTTTACCTATAAAATCCAGACTGGTTTCAGAGGGGATTATATTGACGCCTTTAATGATCATTGTGATTTCCTGTTCTTATCCTGTAACTTTCATCCTGATTTAATCTAAACCGGTATTTCTTTCGGCCTTCTTTTCCAAAGCCAGGTTATGACCATCAGGCGTGTTACCATGATTGATGAAAAAAGTGATGTCAGAATCCCGATGCCAAGTGTCACGGCAAAGCCTTTAATCGGACCGCTGCCGAATGAGAAAAGAATGATGGCGGCAATCAGTGTCGTGAAGTTGGAATCAATGATAGTGGTCATGGCGCGGCTGTAACCGGAATCAATCGCCGAGATCGGTGAGCGGCCGGAACGCAGTTCTTCTTTTATCCGTTCGAAAATCAGAACATTGGCGTCAATAGCCATGCCGAGGGTCAGAACAATTCCTGCAATTCCGGGAAGTGTAAGAGTGGCCTGAAGTGTCGAAAGCAAAGCAAAAATAAGAGATATATTCACCAGAAGGGCAATGTTGGCGAATATTCCAAAAAGTCCGTAAATTAATGTCATAAATGCGATAATTAAAAACAGGCCGACAATGCTTGCCTTTTTACCGGATTCCACCGAATCCTGACCAAGTGAGGGGCCGACCGTTCTTTCCTCGATCACATTCAGTTCAGCCGGAAGTGCGCCGGCGCGCAGAAGGAGGGAGAGGTCAGAGGTTTCCTGCACGGTAAAATCGCCGGAAATAACCGCAGATCCCGCACAAATTGGCTCGTTAATACGCGGGGCGCTGATAATCTCGTTATCCAGAACAATAGCAAAAGGTTCCCCCGTGTGATCCTGGGTCAGTTTGCAGAAACGGCGCGCGCCAAGGCTGTTCAGGCTGAAACTGACCACCGGCTGGCCAAGCTGGAACGTCGGTTGCGCATTGGTCAGCATCTCACCGGTAATCGCAGGACGCCTGTCAAGACGCAGCCGCTGGCCCTGAAGATCGACGGAAGGCAATAAAAGTCCGCCGCGGCCGGATGTTTCATCCCCGATAACCAGATGGAACGTTAATTTTGCCGTGGTTCCGATAAGCTCTTTAATCCGGGTCGGGTCATCAACGCCCGGAAGCTGGACCAGAATGCGGTCATCGCCCTGACGCTGGATAACAGGTTCGCGGGTTCCGGTTTCATCGATCCTGCGGCGCACAACCTCTATGGACTGCGCGATTGTCTGATTAATAACATCCGTCCGTGCGTCCTCTGTGAATTTGGCCTCCAGGACGTTTTCATCACGGTAAGCCGTTACCTGAATCCGGTTGTCCAGATCGGCCATGATGCGTTCGGCCTTCTGAAAGTCCTCTCCCTCCCGGATGTCAACGTGAATACCGCCGGGCACAAGTTTAAGGGAGGAATAGCCGATACGCTCGTCCCGGAGTTCAGAGCGCAAAGCCGAAAGCATATTGTCCCGCTGTTCCTTGAACACAGACTCTATATCAACGGAAAAAAGAAGATGTGCGCCACCCTGTAGATCCAGGCCCAGATTTATCGTCTTGCCCGGCATCCATCCGGGAAGCGTATTCTGCATCCATTGACGCCCGCTCTGGCTGATTACGTTAGGCATGCTGTAGAATATGCCGAAAAGGCATACAATTAAAATTAGTCCGATTTTCCAAGGGGCGATTTGAAGCATTGTATACTGCGTGTTTTGGGGCTAAACCCTGTCTTTTTTTTCTTCCTTGTTATCGTTTTTGGCCTCCGCCAGTTTCGGATTTTGCCGAACGATATCTTCATATCTGCCTGATATTGCGGATCTCAGAACGGTAACCTTGTTTTTGTTACCGACATCAATGATAACTTCACTGGATTTTGAATTGTCGTCGATTTCACCGACAAGACCGCCGTTCGTTACAATCTTTTCACCTTTCTGAAGAGAGCCGAGCATCTGGTTATGCTCCTTAATTCTTTTTTGCTGAGGCCGGATCATCAGGAAATACAATAAACCGATCAATACGACGATTAACAGAATATTCATGAAAAACATTTCCCCCGTTCCGGGGGCTTCAGACGCCTGGGCCATTGCCTGTGAAATAAACATAGTCTCTCCTTAAAATCAGAATCTTGTAAAATTTAAAGTTGCCGGATACACCCAGTTCTTGAAAATGTTCCGTAACCCCGTTAACTGTAACCAGTCTGCAATATAAACCCCTAACCATGAAAAACAAGAGAATTTCATAATGACTCCCAAAGAGAATAAAGAGATTGTGAATATCCTTGGCAGAATCGCGTCCGCGCTTGAGAAACAGGCAGGCAGCGAACCGCCAGTACCGGAATTCGAAAACTGCGGGCTCCATATCTGGAAAAGTCATGCGGGGCAGTTTCAGAACGTTCGTAATACGCCGGTTTTGCCGCTAGATATGCTGATCGGTCTGGACTATCAGGCGGATATCCTGCTTCAGAATACACGCCAGTTTGCGCAGGGCTTCCCGGCGAATAACGCCTTGCTCTGGGGGGCGAGAGGGACGGGAAAAAGCGCGCTTGTGAAGGCGGTATACCGGCAAATTGCAATTGAGGAATCGTTGCCTTTCAATCTTATTGAGATCCAGCGGGAGGATCTGGAGGATACGGAAACTATTCTGGATATTCTGAGCATGTACAGAGACAGACGTTTTGTGCTGTTTTGCGATGACCTGTCTTTTGATGAGGGGGAAAGCCGTTACAAATCGCTGAAAAGTGTTTTGGAGGGCGGTGTCCTGACACGTCCGGATAACGTCCTTTTTTACGCAACGTCAAACCGCCGGCACCTTATGCCGCGCCAGATGATCGAGAACGAAGCAAGCAGTGCCATTCATCCCGGAGAGGCCGTGGAAGAAAAAGTATCCCTTTCCGATCGTTTCGGTCTGTGGCTTGGTTTTTATAATGTTGATCAGGACGCCTATCTTGAAATGATCAGGACGTATTGTTCCAGATTTGGTCTGGATGAAGATCTTGAGAAAATTGAAAACGATGCGCTTTGCTGGGCCCGTACACGGGGAAACAGGTCAGGCCGGGTGGCATGGCAGTTTATTCAGGATATTGCCGGACGGAAAGGCAAAGCGCTGAATGCATACCTGATTATTTAAAAACGGAAAAGGGAAAATAAAACGAAACCACATAGTTTGGAAGATCGACAATTTCATTAATTCTTAAGTCACCGCAAACACTACAGAGCATGTAGGCATCCATGGGATCAAGTTTCTGCTCTTTCCCCAAAAGATCAATCATTCCTGTAACAGCATCCTTTGCGGCTTGCAAAAGGTCAGGTCCGATACCGGTTGTGGCTTTGTAATGCGATAAATTCCGTTGATGCAGATGACCGGGCATTTCAAATTTTGGAAATTTCAGATTGGCCTGCTTCACAACATCAAATTTTACAGTAACGTTCATCGGGCTTTCGATCGCCGTCCCGCAGACTTCACCATCGCCCTGCGCCGCATGGGTGTCACCGAGAGAAAACAGAGCGCCTTCAACCTCAACAGGGAGATATACAGTGCTGCCCGTCACCATATCCTTGATATCCATATTTCCGCCTACATTATACGGTGGGATTACACTGTGTGTTCCAGGTGTGGCCTGGGCGTTGCCCAGAGTGCCAGTAAACGGCCGCACCGGAATATGCGCATTGTCTCCAAACAAAGTTGTACCGGATCCGCTTTTCTCGTATTTCCAGAGTGTCAGTGCAGCTTCGGGGAACTGATCTGTCAATAAACCAAACCCCGGTATATTGCCTGTCCATCCCCAGCCGGACGGAGTATATTCGATGAAAGTAGCGGATATGGCATCTCCGGGTTTCGCTCCTTCAACATACAAAGGTCCTGTGGTCGGGTTTGCACGTTCCGGATCTTCATTCAGTATATCCGCAACTGTCGACTCAGGTGTTATCTGTCCGTCGGAGGCGTCTTTTGCCTCAATCGTTACAGTTTCACCGGGGCGGACGTGATAAACAGGGGGAATGGAGTTATCCCAGCCAAAATGATGGTGATGAGAATGTATGGTTTTGATTTTTAAATCGGCCATATTTACAGTTTTGCCGATACAACAATATTTATATACATCTTAAAAAAAGCTTTCTCTATAAACTTTAAATACCCAGTTTAAAGGTAACACAAAAAAAATTGATTTATAGAGAGCTTTAAAAAACCCGGGTAAGCGTTTTTTGTCCTTTTCCTCTAACGCCGTATGCCAAGGGCCTTGATAATTCTCAGATATTCATCGTTGTTGGTTTTTTTGAGGTAGTCCAGCAACTTCCGGCGTTTGGCAACCATCTGCAGAAGACCGCGACGGCTGTGTACATCTTTTTTATGCGTTTGCATATGGCCGGACAGGTTCTGAATACGCTCCGTCAGAATGGCAATTTGTACCTGCGGTGAACCGGTATCCGTTTCGGATGTCCGGTATTCTTTAATAAGGTCCTGCTTACGGGCAGCTTCTATCGACATCGTATGCTCCTTTTCTGTAAAAATTAAAAGTTAAAAACCCTTACCGGTTTTAATTTCGCACCAAGCAGAGCGGTTACAGCCACAGGCTGGTTTGCCTGTTTTGCCAGAATTTCCCTTTCCTCCGTACAGGGAAAGTCAATTCCGGCGTTCTGCATCCTCTCGATATCCGGTTTTGAACTGAATACAAGTTCGCCGCCGTTTCTGAGTTTGCCTGCCTCTTGCGGGGTCAGACCGATGGCCGGGATGTCGTCCAGCACAACGTCCAACGGAAGTAAAACCGCGTCAAGATCCGCAATATGATCAAAATTTTCCAAAATGTCCAGAGAAATCATGTTTTTTTCGGTCAAAGGCCCGACACGGGTGCGGCGAAGAGTGGAGACATGGCCGAAACAGCCAAGTGAATGGCCCATATCGCGGGCGAGGGAGCGGACATATGTCCCCTTACCGCATGTGACACGGAAACGGGATCTATCCCTGTCGTGTGAAAGTATTTCAAAACTGTCGATCCGGACTTCCCGTGTTTTCAGAATAACCTCCTCATCATTCCGGGCTTTATCATACGCCCTTTTACCGTCTACCTTAACGGCCGAATACAAAGGCGGTGTCTGGTTTATCAGGCCTGTAAACTGAGGAAGAAGAGCTTCAACCTGTTCTTTTACGGGGCGTTTGTCCGATGTTTGAAGAATGTCGCCTTCGAGGTCGTCAGTGGTCCTTTGTTCACCCCATGTTACATCGAATTCATAAACTTTGGTTTTTTCCATGACAAAGGAAACAGTTTTTGTTGCCTCGCCAAGCGCAACGGGCAGACATCCGGTAGCCAGAGGATCAAGGGTGCCGCCGTGCCCAGCCTTTGAAGGGTTCAGAGCCTTTTTGATTTTTCCAAGAGTCTGCGTGGAGGTTAAACCGTAAGGCTTGTCCACATTCAGCCATCCATGTATGCGGTTCTTGTTTTTAGTCACGGGCCTTTTGGATTTAGGTGTCTGATTTGGGAATATTTTTTAGAATTGTTTCGATTTTGTCCGCCTGCTCAAAGCTTTCATCCTTAACAAAATGCACTTTTGGAACATTTTTGAGACGGATGTTGAGGTTGATCTGTTTCTGGAAATAAGACGAAGCCTCGTTTAAAGCCGGCAGAATATCCTCCATATCTCTGCCGCCGAGACTGAGCACATACGCGGTGGCATGTTTTAAATCCGGACTTACTCGAACTTCGGTAACCGTAATGGTCCGGGCGTCCAGAAGGGCTTCATCATGAAAACGTCCTTTTTGCAGTGTGTCCACAATGATATGCCGCACTTCCTCGCCGACTTTAAGCTGTCTCTGGGTTCTTTCCATTTCAATAATCTTGCCCTGATACGATTACTGAATGGTGCGGGCTTCCTCGATAAGTTCGTAACATTCAATGATATCGCCTTCCTTGATATCATCGTAACTTTCAAAAGCCATACCGCATTCCATTCCTTCCTTAACCTCTTTCACTTCATCTTTAAAACGTTTCAGTGTTTTCAGCATGCCTTCATGGATAACAACATTGTCACGCAGCAATCGCACTTTTGAACCGCGCCGCACTTCGCCGCTTGTCACCATGCATCCTGCGACCTTTCCAACTTTCGTAATCGTAAAGACCTGGCGTATTTCTGCCTGTCCTATATACTCTTCCCGCTGGATCGGCGACAGCATTCCACTCAAAATACCTTTAACATCATCCAGCACATTGTAGATAATGTTGTAATACCTTATATCAACGCTTTCACGGTTGGCGAGTTCCCGTGCCTGAGGATTGGCCCTTACGTTAAATCCAATAATCAGTGCATTTGAAGCATTCGCAAGCTGGACGTCGGATTCCGTAATTCCGCCAACACCGGAGTGCAGAATATCCGCACTTATACCTTCATTTTCGTCGCTCATTTTTTGCAGAGAACCGGACAAGGCTTCCAGTGATCCGTGGACATCAGCCTTGATAATAATGGGAAGTGACTGAACATCCTTGCTTTCCCGCGCTTTTTGCAACATCTGCTCGAATGAGCTTCTGGATCCTGCCAGAGCTGCTGCCGATGCTTCCCGTAATTTCCGGTGACGAAATTCTGAAATCTCGCGTGCCCGGTTTTCATCTTCCACAACAATGAACTGGTCCCCGGCCTGCGGCGCACCGTTAAGGCCAAGTATCTCAACGGGCTGGCCTGGAACGGCTTTGTCTATATTATTCCCTTTGTCGTTGTTGATGGCACGGACGCGTCCCCATTCAGATCCCACAACAAATATATCGCCAATTTCCAGAGTTCCTTTCTGGATAAGCACACTTGCGACATTCCCGCGGCCTTGTTCCTGTTTTGCCTCGATCACCGTACCACGCGCTGAACGGTTGCTGTTTGCCTTTAATTCAAGGATTTCCGATTGCAGGCCAATGGTTTCAAGAAGCTTGTCCAGATTTTTGTTCTGTTTGGCCGACACTTCCACGCAAAGCACTTCTCCGCCCATTTCCTCGATAACAATTTCGTGACTAAGAAGATCCTGTTTGATTTTTTGCGGGTTTGCTTCCGGCAGGTCGATTTTGTTAATGGCGACAATTATTGGGACTTTTGCAGCCTTTGCATGTTTTATGGCTTCAATTGTCTGGGGCATGACACTGTCGTTTGCGGCAACGACCAGGACGACGATATCCGTAACATTTGCACCCCTTGCGCGCATCTCTGTAAATGCTTCGTGACCGGGGGTGTCCAGAAAAGTAATCATACCGCCGTGGGGTGCCTCAATCTGATATGCCCCAATATGCTGCGTAATACCGCCGGCCTCGCCCGAGACAACATTTGCCTTGCGCAAAGCATCCAGCAGGGATGTTTTCCCGTGATCGACATGCCCCATAATTGTTACAATCGGAGGTCGGGGTTCCAGATTTTCTTCTTTGTCTTCAAAGTCTTCAAGGACATGTTCGACATCTGCTTCGGTTACACGTTTTGTAATGTGACCAAATTCATCAATAATCAGTTCCGCAGTATCGGCATCGATCGTTTGATTGATTGTCGCCATCACTCCCATTTTCATGAGAGATTTTACAATATCACCGCTTCTTTCGGCCATTCGGTTTGATAATTCCTGTACGGTAATAAATTCAGGCAGAATGATCTCTCGTTTGATTTTAACGGGTGGCGGCTTTGGGCCTGCCATTTTTTTTGCCTTTTCACGTGCCCTTTTCAGGGATGACATTGAAGGACCACGATCACGGTCATACTCTTCGTTCAAGGCCTGAGTAATGGTTATGCGGCCGGCTTTTCTGGGCTCTTCGGTTTCTTTTTTTGATGTTTTCTGTCTGGCCTGTGCCAGTTTTAACCTTTCTCGGTAAGACAGGGAACCGGTTTCATTGTCTCCCGATCCTTCTTCAAGCAGGCTGTCTTCCTCTTCCTGTTCAGCCTCTTCTTCTTTTCGGGTCTTTTGAAGTCTCAGTGACAAAACCTCTCTTGGCTTGTTTTCAGGACGGGCTGTTGATAAGCCAATCTGATTGCTTTCGTCGCTACTGTCTTCCTTTTCCTCGCTTTGCGATTGACGGTTTTTTCCGTCCTGCATAGCACGCTTTAACGCTTCTGTTCTGGCCTGTCTTTCACTTTCGGTAAGTGATCCCGGTGAAGTTGCACGGTCCTCAGTTTGTGAAGCTTTATCATCATTTCGGCTTTCAGAAGATTTCACGGGCGCGGATGAACGGCGTTTTTTAACTTCTACCGCAACGTGACTTGATCCCCTGCCTTGAGATTGCCGGCTTTGGCCAGCGGATGTGCCGCCTTTCAGGCTCAGGGTCTTTTTGTTACCGGACAGACTTAAGGTTTTTTTTTCCTTTTTGTCTTCTTCGTTTTCCGATTCTTCAGATTTTGTTTTGGTCTCGTTCATTCTTTACCAATATCTTCAGGGCCTTTAAAAGCCCTATGTTTAAACTAGTTAATCCGTGAATGCAAATGAACATCTCTTATTCCGTTATCATTCCTGAAAAGAGATATATTGCTTAAAACTTTTATCCAACAGATTCCTTTTTTACAGTCTCTTCATTTCCATTGTCTTCTGCTTCGGCACCATCTGTTTCCGCATCTTCTGCCGAAGAGTCTGAAGCCTCCTGATTATCCTGATCTTGCTCCGAGAACCAGTGTTCACGCGCTTTCATAATGATATCGCTTGCTTTTTTCTCGGTCAGTAATCCGCTGCCCACAATTTCAATCAGTTCATCGGTTGCCAGATCGGCCAGATCGTCCCGTGTTTTAATTCCGTTTTCTCCAAGTTTGATGATCACATCAGGTTTAAGGCCGGGCAGAGTAACAAGATCCTCCTTGATACCAAGTTCGTCCTGCTTGGCTTTAAGCTCGTCCGCTTTCTGTTGAAGATAGTTCCGGGCCCTTTCCAGAAGTTCCGCGGATACGTCTTCATCAAATCCTTCAATGTCATTTAACTCTGACTGATCGGCCTCCACAATTTCTTCGATTGTTGAAAACCCTTCTGCGATCAGGAGATGGGCGATAACATCATCCACATCGAGGGCAGCGATAAACAGTTCGGATTTCGTTTTGAATTCTTCTGCCCGGCGTGTTGATTCCTCTTCTTCGGTCATAATGTCGATATCCCATCCGGTAAGGATGGAAGCCAGTCTGACATTCTGGCCGCGGCGGCCTATGGCAAGACTAAGATTTTCTTCCGGCACTACAATATCCATGCGTTTTTTATCCTCATCGAGAACCACTTTGGAAACTTCGGCCGGGGCGAGGGCATTGATCACAAACGTGGGGATGTTTTCTGACCAGGTGATAATATCTATTTTTTCACCCTGTAATTCATTTACTACCGCCTGAACCCGGCTTCCGCGCATTCCGACGCAGGCGCCGACAGGATCAATCGAGGGATCGTTGCTGTATACCGCGATTTTGGCCCGGCTGCCGGGGTCACGAGCGACACCTTTGATTTCAATGATACCGTCATAAATTTCCGGCACTTCCTGTGTAAACAATTTTGCCATGAATTCAGGGTGGGAGCGGGACAGAAATATCTGTGGCCCTTTCGGTTCGCTTCTGACGTCCAGAATGATCGCTCTTACCCGGTCGCCGTTTTTAATATGTTCACGGGGTATGGTTTCATCACGGCGCAGCAACGCTTCCGCCCGTCCGCTCATATCAATCGTGGCATTGCCGTATTCAACGCGCTTAACAACGCCGTTAATAATTTCGCCGACGCGATCCTTGAATTCTTCATATTGACGCTGTCTTTCGGCTTCCCTGACTTTCTGAAGAATAACCTGTTTTGCAGTCTGCGCGGCAATGCGGCCGAAATCGAGCGGCGGTAAGTCATCAATGATGAAGTCTCCCACCGCGACGCCCGGCTTTATCCGTTTTGCCTGTTCAGGCGTCAGCTGGGTCATTTCATCTTCTATATCTTCCGCATTTCTGACTTCGCGAAAACGCTGGAGACTTATATCGCCCGTTTTTCTGTCGATAAATGCCCGTATGTCGTGATCATGGCCGTATTTTGACCTTCCGGCTTTCTGGATGGCTTCTTCCATCGCTTCCAATACAATTTCCTTGCTGATGTCTTTTTCACGCGCAACGCTATCGGCAATCTGAAGCATTTCCATTTTTTCGTCCTTCTCTTTTCGTCTAGGGTGTTGTGGTTTCCTGTTTGCTTTTTTTAAAAATATCGTCCGGAATGACTAGCTTTGCTTTTTCAATTGCGGAATAGGGCAGTTTATAATCCATTCCTTCACATTCTATCAATACTTCTTCTTTGTTCTCATCGTATTCCTTTAATACACCTCTAAAGCGCTTGCGGCCGTCCAGTGGGCTGTCAAGTTCGATTTTGGCTTCCTTGCCTGTGAAGAGGGTAAAATCTTTCTGGCTGACAAGCGGACGGTCAATCCCGGGTGAGCCGACTTCCAAAGTATAGGGGCCGGATATAATATCCTCCACATCCAGCATGGCGGAAACGGAGCGGTTAATAGCCGCACATTCATCAAGCGTCGGCGATGTCATATCAGCCTTCTCAACAAAAATCTGAAGATTTGAACCTTTATTTTCAGTTCTGAACTGAATGTCAACAATATTGCATCCTCTTTCCGCAACGGCAGGCTCAATCAACATGCAAACCTGTTTTTCCAAACCTTTTTTCATAGTGAACCAATCAAAAAACAATATCCAAACAAAAAGGGCGGACAATCGGTCCACCCTCTATAAAATTATTCAGTATTAATAAATGTATATAGATTATGGTCACGTATGTCCAGTATTTTGTCGCAATTTTTTAATGCATTCAGCTTTTATAAAGAAGAGGTTGCGTCCGGCTTCCTCGGCTTTACGCTGGTATTTTGTGGGGATCAGCGCGCCGGGGCGCGTACGCCAGTCAAGTTTTGTTTGTGCGTCCCATTGAAAAGAGGCATGTCGCACGACATGCGCTGACATCCATTCGGCCAGTTCCTCAACATCGGTGGACAGGTAAAGTGAAGCACCGGGTTTCAGTATCCGGGCAAAAATATCCAGGGTATCCGGATTTATAATTCTGCGTTTGTGATGTCTGGATTTTGGCCATGGGTCGGGGTTCAGGATAAACATCCCGTCGAGTGTGTTCTCTTCCAGTTTCTGTGCCAGATAGATGCCGTCATCGGGCCAGATGCGAATGTTATCCAGGGTTTCCTCTGAAACAGAAGACAAAAGATTTGAAATGCCGTTTATAAACGGCTCACAACCGATATACCCGGAATCAGGATTTTCCCTGTGCTTTGCGGCCACAAACTCGCCGCTTCCAAAGCCGATTTCAAGAAATATCTTTTCGTATTGCCCTTTAAAAAAATAATATGGGTTTATTTTTTTTTCTCTCTCCAGGACATCATTCTTTATCTCAATGAGTGGGAGGAGTTTTTCCAAAACGTCTTGACGGCTTTGGGTAAGAGGGCGTCCTTTCCGGCGGCCGTATAAAGGCATAGCTCAGCCGGACTTATTAACCCAGAATACCCTGAAGGGTTTCAACAAGATCTGTTTTTTCCCAGGAAAAGCCGCCGTTATTATCCGGCTTTCTTCCAAAATGACCGTATGCTGCAGTTCTTGCATAAATAGGTTTGTTCAGTTGAAGATGTTCCCGAATACCGCGCGGCGTCAGGTCCATACTTTCCCGGATTGCCTTTATGATCATGTCTTCGCCCACTTTGCCGGTGCCGTGCGTATTGACATAGACTGAGATCGGCTTTGATATGCCGATTGCGTAAGCCAACTGGATTGTGCATCTGTCGGCATATTCCGCGGCAATAACATTTTTTGCAAGATACCGTGCGGCATACGCGGCCGAACGGTCAACTTTTGAAGGGTCTTTACCTGAGAAGGCGCCTCCGCCATGCGGTGCCGCACCACCGTATGTATCAACAATAATTTTACGGCCGGTAAGACCGGCGTCGCCAACCGGCCCGCCAATCACAAAACGTCCGGTGGGATTAATATACAACTCATCATCCGGACACATCCATCCATCGGGCAGGACCTGTTCAATATAAGGTTTAACAATATCACGGACATCCTTTTGTGAGAGACCGTCGTCATGCTGCGTTGAGAGAACAACGGATGTCGCCCTGACAGGTTTGGAATCTCTGTACTCCAGAGTGACCTGAGATTTGGCATCCGGTTTCAGCTGCGGTAACTCTCCGTTTCTTCTGGCCTCTGCAAGCTTCCGGAGAATCTTATGACTATAGAAAATCGGGGCCGGCATCAGAACGTCGCTTTCCCGGCAGGCGTAGCCGAACATTATACCCTGATCCCCGGCGCCGTCGTCTTTTTCGGTATTGCTATCCACACCCTGAGCAATATCCGGGGACTGATTGTGCAGTTTTACGTCAATATGCACGTTTTCCCAATGAAATCCTTCCTGTTCATATCCGATTTTACGGATAGCTTCGCGTGTTGTGTCTTCGATAAGCTTGGTCGTTACTTCTTCCGGGCCTCTGGTTTCTCCGGCTATAACCACCGTATCCGGGCACGTGAGTGTTTCAATTGCCGTTCTTGAAAATGGGTCGTGGGACAGAAAAAGATCAACTATGGTATCGGAAATACAATCGCATACCTTATCAGGGTGGCCTTCAGCCACAGATTCACTCGTAAAAATATAATCTTTAAGGGATGTTTTCTGCATGATATGTCCGGAATAAGGGTTCATATTTCACCATAACTTTAAAATTTTTTTATGTTGTAGATTATCAGCAATTACGATCAGTACAAGCAGAAATTGTTTTTGAATAACATCAGGCAGGTTTTTTGATCCCTTTACCGGTCCTTTACCGGGCAAATTCAAGGCCCCGAATTGTCACTAAATGGAACCTTGTTTATTTCAGATATTTGATGTTTTTATTCCTTACTGCTTTCGGAAATGGATTTCAGGAATTTGACTGCATCCTTGCGCAGTTTGGGACTCTCGATCGAATAATATATCTTTACAAGTTCCAGAGTTTCCTTTTCCTGGAATATCTTGTCATCGATAATATCTTCCTGTCGGTCTTCCCCGAATCCGGGAACCCGTTCATATTTAATTTCGTTCTTGGCATCGAATTGTTCGAAAAACCATCCGATTTGAATTTCAAGGATTTTGGAAAGCTCATGCAGACGCCCTGCACTAATCCTGTTAGAACCTCTTTCATATTTCTGTATCTGCTGAAATGTGATTCCAAGAAGCTCGGCCAGTTTTTCCTGGCTCAACCCCATAATATTTCTACGCATCCGCAGGCGCTGCCCGACATGCTCATCCATTGCGGTTGCTCTTCCCTTCGTCTTTTTCTCTTGATTGCCAAAGTCATTGGGAGAGGACGGTTTATTATTATTTTTGGACATAAGTTTTAACTTTCCTGTGAGTAACAATATTACTAAATTTCAAAATATCAAAAAACAATTTCAAAAAGCGATGCAAAATAAGAAAAAAATCTTTTATTTTACGAAATCCCTTTAAGTTTATATTTCATATTAAACTTGAAGCTTCTTTGCAACTAACTCTTAGTATAGTTTTTCAATAATTTTTCTTTTTCTATTTACGTATAAAATAATTATATATGTAAAAATAGAGAGTGCAATTATACTGAAAGTTATATTTTGACCGTATCGAAAGAAATACGACTCTTTCTTCAGAGACTTTGGAAGGTAGACATCGGTATAAAAATCCCTGTTAAATTCGCCTTTATCCACTATCCGGCCCAAAGGATCAATAACACCTGAAATGCCTGTGTTTGCAGACCGGACCAGCGGAAGGCCCTCCTCAATGGCGCGAAAGAGAGAGATTGTAAAATGCTGGCGCGGGCCGGCTGTATCGCCGTACCAGGCATCGTTCGTAACGTTTAACAGCCATTTGGGTCTTCCATATTCACCATCCGGGCTTTCTGAAAGGTCGGAAGCCTTGACCTTGCCGGGAAAAATAACCTCATAACATACCAGCGGGCTGAATTCAGGTATGTCCGGAAGGGATAATGTTTTTTTTGCAGGGCCTGGTTTTAGACCTGACAACCCAACAACAGGTTCAAGAGGAATTATATCTTCAAACGGAAGGTATTCGCCGAAAGGAACAAGATGTGTCTTGTCATAGGAGGCGATTTTTTTCCCTGTTTCATCAATCACCACAAGTGAGTTGGTGTATTCGGGCTCCTCTGCTCCGTCCGTATGTTTCTGCAAGGCGCCGGCCATCAGAATAGAGTCCCCCGGAATTGCAAGAAGTGTGCGTGCAATGTACTCAAGAGCATCAGGATTTTCAAGAATCCCTGGATTTACAGAAGTTTCAGGCCAAATGACAATACTTTTGTCTGCTGTCCTCTCATAATTTACCGAGGAAAGACGGAGATGTTTAAAAAAAATCTCAGTCTGATGCCCGGCTTTCCATTTTAAATGCTGGGGTATGTTTGGCTGAACAATCCTAAGATTGATATCTTTGTAATATTCTGTGGGATTGTTTTCTAAACGGTGGGAACCGTAAACAATCAAACTGCCTGTTAAAGCCGCCACCATAGCCGTTGAGGCGGATGCGCGCAGGACATTCTTGCGGTTGAGAAAGAGGAGGGCAGGGAGGGTCGCCGCAAGCACCGTCGCCCATGTTAAACCGTAAACTCCGAAAACTGAAACGCCCTGTGCAACGGAAAGTGTATAGGGCGCCCCCCATGTATATCCGAAAAGATTCCACGGAAAGCCTGTAAACAAAGTTCCGCGCAACCATTCTGTAACAGTAATAACTCCGCCAAAACAAAACCAGGAAGACAAGTTCCTTAGACAGAGTTTTTTAATGAGTTTGGCTGCAAGTCCAAAATAAAGTGCAAGATAAGCAGGTAAAACGGAGACAGCGAGCGGGTAAGCCCAGAAAAAAGGATTTCCGTCAATCAGGAGCGCGTTCCCGATCCAGTGCAGACCGAACAAAAAGTAACCGAAACCAAAGGCCCAGCCAGTAACAAAGGCATTCTTTCTGCCTTGCCCGGCCGAAAGTAAAAGGTACAGGATGCTCAGCCCAATAAAGAGCAGGGGCCATGCGAATGTTGGAGCCATAGAAAATGACGCAAGGACACCGCCCAGGAAGCCTGCAAAAATATTCAAGATTAAAGCGCGATTTTTGAGTATCGGGGAAATTAGGATTTCAGTTCCGCGAAGGAATGTTGCGGATGCGCATTTTGCTGACCCGTCTGGGATCCGCGTCAATAATTTCGAAAACCATTCCGGAGTCATGTCTAAGAACTTCTCCTCTTGCAGGTACACGCCGCGCAATCATAAAGACAAGACCGCCCAGCGTGTCAATTTCCTCTTTTTCCTCGTCCGATAAAAGGTCACCGAATTTCTTTTCAAATTCATCAATGTCAACGCGCGCATCTGCAACGACCGATCCGTCAGAAAGCAATTTAATTTCTGGGGTCAAGTCTATATCATGTTCGTCATAGAATTCACCAACAATCGTCTCGATTAAATCACCGATCGTCAAAAGTCCGTCTATACCGCCGAATTCGTCAATGACAACGGCCATATGTCGCCGTGTTTCGCGCATTTCAAGAAGCAGATCCAGAACAGGGATGGAGGGGGAAACGATAGGCAGATCCCGTACGATTGAATCCAGGTTGAAATCATTGAGTTCCGAAAACAGCGCGAACAGATCTTTTATGTGAACACTGCCAAGTATATTATCCAGATCCTCGTTATAGACCGGGAAGCGACTGTGCGGGTGTTCCTTCAAAAGTTTGATTATTTCTTCGGCCGAACTTTTTGTATCTATGGCGATAATATCGGCTCTTGGAACCATGACGTCCGAAGCCCTTAGATCCCTCAGCTTTAATATGTTGGCAATCAGGCGCTTTTCATGACGGGCTATTGAAGGAGTTTCCTGCTCTCCAACGTCTTCTTCAACATATTCTTCAAGAGTTTTCCTGAGTGCGTCTTCATTTTTGGGAGCAAGTATGGATTTAACCCATTCAAATACGCCGGTGTTTTTATGCCCATTAACAGAGTAACCGTGAAAACCGTTTGTTTTTACAGTTTCTCCATGGACATTATCTTCAGGTACTTCCGAATTAAATTCGCCCTCTTTATCAGGGCTTTCACTATGAATACTATTCATTTTCAATCATTATCTCATGATTAAGGGTTATTGATAAGGATTTTTTAGATTGAAGAACTCTAATATGCTTTTCTCATGGTCCTGCATTTCATTTGTCTGCTGTTCATTTTGGTGGTCAAATCCAAGAAGATGGAGAAAACCGTGTATGCACAGGTGCAACGTGTGATCAAGCATGCTGATATTTTTTTCAGTGCTTTCCTTTAATATTGTTTCATAAGACAGGATAACATCCCCCAGAAAGAAAGATGGCTCAAACGCGGTTTCAGGAAAGTTTTCGGAGTCAATATTGGCGAAACTCAGCACGTTGGTTGGCTTATCCTTATTTCTGTATCTCGCGTTCAGATCCTGAATAAGAATGTCATCGCCGAGTACGATGCAGGCTTCTGCGCTTTCTATAACAAGATCGGTTAGCGGGAGCATTTGCTTAAAAGAGTGATGTATAACATCTTTTATTTTCTCTTCAAGATTATCCAGAGATTTTGGGATATCCATCCATCGCGGAGACTGGATTTGTATTTCAAGTTGCAGGTTTGGGGTCATAATACTCATAGGCGTCAACGATTTTGGACACGAGGGAATGCCGTATAACATCGGCGGATTGAAATGATATCTTTCCGATTTCGTTTATGTTGCGTGTGATCCGATCAGCTTCGATAAGACCGGATACTGTGTCTTTTGGCAAATCAATCTGAGAAATATCACCGTTAATAATCATATGCGCATTCTCGCCCATCCGGGTTAAAAACATTTTCATCTGAGATGATGTTGTGTTCTGGGCTTCGTCAAGC
>CAYLKN010000017.1:0-45457 GCA_964384335.1 uncultured Pseudobdellovibrionaceae bacterium
TCAAATCGGACATTTAACGTGGTAACTAATCGGACATATCACGTGTTAGTGACAACACAGCATTTTATACAAGACACGGCGCCCAGGAATCCCTATTATTGGTTTTAGATTTAAAAACACCCGTAGCCACACAACACGACAGAAACGAGTACGACAACATGAAAACACATGAACGCCTGAGCGATAAAATCCTGACCGCCCTTGAATATTCCCTATATCAGGAAGATCTGGCGATTGCCGAGCTTCTTGTCAACGCACTGGAGCTTTCCATCACGCGCGGTGCGGGCGGGAGTGATTTTGTTGAAAAACGCAACTACCCGCAGGAAATCGCCACCGCCCTCGAAAAATATCATGTGCTGAAGGAAAGGGGAAAGTGATTAAAAATCACAGCGTATAACATACACCGATGTCCCGGAGCCTTACATTAACATCATGCTTATTATTCTCGTACAGTTTCCTGAGCTTATCAATAAATTCAGGACCAAAATTTTTATAAAGGTTTTCTGGAGAATAAGTTTTTAAAATTATGAAAGCATCTATAGAATATAAATCTATTGAATTTCCTTCTTGGTTTTTAAATCTCAGAGCTTGTTGACCCATATATCCAAAGACCATATCGTCATAAGTATAACCATCCTGTAAAGCACGGATTTTTTCTTTGATTTCACCCGCAATGTATTTGCAGCTTGGTATGGGCGCAAATCCCGCATGAGTTGGATCTGGTAACATGGCAGCCCAAAAAGCCAAAGCTATAGGTAAACTTTTTAATCCGGTCACTTCTACTCCAATAAAATATTGCCCATCTGAATTACGTTTGGCATCTACATCTCCATCGGCCATCCCGCATAGAACGACAATAGGTACTATTAATCTTATTGTATAATTGCCTATTTTACTTTTTTTATTTTAATAAAAAGTTATAAAATAATAATTTTATTATGTCAATCATTAAAACGGCATTTATGAATTTTTTTAAGTCGCCTGTTTTATCCATTCTTCTTCCGTCAGTACCTTTACCCGCAGATCCCTTGCTTTTTTGAGTTTTGATCCGGCATCCGCACCGGCAATGACGTAATCGGTTTTGGCCGACACGCTTCCCGAAACTCTGGCCCCGAGAGCTTCGGCGCGTGTCTTGGCCTCCGCCCGTGTCATGGTATCCATCGTTCCTGTGAAAACAACCGTTTTTCCGCTGAAAATACTGTCTGCCCCCGCCGAGACATCTTCATACGGCCGCACCTTCACATGGGTCAAAAGTCCGGACAGGAGAGTAAGATTATGCTCTTCCCCGAAAAATCCGGTCATTTCATCAGCCACCACCGGGCCGATATCCTCGATATCCAGAAGTGCCTGATACTCCGGGCTGTCTCTGAAACCCGCGTTCTCCTGACTTTTCGCGCTGTCCTCTCCTTTTTGCGCAATCCTTTGGATGGCGTTCATCATATTCTGGATGGTCCCGTAATGCCGGGCGAGACGCTTTGCCGTGGCCTGACCGACCAGACGGATGCCAAGGGCATATATAAAACGGTCCAGCATGATTTCACGTGATTTGCGGATGGAGTCGAAAAGGTTCCGGGTTGATTTCCCGCCCCAGCCTTCCCATGTCTCAAGCGGCGGGACAAGCGTTTTATTCCTTTCCTCAAGCGTGAAGATATCGTCGGGGGAATTTACAATGTTTTCCTTCCAGAACAGCTTTATAATTCTCTCACCCAGCCCTTCAATATCGAACGCATCGCGGCTGACGAAATGTTTCAGGCGTTCCACCGCCTGCGCCGGGCAGATCAGTCCGCCGGTGCATCGCCGGACGGCCTCGCCATCCGGCCTGATGGCATGCGATCCGCATTCCGGGCATAGTGCCGGCATGGCAAATTCCTGTTCCCGCCCCGTCCGTTTTTCGGTGATGACGCGCAAGACCTGGGGAATCACATCGCCTGCGCGCTGGATCTCCACATGGTCGCCCGCGCGGATATCCTTCCGGCGGATTTCATCCTCGTTATGCAGCGTTGCATGTGAAATCACGGCCCCGCCAACAGTAACGGGTTCCAGATCGGCAACGGGTGTGAGGGCGCCCGTGCGGCCAACCTGTATACGAATGTCCCGGATGCGCGTTACTGCCTTTTCCGCCGGAAATTTATGCGCGGTGGCCCAGCGGGGGGAACGGGAAACAAATCCAAGCCTCTCCTGAAAGGAAAGATCGTTGACCTTGTAGACGACTCCGTCGATGTCAAAGGATATTTCCGCGCGTTTTTGCAGAATGGATTCATAAAAGCGATAGATTGCGTGCGCATCCGCACTGACAAGAATATCATCCATAACCGGCAGGCCCCAGGATTTGAGGGTATCCCGCAACCCGGCCTGTGTCGTGTGATTTTTGCGTTCGATTGCCCCGATACCATAGGCCAGAAAGTGCAGAGTGCGGGATTTCGTAATTGCAGGATCAAGCTGGCGCATGCTTCCGGCGGCTGCGTTTCGGGGATTGGCAAACACAGACTCCCCGTTTTCCACGCGGGCGGCATTGAGTGTGCGGAAGGAGTCATGGGTCATGTAAATTTCGCCGCGCACTTCCACAATTCCGTCCGGCGCGTTGTGAAGCCGTTCGGGTATGTCGTCCAGTGTAAGGATATTGGCCGTTATATCTTCCCCTTCATACCCGTCGCCGCGGGTTGCACCGACTTCAAGACGGCCGTCGCGGTAAGTCAGGTTGCAGGACAGGCCGTCGATTTTCGGTTCGGCATAGATTTCAACCGCCTGATCCGGAGACAGTCCGAGAAAGCGGCGGATACGACCCATAAAATCCTCAAATTCGTCCCTTGTAAAAACGTTGGACAGGGACAGCATGGGTACCTGATGCTTTACTTTCCGGAAACCCTCGGCGGGTTCTGCGCCAACCTGCCGGCTCGGACTGTCCTCCGTTTCCAGTTCGGGATAAAGACTTTCAAGCGATTCAAGCTCCCGGCGCAGTGTGTCATATTCGGCATCGGTGATTTCCGGTTTATCCTCCTGATAATATTGTCTGTCGTGATGGCGTATGATGCGGCTTAGTTCCGCATGCCTTTTGCCGGCCTTTTCAAAATCCGATACATCGTGCATCTCCGCTTTATTCCCGGACATATCGGCCTGCATGATCTACGTTCCCGTTTCCAGAAGTTTGCGGGCGGCGGCCCGGGCTTCATCTGTTACTTCCGCCGCCGAAAGCATACGGGCAATCTCGTCCTGCCGCTTCTCGGAGTGGTCGAGCGTGATAACGGTAGTTACCGGTAAAGCCTTTTTATCCTCTCCGTTATTATCCTGTTTCATAACAATAAGGTGATGATTGGAACGGGCGGCCACCTGCGGCGAATGTGTCACGACAATAACCTGTTGATCCTGCCCGAGCCGGGAAAGGCGTGCGCCCACCGCCGCGGCCGTCGGCCCGCCAATGCCCGTATCAACCTCATCGAATATCATTGTTTTCGCAGGTGTTTTACCGGACATGACAACTTTCAGGGCAAGCATGAACCTGGCCATCTCACCCCCAGAGGCAATTTTGTGCAATGGACCCGGATCGGCACCGGGATTTGTGGCCACCATAAACTGGACACGATCAAAACCGTTTTCCGTCCATCTGGCCTCAGGCAGGGTTTCGATTTTCGTTTCGAACCTGGCCTTCTCAAGTTTGAGCGGCGCAAGTTCCCTTGCTACAGTCTGATCCAGTTCCTTTGCCTTTTGTATGCGCAGTTTTGAAAGCTTTTCAGCTTCATCCGTATATATTTTTTTTGCCTGTTCCGTTTTTCTGAAAAGCGTCTGAAGTTCATCTTCCCGGTTTTCAATCAGGGCAAGAGATCGGGCCAGATCTTTCTTTACCCCGGGCAGATCATCGACCGCACAGTCATGTTTGCGCGCCTGGGCTTTCAGTTTATAAAGGCGGTCATCGATATCCTCAAGCGAATGGGATTCATCGGAGTTTTCTTCATAGATATCCCGGACCACGGACTGTGCCTCCTGCATTTCCGCAATCTGGCGATCCAGTATATCCATGAGAGTACCGCCGTTCTCCCCTGTCTTTCCGGCAATCTTTTCAACTGCTTTCCACGCATTGATGATGGAGGTTTCTGCCCTGCTTAACTGATTTGTTGTCTCATTCAGTGCAGACAGTATTTTCTCACGGTTCATAAGCATTTCACGTTTCCGGGCCAGCTCTTCCTCCTCCCCTTCCAGAGGGTCAAGCGTTTCAAGATCATAAAGCGACTGCCGCAAGTAGTCTTCCTCACCTCTTTCCTTTTCAATGGCGATTTCCAGCGTTTCCAGCTCCTTCTCAAAAGCCTTCCAGTTTTTCCAGCACGTCTGGATTTCGGCCGTCACATCGGCATAGAAATCAAGGATGCGTCCATGCGTCCCGGGATCGAGTATGGTCTGTGTCTCAAACTGGCCGTGAATTTCCACAAGCTCTTCCCCAAGGGTTTTAAGGAAATTGACACTGACCGGCTCATTATTCACAAATGCTTTGCTGCGTCCGTCTGTAGAGAGGGTCCGCCGCACAATAAGTGTGTCTTCAACAGGAAGATCCTGTTCTTCAAGAAGTGGCCGGACGGGATGGCTTTTTTGTATTGCAAATTCGGCCGTGACAGATGCGGTGTCGGTGCCACGTCGCAAAAGCCTTGTTTCCGCCTTTTTTCCAAGTATCAGACCAAGCGAGTCAAGAAGGATGGATTTTCCGGCGCCAGTCTCCCCGGTAAGTGCCGTAAACCCAGTTTGAAGATCAAGGGAAAGGTGATCAATCAAGACGATATTCCGTATCGTGAGAGATTTTAACATCGTCGATTGTAACCTAATTACCCGTATCGTCTTCCTTTTCCTCGGATGATACTGTTTGTGACCGGTTTGTGACTGACAGACTTTCTTCAAGAGGCCCTTTCAGCTCATCCACAATTACGGGCTCAAACGCATTATCACTGACGGTCCCGTTTTCAGGACGGGGCTTTAGGAAATCATCTATGGTGCGGCGCAGCCACGGCTTTTCTTCTCTGAGTTTCTCACGCTCCTCCGGATCAAGAAGGCGGTAACTTCTTTCATACCATTCACTGCCCGGATAATTATGACCCAGAACGGCGGCCACTTTCGTGGCTTGCCCTTTAAGACCGAGGCTTAAATAGGACTCGACAAGTCTGTGCAGAGCCTCTGCGACATGTGTTGTCGTCTGGTATTCTTTTACAATATTCTGGAAACGGTTTATGGCCGCATTATAATGCTCTTTTTTCAGATAGTACCGGCCGACCATCATTTCTTTTCCTGCCATATGATCCAGTGTCAGATCTCTTTTATAAATGGAATCCTTTGCATATTTGCTGTCTGGAAAACGACGTATAAGGGCGTTGAAGGCGTTCAGCGCATTTCTGGTCGAGGCCTGGTCCCTTTTCACATCATTAATACGCTCATAAAAACTCATGGCCCTAAGGTAATAGGCGTAATCCACATCGGGGTGTCCGGGATGCAGCTCTATAAACCTGTCAAGAGCAAGCACCGCCTCGTCATAGCGCAAATCCCTGTAGGCGGCAAAAGCCGCCATAAGCTGTGCCTGCGTTGACCATTTGGAATAAGGATACTGACGTTCCACTTCTTCGAAAAGGTCGCCAGCTTCCTGGTAGTTTCCGCTATCAAGCGCGCTGGCCGCACGGTTATAAAGGACTTCAACTTCCTCGGTACTCTCTTCCGGTCCGTCTTTGCCCGATGTCGAGCATCCTGTACCCGTTGCCAGAAATGCCATCAGTATAAGCGTTATGAGGTATTTTCTTTTCTTCATGTCTTTAAACCTGTATGCCCCAAATCCTGTATTTCCATCTTTAACACATAGCGCGGTTCGGGCGGAAAGAAAAGGGAGAGGTGTAAAGACAGCAATCTTATAATCAGGCAACCGCTTTGGAAGATGAAGGAAAACCCTTTTTCCGGCTGATACAAAGATAAGATGCCCCGGCATCCTCGCGGTAAAAATCTTCCTGAACGATACGGTAACAGTCAGGTTTTGCCTTAAGTTCATGCAGAATTGCATTGTTCAGCTCATGCCCCCCGCGCCATGATTCGTAACTTCCAATTATGGGACCGGCAAGATAGAGATCGCCCATTGCGTCAAGAAGCTTATGCCGCACAAATTCATCAGGAAACCGCAAACCGTCTTCATTCAGTATTACGTTATGATCCAGAACAAGAGCATTATCGGTGGAACCGCCCAAAGCCAGACCCATTTTGCGCAAAGCTTTAACATCGTCAAGAAAACCATATGTTCTCGCCGGGGCGATTTCATTTTCAAAACTTCCGGAAATTCCATCGAATTCAAAAGACTGTGCGCCTATAACAGGATGGTCAAAGTCAATATGTGTAACAAAATTATGACCCTCATGCTTTCTGAGAATCGCTTTTTTGTCGCCGAGGGTCACGGAAACATCCTTAACGATTTCGATGAAACGCCTTGGTTTGTTTTGTTTTTCGATACCCGCCGCCTTGATCATGGAAACGAAGGGTGCGGAACTGCCGTCCGTTGCCGGAACTTCGGGACCATTCAATTCAACAAGCGCGTTATCTATACCGCATCCGGCAAAAGCCGCCATTAGATGTTCAATGGTCTGAACGGTAACCCCGTTCGAATTTCCGATAACGGTGCATAATCTTGTATTAACGACTTTATCCCACCGGGCCGGGACAAAGGCCCTGTCTTTGTGAATGTCGGTTCTTTTGAAAACAATACCGTGATCGGCGGGTGCCGGCAAAACGGAAAGCGTAACGTAAACGCCCGAATGCAGTCCTACACCACTAATTGAAATTTCAGATATAACTGTTTTTTGCATGAGACCGGAATGATCGTATTTCGTGTATCTTTAAATTTCACTATAAAGAAATATGAAACACGGGCAAATCACGGTTTATTACAGTTTGTAACAAACTCCAAAAGCGGTTCGGACGGGTCGGACGGATCGGAAATGTTTAATCCTTTAAACGGTCAGTTTGCCTGACGTCTCAGAAAAGCCGGGATATCAATTCCCTTATCCTCTTCCTGGGGTTTTTCGGAAGGTGTTTCAATATTCAGATGCCCTTGCGATGGCTTACCAGGCACTTCACCGGATGGATGTTGATGCGCCGGGTTAACGTGTCTTATCTCAAAACCGTCATCTGTTTTAAAACCTTCCTTACTCCGGGTTTTGTCTTCTTCGACCTGCACACCTCCATGCCCGGTGATTTTCTCAATGAAACCAAATGCCTTTCTGCGGAACCCGCCCTGGTCCTTACTTTCCGGATTAGCGGGTGCAGGATTAGCATCTGCCGGGGCGGCTGACAGGGAAGATTGAGACTGGCGCTCATGGAAAGAGGATTGACGCCCCTCTCCCGGCATCTGTCTTGAGGCGCGGTCGGCTGCCGGATATTGCATTGGTGCTTCCCAGATATTTCCAACATGATCTTTTTCGCTTTTATCAACTTCGGCCGGACGCGGCGGAATAAAGGCGTCCCCCTGCCTCTGTCCTCTCAGAGGCGCATAAGGCTGGGCCACAGCGGCAGGCTTCTGAATTTCCGGATTATACTGGGCTTCCTGTTTTTCGGCAGGGCTCATTTCCGTCTGCGCCTTTGCAAAAGGAACAACTTCCGGCCTGGCTGCCATGGCGGGCTGCTGCACTGGCGCTGTATGGGCCTGGGCTTGAGCCTGTGCACTCGCCGGTGCCGGCTCAAACGCATATCGCGAAGGCTTTTTCTGAAACAAAGGGGAAGGCTGACCTGCCCGTGCCGTTGCCTGCTGCGGTGCATTTTGAAAAGATTGGGACGAAGCGCTATTCGGGGTCTGGAAAGCACCCGTACTGTTTGCGGAAACGAATTCGGATGCTTCCTCAGGACGGGACCGCTTTTGTCTTTCTGTATCAATACCGGTTGCAACAACCGAAACGCGCATCACATTTTCAAGTTTTTCGTCAAATGTTGACCCAAATATAATGTTAGCATCGGGATCAACTTCATCCCGTATCCGGTTGCACGCCTCATCCGCTTCAAACAGGGTCATGTCATAACCACCAGTGATATTGATAATCACGCCGCGCGCACCCTTCATAGACACGTCATCCAGAAGAGGATTGCTGATTGCCGCCTCGGCCGCCTCAATCGCACGTCTTTCTCCGGTTGCCTCTCCCGTTCCCATCATGGCCTTGCCCATCTCCTGCATTGCGGACCGAATATCCGCGAAATCAAGATTGATCAGGCCGGGCATAACCATAAGATCCGTCACACCCCTGACTCCGGACTGCAGGACGGAATCGGCCATTTTAAAGGCTTCGGCAAACGTTGTTTTTTCATTCGCAATTCTGAAGAGGTTCTGGTTTGGAATAACAATCTGGGTATCAACGTATTGCTGCAGCTCCCTTATGCCTTCTTCGGCCATTTTCATGCGGTGTGTGCCTTCGAAATGAAACGGTTTTGTAACAACGGCAACTGTCAGTATCCCAATATCCTTTGCGGCCCTGGCAATCACCGGCGCGGCTCCCGTCCCCGTTCCGCCGCCCATACCGGCGGTAATAAAAACCATATTCGAGCCTTCAAGAACATCCGTAATTTCATTGAGTGTTTCTTCGGCAGCCGCACGCCCCACATCAGGCTTTGATCCGGCGCCAAGACCACCCGTTACCTGCGCGCCAAGCTGGATTTTGTTTTCCGCGTAGGAATTCTCAAGTGCCTGCGCATCTGTATTACAAACCAGAAACTCAACACCTTCGAGTCCGGACGAAATCATATTATTCACGGCGTTGCCACCTGCGCCCCCGACACCGATTACGGTTATCTGCGGAGAAAGCTTTTTAACTTCCGCAGTTTGCATCCTTACATTTATCATTAGGCGGCCTCCGTTAAATTTACGATACCCGCGTTCGTGCACGCAGCTTGGAAAATTTTGGCAACGCTGAGATTTTGCCTATCCATTTTTAATTTCACCATAGTAAAGGTTTTAAAATTTCGTGATATCCACACATCCTGATTCGGAATATGAAAAAAGGTATGTAAAGGCACGCTTGAAACGCAAAATTACATTTTTTAATTATGACGATCCTGTAAAGGATTATCAAGCGGCCGCATCTTCACAGACTGGGGATATTTCACAAAAAAAAAGCATAAAAGCTTTTAAAATCGATGGTTATCAAGGGCCAAAGAATTTCAAATATTTAAAACCATTCTGTGGAAAAGAAGTGAACAGTTTTTATCAGTGTGCAATCACCAGTTTTCCATGAACCACAGCTTAAGCCTTTCCCATAGGCTTCCGGGCTCAACAATCCTGAAAATTTCTGAGGGTGTTTCGTTTGCATGCCACATTGCATAAATGATAAGCCCGGCAACATTTGAAAATTCCGGACCGGTTAAACTTTCGGGCAAACCTGACAACCTTACGGGACGTCCAAGCCTGACCTGTTTGTCCAGAATTTTTCCTGCAATATCACGCATCCCGGAAAGCTGACTGGCGCCCCCTGTCAATACAACGCGCCGCCCGATCATGTGCCCAAGGCCGCTGTCTGAAAGTTCCGCCCGGGCCAGTTCAAAAATTTCCTCAATCCGCGGCTGGATTATGCTGTTGATATAGGACCTGGGGATGTGGCTGACGCTTTCTGACGATCTTTCACCCATGGGTGTGACATCTATCATTTCCTCCTCGTCGGAGCCGGTCATCATCGCATGGCCGTAAAGTGTCTTTATGCGCTCTGCATCCGCAACTGCGATTGTAACGCCCTTGGCAATATCATTTGTCACATGCGCACCGCCGACCGGAATGGAGAACATATGAATCAGACGATTATTGTAAAAAACCGCGCCTGATGTAATTCCGCCGCCCATATCAATGACTGTACACCCGAGATCCATTTCATCTTCAACCAGAGTTGAAAGAGCAGAAGCGTAAGGTGCAGCGCAAATTTCATCAACATTCAGATGGCTTCTTTCAATTGTGGTTATATAGTTTCTGACGGCTGTTGCATTTGCACCGACAACCTGCACATCGACATTTAAAGACTGGCCGTACATACCCCGGGGTTCGCGAATACCGCTTTGCCCGTCCAATGAGAAATCTGTCGGTATTGTATGCACAAGCTGGATGTTGCTGTGTTCGTCTTCAATATTTTCCTGTGCGGTTTCCTGAGCTTTCAGTAATGCCCGCATGATGTCGTTTTCAGTGACTTCATGCCCTGATATCTGAACGTTAACGCGGTGCGTCCGGCTTTTGACAAGCACGCCCGGAATGGACAGAATAATATCCCGAAGCGGAAAGCTTTTCATGACACCGGCCGCCATGTTTTCCGCAGTATGGACGGCTTTCCTAACCGAGTTTTCAGTGGCATCAATATCTATGACCGCACCGTTTTTAATCCCTGAAGAGGCGTGATAGCCAACCCCGACAATTTCAAGACCGTTTTGATCGTCAAGTATACGGGCAATAACGCAGGCAACTTTTGTGGTTCCGATATCAAGTGCGGCAATAAGAGAGCCGGCGGTTTTTCGATTTCTTTGCATGATGGGACCCGACCTTAAATCTCGCCAATCGCAGTTTCAGATTCAGACGTTTTGTATTCTTTTACGCCGCCGGGCCGGGTTTTGACAATAAGTCTGTCCTGCATTCTTGCGTCGATTGCATGAATTCCCTTATCCAGGATGAATTGTGTTTTATGCAAGTCGCCTATTTTTTTCAGGGCCAGACCGGGATCCGCCTCAGGCAGATTAATGATCATATCACCTTTAAGAACCAGGTCCCATCGTCTTTTTCCAACGTAGCGGGCCAGACTGACCCGGCTGAAAATATCCTGCTCGGATTTAAGGAGACCGGTTATTTCCGAGGCTTTCTTTTCTGCGTCTTCACCTGCAATTTTCAGAAGGGATGAATGCCATTCGGAATGCGCAGAAAGCTTTTCAATGCGGTGACCTTTGCCGTCAACAAGGTAATGGTTTCCGTCCGCTTTATAAACGGCCAGCGGTTCTCTTTCCTCAATCTCAATATAAAGTGTGTGGGGCAGGCGCCTTTCAACCCGGACATTTTCGACCCATCCCATTTGCACGATTGAGTCTGCAATATCCTGCAGGGACAGACTTAAAATCGGCAGACCGCGATCCACATCCAGATTTTTCCTAAGCTTTTCTGCCTGGATATTATTTATTCCTTCAATAGTCACGATTTCTAATGCAAATCCTGCATCTGCAGTCAGCTGCATAACCGATTCTCTGGTTTTGGAAAGCATTTTTTCCAACGTTCCGGAAAAGAAAAACCAGGTCATAAAACAGACAGAGAAAATAATAATGAGTGAGATATGCCATACCGGCTTTAACCATAAAAAGCAGCCCTCAAACAAACCGGCAAGGGCGGGGCGGCGACCTGACCTCGTTTTTTTTCCGGCACCCTTTTTTGCCTTTGTCTTTGGGTTTGTTTTTTTTTGCTGTTTCTTTTGAGAAGCCATTGGATTGCGTTCGAAAGGAAGTACATAAAAGATATTTTATAATACCATAAGAGAGCTAACAGAGAAATCAACATCTATTGCCAGAGCCAATCGCGATCAAAAAGAATCGCTTTGCGATTTTTGATCGCGTGAATTTGCGCGTCGATTCAATAAGTCAGGGCAGATTCATGCTTTTCAGATATAATCATAGTGATTATATCTGAACACGATCTGCCCTAAGCGCCTGTGCGCAGGCCAACTCTTTTGATTTCCCAGACAAGGTCTATTCCAAATTGCTCATAAACACGTCTTTTCAGTTCATCACCAAGGTTTTCAAGATCGGCAGCGGATGCGTTACCTGTGTTAATAAGGAAATTGCAATGTTTTTCGGAAACCATTGCACCGCCTTTTCGCAGGCCGCGACCACCTATCTTGTCAATGAGTTCCCAGGCTTTTGTGTCCGGATCAATTCCGGCCTGCTCAAGATTTTTTGCACTGGGATTGGCAAAGGTGGACCCGCCTGTTTTTTCCCGGATCGGCTGTGTCTGCTCCCGTTTTTGTTTAAGCGCTGTAACGGCCGCATTTATATTTTGCGGTAAATCGTGCACGCCTTTTAAAACAGTTCCGGTTACAATCACTTTTTCTCCAAATTCCGCATGACGATACGTCATTCTTATATCTTCCGGCTTTAAATATTTTTCCTCACCGGAAATTGTAAAAATATGTATTTTGTCCAGTACGTCTTTCATTTCCGTCCCGTAACACCCCGCGTTCATAAAAACCGATCCGCCTATCGTGCCTGGGATACCGATTAAAAATTCAAGACCTCCAATTCCCGAGCGCGCCGCAAAATTGGCGACTTTTCTGTTCATCGCCGCGCCACCAGCATAGATTCTGCGATCATCAATCTGTCTAACCTCCCCAAACTCTCTTCCAAGTTTTACGGTAATCCCGGGAATCCCATGATCGCGAACAATCATATTGGACAGGGCCCCGACAATCAGGGGTGGATTTTCTTCTTTGTCCAAAAGGGAAAGAAATCTTTTAAGATCGTCCGGCGTATGCGGCTCGAATAAAGTTTCTGCATTGCCGCCCGTCCTGAACCATCCGGCTTTTCCGATCGGAACATCACGTTTAAGTCCAAGACCGTCAATCTGCTTGTTTAATATTTCAACGGCGCTATCCGTCATAATCCGGGTAATGTTTCAGGCAATTTTTTTTAAACGCGGGTTGTCACTTTCTGACATGGAAAAAAAACGGGAGGCCAGTTTTTCCGGGAATTCATAAGCCCAGTGTGTAATATCTCCGGCCCCCAGAAATATAACAATATCGCCGGGAGAAGTGATTTTTTGAATAAGCTCCGGCAAAGCGTCCTTGTTCTCAATCGCTCTGGCCATGGAATGGCCTGCCTCTTTTATCCCGGCAGCAAGGGTGTTTTTGTCAATACCCTCAATCGGATTTTCACCTGCGGGATAAACATCCGCGACAAGCACCGCGTCCGCATTGTGAAAACAGCTACAAAAATCCTGAAATAAAGACTGAAGTCTGGAATATCTGTGCGGCTGAACCACCGCAATTATTTTGCTGCTTCTGCTTCCCAGGCTTTGCCTCGCCGCATTAAGAACGGCCTTGATTTCAACAGGATGATGGCCGTAATCATCAATAATTCTGATTCCGTTTACCTCGCCGGTCTGGGTGTACCGTCTTTTCACACCTGTAAACGAAGCCAGCGCAGTTTTGATTGTGTTTACCGAGATCCCGAGTTCATGCGCAACTGTGATCGCCGCAATGGCATTCAGAATATTATGCTCCCCGATCATGGGCAGGTAAACATTTCTTATAATGGTCTCGATGCCTTCATTGCCGATATCTTTTATAATGACATCAAATTCCATATGCGTTTTTGAGAGTTTTACATTGTATCCCTGCACAGATGCATCTTCTGAAAACCCGTATGTGATCAGCTTTTTGTCGTCTATGTTTCCAACAAGATTTCTCACCTCAGGATTATCAATACAGACAACTCCAAAACCGTAAAACGGAAGATTTTCAATAAAAGTTGAGAAAGCCTCCCTTATCCCGTCAATACCGCCGTAAAATTCGGCATGCTCGAGGTCAATATTGGTGATGATGCCAATTGTGGATGGAAGACGGGTAAAAGTTCCGTCGCTTTCATCCGCTTCGGCAACCAGCCAGTCGCTTTTGCCAAGGCGGGTGTTTGTCCCGTAAGCATTTACAATTCCTCCGTTGATAACAGTCGGATCAAAATTGCCATATTCCAGGATTTGTCCAACAAGAGAGGTTGTGGTGGTTTTGCCGTGCGTTCCGCCAACTGCAACGGACCATTTCAGACGCATAAGTTCAGAAAGCATTTCAGCCCGCCTGACAACCGGAAGCTTCCTCGCACGTGCGGAAACAAGTTCAGGATTATCCTTACCGATTGCCGAGGAGTAAACGACAATGGATGCATCCGCAATGTTTTCAGAGGCATGGCCGTGGAATACACGAATTCCTTTTTTACCAAGTCTTTCCACGTTACCGCTTTGACTGATATCGGATCCCTGGACTTGATAGCCCAAAGCGTGCAAAACCTCCGCAATACCGCTCATGCCAATACCGCCGATTCCGACAAAATGAATAATACCGATACTTGTGGGCAATGAACGCATTTTCTGCAAAATCCATGCGGTAAGTTAAAAAAATCTCAAAAAAAGTACTTTTAATAATCGGATAATGGCAAAGAATCAAACGAGATGCAAAGGATTAGTCTTTGGTCCGGCCGATTTGCGTTTAAAGCATCTCCATAACCGCTTTTGTCAGACTCTTTGCCGCTTCCGGATTCCCCGACTTACGGGATTTTTCCGCCGCCGAGGACAAAAGGGCCGGGTTTTGAAAAAACATTTCAAGCCTGGCTTTTAAAACCTCAACGGTAAATCCGTCCTGTGGTATGACCCAGCCTCCGCCCTGTTCGGCAACAATGTCCGCATTTATTTTCTGCTGCTGATCCTTATGCCAGGGATAGGGCACAAAAATCGCCGGGCGTCCGACAGCCGTTATTTCGGCAACCGAGCTGGCACCGGAACGCGATATGATCACATGCGCGTCCTTCATATGACCTGCGACATCGTGCAGGAAAGATTCGACCTGGGCCTCTATTCCCGCATCCTTATAGGTTTTTATTGCCTGATCCTGATCCTCCGCCCGGCTTTGCTGAACGATTTTCAAACGCTTGCGGTACTCAGCCGGCAGGCTGGCAAGCGTTGCCGGAACAATCTCGCCAAAAACGCCTGCGCCCAAAGATCCTCCGATAACAACAATCCGGATCGGCCCTTCGGGCCTGATCGGGGTGTATGCAGTCTTGCGCGCCTCGACAAACTCTTCCCGGACCGGATTTCCTGTAATCACGGATTTTTGGAGAAGATCTTTTGTAAAACCTTTTACATTGCGCACGGACAAGGCAATTTTATCGGCATGTTTTGATAAAAAAAGATTTGCTCTGCCCAAAGTGGCGTTTTGTTCATGCAGCATCGTCTGATAGCCTTCACGCTGGGCCGCCAGAATAGTCGGCAGTGACGGATATCCGCCAAAACCGACCACAAGATCGGGATCTCTGTCCCTTAAAGAGCGCTTTGCCTCAAAATATCCGCACAAAAGAATAAAACCCGTCCTGATCTTGTTTTTCAGTCCTTTTTTGAATGTAGCCGAGGAAATCAGATCCATCGGGATATTGTCCAGGTTTTTTGCCTTGTATCGCAAGCCTCGCTCATCCGTATGGATTGCAACCCGGATGTTGTTTTCCGTTAATTCACGGGCAAGCGCAAAGGCGGGAAACATATGCCCGCCGGTTCCCCCGCAGGCAAGTATAACGTCAACCTTTGCCGCTTCACGGTCCGGCTTATTATGCCTGTCCGGTTTTGCTGATACATTTTGCATTCTTTCCTCGCCGCTCAACCCGCACTCCATGTCGGCATTCCACGCTTGATGGTGAAAGCGCCGTATCTGCGGGTTAATGACAATACAGTACCCATAACGATTGCCGTTGAAAGCAGGGATGATCCGCCATAGCTTATAAACGGGAGAGTCATGCCTTTTGTCGGCAGAACATTAAGGCTGGAACCCATATGGATGAAAGACTGTAACCCGAACAGCACAAGAAGTCCGCTGGCCGCGAGTGTAACAGGCAGGTCCTGGGAAGAGGATAATCGTCTGAGCCCGCGTAAAACAATAAAGGCATAAATGCCAAGAAGCATGAAAATAAAGATAAGACCCAGTTCCTCACCCGCGACTGAAAAAATAAAATCGGCGTGCGAATCAGGGAGAAGTAGTTTGACATTGCCCTGGCCTGGGCCGGTTCCGAACAATCCTCCCTGCTGAAAAGCCTCCAGTGACTTTTCGATCTGGTACGTATTACCGGTTTCAGGATCCATAAATCTGTCTATACGGCTTTTAACGTGATCAAAGGTCCAGTAAGCTGAAAACAGGCCTAAAATAATGCAAAAAACAAGCAGGACGATCCACCGTATCGGAACACCGGCAATAAATACCTGCGCTCCAAAAACACATGTCATGACAAACGCCATGCCAAAATCAGGCTGGAGAATAAGAAGCGCAATAAAAAAAAGATATAGACATCCTGCCATCGTATAGCCCGGGATTGTAGTATTGTCCGCTCTTTCACCGGCAATAAGCCATGCCGTCAGAAATACGAAAGCAGGTTTTACAAATTCACTCGGCTGGATTGAAAAACCAAATATCTGTATCCATCTTTGCGCACCTTTGATTTCGCCCCCGATAAACAGGACAAGCACCATAAGGCCAAGGCCGCACATTAGAATAATCGTATTTATTCGGAAAAGCCATCGCGGGTTTAGAAGGGAGAAAAACATAAGTGCAGCAAAACACGGAAAAACAAAAACCATATGGCGGATAACGAAATGATAAGGATCCAGGCCGAGACGGCTTGCGACCGGCGGACTTGCGGCAGAAACCAGAAAAACGCCAAGAAGAATCAGGATAATGCAGGATATGAATGTGGGTCTGTCAACGGTCCACCACCAAGTGGACAGAACGCTTTTATCGGTTCGCCTTAACATGGTCATTGCGTGGTGCTTTCCTCAAGTGCGGCAACCAGCTTTTCAAAATGTTGCCCCCTTTTTTCATAGGATTCATAGCTGTCATAAGATGCGCATCCGGGCGAAAGCAGAACCGTCCCTGCACCGCCGGGCTCACCTCTTTCCGACTGCGCCAGTTCATGGGCCTCGTTGACCGCCAGATCAAGAGTTTTTGAAATTTTGCAATCAACGCCGCGTTTTTGAAGCCACTCCGCAAGCTCTTCTGCAAATTTTCCAATTACGAAAGCTTTTTTGACACTATCCAGCTCCTCTTCAACACCTTCAAGTCCGCCCTGTTTCGGCAATCCGCCCACAATCCAGTAAATCTTGCGATAACATTTCAAAGCCGTTGCAGCTGATACGGGATTTGTTGCCTTGCTGTCATTCACATAGGTCACACCCTGAATAACTCTGACAGGATACATCCGGTGCGGGAGGCCCGGGAACGTCTTAACCGCCTCAATAAAAATTTCAGGCGATATGCGAAAATCTCTTACAATGCTGTAAGCAAAGGCAATGTTCTGATGATTGTGATGCCCAAGTAATATTTTTATACCGCTGATTTTTCCGATTTCCTTTTGTTCCCCGTCAAGTTTGTCATATAAAACGCCCGCGCTGACAAAGACGCCGCCCTGATTTTCTTCGTTCTCTATACTAACGCGGCATATTCGGTTAAAGCCTTCCTTTTTAAGCTCTTCAGCCATCTTAATTGTATTCTGGCTGTCTCCATCAATGACGCAGAAACATTCCCTGTTATTGGCAAACACTTTCTTTTTGGCTTCGCAATACCTTTCCATGCTTCCGTGACGGTCGATGTGATCTGCAGTTATGTTGAGTATTGCTGCAATATCGGCTTGGAATGCCTTGCACAGGTCGAGCTGGAATGAGGAAACTTCCAGGACAAAACATCCGTCTTCAGGTGGCGTTTCGAGAGACAGGGCAGGATAGCCAATGTTTCCGCCGACAGAACAGTTTATTCCAGCGTGGTTCAGAATATGTCCGACAAGTGCGGTTGTTGTGGATTTTCCGTTTGTGCCCGTAATGGCTATAATTTTTCTGCCCGGATTTGCCCTGTAAAAAATCTCAAGATCCCCGATGATTTCCAGCCCTGCCTTCTGTGCCTTATCCACCAATGGGTGCGGAGCGGGATGGTATAAAGGGATACCAGGTCCGGCGACCAGCAAAGCAAAATCCGCCATGTCAACTTCTCGCAGATCTTCAATCCTGCCGTATTTTCCGGGCTTGGCCTGCGCCCGCTTTTCCGAGTCGTCATCCCAGGCAACGTAAGGTATTTTGTGGGCATCAAACGCCTCAATAACTGATTGTCCGGAAATTCCGAGTCCAAGGACAGCAACTGGACTGTCTGTCAGGGTTTTTTTGAATTCTTTAAGGTTCAGCATGATTTTCACACTCTTTGTATGCGATTCCCTACGAGATTTTCTACCTTAACTTTAATGTCGATAGTCCCAGAAGGGCAAGCACCACCGCAATAATCCAGAAACGGATAACAATTTTGGATTCCGGCCAGCCTTTCTTTTCAAAATGATGATGCAGAGGCGCCATGGCAAAAATGCGCTTTCCGGTTAATTTATAAGATGCGACCTGAAGTATAACCGACAATGTTTCCGCAACAAACAGACCTCCGATTATGGCCAGCACCAGCTCGTGTTTTGTTGCGACCGCAATGGCCCCGAGCCCTGCGCCCATTGAAAGAGAGCCGGTATCGCCCATAAAAACCGAGGCCGGCTGGGCATTGAACCAGAGGAACCCCATACCCGCACCGATCAGAGTTCCGCACAGAACCGCCAACTCACCCACACCCTCAATATACTGAATCTGAAGATATTCGGCAAAGTCAAAGCGGCCAGCGATATAGGCAATAAAACCGAAACAGGCGGCAGCGATGATAACGGGAACAACCGCCAGTCCATCAAGCCCGTCTGTAAAATTTACGGAATTTGCGGCACCGACAACCACAAACATTCCGAAAACAACCATAAACATTCCAAGCGGCACAAGAAAGTCTTTGATAAACGGTATCGCCAGTCCTGACTGCTGGTCCCCGTCCATAAGCTGCAGGATAAAATAGACTGCGATACCGGCGACGATGAATTCAAGCACAAGTCTTAATTTACCGGAAATCCCGTGATGACTGCCACTGGTCAGTTTTGCAAAGTCGTCGGCAAAACCGATCAGTCCGAAACCCGCAATAACGCCGAGCACAATCCAGATAAAAGGATTTGTTATATCCGCCCAGAGCAAGGTTGAAATCACAACCGAAATCAAAATCATAACACCGCCCATGGTTGGCGTACCGGCTTTTAACCGATGCGTTTCCGGGCCGAGTTCCCTTATGGGCTGGCCATCTCGCTGCTTTTCCTTAAGCCAGCGAATCACGCCGGGGCCGATAAAAAGGCAAATAAACAATGACGTTAATATCGCTCCCCCCGTTCGGAAAGTGAGGTAGCGGAAAACATTAAACAGTGAGAAATCTTCGGCAAGAGGGAATAAAAGGTTATAAAGCATGAATCAAATTTGTTTTTCAGTTTTTTTAACCATAAACAGTTTTGCGGATATGGCCAAGAGTACAACGCATCTTAAACAGATGCCATTATCTCCTTTATTGTCTCTTCATCCGAAAACGGGAGTACGGTGTCGCCCACAATCTGTCCGGTTTCATGACCTTTCCCGGCAATAACGACTGTATCTCCGTTTTTTGCGAGGCCAAGGGCTTTTGCGATGGCTTCCTTACGATCAGGTATGTCATGCGCATCCGGCACCGCACGGAGTATTTCCGCGCGTATTGCAGCCGGATCTTCGGTACGCGGATTGTCATCAGTAACAATTGTGAGGTCTGCATATTTATTTGCAATTCTTCCCATCGCCGGCCTTTTCGTCCTGTCGCGGTCGCCGCCACATCCGAACACACAAATCAAACGTCCCGGGGTATGCCCGCGCAATTCCGTTAATACGCGCAGCAGCGCATCTTCTGTATGGGCAAAATCAATGAATATCTTCGTCGTGTCTGGATAGTCCATGACTTCTATTCTCTGCAGGCGGCCCGGGGGAGACGTAATTTTTTCCAGAGCACCAATGAAGTCATCCAGATGGGTATGCAAATCACAGGACGCGCAAAGCGCCAGTGCCATCATTATATTCTCAATCTGAAAACCGCCGAATACAGGACATAAAATTTCATAAGGCCGTCCAAATATCTCCGCAAAAACCCGCTGCCCCTGCTCTTCATTCCGAATCTCCGAAATAAAAAAATCCGATTGCGTTTTGCCAATTGTAACGATCCGGTTTTTTCGTTTACGCGCAACGTCCGTAAAGGCCTCATACCCCTCAAAATCCTTGTTTAAAACAGCTGTAAAATCCGGCCCCCACGGAAGGACGTCTTCAAAAAGCCTGAGTTTGGCCTTTTTATAGGCCTCGAAAGTGCCGTGGTAATCAATATGATCTCTTGCCAGGTTGGTAATTCCCGCCGCCTTCAGCCGCACACTGTCCATGCGGTGCTGGTCAAGGGCATGACTTGACGCCTCCATCGCCAGATGTGTAATGCCGTTCCGTTTAAGATCCGATAAATTTTGGTGCAGGACCAGGGGATGCGGTGTCGTGATTTTTGTGTCTTGCCTTACATCTTCGCGAATAATGCCGAGCGTTCCCATGCTGGCCGCCTTAATTCCTGCAAAATCCCAGATCCGGCGCATAAAGTGAACGACGGACGTTTTGCCGTTGGTCCCTGTGACGGCGGCAACGGTACCGGGCTGCTCAAAATCATAAAAAGCCCCGGCAAGACGGGAGAATGCAAGGCGTGGACTTGCACACTCAAGAACAACCGCATCGCAAATGTTATCAGGATTTCGCAGGAAGCTGACATCCTTAGACAAAATTATAACGCCCGCCCCTTTGCGTATGGCGTCACGCAGGTAATGCTCACCTTCACTTGACGCGCCGTATATACCTACAAAAAGACTGCCTTTGATGACCTGACGACTATCCGCCGTAAAAGAGGAAATGAGGATATCCTGCCGGCATGAGTATTGATCCAGAACCTGTTTTTCAAGGTCATGAAGCCCCGCATTTCTGAGCAGGTCAGTGAGAGGCCATTTTTTCTGGAAAGGATGCCCCGGTTTCATCTTCACCTTTTTTTGAAAGTTCAGGATACAATGAAGAAAGAAAGCTGTCATCACTGATCCCCGTTTCCGGCATGCCCAAAATCCGTCCCATATCCCTGATTATTTCACCGACGGCCGGCGCAGCGATCCATCCGCCTGTCGCATATCCTGCCGTCCGTTCGGTGCCGTCAGCCTCATCCAGGACGACCAGAACCGCATAGTCTGGATCATGCATCGGAAAAAACCCGATAAACGAAGAAAGGAGACGGGAGGGATCGTACTGGCCGTTGGTGATTTTTTCAGCCGTACCCGTCTTTCCGCCAACGAAATACCCATCCACATCGGCGTAACGACCTGTCCCTTCAACCACGGCAAGACGCAGAATTTTTCGAAGAGTTTCCGAAGTTTCTTCCGAGACCACCCGCGTTTCCAGAACCGGCTTGTCATTATTTTTGTTTTCAAGGGTTATAGAGGGTTTTACCAGAATCCCTCCATTCACGATGGAAGCTGCTGCCTGTATAACATGTAAAGGCGTAACCGCAATACCGTGCCCGTACGAAGCGGTAAGAGTATTGATTTCACGCCACGGATCGGGAACAAGAGGCTTGCCCCGGCCAGGCAGATCAACAGGAACAGGTTCGGCAAGACCCAAAGTTTTGTAAAAACTCTTCAAATACTCCGTACCGACGGCCTCTCCCATCAGAGCCGACCCGATGTTGGAAGAATATATAAACGTTTCCGGAAGACTAAGCTTTCTGGCCTCGGGATGAAAGTCCTCAATCGTGAAACCGTTTCTTTCCAAAGGTTTCTCCGCATCAAACATACGGCTTATATCCGGGCCGTTTTTTTCAATATAGGCAGCAGCAGAAAATATTTTGAATATGGATCCGGTTTCGTAAACACCCTGCAGGACACGGTTGAACATATGTTTCTTATCCGACCTGGTAATTTTGTTCGGGTTAAAATCAGGCAGGGAAACCAAAGCCAGAATATCTCCGGACCGGACATCCATGATAATTCCGGCTGCGCCGCCTGCAGAATACGCTTCAAGCCCTTTCCGCAGGCTTTTTCTTAAAACATGCTGCAGTCTAAGATCAAGCGTTGTCCTGACAACACTTCTGTCTTTAGACAGCTTTTCATCAAAAGCCTTTTCCAGCCCTGAAAGGGCCTTGCCGTCGATATCCGAATACCCGACCACGTGAGACATCAGGTTTTCCTGCGGGTAAAAGCGTCTGTTTTCAGTTATAAAAAACAGTCCCGGATCCCCAATCATCAGAATGTCTTTAACCTCCTGCGGTGAAAGATGCCGCTTGATCCAGACAAAGCTCCTTGAACCTGAAAATTCCCGCTCCAGTCGTTCAGCGTCCAGTGACGGAAAAATCTTCTCAAGAGCTTTGGCGGTGTTCTCCCGATCCAGAATTTTTTGAGGATTGGCATAAACAGATTTTACCGGGACTGTTGTGGCCAGAAGAATGCCCTGGCGGTCCACAATGTCGGCTTTACCAAAACCGGCACCTGAATTCCCGGGTTTTTTATCCTGTTCCTCGATTTCCAGGCTGTCCTGGTTTCTTTGTTCGGCAAATACGAGAGAAGGTTCGAGTGTTTTATCGACCGTTTTCAATGCTGGTTGTACCAGACTCAAATCCATCATGCGCAAGGCGATCATCAGATAGAAAAAACCGAAAACCACACTGATGATCAATATGCGCGGCTTTGTAATTTCAAGAAGGCTTTCATGCGTGCCTTTAATATAAGTCTGACGTTTTCTAAGCTCTCTTTCATACTGGCTCATTCCTCATAAACTCCTGAACTCATGGGTTGAGAGCCCCATGCACTGACCAGAATATCCAGTGATTTTATGTCATGCCCCTTTATTTCCTTGATTTGTCTGATGTCCTGCACAAGGGTCTTTTCGTCTGACTTTTGTTCCGTCAGGGTAATTTCCGGAAGTAACGTATGCCGTCCGTTAAAAGGTTTGACTGAAGGCTCAATCATCGGAGACACCGGCATCTGCGCGACCGAACGGGCTACAAAGATCGGCCGGTGAAGGCTTTCATGAAGAAGGGACGAATATATATGGCTTTTCATGGGCACGTCTTCAAAGTTCTCATCGACACCATTATTCTCATTCCCGGCCTTATGATTACTCCATTGCCGCATCAGCGTTTCCAGACGTTCGGGTCTGTTGAGATAAGCCCACTCGGCCTTTAAAACAGCAATTTTTTCGTTTTCTGTCCTGATTTTTTGCTGAAGATGAGCCCGTTCTTCACTAAGAGTCTGCACATGCTGGGCTGTCGCCATAAGCAGACTGCCCAGTAAAAAAACACTGAATACGCTCCCGAGCTTGGTTAATGAAATCATGTCCGCGCCTCCTGTTTTACTGCAGTGCCGAGCGGCGGAGCATCTGTTCGTATCGCATAGCGCAGCTTTGCCGAGCGTGCACGAGGATTGTCACGTATTTCCTCTTCGGAGGGTTTGAGACTTTGCCTTGTGACAAGCCTGAAACTCGGCTGGTTTTGATTTGCGGCCTCATCTGGCGGAATAGGAAGATGGCGCGAATACTGCCTTTCCTGTCCGGTACATGTTTTAAAGAAGGTTTTTACCCGTCTGTCTTCAAGAGAATGAAAAGTAACAATGACAAACCTGCCTTCCGGCGCAAGAACACGCTCGGCAGCAGTCAAGCCCTTTTCCAATTCGGACAGTTCATCATTGACGGCAATCCGAAGCGCCTGAAACACCCGGGTGGCCGGATGAGACTTGTCTTTTCTGTTTTTTGGTATGGTTTTCTCCACAATATCGGCCAGTTGCGCCGTTGTCAGGATTGCCCCATTGGCCCGCCGGGCAATAATGGTTCTGGCGATCTTGCGGGAATGCCTTTCTTCACCATACTTATAAAAAATATCTGCAAGCTCTTCCTGGGATGCGGCATTAACGATATCGGCCGCCGTCCTGTCCTGACCCGCATCCATGCGCATATCGAGAGGACCGTCAAAGCGAAAGGAAAACCCCCGCTCCGCCTGATCAAGCTGCATTGAGGAAACTCCGAGATCCATAACCACGCCATTGACCGGGACCATATTTTCTTCACGGACAATATTTTCCATTTCTGAAAAAGGCCGGTTGTAGAATTTAAGGCGCGGCCCATATTGTTTTTGCAGCTTGCCTGCAATTTCCATGGCGCTCTGATCTCTGTCAATCGCAATAACACTGCATTGAGGGGCTTTTCGGAGTATTGCCCCGGTGTAACCGCCCGCGCCGAAAGTCGCATCAATATATTCCTCATTGTCTGAAGGATTGAGCGTTTCCAATACCTGATCAAGCATAACCGGGATATGGCCCTTGCTTTCACTTAAAACACTCATTGATCCTCCTGCCCATCTTTTCCTGAAGGTTTCGGAGGCAGAGTCAGGGATTTTTCCCTGACATTTTTTCTGGCCTGCTTTTGCCGTTCTTCAAATCTTGCAGGATTCCACATTTGAAATTTGCGGCCCAGACCAACAAAAAGAACGCTTTCGTCCAGACCGGCAAAATCCTTAAGCTCTTTTGTAAGTCCTATACGGCCCTCACCATCCATATTCACCGGATGTGAGCCGCCGAAAAGCGTTGTTGCCATATCGTCCTGATCGCCTGAAAACCAGCTCATTTCATCAATACGGCGGGCAATATCCTCAATTGTAAACCAGTTGAACCCTTCAAGACACGGGTAGTTGGGTGAGAAAAAAAGAACCGCGCCGTGAAAATTGTTTTGAGTCAGGAAGTTACGGTACGACGATGGTATTGAAACTCTGTCTTTTTTGTCCAACTTATTGATATATTGTGATAAAAAAAGCGTCATAAACATCTCGGTTTAACAAAATATCGAAACTAAATATAAACGTTGAAAAATTGCGCATTTATCCGGAAAACAAATATTCTGGATATTTATGGGATACCATGGGAAAGCATGGTATGTCAAAGTTAATTACTAACGGCAACAGGAAGTCATGATTGAGCTGATTGCACCAACTTATTGAAAAGCATATAATTTTAAGTGTTTACAGAAAATGCACTAAGGGTGATTTACTAATGCCTGATCTTGTAGTACGGTAAGGAAATAATCTTACAAAATAAAATATATAGGGGAAAAATTATGAGCCATACTCTCGCTTGGACCCTAATATTTGGGCTTATGCTTTTATTTATATTGTTTCTGTTTCCGGCTCAGGCTTCCGCCCATATAACCAGGGCTGAAACAGGCACGAACACTGTGAGCAGGGAAGCAAGAACCTTTGCAGGCATAATCGCATCTCAATGTCCGGGTAAATGGAAATCACAGACCTGTATGGAAAAAGTTTCCGAAAGCGCACTTGTTCTGGCTGCTAATTATGCCGCCGCTCTGCAAAAGCGCGGTTTTGAAAATGCAGTGGAAAAAATAAAAAAGAATTGTGCCGCAGCCACGGCTGCAAGCCGCATAGAGGTGCCTGCCTATGCCATGGAAAGCGCTTATATCGAATGCGCAAACATGATTTATGATATTTCTGAAGAAACAGGATTAAAACCGGACCAGTCACATTATCAGCTTCTTGTAAGTCCTATCCTTTGCATGACCGAAGACAAACGGTGTCCCGGGCTGGAAAGCCAGATGAAAGATCTTTTGAATTAGGACCATACCTCGAAAATACTATCCACGGGATTTCATATGGTCATGTGTGTATTCAATGGCTGCGTTAACCGCCATGGGTTTGCTGAAGTAATAACCCTGCCCGTTTTCGCAACCGAGAGCATTGAGCATTAACGCATCTTCCTCATGCTCGATACCTTCCGCGACCAGATCCAGCTGGAACGTCTGGGCAAGACCGATTATAGCCCGAACGATATCAAGGCTTTTTGAACTGCTGTGCATTTCTTTTACGAATGCCCGGTCTATTTTCAGAGTATCTATTGAAAAGCGATGGAGATAGCTTAAGGAAGAATACCCTGTGCCAAAGTCATCCAATGCAATGCGCAGTCCTTGTTCTTTTAAACGCCCAAGAACGGATTCAGTCATTTCCGGATCGCCAACAAGGGCGCTTTCTGTTATTTCAAGACGTATTTGTTTATGTACGGCATTATCAGCCGAGACAATTTCTTCAATTCTTCTTGTGATTTGCCCGGTCGCAAAGTTAAAGCCGGAAAGGTTCACCGCAATATAAAGATCGCCGTCCGGATCGCCCGCAATTTCATTGATCTGTCTTGCTATACTTGCAGCGTTGCCGAACATCATCATGTCAATCTCCATAATCAGCCCCATTCTTTCTGCAACCGGTATAAAGTGGTCAGGCATGATGAGGCCGTGTTCGGGATGCTCCCACCGGATGAGGGCTTCAAACCCCTGTATGCTTCTTTCCTGCAGATTGATCACAGGCTGTAGCGCCGCCGTAAACTGGTTTTTCTCAATGGCGGTTATAAGATCCTGTTCCAGTCTTAGTTCTTTAAGAGTTTCCTCACTCGATCTCAAAACCGATGCCATGGAAAAAGCACCAAGTCTTGGCTTCATCTCGGATCCGTCCGGGCCTTTTTCTATCTCAGATCCGTCAGGGCGTTTTTCTATAATGTGTTGCGCAGCCGCCTCTTTTTTATCAGTTTCCCCAATCCGGTTCCGGCGATACCGGTCCACAAGCATGGATAAAAGAAGACCGACCAGGGGATCAAGTCCCGAAATTCTTTCATAAAGAATATCGGGAAGGATTTTAATTAAGCGGCACTCTGTTAAAGAAATAGCCGAAGCCGTTCTATTGCCCGCCTCGATAAGGGCCATCTCTCCAAAAATTTCACCATTTCCAAGGACGGCAAGGGGTGTTTGTAAAGGCTCCCTGCCCTCATTCTGAATTTGTACATTACCGCTTTGAATAAGGTACGCGCAATCACGTTTATCCCCTTTCTCAAAAACACAAGTGCCAACAGGCACCGTTGCAAACTGAACTGAGGTAAAACGCTTTAAATCCTGTTTTGTATCGTTTACTATTGGTTTCAATTCCTATCAGGCCCTTAAATCTGTATTTTGTAAAAGCTAAGAGAATGAGCATGGATTATTAGGCAAATTATTTTCCTGCCCGGAACTGCTTATACTTAAGGGATATAATTGCCTGAAAACAGTAAATTTTTTATTAAGCCGCGTTTTTCAGAAGGACCCGCCGACCTATATCTTTTCTGTAATACCCTTGAGGCCAGTCGATTTGAGACGCAGCATCATAGGCTTTGCCGCACGCAGTTTTGAAGTCTGGGCCTTTTGCAGTAACGCATAACGTCCTTCCGCCGCTATTAACAGTTTCACCTGTTTCAGTCCTTCGGGTTGAGGCCTGAAAAATCATGATATCGGTTTCATCCTGGAAGCGATCAATACCTTTGATGATTGTGCCTTTCTCATATTGCCCCGGATAACCGTTTGCGGCAAAAACAACACACAATGCAGGATCAGGCGATAAAAGCATTTCCTCCCGAACCGCGTTAAGACGGCCATGTGTGGCGGCATTAAGCGTTGAAAGCAGGTCGCCTTCCATTCGGAGAGCGACAGGTTCGAATTCCGGATCACCGAAACGCACATTGTATTCAATAAGTTTGGGCTCGCCTTCATGCATGATAAGCCCGGCATATAATACACCCTGGAATTGAATGTTTTTGTCTTTCAGGGCCCTTAAAGTGGGGTGGATGATTGTATCCATAATTTTTCGCTGAAGTTCCGGCGTATCCATTCGCGCGGGCGAATAAGCCCCCATACCGCCGGTATTCGGTCCTTTATCATCATCAAAGGCGCGTTTGTGGTCCTGTGCGGTGGCCAGCGGCAAAACGGTTTCACCATCAGAGATGGCAAAGAAACTCAATTCTTCACCTTCCAGAAACTCTTCAATTACAATACGCTTTCCGGCATCACCAAAACTCTCACCGGAAAGAATTTCTGCGACCACTTCTTTTGCCTCTTCTTTTGTTTCGGGGATAATTACCCCCTTTCCCGCGGCCAGGCCATCCGCTTTGATGACAACATTTTTACCGAAACCATCCAGAAAGGCAAACGCCTCGTCAATTTCTGAAAAGGTTTTATAGATCGCGGTCGGTATACCGTATTCGGCGCAGATATCTTTTGTAAATGCTTTCGAGCCCTCAAGCTGAGCTGCCGCTTGATCCGGGCCAAAGCAGGGTATGCCCATTTCGCGCATTCTATCCGCTATTCCAAGAACAAGAGGCGCTTCGGGTCCCGGAATGACCAGGTCGGGGGCGATAGTGCGGGCCAGTTCGACAAGCCCGTTAATATCATCTGCCGCAACCTGATGACATATTGCGATATCTTCCGTACCGGCATTGCCCGGCGTACAATTAAGCTCCGTACATAAAGGCGACTGGCTGATTTTCCAGGCCAGTGCGTGTTCCCGCGCATTATTTCCAATGATTAAAACTTTCATACCGTCTATTCACAATTAATTCTTTAATACACTGTAAATTATCAAAAAATAAGAGTATGGCAAGCCTGACATTACAGTATAGACAGGCCAGGAAAACAGGTCATGAAAACAGGCCATAAAAAATTTTCATAAAAACACTTGATCGGGTAAATTTGTTATGGTAAACACTGTTGTATAAATACAACAAATTAAAAATGTGTGGGATTGATATGTCAGTTATTGACGATAAAAGATGCGTACTTGCGAAAATTCGTCTTGAACGAAGCCGCCAGGCAACCTCCCAGATTAAATTCATAATCTACAACTTTTATGAAGACGCCGAAGATAACGAAACGCAGGACCTTTTGTTCAGGCTCCTTGAAGATATAGAGCGTAATATTGCCTATTGTGAGGATGTTTTTGTCGATTATCTGCGCCATACCGCAAAACAGCGTCCGAACGTCATCACCATTAACAAACGGTAGACCGGGTTTAAGCTGCCCGTGCATACTTACCGGCGACGGCCTCGTGTATTAGGGTAATCGTTTTCTTTCGTCCGTAAACTTCGATAAACGAACCAAATCGCGGCCCCTGCGTCTGCCCAAGCAGAACTTCATATATCGCCTGAAACCATTCACGAAGTTCGTTCTTTTGATATCCGTTTTCTTTTCCCGCACTGAAAACTTCAGTTTGAAAATCTTCAAACCCGGCATCATCCGGCAAAATTTCCAGACGCCTTGCAAGATCCAGCAGCGCGGCTTTCTCACGGCCGTCAGGCAGTCTGTATGATTTCGCGGGCGCGACAAAATCCTTGTAATACTTAACGGCATATTCGGCCAGCCGGTCAACGAAGTGATGCGAGCCTGGAGAAATATCTTTCCTGTACTGCTTTATAAATCCCCATAAAACCTCTTTGTTTTCGGCGTTCGAAACCGCTGCAATGTTGAGCATCAGGGAAAAGGAAAGCGGCGAACGCTGTAAATTGGACACTTGTCCATTGTGAATATGCCATACGGGATTCTGGGCAAGTTCTTCGGGGTTTTGCTGATCCAGTTTCTCACCCAAACTGATATAGTCGTCAACAGCCTTCGGAATGATGTCAAAATACAGCTTTTTCCCTGATGTCGGACGCAAAAACATATAATAAGCAAGACTTTCGTGCGGGGCATAAGCAAGCCATTCGTCCATACTTAACCCGTTGCCTTTTGATTTTGAAATCTTCTGTCCGTTTTCATCGAGAAACAGTTTGTACCGTAAACCGGCCGGTTTTTTCCCGCCCATAACTTCCGTAATTTTTCCGGCAATGTCGCCCGCAGATATAAGGTCCTCACCAGCCATTTCATAATCCACGTCAAGGGCATACCAGCGCAACGCCCAGTCGGGGCGCCATTGACACTTAACATTGCCGCCGGTGACAGGAAGTTCCGTCTTTGTGCCGTCCTCATCCTCAAAAATAATGGTTCCTGCATCGGCATTGGTTTCAAGGATCGGAACCTGTAATACCTTCCCTGTTTTTGGTGAAATCGGCAGGAAAGGGCTGTATGTTTGTTTCCTCTCCTCCCCCAGAATCGGCAGAACACAGGATTTCACCTCTTCGTAAAGCTCAAGCATCCGCAAAAGCGCCTTGTCAAATCGTCCGGATTTATAAAATTCTGTAGAGGAATAAAAAGTGTATTCAAAACCAAATGAATCAAGAAATTCGCGCATCCTGGCATTATTGTAATGGGCAAAGCTTTCATATTCCTCAAAGGGATCAGGTATGCTGGTAAGAGGTTTATGGAGATTATCTTCCAGTATTTTTTTATTCGGTATATTTTGAGGGACTTTTCTAAGGCCATCCATATCGTCTGCAAAACTTACAAGTTTCGCCGGAATATCCGACATATGCCGGAAAGCATTCATCACCATATTTGTACGCAGAACTTCCTGGAAAGTCCCAATATGGGGCAAACCGGAAGCACCATAGCCCGTTTCAAACAGAACATACCCCTTCGCCGGAGTCTTGCCTTCAATCCGCTCAAGCACGGCTTTCGCCTCCTGAAAAGGCCAGGCTTTGGAGTCCATGGCTGTTTTTTTGTCAACTGTAGTCATAACTGTTCAATAAAAAATCCAAATTATGCGCAGTCTATACATGTTGCGGGTTTTTGATCAAGTTTTTATCGCTTGATTTGGTATTTTCTGCTTTTTTCATTATCTGCAAATTGCATGCAATGCAGAAAATTTAAATCCGAGTGCCTTAATATACTCTCGACACCATATTCATACCGCAGATATGTGAGGTCAGTAATGGTTTAAAATGCATAGGCCATAGGCAGTGAAGAAAAATCGTGGTAAAAACCGGTTCTATGCAGGATAAAACGATAATTGAAAAAACGCTCCCCGATCACCTGCTGTTTATATGGCAGGAAACAGTGGATATATGGAACCAGGGCTTTCTTGGTATCAATATCGGCCAGATCGTTATTTCCATACTCATTTTCGGATTTTTTATCCTGCTCCGCGGGATATTCAGTAAATACGTGCTGGCACGGCTTCACCTTTTAACCGGAAAAACAAAAACGGAGCTGGACGATAATATCGTTGACGCGCTGATTCCACCGATCAAATTTCTCCCAATCATCCTGGGATTTTACTTTGCCGCCACCTATGCCTCGCTTGATGCCGCAATGGGTGATATCTTCTATCAGCTTTTGCGCAGTCTTATCGCGTTTACCATTTTCTGGGGTCTGCACAGGTCCGCCATCCCCCTTTCAAAAGGTTTCAAAAGGCTGGAGAAAATTTTGACACCCCCGATGGTGCAATGGATTTTCAAAGCCATACGCGTGCTGGTGCTGTTTTTCGGGGCTGCAGTCATCCTGGAAATATGGGGGATAAAGATCGGACCCATTCTGGCCGGACTTGGTATTTTCGGCGCGGCCGTTGCCCTTGGCGCTCAGGATATGTTCAAGAATCTGATCGGGGGGTTCACGGTTATCGCCGAAAAGCGTTTTAATCCGGGAGACTGGATCAAAATCGACAATGTGGTCGAAGGTGTGGTTGAGGATATCGGCATACGGTCAACCCAGATCAGACGCTTTGACAAAGCCCCCGTCCATGTACCGAACGCCCTGCTGGCCGATCAGGTCATAACGAATTTCAGCCGCATGACTCACCGCCGTATATACTGGCTTATCGGGGTTGAGTATCGCACAACGATCGATCAACTCCGCGTTGTCCGTGATGAAATCGAAAAATACCTGCTGGACCACAAGGATGATTTTGCAGGGCCGGATAATGTGCCTCTTTTTGTCCGGATTGAAAGTTTCGGCGCATCCTCCATCGATATTATGGTTTATTGTTTTACGCATACGACCGTCTGGGGCGAATGGCTGGAAATCAAGGAACGCTTTGCCCTCGCCATAAAGGATATTGTGGAAAACAAGGCGGGTACCGGATTTGCTTTCCCTTCACAATCAGTTTACATCGAAAAATTGCCGGAAGGCGACAAGCCCGAGGTTTACGTCCCGCCCTCAGAAAAACAGTAAACAATGCAAAATGCGCCCGGGACTTGCCGCCGGAATCAGGAATAAAATGATAATGATAGAACAGGAACCTGATTTAATAAGTTAGTGCAAATTCACGCGATCAAAAAGAATCTCTTTGCGATTTTTGATCGTGATTTGCTCTAGAAGTCTTTACGAGAATCATGCGGCCAGCTTTTGAAGATCCTGCCAATGTGCAAGATCCGCGATGGCTCTTTCACTTAAAGCCTTTTTACGGTCTCGGCCCTTGATTTTTTTTGTTTTGCCGTTGATGGTCTGTGGTTCAAGATCTGGAAAAAGTCCGAAATTAATATTCATCGGCTGAAATGTGTCGGCATTTGCACCACTTGTAATGTGATTCAGCAAAGCGCCCAAAGCAGTCGTTAACGGCGGTGCACGAAATATCTCACCCGTCCTTTCGGCGGCGGCAAACAAGCCGGCCAAAAGGCCGACAGCGGCACTTTCGACATAGCCTTCGCAGCCGGTAATCTGTCCGGCAAAGCGGAGCCTGGGCGCAGCTTTCAGTTTCAAAGTCTTATCAAGCAGTTTCGGCGCATTTAAAAACGTGTTCCTGTGCATCCCTCCCAGTCTCGCAAATTCTGCAGATTCAAGCCCGGGTATCATCCGGAAAAGGTCTTTCTGGGCGGCAAATTTCGTCTTTGTCTGGAACCCGACAATGTTGTAAAGCGTACCAAGGGCGTTATCCTGTCTAAGCTGCACAACCGCATGCGGCCTCTTACCCGTTCGCGGATCCGTCAGGCCAACCGGTTTCATCGGTCCGAACCTTGGCGTGTCGCGCCCGCGTTCCGCCATGACCTCAATGGGCATACAACCTTCAAAATAATGTGTTGCCTCTTCCCATTCTCTGAATTCCGTTTTCGGTGCGGCTAGCAGTGCATCAATAAAACCTTCATACTCCTTTTCCGTGAGAGGGCAGTTTATGTAGTCATCCCCACCACCTTTGTCATATCGTGACTGGCGCCAGGCAATTTCGAAATTTATGCTTTCATGATAAACGATTGGGGCGATCGCATCATAAAAAGAAAGCTCCTTCTCCCCTGTCAGATCCTGAATGGCCGTGGCCAGGGCTGAAGATGTAAGCGGTCCTGTGGCAATAATCACACTATCCCAGTCTTGCGGCGGCAGATCCGATACTTCCTCCCTGTTCACCGTGACCAGTGGGTGGTTTTCAAGAGCCTGCGTAACGCCGCGGGAAAATCCCTCGCGATCGACAGCGAGCGCACCTCCGGCCGGGAGGGCATGCTGATCGCCCATCGCCATGATCAGTGATCCACAACGCCGCATTTCCGCATGAAGAAGACCAACGGCATTATATTCCGGATCGTCCGAACGGAAAGAGTTTGAACAGACCAGCTCAGCCAGACTGTCCGTTTTATGTGCCCTGGTTTCTTTGTGCGGCCGCATTTCATGAACGGTAACGGGAACACCGCGCCGGGCAATCTGCCAGGCGGCCTCACTTCCGGCCAGTCCGCCGCCGATTATGTGAACTTCTTTTAATCCCATAGTATTGTCTTATCACAGAACAAACCGGTAAATAAAGATTTTAGACTTTCCTTTTACAATTTGCCGGTATTGATTTATAGAGGTCTACTCCCGGAACTCCTCCATTTCCGGTACACGAGAAAAGGCGATCTTTGTCCCGACATATCCGGCAAGGGTTTTGGGCACAACCCCAAGATGGATAGTATCCGCACCGTATTTATGGTTGAGTCTGTCCATCACTTCGGAAAGGCGGTTGTGACGCGCCCGTTCTCTGTGAATTACGGGATTGCATGAGGAAAACAGATCACCTGTTCTCTCACCCGGTGCTTTAAGGTTGTGCAGAATGACCGACACTTTTTTAAGACGTCTGGGCCTTAACTGCCGGAGCATCACTTCCCACAAACGGTCCAGCGCCCTCAGGAATGAGATCGTATCCTGCGCGGGTTCCAGCGTGATTTCCCGGGCCCATTTCAGGCCTTCTGCCGTTTTGACGCCCAGAGAAAACGATCCGGCATATAATTCTTTACGCCGCAATCGGTGACAGGCTTTTGATGTCAGACGCCGGGCCATGATCGCCGCCAGTTCCGGACGGCGGAAATCCGGGTCCAGAACCCGGCTGTGGCCGACCATTCGGGTTTTTGTTTCCTGCTCCGGCACTTCATAGCCGCGCAGCCTGTACCAGAACCGTTCCCCCGCCACGCTGCCCCAGATTGCCCGGGCCTGTTTCGGATGGCAGTTCCACAATGCCTCGACCGTTCGGATTCCTGCACGATCCAGTCGGGCCATAATACCCGTGTTAATGCCCGGCAGATCCATCGGATCAAGATCAAATAACGGACCGGGCAGGTCTTTGCCTTCAAGCGCGACAAGACCGTTCGGTTTTTGCAGGTCCGTGGCGACTTTGGCCAGAAAACTGTTGGGCGCCAGCCCGATGGAACATTTGATCGCTTTGCCTACCTTGTCCCGGATGGCCTGCTTCACCCGCACAGCCAGAGCCTGCGCGTTATCTATGTTTCGCCGGGATTCAGGCAGGCGGCTTGAAAGCTCATCCACAGACCAGACCGTATGAATAGGGATAATCCCGGCAATAGCCGACAAAATACGGTGGTGATAATCAACGTAAAGATCGTGCCGGGCCAGAACGCAGTGCAAATGCGGACACATTTTTTTGGCATCGTAAATTTTTGTGCCGGTTTTGATACCATAGGCCTTCGCCTCATAAGAAGCGGCAATGGCACAGGTGGAATCCGTTTCCATCGGCACGACGGCAACGGGTTTATTGCGCAGATGCGGACGATCCTGCTGTTCCACACTGGCAAAATAGCTGTTCATATCCAGAAAAAGCCACTTTATTCCCGATGCCGAAGGCGGTACGAAAGCCATTGTTCCTCCAAAATGTTCCTTGTTTGTTCACATTATCATGGAACAGGAACTTTTCAAGACCATTTGTGAATAAAATACGAGCGGGAAAGAGCAGAGAGAAATCGTAATCTGAGGTCTGTAAAAATACAGTGACAAGAGACTTGTCAAAAGACGGCAGAACATCAACACTGTTTCCATGTCTGGAAAATGCCTGTTAAGACACCTGTACGCGGTCATTTTTTTTGCAGCTTTAACAAGCGGCAATGCATATGGCTTTACACCCCTTCCGCAATGCCCTTATCAAAGTCAGAAAAGTATAGATCAGCTTTACAGGCAGTATGAAAAGGCCCTCAAGGAAAAAGACGCACTCAGTATCAAAATTTATCTCCGCCTGCTGCAATGTGCAATCGGCCCGGCGCAGTCGGATATATCCGAAAAATACATTGCCCGTTTTTTTGATAAGCCCGTGAATTTACCGATGGAAATGCGTAAGGACATTTTAAAGACCTACTGGAATATTCAGCAGGAAAAACTGCACACGCTTAAAAACGAGACCGGAAAACGGCCGGAGTCTCCGCACAGTTTCACATACCTCTCAAACTTTATAGAAGGGGCCGCAAGAAACCGATCCGTTTTACCTGATGAAAAGGCGGACGACATCATGCATGACGCCATGAAAGCAGGCGACTGGATCGTTTCCGTCCAGCAAAAGGTTAGCCGCAGCGTTGTGCCGATGCCCGCACCGGAAAACAAACTTCTGCCGGATGATTACCTTTTTGAAGGCTGGATGGTTGAGGACGCCGGTGATGGCAGGCTTTACGAAACCAATGCACAACATGGCCTGAGCCTTCTGGAGTTACATAAGACCACAGGGGAAGAACGATACCTTCTTGCCGCGCGTCTGAGCGGCGAGTGGGCCAGACGGCAGCCGCTGGTGCTAAATTTTCATTTTAACGGCTATAACGCCATGCTTCTGGCCGCCCTCTATAAACAGACCTCTCACACGCCTTACCTGGAAGATGCGCTTGAATTCGCCAGACTTGGCGTTATGCAGGGACAGTATGAAAGCGGGGAAGACAAAGGTCACTGGCTTTTTCCTGTAAGCAACAGGCTTGAAAATATGGCTCTGATAACCCGGCAGCTGGCTGTTCTTTTCGACGCCATGCCAAAAGATCATCTTTATTTTGAAGATGTCGGGGAATCACTATCAAACGCAATAAACGCCGTTGAAGATAAGATGATCAAAAACAGGGGTTTCCAACCGAATGCGGAGATGTACCTTTTGTATTGCACTCTTGAAAATCTTCCGGAGGCAAAGAAAGTTTTTCTTGAGGATAATACGATTATAAAAAATTCCTTATGGGTCTTTGCCTGGAGTGTCCTCCTGAATTTACCTGACAAACCCAAACACTGGACCGATATTTTAAGGCCGGATGTAGCAGGGTGCATCTTTTCATTATAAAACGGCAATAATTTCCATTAAAAGTGGAAGTTTTTTCCATCCCTGCCCCTGACAGGGTTTACCATCAATATCGTATAAACCACCTGAAAACCTTTTATAGCACGCAATTACGGCAAATTCCGAAGGCATGTTTTCCGATTTCCGCTTTGGCCCGGCATTTGTACATAAATTCATGTGCATTTGGTTAATTAAGTAAGGCCAACTGCCGGGGTCAGGCTTTTTTATGTGAAAAGAAGTGCCGGACGCCGGGAAGAATTTCAGGCAAGAAGACAAACAGGAGATAATATCATGACGACGGATGTTGCACTTTCACAATCACTGCGGAACAATCTGCTTTCATTGCAGAACACCTCAGATCTTATTGATGACGTTACAAAACGTCTGGCGACGGGACGTAAAGTTAACGACGCACTGGATGACCCGCTGAACTTTTTTACATCGCAAAGCCTGACAAACCGGGCAGGTGATCTGAGCCGGCTTCTTGACGGTATCGGCCAGTCGATTTCAACTATTGAAAATTCCCTGAACGGCGTTGAGTCTATACAAAGCCTCGTTCAACAGGCCGAAGCCATCGTGAACTCCGCCCGCGACGCCCTGAACGACGGACAGAGAGAGGCAAAACTGACCGGTGGTGATGACCTGAGCAGAATTGATGCCCTGACCGATCTCTCCGGTATCGATTCCGGCGATGCCATCGGAATTTCGATTACCGATCCTGCGGACGGTGATCTTCTGGAGATTTTTGACACCCAGGGCAACAGCACAGGAACACTTGCCGAAGTTACAATAACCGAGGGTATGACGGTCGAACAGTTTATATCCGAGATTAATGCCCTGAGAGACGCCGGAGATGATGAAATCGTGGAAGCCTCCCTCGACGAATCCGGAAATCTTGTAATCCGGTCGTTAAACGGCGGCAATCTGCGTGTCGAATTTCTGGACGATTTTACAGGTGGAGCCGGGACAACGTCGGGTGCGCAGCAACTCTCAACCGATCTGGGTTTCTCAAACGTCGAAGATCTTATAGAGCTTGATACTGACGGAACAACACGGATAGCGATAACAGCCTCCGCCTCCTCCTCGCTTCAGTCGCAGCAGTTCCTTGACAGCAATAATAATCCGGTTTCAAGAAGTGACACCCTGCTTTCCATTCTGGATGAGGACGGAAACAATGTCTTTGCAGGTGGCACAAACGATCAGATTGCAATCTCTGTGAACGGAGAAAATCTGATCACCGTTATCGACGACATCTCCACGGCAACGCTTCAGGATTTTATCGACAGTATCAATAATGATACGAATCTGTCCGAATTTATTTCCGCAAGCTTTGACGAGGATACAGGACGGCTTTCGATAGAAGCTGGGGATCCTACGCTGGAATCTGTCCAGATTGGCGCAGTCGATGATACCAGCAGTGCTACGAACATCTCCTTTGATTTTGGGTTTGGTGCGCTGGGCAGTCTGACGCCTGCGGACGGATCGACAACCACAGAATCGATCAGCTTCTCCTCCGCTGCAGGAAATCTTCTGGAGCTCGAACAGGATTACAACAGTATCCGGGAACAGATTGACTTCCTTGTCAATGACTCCGTCTTCAGAGGAACCAATCTCCTGAATGGCGATAGTCTGGTGACTGTGTTTAACGAGGACCGTACAAGCCTTCTGACAACAACCGGACAAATCCTGACATCTTCCGGCCTTGGTCTTATCGAGGCCGATTTTGGAAGGCTTACCACGGTTGAGGATTCCGCCGCACGCGTTCGGTCGGCCCAGGCAACACTACGTTCTTTCGGATCTTCAATCACCAACGATCTGGCCGTGATCGAAGCCCGTGAACGATTCACGGAAAGAACAATCAATACGCTTGAAACCGCATCCGATAAACTGACCCTGGCCGATCAGAATGAGGAGGGAACGAGACTTCTTGCCCTGCAGACCAGGTCGCAGCTTGCCCTGCAGTCCCTGTCTCTGGCCGCGCAGGGTCAGGCAGGCGTGTTACAGCTGTTCTAGGCCTGTCATTTGCGGAACGGCTTTTGCGGCTTTCTCCATATTATCTCTTGCAGGGCCTGCCAATTTAAGAGAAAATTAGGGTTGGTAATGCTAAAAAGCTTTTAATTTAGGGAGAATTGCAATGGCCCTGGTACTGGACCTGAAACCGGGTGAAAAAGTTTTGATCGGCGAAGCCGTTTTAACCAACGACAGTCAAAGGACTCGTCTGCACATCGCCGGTGATGCCCCGATATTGCGGGAAAAAGACGTAATGAAGGAGGAAGATGCCGATACGCCCTGCAAAAAAATATATTTCCTGGTGCAATGTATGTATATTGCGGCCGATGCTTCAGTCTATTACGACAAATATTTTGAGATGGCGAGGGAAATTCAGGAAGCGGCACCCAGTACATCCTTGTTTTTTGCCCTCATTAACGACAAGATTATTGCCGGCATTTATTACAAGGCATTAAAAGATGCCAGGGAATTGATAAAGTACGAAGACGAACTTATGACCGGTGCCAGAAAAAAAATGGACGAAGAACGATTAAAAAATATGAAAGGGGAGAAAAGTGAACGACAAACCGGATAAGACGCACGGCAAGGCGACCTCCGTATACGGAGAGAAAGCGAAACAGGTCGCCGGTACCCAGCGCGAACTGGAAGGTCAGCTTTTAATGAAATATGCGCACAAGATGATGGAACTGCAGGAGCGCTGGGATGACATGAACCATGATGAGCTGGATCAGGTTCTGACATACAACCGCAAACTCTGGACTTTTTTCTATGATGCCGCCCTTGAGGAAAAAGAAGGCGATATAAAGCGTCCTAAGGACCTGAGAAACAACATCATTGCCTTAAGCGAGTATATCTTCAACCGTACGATAAAAACCCTTGCCGCGCCGGAAAAAGACAAACTTACCATCCTTATTGATATTAACAAGGAAATCGCCTCGGGCCTTCTCACCAAACCGGCCTCTGCTGAGACAGAAACTCCTGACAAAAATGAGGAAAGCGCCCAGGACGGGGAACAGCAGAAGCGATCCTCCACCAATATTTCAGCCTGATCTGTCAAAATTGTGTTTATCGTGATCGCCCCCGGATGTTTCTCAGGAGGTGTCAATAACCTATTTCAATAAATATCACAACAAAGCATGCACAAATTCACATATTACAAAACAAAAAAATGGGGCTGCGCAGGGCAGCCCCAAGGTGCGTGTGGGGAAAACTCAAAATTAATTAATCAAAATGGTTAGTGTAATGGGATGGAAACGGAATTTATAAACACACTCCACTATTACCGTAACAACCCTTCACCGTTTGTCCTTATTCAATTTTAAAAGCGTCTTTTATATTTCGCTCATTATTAATAGTGTATGTAACATAATAATTTATATCGCGCAATACACTTTTTTTACATTCCTGAAAAAAAAATTTTTTTCATTTTTTTTGAAATGGGGGGCTGCTCAAGGCAGCCCCAAAGTGCTTGTGGGAAATTTAAACCTCTATTACCTATGTTAGTATTTACTTTTTATTATGTTTTGTTTAATACGTTTTTACTGATGTGAAATTACATGCACAACGCCAAACAGTCAATAATTTTTGACCAAAAAGATAAATTTTCTTTGCATATTTAATCTGTTATAGCAAACAGAAAAGATGCATAAATACTATTTTTGAAGTTTACTTATGATAACAGCAGAACAGATAAGAGCGGCGCGAGGTTTGCTTGACTGGAGTCAGGCGCATCTTTCGGAGATATGCGGGGTCGCCAGAGTTTCCATTAAAAATATAGAAACCGGATTGACCGCCCCGCGTAAGGATAGCATAGAAGCCATAGCAAAAGCATTTGAGGATCATGGCATAGAATTTTTACCCAGAAATGGGGTTAGGCAAAAAGATGATATTATAACGGTTCTTGATGGTCAGGATGCAGAGCAAAAGCTGGCCGATGATATTTATAATACTTTACTTTCCCAAACCAGTAATAAAGAGGTTCTAATATCAGGCTTAGAAGAAACGGATCCTGAAAGCAAGCCTGAGGTTTATGCACGTGCCAGGAATCAGGTAGAGCGATTGCAGAAAATTAATGCTCGTGAAAAAATATTAAGCATTGAAGGTAACACAAATTTCATAAGCCCATGGTATTGTTATAGATATTTACCAAAAGAAAATTTTGTATCCGCACCACTATTCATTTACGGTGATAAAATAGCTTTAAATAATGATGTAAAACCTTATAAATCAATTGTTATTCATCATAGACTTTTTGCAGATAGCTGCAGGCAGTTATTTAATTTTGCCTGGGAAAGAGCTTCAGTTCCAGATATCAAAAACAAAAATACTGAACAGTAAAGTGATTGTTTAATTCAAAAAATAACGTTTTCTGAATAACCAAACCCGTTAAAATTGGATCTGAATATTTGACTATATGCGCCGACACTTTGGAACATAATCCAATCTCCTGAATCAATATTATCTGGAAGCGCATAGTTTCCTTCCAGGATGTCAACAGAATCACATGTAGGCCCTGCAATTCTGTAATTCTTAAGTTTGCTTTCTAATTTACTATTCTTAGAATAACACCATGTTGGATATTTTGTTTTTACCCAAGGAGCCGCATCAAACAAGCCTCCATACACTCCATCATTAATATAAAGCATGTGGTCTTTTTTTAATTCAACTCTAGTAACAAGAGTTGTTGACTCAGCGACGAGTACACGTCCGGGCTCCGATAGCAAATCAACATGATCCAGGTTATGTTTTTTTAAACACTTAATGAATTCGCTCATCCATCTTTCGCCATCATAGTATTCCTGGTGATCCATATAATAAGCGGGAAACCCTCCTCCTATATTGATATTATCAATTTTAACTTTGCTTAAATTCAGAATTTCTGAAACTGTATCGATTGCTTGCATGTAGTATTTGACATCTGTTGTCTGAGAACCAACATGGAAACTTAATCCAAGGCTTTTGGACACTGCACCACATTTTTTCAGCAAACTGACTGCATTTTCTTTAGAAACACCAAATTTTACAGAAAAGTCTATTAATGCATCCTCATTTTTGGGCAAAGCGATTCTGACATGAAGATTCAGATCTTGAGCAAGCTCTGTTTCACGCAAAATTTTGTATAATTCTTCTTCACAATCCAAAACAAAATTACGAATACCATAATTAAAATAAGCTTCCCTTATATCTTCAGGAGATTTGACAGGATGCATAAAATAAAGATCCGGCGATGGATGAACACTTTTTACAAGTTTTATTTCGGAAAGAGAGGCAACGTCAAAAGAGTTAACTCCAGCGTTTACTAAACATTTCAAAACATTTTCATCTGGATTGCATTTTACAGCATACAGTGCTTTGCCCTGAAATGAGTTTAAGAAGTTTTTAACGTTAAAATTTAATATATCCATGCTTGTTACATACAATGGATATCTGGGATCAAAGGTATTAATATATTTTTTTATATATTCATTTAGATTAGCGAATAATTTTTCTCGGGCGCCAGAGCTTGAGCAATGCGATATGCCCTTATCATAATTTTTAGTTAACATATTTTTTACCTAAAAAAATATTACGCCTATAAAATTTTTGGGATCTGCATATCAAGCAAAAAGTTAAGTGTCAAGTTTTTACTTTTTGATTAAGTATTATTACATTTTTAAATATGCAGAATGACACAAATTCATACGTTAATATTATTGCCGCGGTGAAATAAAATAATCTTCCCTCTTGCCTCGCCTGCACAGGGCTGCATATAGTATGGCATGCTCACAAAAATATCGGTGCGCGGGGCGCGGGAACATAACCTCAAAAACGTTGATATAGACATTCCAAGGGACAAACTTGTCGTTATGACCGGGTTGTCCGGTTCGGGTAAATCCTCGCTTGCGTTTGACACAATTTATGCGGAAGGCCAGAGACGCTATGTTGAAAGCCTGTCAGCCTATGCGCGTCAGTTTCTTGAACTGATGCAGAAACCGGATGTGGATTCGATCGAGGGCCTTTCCCCCGCCATTTCAATTGAACAGAAAACAACCTCCAAAAATCCACGCTCGACTGTCGGCACGGTCACGGAGATATATGATTACATGCGTCTGTTGTGGGCACGGGCCGGAACTCCGTACTCCCCGGCAACCGGCCTGCCGATAACCAGCCAGACCATCACTCAGATGGTGGATCGCATACAAACTTATGGGGAAGGCACCCGGCTTTATATTCTGGCCCCTATCGTCCGTGGCCGGAAAGGTGAATACCGCAAGGAATTCAGAGACCTTCAGGCCAGAGGATTCCAGCGGGTCAAAGTTGACGGGAGCCTTTACGAACTGCCCGATGTGCCGGAACTTGATAAAAAACTGAAACACGACATCGAAGTTGTTGTTGACCGTCTGGTCCTTCGGGAAGAACCCGGCAACCGCCTGGCCGATTCTGTTGAAACGGCGGTAAGGCTGGCCGACGGTCTGATGATCACGGAAAATGCCGATACCGGCGAGAGACAGATTTTTTCGGAAAAATTCGCATGTCCCGTGTCCGGTTTTACGATTCCCGAAATCGAACCACGCCTGTTTTCATTCAATAATCCACACGGAGCTTGCCCGTCCTGCGACGGGCTTGGATCGAAATATTATTTCGATGAAATGCTTGTCGTTCCGGATCCTGAAAAATCTCTGGCTGACGGGGCGATCGAGCCCTGGTCGAAAACATTCGCGCCCTATTACCGTCAGGCAATGGAAGGCGTCGCCAGACATTACAAATTTTCCATGCACACCCCGTTCAGGGACTTGCCGGAGGAATTTGTGAAAATTCTGCTTTACGGATCAGGCAAGGAAAAAATTACTTTTTCCTATAATGACGGGCTGCGAAGTTACAAGACAACAAAACCTTTTGAAGGCGTCATTCGAAATCTGGAACGCCGGCTTCTTGAGACTGAAAGCAACTCTGTCCGTGAGGATTTGGCCCGTTATCAGACTAGTGCATCGTGCGAAGCCTGTAACAGCTTCCGTCTGAAACCGGAATCTCTTGCCGTAAAAATAGGCGGCCTGCATATCAGCCAGGCTGCTGAAATGAGTATCAAGGAAGCCATTCACTGGTTTCAGTCTTTACAGGGCGGAAAAACTCTGTCCGCCCAGCAGCAGAAGATTGCAGAAAAGATTTTGAAAGAAATAACCGAACGTCTTGAGTTTCTAAGCAATGTGGGCCTGGAATATCTGACACTAAGCCGCGCTTCCGGAACGTTGTCCGGCGGGGAAAGCCAGAGGATACGTCTGGCCAGCCAGATCGGCTCCGGTCTGACCGGGGTTCTTTATGTGCTTGATGAACCGTCTATCGGCTTGCACCAGCGTGATAACAACCGCCTTCTGAGTACACTGACACGGCTCCGCGATCTGGGTAATACCGTCCTGGTCGTCGAGCATGATGAAGATGCCATTCGTACCGCCGACCATGTTATTGATCTGGGACCTGGGGCAGGCGTGCACGGCGGCCGTGTCGTGGCCAGCGGCCCGCCGGAAACAATAATGCAGTCCGCAGAAAGTCTGACGGGACAATATCTCATCAGGACAAAAGAAATCCCCCTGCCGCAGAAACGACGCCAAATCAAAAAGAGCCGGAGTATAAAGGCCAAAGGCTGCCGCGGACATAATCTGAAAAATATCGACGTGACCATTCCGCTGGGAACATTTACCTGTATTACGGGCGTTTCCGGCTCCGGCAAATCAACATTTACGATCGAAACGCTTTATAAGGCCGCCTCAAAAAAACTGATGCGGGCACGGTTCAATCCTGCACCTTATGACGAGATCCGGGGCCTGGAATACCTCGATAAAATTATCGATATCGACCAGTCGCCAATCGGACGGACACCCCGTTCCAACCCGGCAACTTATACGGGAGCATTTACACCAATCCGGGAATGGTTTGCCGGCCTGCCCGAATCAAAAGCCAGAGGATACGGCCCGGGCCGATTTTCTTTCAACGTCAAAGGCGGGCGATGCGAAGCATGCCGCGGGGACGGCGTAATTAAAATTGAAATGCATTTCCTTCCCGATGTTTTTGTCAAGTGCGAAGCCTGTGACGGAAAACGGTATAACCGTGAAACCCTGGAAATAAAGTACAAGGATAAATCCATATCGGATATTCTCGAACTGACTATTGAGGAAGCTGCGGAATTCTTCAAAAGTGTTCCGTCCATTCGCGATAAAATGGAAACCTTAAAATCTGTCGGCCTGGGCTACATCAAGGTGGGACAGCAGGCAACCACACTTTCCGGCGGTGAGGCTCAAAGGGTAAAGCTGTCAAGGGAACTGGCGAAGCGATCGACGGGCCGCACACTCTATATACTGGACGAACCAACAACCGGGCTTCACTTCGACGATGTGCGCATGCTGCTTGAAGTTCTGCACAAGCTGGTGGATCAGGGCAATACAGTGATTGTAATCGAACATAATCTTGAAGTGATTAAAACGGCGGACTGGATCGTCGATATCGGACCGGAAGGCGGCGATGGTGGCGGCAGGGTCGTTGCCGAAGGCAGGCCGGAAGATATCGCTACAGTTTCTGAAAGTTATACCGGTCATTACCTCGCCCCTTATCTTGAAAAAAAATCGGCAAAACTCGAGGCTGCGGAATGAATTCATTAATGGTATGGTTAAATATAAATTATACTGTTAAGTAAATTCCATAAAGCCTGCGTCAAAATGCATTCACAGTCCTACAGCTACACCAAAAACGAGTCCGGCAACGTTATTTTGCTGGTTTTAATCGGGATAGCACTTTTTGCCGCTTTATCCTATGCTGTAACACAATCTGCGGGCGGATCACAGAACAATCCGGATTCCGAAAGACTGCGTCTGGAAACGTCCCGCCTTATCGAATACATCACATCCCTCAGAACGGCCGTTACACGTTTGCGCTACGCGAAGGGATGCGATCCGGAGGAGATAAGTTTCCATTATGATAGCGATGGCGACGGCTCAGTTGACGGCAGCGATGATTACAACAACCCGAATGCTCCCTCTGACGGCTCATGCAACATATTCGGCCGAAATGGCGGAGGCCTGACCTGGCTTGACTATGATAACAGTGATCTGCCTGATCTCTTTGGTGTTGTCGGCTTTGTTTTCTCCGGTACTATAGCCGTGGAAGAAATGGGGACGCCCGCACCGGAACTGACTGCCCGTCTTTTTGTATCCGAAGAGATGTGCAACCGGGTCAATACGGAACTCGGACTCGAAACAGGATATTTTGATACATTCAGTAACGGAACCTATGATGAGTTTTTGGGAACCTATAGCCTGGAATCCATATTCGGCGATGAATCCGGATCAGACAGGTTGCCCCCAAATTTGCCTACGGCCTGCTTCAGAAGAGACAACCCCCAGACACAATACGTGTTTTATGCGGTGCTTTTAAGCAGATAAAGAAAACAAAGCCCGTGACTAGAGCAAATCGCGATCAAAAAGAATCGCTTTGCGATTTTTGATCGCGTGAATTTGCTTGTCGATTTAATAAGTCAGGGTAGATTCACGCTTTTGAAATACAATCATAGTAATTATATTTGAACACGATCTGCCCTAAAG
>CAYLKN010000018.1:0-36167 GCA_964384335.1 uncultured Pseudobdellovibrionaceae bacterium
AACTGTTACCTATGTCTCACTAACAATATGTTACCCATGTGTCCGGGCTGGACCTCGTCAAGGATGGCAGGGGCAGCAGGATTCGAACCCGCGACCTACGGTTTTGGAGACCGTCGCTCTACCAACTGAGCTATACCCCTTTAATACGTATTATCTATACCCTTTGAAGACACGGTGGCGCAAGCTTTTTAGTAAGTCTGGCTTTATGAGGCGCTCCGCACGTCCTGCATGGTATAAAGACCTGGTGGCTTGCCGTGAAGCCACAACGCCGCCTGGATCGCACCGCGCGCAAAAAGAGTGCGGTCATGCGCACGGTGTGTAAGCTCGATCCGTTCGGACGGTCCGAAAAAGCTCACTGTATGCTCACCCGGCACATCGCCGCAACGCTGGACCGCAAAACCGATCCGGCCATTCTGACGCTCCGCTGTTTTTCCAATACGGTCAAAGTCGGCGTTATCTTCCAGGTTGATATCACGGCCGGTTGCTGCAGCTTTACCAAGTGCAAGAGCGGTACCCGAAGGCGCATCCTTTTTATAGCGGTGATGCGTTTCGGAAATTTCAATATCCCAGTCCGGCCCGAGTACGGCAGCAGCCTTTTCAACCAAATTATAAAGAACCGATATGCCCATACTGGTATTTGATGCATAAAGGACGGGGATTTCGAGTGCAGCATTTTCGATCAGCTTAAACTGTGTTTTATCAAACCCGGTCGTGCCGATAACCATCGGAATTTTTGATTTTAATGCCGCATCAAGATTGTCCGGCAAAGTTTCAGGCACGGTAAAATCAATGACCACATCGGAATGGTTAAAAACAGCCTCAAGCTCCGTATCGGTATTTATCCCGGTCCCGGCCAGTCCCAATATACAGCCTATATCCTTACCCGAGTTTTCATGCCCAGGCCGTATAAAGGCACGTCTTAAAACGCAACCAGAATATTTATTTTTCAGCAACAGTTCGGCGATAAGGCCGCCCATACGTCCGGTTATCCCGGTCAGACCAATGCGGATACTCATTACAATTCCCTGGCGTCATTCCGTAAGATCATCCCAGAAATCCTTGACTTTCTTGAAAAAGCCGGAGGCTTCCGGGCTATATTTCGCAGAGTCCTTACCGGTTATGGTTTTATCCAGTTCCTGCAGCAATTCCTGTTGCCGTTTGTTCAGATTGACCGGAGTTTCCACAAAAAGCTCCGCGTATAAATCACCCCGCGCTTCGGACCGCATGACATTCATGCCTAAATTACGCAATCTGTACCTTTGCCCTGTTTGCGCCCCCGGCTTTATCGAAACTCTGGTTTTTTTAACCTCTATCGTCGGGACCTCTACACTGCCGCCCAGTGCAGCCGTGGTAACAGATATAGGCACACGGCAATAAAGATCGGCACCGTCACGCCGGAAAAAACGGTGAGGCCTGATATTCACCAATACGTATAAATCACCGGGCGGTCCGCCTTTTGCACCGGCCTCGCCTTCTCCGGGCAGCCGTATGCGGCGTCCCGTGTCGATACCGGCCGGGATATTAATTTTGAGAGTCTTGTCTTTCTGGACCCGGCCGGATCCTCTGCATTTTTTACAGGGATCACGTATTATCTGGCCTTCCCCGCCGCATGTCGGACAGGTGCGTTGTATTGTGAAAAACCCCTGCTGCATACGGACATGGCCAACACCCTGGCACGTTGGACACGTTTCTGTCTTTGTCCCCGGCTCGGAACCGGACCCTTTGCATTGGTCGCATTCAACGGCGGTGGGAATTTTGACTGTGGCTTCTTTACCCTTATGTGCTTCATCAAGGGTAATTTCCATTGTGTACTGCATATCCGCGCCGCGCATTGCGCCACTGCGCCCTCCTCGCGCACCGCCCTGGCCGCGCGCCCCCATAAACTCGCCAAACATATCCTCGAATATATCGGAAAAGGCACCGCCCCCGAATCCACCCATATCCGCGCCTCTGAAACCGCCCGCTCCTCCGCCGAAACCGCTGCTGCCGTCAAAGGCTGCGGAGCCGAATTGATCATAAGCCGCACGTTTTTCCTTATCCTTCAGAATTTCATAAGCCTCACTTATTTCCTTGAATTTCTTCTCGGCATCAGGATTGTCCTTGTTCTGATCAGGGTGCCATTTCATGGCCAGCTTGCGGTAGGCCTTCTTGACTTCCTCGTCCGAGGCATTTTTGTCAACGCCCAAAGTCTTATAAAAATCTTTCTCTGCCATTATCGTCTTCCCGCTTACGTATTATGTTTCTTATGCCGGAGCTTAACCGTTCTGCCCTGCGCCCTCAAACCCGCAAAAAAACGATCGAAATGCGTAAAAAAATTTCTGCCCACATCTTCTGGAAACAGCCACCCTGTCACAGAAATATTCGGGTTGGTATTGGCCGGTTTTTCGGCAACGACAGCTCCATCTTCCTCACGTTTGATAAAATAGGCATAGGCCTCATTAATCTGTTTAAAACGGTCTTCTGCAAGCTTTCTGTTACGCGGATTGAGGTCGGGATGAAATCTGCGCGCCATTGATCGATAGGCTTTTCGCACTTCTTCCGGAGTTGCTCCGGGCGCAATATTTAAAAGCCTTGCATACCGAACACTCTTTACATGCTGTTGTATATCCCGGTGATTTCTCATGATGTTCCGTTTTAAAACAAATGCGCTGTTCCCCTGTGCAGGGAACAGCATTTAAATACCAATCTGACCGGCGTCAGCCTTTGGCGGCTTTCTGCTGGTCATCTTTGCCGTTTTTATCTTCATCCACTTCCGTGAAGTCGGCATCGACAACATCATCTTCCGTCTTGTTTTCAGAGGCCTCATCAGCAGGAGCCTCGTCTTCCGGACTCTCTGACGCGCCTTCTTCCTGCTGCTTGCGGTACATCATCTCGCCGATTTTCATAGAAGCCTGCGAAAGAGCTTCGGATGCGGATCTGATCGCATCCACATCTTCGCCTTCGATAGCGGTCCGAAGCTCCTTGACGGCATTTTCGACCTTTTCTTTTTCCTCTGCTGAAATCTCGTCGCCAACCTCATTCAGAGAACTTTCAGCAGAATTTATGAGAGATTCAGCGCTGTTTCTCGCCTCTGCAAGCTCACGCTTCTTTTTGTCTTCATCGGCATGATCTTCGGCATCTTTAACCATTTTCTCGATCTCATCCTCTGTAAGACCACCTGAAGCCTGTATACGTATCTGCTGCTCCTTGCTTGTGGCTTTGTCCTTGGCTGAAACATTGACAATACCATTGGCATCAATATCAAAAGTAACCTCGATTTGAGGAACGCCGCGCGGTGCAGGCGGAATACCGACCAGATCAAACTGACCGAGCAGCTTGTTATCAGCCGCCATTTCACGCTCGCCCTGGAAAACACGGATTGTTACAGCATTCTGACTGTCTTCGGCTGTTGAAAAGGTTTGGGATTTCCGGGTTGGTATAGTGGTATTCCGGTCGATCAACCGTGTAAACACACCGCCGAGAGTCTCAATCCCGAGGGAAAGAGGCGTAACATCGAGAAGAAGAACGTCCTTAACATCCCCCTGAAGAACACCGCCCTGAATGGCAGCGCCATCGGCAACAACTTCGTCAGGATTCACACCTTTATGCGGTTCCTTGCCAAAGTATTCTTTGACGTTTTCTATGATCTTCGGCATGCGGGTCATCCCACCGACAAGAATAACGTCATCTATATCGGATGCTTTAAGGCCTGCATCTTTCAGTGCGTCTTTTACGGGCTGTATTGTCTGTTTTATCAAATCACTGACAAGGCTTTCAAATTTGGCTCTGGTAACCTTAATGTTGAGGTGTTTCGGCCCTTCCTGGTCGGCTGTTATAAACGGCAGGTTAACCTCAGTCTGGGTTGAGCTTGAAAGTTCGATCTTTGCTTTTTCCGCAGCCTCCTTGAGACGTTGCAGGGCAAGCTTGTCATTACGCAGGTCAATACCCTGTTCCTTCTTGAATTCATCGGCGAGGTAGTCAATCAGGCGCCGGTCGAAATCCTCACCACCAAGGTAAGTATCCCCGTTTGTGGCTTTAACTTCGAACACGCCATCACCGATTTCAAGAACGGATATATCGAATGTTCCGCCGCCAAGATCGTAAACGGCAATCGTGCCGGTTGATTTTTTATCAAGACCATATGCAAGTGCCGCGGCAGTCGGCTCGTTAATTATCCGCTCGACTTCAAGACCGGCAATCTTGCCCGCATCTTTTGTCGCCTGTCTCTGTGCATCGTTGAAGTAGGCAGGAACCGTGATAACAGCCTTATCAACTGTTTCTCCCAGATAGCTTTCTGCCGTTTCCTTCATTTTCTGAAGGATCATGGCGGAAATCTGGGACGGCGCGTATTTTTCGCCGTTCGCTTCAATCCACGCATCCCCGTTGTCGCCTTTAAGAATGTTGTAAGAGGTGTTTTTCTTGAGCTCCTGAATGGCCGGATCATCAAACCGTCTGCCTATAAGACGCTTGACGGCATAGAGAGTGTTTTCCGGGTTTGTAACGGCCTGACGCTTTGCCGGCTGTCCGACCAGCCGCTCTCCGTCTTTTGTAAACGCAACCATAGACGGCGTCGTCCGCGTACCTTCCGCATTTTCTATCACCCGGGGTTCTTTCCCCTCCATGATTGCAACACATGAGTTGGTTGTACCCAGGTCAATACCGATTATCTTACTCATTTTTTTCTCCTTTCGTTGGCGAATCTATACCGGGCCTTACCATTAAGCACCCGTATACTTCCCTTTTATAAAGTGTATATACTAATCATAATTTATGAATATATAGCATATATATTTTTTAATGCCATATCGGCAATATCGATTTGAATAACGCTTTGTCAAGAATTTAAATTATACAAGAAAACAGGTTAAACCTGGATATTCATTTTGCGGCACAGGCTTTTTCGAAGAACACTTGCAAATTCCGCCCTTTCCCATGGGCTTAAAAAATCACCGATACGAACGCCCTGATTTTTTGAAAATATATAAAGCCTGTTTTGATGAAACGGATCGTCTTTTAATTCAACACGTGTCCATTCCGGCTGAAAAACCCACTCATGCCCGGCTCTGTCGCCGCGACCGTAATCGCGGATAATGAGCCTGCCGTTTTCAAGAGATACCGTTTCTCTCAAATCCCGCCGCCTGAAGTGCCGCACCAAAAACCATAATAACAAGGCGTACTCCACACCGAAAAACAAAGCAACCGGCCATGCGCCCTGCGCCCAGAACCAGAAAGATGCAATCAGGCTGTACACCACAAGAATGGAACCCACCAGAATAAACCCCTTCACAGAAATCGAGCGGTTCGGATAAAGCGTATAAGAAAAGTTACCCTGAAAGTGTTCCTGGATGCTTGTGTCCTGCCAAGTTTCAGCCATACTCATAAATACATTATGTTATTCCATAAATAATAATAGATCAGCATCCGGGAAAATCACATGGGCAAACGCACCAAATTGTCGCAGGCAGAAATTACGCAGTTCTTTGAAAGACTTAAAAAGGCCGAACCCAGTCCCCAGGGCGAACTTTTATTTACAAACCCCTTTACACTGCTGGTGGCTGTCGTGTTGTCTGCCCAGGCAACCGATGAGGGCGTTAACAAAGCCACCCCTTCTCTGTTCCGGGCTGCAGACACCCCAGAAAAGATACTTGCGCTGGGTGAGGAAGGCGTCAAAAATCATATCAAAACAATAGGTCTGTTTAATACCAAGGCAAAAAACGTGATCGGCCTGTCAAAAATGCTGGTTGAAAAACATGGAGGAGACGTTCCTCAAACCAGGGATGAGCTGATCATGCTTCCCGGCGTGGGGCGCAAAACCGCAAATGTTGTTCTTAATATTGCCTTCGGTCAGCCGACGATAGCAGTGGACACGCATGTATTCCGTGTATCCTGCAGAACCGGTCTTGCCCCGGCCAAAACCCCGGATAAGGTCGAAGAATTCCTTGAAAAACGCGTACCGGAAAAGTTCAGGCGGCATGCTCATCACTGGCTGATCCTGCACGGCCGTTATATCTGCAAAGCCCGTAAGCCGCTTTGCCAGACTTGCCCGGTCAACGATATATGCCTTTATGAGGGAAAGGTTTGCTAGAGCAAATCGCGATCAAAAAGAATCGCTCTGCGATTTTTGATCGCATGAATTTGCTGGTAGATTCAATAAGTTAGGCCAGATCCAAGCTTTTCAGAAATAATCATAGTGACTATATTTGAACACGATCTGCCCTGGTCATTGCCGAACTCTTTGCATAGGAAAAATTACACTTTTCATTTTGCAGATGATTTGCATGAATCTGCATCTTAAAGTTAAAGTCAGGTACTAAAAAAATTGAAAAAAGGGTTATTTTTCGTTTTATGGTGTTTAGATTATCAAATTAACAAAGCATAATTATGGCTGAAACGCAGGAAAATTTAACAAAAGGACGGGTGATAATACCTTACGGGCGCAGTATTATGGCGCTTGTTGCCGCTCACTCCCTTGGCAAAAAAGGGGCCGAGATTATCGGATGTGACAGTGTGGATTTCACCGTTTTGTCTTTTTCACGCTACGTCACTGCAAACTTCATTTATACAGATCCCAAAAAAGATGAGGAAAAATTTATTGCGGATATTCTTGAGAAAGTAAAAAAATACAAACCTGAAGATAACCGCCCATACGTCCTTATGCCCGTGTTTAATGACACCTTCCTTTTTGCGAAATACAGGGACAGGCTTGAGGAGCATATAAAAATTGCCGCACCCGATTACAATGCTCTTTTAAAACTTGGGACAAAAGACAGATTTGCCGAAACGGTAAAGGCATTAGGCGTACCTGTACCCGAAACCCGTCTTCCCGAAACACGCCAGGAACTTGAAAACATTGCGGATGAGATTAAGTACCCGGTCCTGATAAAGCCTTATAACCAGGTTGGCGGCCGCGGTATTCACAAGGTGGACAATAGTGAGGAGTTGTTGACGTACTGGGATAAAAATCTTGAAAAATACAGCCAGAAGTCACTTATCCAGGATTTTGCGACAGGAAAAGATTACTGCCTGACCACGTTATTTGAAAACGGAGAGTTGAAGGCAAGCATGGCCTACCGCAACCTGCACCGTTTCCCTGTTCAATCCGGTGCAGGCGTAATGCGGGAAACAGTCGATGATGACCGTTTTGTCGATGTTGCCTGCAAACTTATGAAACCTTTAAAATGGAACGGTATCGCCGAATTCGACTTCATCTGGGACGAATGCGAAGAAAGCACACCTGCACTGATTGAGGTGAATACGCGATTTTGGGGAGGGCTTTTTCAATCTGTTGAATCCGGGATTGATTTTCCCTGGATGCTTTACAGACTTACTGTGGACGGTCATGTTGAAAAGGCCGGAAAAGCAAGCATCGGAACAAAAACGAAAGTCCCCTATGTCTGGCTGATTTCCGCCATCAAGGATGTGACGCGGTCCGATGAAAAATTCGAGCAGATCAGGCAAAAAGGCAAGACGGCGGCCGAAAAAATGAAACAGGGCAAATTTCTGGACGGGTTAAAGGATTACAGCATTTATCTGACCCAATATGTGACGCAAAGCTTTAATTTTCCCAGGAAAATCAAGCAGTTGCAACAGGCCATAAAAACCGGGAAACAGGCCCGAAATGAGCTTTTTAACGGCGAGGACCCCTATGCTGCGTTTGGTATTTTGTTTATCATAGGATCTTTGATACGGCACGGTCACTTGCCTGAAGAGTTGAAATTTTAATGGTGTTTCTGACCTGGAACTATACTTAGAAAGCCATGAAACCTGTCATCGGCATAACAACACCCAACCGGCTTTATGATTTTGCGCTTATGTGCATTAAATCGAGCGTCCGGCTTTGCGGCGGTATTCCAAAAACGCTTCAAAAACTGGAAAGCGTTCAAAAAGAAAACGTGGACGGGCTTGTTCTCGGCGGCGGTACGGATGTTTTTCCGCCTTTGTTCCAGGATGTTCCCAAAAAGGATTATCTTTATGACCACAACCGGGATGAGATGGAGATTGCCTGGCTGCGTCGTGCAGAACTTGAAAATATCCCTGTATTAGCCATATGCCGCGGCGCACAGATGATGAATATTATGCACAAAGGCACCCTGCACCTGAATACGGAAGACGTATACAAGAATTTTCGCAGACCGCGCAGCCTTTTTAAAAAAATATTTACCCGCAAGCGCATTCATATTCAGGAAGGATCGCTGCTGCATAAAATACTGGATCGTAAAACGTTAAAGGTGAATTCCATTCATAGCCAGTCCGTAAAAGATCCGGGCGAAGGTATCCGGGTGGTAGCACGGGAAGACAACGAAATCGTCCAGGCCATTGAATACCCGGGGCGAAGATTTTATATAGGCGTGCAGTTTCATCCCGAATTTATGATTTACCGCCCCTCAATGCGCGCCCTTTTCAGGGGATTGATAAACGCGGCTGCAGCGAACAAATAAAATTCTTATCTCAATACGGACTTAAAATTACTTACTGATAAAACCCCCGGATTGCATGTTCCAGAGTTTTGCGTACAGGCCGTTCCGGGCCAGAAGCGCATCGTGCGATCCGTCTTCGATTATCCGTCCCTGATCCATGACGACAAGCCGGTCAAGATGAGCGATTGTTGACAGGCGGTGCGCGATGGCCAGAACGGTCTTGCCCTGCATCAGTTCTTTCAGGCTTTCCTGGATTAACATTTCACTTTCACTGTCAAGGGCGGATGTCGCCTCATCCAGGACAAGGATCGGGGCGTTTTTTAAAATGGCGCGGGCAATCGCAATTCTTTGCCTCTGCCCGCCGCTGAGCTTCACACCGCGTTCACCGACAATTGTGCCGTATCCGTCGTGAAGATCTTTGATAAATTCGTGCGCATGCGCCTTTTTTGCAGCATTAATAACCTCATCATCCGAAGCATCCATCCGTCCGTAACGGATGTTGTCACTAACAGGGTGATTGAACAGGGCAACATCCTGGGGAATAATGGCGATGTTTTTGCGAAGGCTGTCCAGTTCAACATCCCGCAGGTCTTTACCGTCGATTTGAACCGAACCGTCGTCAGGATCGTAAAGCCTTAAAAGAAGTTTCACCAGTGTTGTCTTACCGGCACCGGAAGGACCGATCAGACCGACTTTCTCCCCTTGCGCAATTTCAAGGCTCAGATCCGAAAGTACTGTTTTTTCATTCTTGTAAGTAAAGCAAACCTGATTGAAGGAAACCCTGCCCCTGACATCCTTCATTTCCGGTGCGCCCGGTTTTTCAGGAAAACTGTTTTGATGATTGAGTGTAAAGACAAGCCGCTCTATTCCGGTCATATGCTCGATTATATTCCCAATTTCCCTGGCCAGGACTTCAAGCCTTTCCCAGACAACCGTCAAAGACAGAAAAGAGACGAGGGCAAGCGATGAATACGACATTTGACCGTTTAAAACAAAATGTATACCCATTCCAATTATAAGGACCGTCCAGAAAGCAGCGAGCATATTGAGGAAAGTCCACCGGGTATAATTTTTAGTGATAAGCCAGCGCCACGCCAGATGACTTTTGTATTCTTCCTCTTTTGCAAAATTCGTAAGAAATTTTCCCATGGTAAAGGCTTTTACCGTTGCCACAGAATTCAGAAACTCATAAACCTTGCCAACTACTGCTTCCATAGTTTCGTTATGCTTGCGGTGCCCTTGTTTAAGCCAGACCATGGTCAGAAGAATGACGCCAATGTAAGATGAAATATAAAGGAAGAAAAAAAGGATAAAGACCACCGGCGTTTCCACCAGCAGGATTGAGGCCGTTAAACTGACAGAAAGACCGATATAGGGCAGGATAGTCCAAAAATATTGCTCTATCAGATTTTTCATACTTTCCCGTGCCTTAAGCACGCGCTGAAGCTTTCCACCGGATCCCGAAAGTTCATGCCAGTCAATTGAAAGACCGAGAAGATGATTAAGAGAATGAAGACTTAATGACCGGGAAGTCAAATCCATTAGATTTGAAATACCGGACAGTATAAAAACAAGGGAATAGGAGAAAACGATTATAAAAGAGAATACAGTAAATAACAGCCATATATGTTCCGTGTTTTCATACGCCCTGCCAGTTTCAAACATTTCAACAATTTTGGCAGAGAACAATGGCAGGGAAAGCATAACACTGTCCCGTGTAATCATAAAAACCGTTAGGAAGATGTAACTTTTTTTGTAAGGGGATATAAAATACCAAAGCCACGGAAACAGGCCTTTTCCTGTCGGTGCCTTACCCTTGTTCGGGATGATAATCTGTTCAGGATTGAAAATTTTTAACAAACTAGCCATTGCGAAAACGTAAACAGCCAGAAAACAATAGTCAAGCAAATCGACTTTAACCCTTTACCGCCCCAAAATACACCGTGCAGATATATTCATTTCCAGGAATTCCTGTTAAAAATTACGGGTCAGAAAATTAATTTTGTATTTAAGAATTATTCAGGATGAGAAAGACAACAAAAATCAACTATGGAATTTTTGAAACTTCACTGGGTCATATGGCGCTTGCGGCGACGGACAAAGGTATATGTTACCTTCAGTTTGGGGACGATCCGACACTGCTCAAAAATACCCTTTTCAGGGATTTTGATTATGCACAAAAAGAAGCGGCACGGATTACTGCCGGCAGTCAATGGGAAAAATGGCTTGATACTATTAACAGCTATTTAAACGGACAATCGCATACTGGCAATGGCGGCGGCCTTGAAAATCTGCCCCTCGATATCTGCGGCACTGCATTTCAAAATCAGATTTGGGATTACCTGCGTTCCATTCCTTATGGTACAACCCGCTCGTATTCCGATATTGCCAATGCAATCGGAAAGCCAAAAGCGGCAAGAGCCTCTTCAAGGGCCTGCGCAACAAATAAAATCGGTCTGGCCATACCCTGTCACCGTATTGTATGCAGTGACGGGCGGATTTCAGGGTATCGCTGGGGTATTGATAGAAAAAGGGCCCTCCTTGCACTGGAGAAAGCTTCTGTAATACCAGAGAGCGGGGTAAATGAGGGCGCAATGATGATAAAAATACCGAGCCCAAAATGAGATTTGCCGCAGCTAAAGATAAACGTATTTTTTTATATTCACATTGGTTTTGTTCATTATTTAAGCCCTTAAACTAAAGTTGGTTCGTTAATAATAAATTGACTTTTTTTTTGTATTCTGTCATTACCAATAAAGAATTGAACAGAAGCTGGTCAGAACCTGGTTATATTTGAGAGTGATCGAAGAATATCCTTTTTGATCCTGTAATTAATCTTTCGAAGACCTTTTCTTAACAGCATCCGGACAATTCAGTGGTTATCTACATTAAGCAGATAGCCTCAACTTTTATTAATTATGGAGTATGCTATGCAAAAAAACGGAAAAGTGAAATGGTTTAATGATCAAAAAGGATATGGTTTCATAGAAGCGGAAGATGGAACAGGCGATGTATTTGTGCACATAAGTGCGGTTGAAAAGGCAGGTATGCGCTCTTTAAGAGAAGGCCAGACACTGACTTTCGATGTTCAGAAAGACCCTAAAAAGAATAAGACAAGCGCAACGAATTTGAGAGAAAGCGCATAATTTAAAATTTACTTCTTATTAAAACAATAAAAGCCGGTGTTTCACCGGCTTTTTTATTGTTATATCGCCTCACGCCATGATTTCGATAACCTCATGGCTGCATTGATAAGTCCAACCATAGAATATGTCTGAGGGAAATTGCCCCACAATTCACCAGTATCAAAATCAAAATCTTCGGATAAAAGTCCAAGATGATTGCGCAATGAAAGTATCTGGGAAAATCTTTCGCGTGCCTCATCCTCCCGGCCAATAGCAGCCAACGCATCAATGTACCAGAAAGCGCATATTGTAAAGATTACGTCCGGTTCGCCAAAATCAGGATCCAGCTGTTTTCTTTGCGGCAATCCGTTTTTGCAGAGATGTTTTTCAATAGCCTCAACCGTCCCTATAAAACGTGGGTCTGCCGGATCTATAAAACCGACTTCATGCATCGTGAGAAGGCTGGGATCAAGTTCATTGCCGTCAAATATGCTGACAAAGGAATTCATTTCGGCGTTCCATGCCCTGTCAATGATAGCTTTTTTCAGGTTTTCCGCTTTTTCTTTCCAGAACACAGCGCGATCTTCAATATTTATGACAGCAGCAATTCTGGAAAGCCTGTCACAGGCAACCCAGCACATCATGGCCGAAAACGTATAAATCTGCGGTTCTCCTCTGAGCTCCCAAATCCCTGCATCCGGTTTATCAAAAGAGTTTGCGGCCTGTTCTCCAAATTTTTCCAGTCGTTTAAAATCTTCCAGGGTTCCCTTTCTTGTTAATCTTTGATCGAAGAAAGACTGAGTCAAAGCGAGTATCACGCACCCCCAGACATCATTTTGTTGTTGTTCATAAGCCTTGTTGCCAAAACGCACCGGCTTCATCCCTCTGTACCCTGCAAGATCCTCTGAAACCCATTCCGTTATATTTGTCTGCAGCGCAATTCCATAAAGAGGCTGGAGGTGTCCATCATCAGCCATCATTGAAAGATTCATTATATAAAGAATATAATCTTCCATTGTTTTGGTAACACCCAGCCTGTTGAGTGCATTAATAACGAAAAGAGAATCTCTCATCCAGCAATACCGAAAATCCCAGTTTCTTTGGGTGTCCGGTGCTTCCGGCACTGATGCAGTGAGTGCCGCAAGGACTGCCCCCGTTTCCTCAAAAGTACAAAGCTTCAATGTAATTGCCGATCTTATAACCACGTCCTGCCACTCATAAGGTATGGCCAGTGATCTGACAAACTGCTGCCAATAGTCTGTGGTTGAAAAAAGCCATTGCTCGCCGGTTTTCTCAACACCTTTAGCCAAAGGTTCATCTGCACCAAAAACAAACGTATATTTCTTATCGGCCAGGAACCAGTATTCCTTTTCAAGATATATAATTGGTGCGTCTGTTGTAAGCCTTAATATAAGATCGGGAGAAACGAAACGCATATGGTTTCCGCCTCTGGTAATATAGGGTGATGTGGATCCATAGTTAAAAGAAGGACGAATCTTGACCCTTACACGCGGCTCTCCTTTAATAGGCTCTATAATTCTGCAGATTGTCGAAGGTTTGAAGTATCTCTCGTAATGACTGTAGCGGGGCGCAAAATCAATAACCTTTAAAACACCGCCGTTCTTGTCGTAAAGATGCGTCTCCACAATGGCCGTATTCGGTATATAAGCTTGATGTGAATGGGTTTGATCCTCGACTTCCAAATCCCAAAAACCTTTTAAGTTTTCATCGGCCCTGCCGTCTTGATAATCAATCAGGGAATAAAATACAGGATCACCATCGAAGTGAGGCATGCATGACCAGACAATACAGGCGTTTTTGTCTATGAGCGCTGCAAAAGAACAGTTGCCGATAACGGCCAGATCAAGATTCATTATAAAACCTATGTAGTTAATAATACAGAAACGGCATAATGCAAAACGACAGTATCTTTTACAAGAGGCGATTTACAGGGCAATGCAAAAATTACATAGTGCAATGCAGCTAAAACATATAGCGTTTGTTATCCTCGAATATTTCAAAAAGTCTGCGCAGTTCGTAAAGTGGATTTCTGTGATGATCCACTCGCAAGTCAAGAGGAAGAAATGGCTGAAGCGGGTAACTCAAACGAAAAACTTTCAGTCCTGCCGCTTCCTGCCCTCTTTTGTCTCCACCTGCGTCCTGACCGGCCTCAAGACATAACAAAAGCCTTTCCGCCAGAGGCATCCCCTCGCTGTCTTCAAAAGTCTGGATCATGATATCCACCACATCTGCCGATGCAAGATTGTTGCCGCCGGCGATACAGTCTTTACCGTATTTGTCACGGCACGACTCCGCGCAGTTGCTGCCTGTATAACATGAAAAGAAGCCGTCAATGGTCGCAATAAGACATTGCCGCTGGTCTTGCAGAGCATCCGTTTCAAGAGCATCAAAAATACAACTTTCAAGTTTCATCTTGCGTTGCATGTTGTCCTGAATAGCATGGGCAATCCTGACGTTCGAAAAGTTCTGCATATTCACCATGCCAACATGGGGGCGAAAAAACTGCGTGCTGCCTCCCACACCTGTCCAGCGGCTGGCAACCGCACTGCCAATAACACCCTCTTCCCTGCTTGTACCGATTATTGAAAATGTCATATATTCAAGATTTTAAAGTACCTCGTTTTTAAAAACGAAAATGCTTATATGAAAACATCTTCGTTTTCAATACATAATGCCGTTTTACAAAAAATGATTTTTAGACCAGATGTGATTTACGTACTGCCGCGGATCCGGTAACGCCCGTCATCTTCGAGATTAAGCAGTTTTGCGCCCATTCTGGTAATCGTATCCCCGGTCATGGCTCTGGGAACCAGTGCCTCCCAGGTTACTTTTCCGTCATCCACCTTATATACGACAAGTGTTCCCCCATTTGCCGAAAGAATGTCAAGGAGGCTTTGAATCCTGCGTATATGGTGAAATGCTTCGGGCTCCAGACTTTCAGCAGCATTTGTGTAAAGTTCTGCACCTGCAATCTGGGATTCTTTTTTAAGATCTTCAAGATCCGGAGTTAAAAGCGAAATCATTGTCTGTGTTGCCCCAAGATAAAACAGAGTAATCAAAGTGACCGCAAGACCGGACAAAATCATAAGCATTGTGGTCATGCGTGACATCTGTTCAAGCTTGAGTTGTCGGTTAATCCAGAAAACAGGCTCTGCCATATCGGGATTAATCGTTACAAAGTTAGCATCGAGGCTTTGAAGCTTTGGCAAAACCAGCCTGGACATGCCTGAAAATACTTGCATACGTCCTGTTTCCGGATCCCATCTTAACCCTGCAGCGGCCCCTTCCTGGGAATACAGATACACAGTTTCCTTGTCCCAGAATTCACTTTTTCCAGGCAACGCAGCAGCCAGAGGACACCAGCTGTTCGGTTTGTCTGCAAGCGACTTTGCGGGAACTGCGAGATACCATATTCGTCCTTCATCTACAGAGTAACAAAAACAGACATTGTCGGTTCCACAGGCCTGGGCGGCGGCATGCCAGACAGTCTGCTCCTCGGCCCCCGCTATGTAAGGAACGGAGCCGCCGACAAGCTCAGTAGGAAGGTAGGGAACAAATTCATCATCATCTGCCTCGGTTTTTTTTGCCCTTACGGTGCGTGCGACATCGTCTGCCCTCGCAGATGAAATCCCACCCTCTGACAATGCTTCATCCATATTAGCCATTTAAAACCTCTGTTTTACTTGTTTTAAAAATAATACCACTTCATGATGGAAAAGAGGACCATTTCTTACATTGATTGCAACAGGTCATTAACCATACTGTCCATACTCATATTCATAACGGTTAGCGCATAAATCGCACTTCCGAAGGCAATAAAAAGATAAACACCAGTAAATGCAAAAGCGCCCCACACAATCATGGCGTGTTTGGTTTTTGAAGCCTGCGTTCTCATTTCCGATATCGCTTCCATAACCGATGCAACCTGGTTAAGATCCGTTAATCCGGCAATTTCCATACGTTCCTGTTTGGTCATCGGTTCACGGTCAAGTGCAGACCCAAGAGGTATACCGCGATTTAGATCTTCGAGAGAATCGAGCCAGAATTGGGACACTTCCGGAACATTTGTAGCTTCCGATGCCTGTTCCAGCATCTCGTTAACCTGTAAGTTTCCGCGTAGCATCCGTGCCGCTGCCGATGTACTGTCCGCAAAACCGATATCCCGCATATATCCGCCAATCAAAGGCAGACTCCTGACAATTCTTGCCGTCGGCCAGTCTTTGTTGCCCCGGTTGTTCCAGTAAGAAAGAATAGTCCACGCAAGGAAACCGCCCAGGGCAAACGCAAGAACCAGGAGAAAATTCCAAAGCAATTCCAGATTACCGACAACCAGCTCGAATTCGGCAAGCTTGTCAGGATCTGTAGGTTTGTTATCTTCAAACCAGCCCAGAACAGGTTTCCGCCCCCACAACATTGCCTGCACAATCATGACAATATCAATTCCCAGCCATGATATGGTCCCCATAAGGGCAGCCGTATTTTTCCGTTTCATTTTGATATTTTCAATTGCGTGGGGAATGCCTTCAAGCAAACGGTTGCTGCGTTCACTCGCGGCAAGAATAGCCATTGTACTGTGATCAAATATTTTAAGACTTTTTAACGCAAATATAATACCCATTCCGCGGGAAAGAGCTTCCTTTGCAGGCGCAAGGATATTCTGACGGCTTGGGCTTTCCTCAGCCAATATAAGTTTCCAAAGGCCAACACCGGGCGAATTGGTTTTAGAACGGAACTGAATTGCACGCAAAAGCTGGATTTGCCAAAAGCTGGACCTTGCCAGCCATCTTTCAATCGGCGATCTTTGATAAGGGCGGATGGAGATAACATATCCGCCCAAACGGCCTATTTCGTTGCGCACATGATCTTCTGTCGGCAGATAAAACGATTCGTTCTGCTTAACAGGCCCTTTTCGAGTTTCAATTGCATATTCTGCCATCCATTGGCGCATTTTTTACAAACCTTCTATGCATTCTCAAGCTGGCTGATGGCTGCATAAGGATCTATCATGCCATCCTTAACCAGGCCTTTTATGTTCCCTGATCTACGATAAAATTTTACACCAGGTACGGTTAAAACATCGTTAAGATTGGTCATCAGGGTATTATACAAAACATTTCTATTGTGCTGGTTACAGTCAATAAGCAAGGCATCAAGCAGAAGCGTACGCCCAAGATAACCGGTCCTGCTGCATACGTCACAGCCGCTTGAGTTGGCGACTTTGATTTTATCATCCTCCTCAAGCTCAAGCTTATCCATTTGCTCTTTCGTCAGGGTCGATACGGCCCGTACTGATTTTGAACAGCCCTGGCATAATGTTTTTATCAGCCGCTGGTTCAGAATACAGCTTATCTGCTGGGAAAGCGTGTATGTTGACGATTTTTCTCTTTCAACGGGCATGAAAGACCGCAACCTTTCAATAGTCTGAATGGCCGTATCCGCGTGTATGGTTGAAAGAACCGTATGTCCTGACTCTGCTGCCTTAAGTGCCGTTTCAACAGTCTCACCGTCGCGCATCTCACCCACAACAATATAGTCCGGATCGTGCCGCATTGCTGCACGTATAAGAGCGGCAAAATCATTCGTACCGACCTGCCATTGCGTTGCATACCGCATTTCATATTCAATTGGATCTTCAATAGTCAGCACATGGCGTCTGCGCCTGTCGATTTCCTGAATACCCGCATAAAGCGTGGTTGTCTTCCCAGAGCCCGTCGGCCCGGACAGAATGATAAGACCGCCCTCCCCTTTAATCGAAGGGTTTAAAAGTTTCTTAAGATGTTCTGAAACTTCAGGATTTCTTCTGAAAAGATCGTCAAAATCCTTGAGACTGGCCCTGTCAAGCAAACGTAAAGTCAGTTTTTCACCGTCCTGCGCCTGGGGACCTGCCGCAACACGCACATCAATATTTCTGTCCTGCCAGGTAAATCCGAAACGACCGTCTTTAGGCGTATGCCTGTCCCCGAAGTTAAGACCGGCATCCCGCTTCAGCAAAGTTGTCAGTCGCGCCATGGCATCGGCCGGTAATAAATGCATCGGCATCAAATCGCCATCAATTCTGTATCTTATCCAGTTAGGTGTATCCGTTGCATTATCTTGCAAAAGGTGAATATCAGAAGCCCGCAACTGAATCGATTCAGCCAGCATATCCCGCAGAAACTGGTTAAGCATAAGACCATTATCCAGATCGTTGAGCCAGTCAGTGAGTGTTTTCTCACAACGGTCTGCGGAATGATCATGCACACGTCTTAAAGTTGTAAAAAGCTCGGCTCTGTCCCATAGCTCAGTCTCAACCTTTTCAACAACAAAACCGCATCTTTCTACAGTCTTTTTAAGATTATCAATCTGCGTTTCTGACAAATCATCAAGAGGTGCTACTTTTAATGTCCCGTTGACTAGTCCTATAATATGAACGTTGATCGGCATCCATGCCTGGGTTGGAACGAGTGTTCTGAGCTGGTCACCTGTCGCAGTGTCTTTCCCGGTCGCATCGTTATCATCCCTTTGCGAAATAACGCCTGCGGACTGGAGAAGCTGATCGGTGGTACGGGATACGCCTGTTTCAAGCAAAAGCGCCCGTTCCCTTTGGATCATATCGAGATATAATTCTCTTTTTGCCCCACCGCGTGATTTTTTTCTTCCCTGTTTCCCGCCTTGACGGCGATCGACACCATGAGGCGGCGGAAGGTTTAATTTACGCCGATCAACGCCGTCCCATCCGTCCGATTTTACCTCACCGCCACTATCCGGATTATCATCACTCATGCACGAAGCCTATCCTGAACTGATTAAGAAATTATGAATCGGTATCTTCGTCGTCGGAAGTATTGCCAGTCGAAGTTACCTTTGATGTCCTGTTACTTCCTCTGACTGGAAGGGATTTATCGAATACGAGAAGGAATGACTGAGTTTTATTTCTCAGTTCAATACCGTCCTCCAGTATCTTCGGGGTCCACAGGGAACCGCCAAGAATAATCTTCTCATCATCTGTTACGATTTTACTTCCTGTAGGACCTGAAATAACCGCCCGCGATGCAGAAAGAGACGTGATAAAAAAACCATCCAGACTTGTTTCTGCGGCATCCAGTGCATTAAAAGCATTTCTTCCTGATGTACCGCTTCGGGCTGCGGACCTATTGCCTTCCTCTTCAATATCAGCGCCCAGCATAGCGTCATCAACCTCGAACATTCCCTCGACTCCCGTGTTTGAAATCGCCAGCTGAGACTTGTTGAAAGCAGATACGGCTTCACCTCTGACCGGCACAACAAGGGTACCGCGTGCACCGTCATGCTCAACAAGGATATCTGTTATTATCGGCCCGGGTCTGGAAGGCACCCATTTTACCGTGAGAATGCATGCCTCATAAGGCTTAAGACTGTCTCTTAGCATACACCCCATTTTTTCAAGAGTAAGACCGTTATCTGTATTGGGAAGTTCAATATTAATCAGATTCACAAGATCATCCCCCACATTAATCAGGCTCAGCGTAATAATGGATGGTGAATCAACCTCTTCTTCAAAATCAACCTGTTCAAGACTTGAAATCAATAGCCCCTTACCTGCTATAGGCTCCGGATAGATTGTCGCACTGGCCACTACATCAGGGTCGTATTCACCAGTTATATCAACCTGCGCAACAGCAGAAGACCCATCGTGTTTTACAAGAAGTATCCCGTTTATCGGCCCTGTCTTCAAAGGCTCCCACTTTACAGAAATCACACAGGCTTCCGCAGGAAGAAGAATCCGGCATTCACTCCTTATACTGAGTCCCGAGTTTTGAGCGGCTTCGAGCTCAACATTCAGGATTTCAATAGGTTCCGTTGTTTTATTCGTAAATGTTACCGGCCTCACAAGAGTGGAACGATTATTGAGAACGCCAAAATCAAGCTGTTCACCTGGATTGATCTGAAAATCGCTTTGCACGAAATCGCTTTCCCCCTCATCGGGTGCCTCAATTTCGCCGGATATGGTTGCCGTTGACAGCCTGGACTGGCCGTTGTGACCGACAAGCATCTCTATGCGCCAGTCACCCGCCTGCAGCGCTTTCGCGGAAACAATGATGGCACATTCAGCCTTTGAAGGCAAAGGTGAACGTGAGCATTGATTTTCAGCGATATTAACAGCAACATTTGAAGATGGGTAAAGCTGAACATCGACAATATTGACAGGAAAACTTCCGGAATTCTGAAACAGTGCTATAATCTGGGCTGTCGAACCGACATTTAAGGTACCGCCCTCTATTTCTTCATTTGATGCCACAAGATCGGGCGCGCCGCTATCTCCCTTCTCACTGCCGGGATCACCGAATCCAAGCGACTGCGCCAAGGCAGAACCCGGGATATATGGATACACAAGCGCAATCCCAAGCAATACTGACCAAATAATTTTTCTTGTCTTTTCAAGCATCACTAATTCTCTACAGGGTGACTTATATTTTGATTATAGCCCTCAGAAGTATAATTTTCGTTAACTTCCAAAGATTCCCCGACCACCTGGTTCCTGCCCTCAACATCAGAGCCGGACACTCCGGAAGCGCCCTGCTCCTTGTGATCCTGACCCTTATAATCAAGAATGGAAACGGTACTGGCACTGTTTTTATTCAAGCCTGCGTCATCAACACTCCGCCGTCCTTCAGAAAAAGCCTCAGGAACTGTTGCACTAACCTGCTCGCTCCTCACGGGAGGAAGAGGCCTGGCATTAAAAGCAGACCCGGAGTCAATGCGGCGAGAATTTTTGTCCTGACCGAACAGGTCATCATAAGACATCATACCCAACAACTGCTCACTGGTTGCCCTGCGCAAACCACTATCAGACGTGGGGCCCAGGGTTTTTTCCAGACCGGATACCGGCGCGAAAATATCGGAAGCATTTTCCTGTACTCCGTCGATCACGGAAGGGTCCGTGTCGGAACCCTTTTCTTCCTTGTTATTTTTAACTGCGGAAACGGCTTTTTCCACTTCGTCCGCATAATCATCGTCCATATCTTCAAAAATGACGACACGAGGCCTGAGAAGGAAAACAAGCTCGCTGTTCTGCAACTCCGTAGTTCTTGCGGTCGGCAGCACGGGAGCAGAAGAACCAGGACCACTGGAAACATAATTATCCCTCTCGCTCACCAGACCGGCAACAAGCATGGTATCGCCGGGGCGGATACGAATCTGTGTCTGCAAAGACCTGGTGGTTGTTCTCGGCAGATTCAGAGTGCCGTCAGTACCCGTTGGAAACTCCTGGAACTCTATGAATTCATCAACCTCAATCGAAAGGTTTCCAAATATTGTTTTATTATCCCACTGCCCGGTAATTGTAATCGTTAACCCCGTCACAAGCTCATCAGTTGTAGTGGAAAAATTGTCACTTGTTCCATCGGCACTTTCACTGATTGTAATCTCGTTGATGTAGTTCCTCGTCTCACTTACATCAAGCGTAGCTTCAGAACCCGAAAGCATCGTCAGCTGAGGCTGGGAAACAACCTTCACAGCACCGTATTCAGATATGAACTCAAATATTTCATTACTTTCGACGTTTGCGTTTGACGTTGCGACCGGACCTATAACAATCGGACTGACATTGGATTCAAGCGAGGGCGCACCGCCTGCAATCTGATAATCAACACCATAACGGCCCAGATCAAAAAATCCTGACCAGTTAATTCCGGCGCTGTTGTTATTTTCGAGCTGAACCTCCCAGATGTACAACTCAAAAACGATCATAGCCGTATTATTGCGAAGGTGTCTGAAATACGCCTCGACATTATCCTGCGTTCTGTGAGTAGCAGAATAGATCAAAGAACGGCTCGACTGATCAAGAACAACATCACCATCACCCCCGAGTATGGAAGCCAGCCCGGACTGAAACTGGGTCAACCCCTCCTCATTGCCGATCGGTGGCAATGTGACAGCAAATGTTTGTGACTCTTTGACGACAAGCATTCCATCCTCATACGCGCAAAACAGATCCACAAACCCGCATATCCTGGATATAACCCTGTCTACCCTGCCCTTCAAACCCGTCACGGTAACAGTCTGAGTAAAGGCATCTTCCGTCTCAAACGCGAGCGGGATATCATAGTCGGCCAGAATAAGCTTAAGCGCAGTCGCCAGCGGCTCGGAACGAAGCTCGTAAGGCCCGACCTCATCAGAAGGCAGCCTGTCAATGCCTCTTGCCGAAGGCACAAAAACACCATCACCGAGAGGTATTCTCACAACCGAGGTTTCACCATCATTAACAGCCTTTCGTTTCTTATCAGGCCTCTCCGGATCAGGAACATCAAGAAAGCGGGCATCAGGAACATCAGCGGGCGAGCATGAAGACACAAAAGGGATCACGAGAAGGAGAGCAAGGAGAACCCTCATCCCAAGACACAGATTAGAAAAGCGCATAAAGCCCATATTAAGCACAATCATAAGTCACTCCTTTTGTGTCTGGCAGCAATACGCCTTACCATCATCACAAGCCTGTCTTTTTCGATCGGCTTCATAAGAACTGCCGCCGCCCCGTCTTTATCTGCCTGATGAAGAATATCCGCCGACTTGTCACCAGTAATAATAACGAAAGGCACCCTTATATCCTCACTGCTCAGATTCCGAACAAACTCGAATCCACCCATTGGCTCCATCCGGACATCCACAAACATCATAACTATCCCGGAAAGATCTTTATCGAGAGCGTCCCGGCCATCTTCAGCCTCAACGACCTCGAATCCTGTTTCTTCCGATATGAACTTAACAATCTGCATCCTGACGAATGCATTATCCTCCACCACGAGAATTTTACCTGAATCGTCTGTCAAAAAAACCTCCAAAAACCCTTTGAAACGGGAGACTTAAGCGAAGAAAAAAAATAAAGCATGAATATATTGCGGCGTTAACGATAGAAAAATCAGTAAAGATATAGTTAGGCTGGAATGGAAGATTCGGACGAATGAACCTTGATATATCTTATGATAATGTAGTTTAGTTACATTATGCAAGAGTAAAACCTTCAATTAATTTGAACCTTTTCATGTTAAGTAACCTTGATCTGACAATTTTATGTTTTGGGCTTTTAATTTTAGCCGCCCTTTCAGTTTATGATCTGGTGAAATACATTCTTCCGAATATTCTGGTCGTATTGCTTCTTTTTTCCGGAATTTGTTTTCATTTCCTCACCGGCTGGCGGTTCGTGGATCCTTATATGGCTGTAAGCGGAATGTTAATGATTACCGCTTTTCTGATTATCGTGCGCGAAATCGCAAACCGGCTTAAAGGTGCGGATGTTTTCGGCATCGGCGATATCAAACTTCTAGCGGCGGGAGGATTCTGGACAGGGCTTGAAAATATCTTTATGACGCTTGCACTGGGCAGTTTCATTGGACTAATACACGGCCTGATAATCTTTCTTTACGCAAAATACAAACTCAAAAAAGAAACAAAGCTTGGCGAAACCAGAATTCCGGCAGGTTTTGGGTTTAGCATAGCCATTGCGGCAGTGGTATTTTACGAGTTTATATATACCGTATATTGATCATCAAATTTTTATGATTTGGCGATTGTCTAAGATGTGCAATTATGCAATCAATATCTGAATTCAATAAAACACTGATATTAAGTAAAGTAATGAAGGGGCATAAACCTATAAGAAAAGCCGTATTTCCCGTTGCCGGACTGGGCACGCGATTTCTGCCGGCAACAAAAGTTGTACCTAAGGAAATGATCCCTATTGCCGGCAAACCCCTTATCCAGCACGCCTATGAGGAGGCAAAGGAAGCGGGGATAGAGGAATTCATATTCGTAACCGGGAGAAACAAAGAAGCTATTGAAGAGCATTTTGACTATCAGCCTGAACTGATGAATACGCTGGAAACACGCGGCAAACACGATATGCTAAAGCAGGTTGCAAGCAGCCAGATGCCGGAAGGCAGCCTGTTTTTAACACGGCAGGCGAAGCCTTTGGGCCTTGGCCACGCTGTATGGTGTGCACGAAAACTGATAAATAACGAGCCCTTTGCAGTTATTCTTGTCGATGACGTTATTAACTGCAAACAAGGATGTATGAGCCAGCTTGTCGAAGCTTACGAAGAAACAGGCGGCAATGTTGTTGCTGTTATGAATGTTCCTGAAAAGGATACAAAAAAATACGGGATTGTTGATACGGATGACGATCCGGATAAAAATCTTATTTCTGTCAAAGGTCTGGTCGAAAAACCGTTACCGGAAGACGCACCGTCAACATTATCTATTATCGGCCGTTATATTCTGCAGCCTGAAATTCTTGACTATCTCGAAGTTTTTGAAACAGGTGCAGGCGGGGAGATTCAGCTGACCGATTCAATGGCGCGGCTTATTGGAAAACAGGCTTTTCATGCATTGCGGTTTAAGGGAAATCGTTATGACTGCGGAAGCCGTCTCGGTTTTCTTGAAGCCAATATAGCACTCAGTTTGTCAGATCCTGATATAAAAGATGATGTTGAAAAAATTATTGATCACTTCTACAAACAAATCCAATAATTTATTGAGCCACCAAGTCACAATACAAATTCTAACGGCTGAATTTTACGAAAGGGGACAAAATGTCTGAATTGCCTGTAACACAGTCCAGAAACGAGGAAATGTTAAATTCTGAGCCTCATATTTTTGATCCCGTAATCCTGAGAGCATATGACATCCGGGGTGAAGTCGGGGTTAATCTTGATGAAAACGACGCCGTCGCTCTTGGAAGGGCTTTTGGAACATTTATCCGGAACAAAGGCGGACAAAATGTATGCATCGGGTATGACGGACGTCTGTCCTCCCCGCAACTTGCCGAGGCAACGATAAGCGGTCTTTTATCAACAGGGATCGATGTCGAAAATATCGGTCTTGGCCCCACGCCAATGCTGTATTTCAGCGTAAAAGACCGTATGGCTGACGGCGGTATAATGGTTACCGGGTCTCATAACCCGCCCTCTCATAACGGCTTTAAACTCACGTTATCGGGCGGTCCGGTCTTCGGCGAAGCGGTTCAGGAGCTGGGAACAATTGCGGAATCAGGTGCCTTTGCCAAAGGAAAAGGGCTTTTAAAAGATTACAGCGTTCAGGATTCTTATATAAAAAGACTTCTCAAAGATCTGAACTTGGCAAGGCCTTTAAAAATAGCATGGGATCCTGGAAATGGAGCTGCGGGAAACGTTCTTCAGGAACTGGTGAAACAAATGCCCGGTGAACATATTCTTTTAAATGAAAAAGTGGATGGGAACTTTCCGGCCCATCATCCCGATCCGACAGTGGACGAAAACCTTAAGGAATTAAGAAATGCTGTCCTTGATAATGCCTGCGATATGGGCATTGCCTTTGACGGCGACGGTGACAGAATCGGCGTTCTTGACAATACTGGAAATGTTATCCGCGGCGACACCCTCCTTACCATATACGCCAGAGAGATATTGGAAACAAATCCGGGCAGTCCTATTATTGGGGATATTAAATGCTCTCAGGTTTTTCTGGATGAAATCAAACGCCTTGGTGGTAAGCCTGTCCTCTGGAAAACAGGACATTCATTGATTAAAAACAAACTTGCCGAGTTACAGTCGCCCCTGGCCGGAGAGCTTAGCGGCCATATATTCTTTGCAGACAAATATTACGGTTTTGACGATGCATTATATTGCAGTATCCGCCTAATGAATGAAGTTGCCAGGTTCGAGAAAGGGCTTTCGGAAATTACCGCGCATATGCCCAGGCTTTTCAATACGCCCGAATTCAGGGTAGACATAGACGAAGACAGAAAATTCGGTTTTATTGACGATATTGGAAGTTTTCTTAAGGACAATATTTCCGAGGACGCCGAAATTATTGATATAGATGGCATCAGGATGAATCTTCAGAATGGATGGGTTCTGATCAGGGCTTCAAATACACAGAATGTAATAAGCCTCCGTATGGAAGCAAAAAGTGAGGAGGCCTTAAATGAAATCAAAGGATTGGTAAAGATAGGCTTTGACAAATTCGGCCTTCCCTTAAACAATATCTGGTAAGACAAAATCAGTCTTTAATTCGAAAAAATAAGTGTCAGCCGAAAAAACATGAATGTAAAAACCCTTGAATATTTTGCCTCATATATATGTCATGAGCTTGTAAGCCCTGTATCCGCAATTAACAACGGACTCGAATTTTTATCCGAAACCAACCATGACCATCAGGACGATGCCCTCGAACTTGTAAAATACAGTGCAAATCAGGCTACAATCAGACTGGAAATATTCCGTATGATATACGGCGCCGGCTCAACCCGCGGGACGTTATCGCCTGCAGATATTTATGAAGCCTTTCAGAAATACACAGCATCCGACGGAAAAATTTACCAGGAATGGGATAACTCTCTTCCTCTGACCGAAAATCCAGGCCCAGGATTCATGAAAATAGTCCTGGGTACGATGGTATTGGCGCGGGAATGTCTGCCCCGTGGCGGGAAAATAAGCGTTCTCAGGGAAAACGATGCCGTGAAGGTTATTGCCTCGGGCGATGTGAGTGTTAGAGATAATTTGGAGAAAGCCTTAAACGGAGATTTAAGTGAAGACGAGCTTGAACCCAAACTCGTTCCTCCTCTCATGCTTTTCACATATTCTGATTTTTACGGCATATCCGTTGTTATTGACCGTAATCAAAAAGACTGTATTATATTCAAAGTAAGTCAATAAAAACAGTCTGCAATTCTTATTTTACCCATTCCCAAGGACATATACTTGTATTTCAGGTTTTATGTTAGCAATAAAAACCAAAAAGTATCAATAATGTTGTATGATCGTAAGAAGATGTTAACGCATTTAGTCTTACTATTAAATTCTGGGCGTTTAAAATAGTATTATAAACACGTCATGTTGCGGGAGAAAAAAACATGGATGATCTGATCGCGGAATTTCTGACTGAAACGAATGAAAGCCTCGGTGACCTCGATAACGATCTTGTTTTATTTGAACAGAACCCGAACGACAAAGATCTTTTATCCACCATATTCCGCATTATTCATACCATTAAGGGGACATGTGGCTTTCTTGATCTCCCCAGGCTTGAGAAAGTGGCCCATCATGCTGAAAACCTGCTTGGCCGTTTCAGAGACGGGGAGCTTGAAGTAACCCCGGAATATGTAACTCTTATTTTTGAATGTCTTGATCGGATTAAATATATTCTGGGCGAGCTTGAATCTTCTGGAAATGAGCCCTCCGGGAACGACGATGCCCTAATTGCAAAGCTTGATATGGCTTATGAAGGCAAATCTCTTGATGAGGAGGCCTTAAGTAACGAGGAAGAAGGCGATACAGACTCCGTTTCCGAAGACACGCAGGTACGCGAAGGAGACAACGAAAGCGCGATTGAAGAAGGTGAAAATATTGAAGACCAGACGCTTGACAGTGAGGCGGCAGATATTGAAGAAACTGTAGAAGATCCTGAAGATCAGGTTGCTGAAGATAAGGAAGAGGACTTGCAGATCAGAGAGTCTCAGCTTGCCACCCAGAGCCTCAGAGTTAATGTAAAAGTCCTCGAGAATCTCATGACAATGGTCAGTGAACTTGTCCTGACACGTAATCAGCTTCTCCAGATTCTCAGACATCAGAAAGAAAGTGAGTTTTCAACACCTTTGCAGCGCCTGAACCAGGTCGTATCGGAGTTGCAGGAAGGTGTAATGAAAACCAGAATGCAGCCCATTGGAAACGCATGGGCAAAACTTCCCAGGATCGTCAGAGATATAAGCGTTGAACTGAAAAAGAAAATTGATCTCCAGATGAGGGGAAAGGATACCGAACTTGATCGTCAGGTTCTTGAGATGATTAAAGATCCTCTTACTCATATGGTCAGGAACTCTGCAGACCATGGTCTTGAATCGCCGGAAGAAAGAAAAAAAGCCGGAAAGCAGGAAACAGGAAGAATTCTCCTTAACGCATATCACGAGGGCGGACATATCATCATTGAAATCAGTGACGACGGAAAAGGACTTTCGGTTGACAAGATAAAAAAGAAAGCGATTGAGAAAAAGCTCGTAACCAAAGAAGAAATCGAGAAGCTTTCTCCCGCACAGATACAAAATTTTATTTTTAAAGCCGGATTTTCAACCGCAGAGGCAGTCACATCAGTCTCCGGCAGAGGCGTCGGTATGGACGTTGTCCGGAATAATATTGAAAGCATCGGCGGTTCTATTGAGCTTAAGTCCACAGAAGGCAAAGGCACATCTTTTTTTATAAAAATACCTTTGACACTGGCTATCGTTTCGGCCCTTATCGTTGAGACACGAAAAGAGCGCTTTGCGATCCCCCAGCTGGCGGTTCGTGAGCTGGTCATGGCAACTGAAAACGGAAACAGCCGGATTGAGAAAATTAAAGGCACCCCTGTTTTCAGGTTAAGAGACCAGCTTCTGCCGCTTGTTTCTCTTGGTGACCTCCTCAGGCTTAAACACAAAAACACGCTAAATCATTCAGCCGAAGCTGGAGAAGAGAATTCAGGCGAATTGGAAAAAGACAGCGAGTATATCGTTGTGACACAAGTCGGCTCTTACCAGTTCGGTATAATAGTGGACAGGGTCTATGACACAGAAGAAATAGTTGTGAAACCTGTGGCAAATATTCTCAAGAATATCGATCTGTTCTCAGGAAATACAATTCTTGGTGACGGATCAGTCATTATGATACTCGATCCTTCAGGAATTGCAAAAACGACAGGTGATGTTGAAACCTCCGAAGCCCTCGGCGAGGAAGAAACCGGAGAAGAGCATAAAAGAGATACAAGCAAAGACAAAACATCGCTGTTATTGTTTGAGGCAGGAGATAAAACACCAAAAGCCGTACCTCTGTCTCTCGTTTCAAGACTTGAGAACATTGATCCAAAGGAAATAGAAGGCACGGCCAAGCAGATGATTATACAATACAGGGGCCAGCTTATGCCGCTTCATCCTTTTAATAGTAGCATCCGAATCGAATCGGACGATTCGGAAAAACCTGTTCTTGTGTTTTCCAATGAAGACAAGTCTATGGGCCTTATCGTTGACCGCATTGTAGATATCATAGAAGATTCTATAAACATACAGTATGACAGCGGTCAGTCTGGAATATTGGGAAGCGCAATTATAAAAGGAAAGGCAACCGATGTTATAGACGTATCCTATTACGTTCAGATGGCAGACAGGGAATGGTTCAAATCGCCCGATCAGGAGCCTTTTTCAGTAAAAACATCACCTGAAAATGCCAGAAGAAAAAATGTCATGCTTATAGACGACAGCCCGTTTTTCAGAAATATGCTGACACCTCTTTTAAATGTTTCCGGTTATAACGTAACCACAATGAAAAGCGCAGTGGAAGCTCTCGAAAAAATCAAAGCCGGGGAATATTTTGATATTATCGTGAGTGATATAGAAATGCCCGATATGGATGGGTTCGAGTTTGCCGAAAAAGTAAGAGCTATTGGAGATTATAAAGATGTTCCACTTGTCGCACTTTCTTCATACGCCACGCCTCAGGATGTTGATCGCGGCAAGGAAGCGGGGTTTAAAGGATATGTGGCAAAATTTGATAAAGATACGCTCCTTAATACCTTATCCGAAACATTATCCAAAAGTGATACTGAGGAAAATAGTGTATCAAAGGCGTGATTTAAAATAAGTTATGGAGGTTTAAAGTGTCTGATACTGTATTGGAAAAACGGGATAGACGTTCCACGGACAATCAGGAGATTCTAAATTCCTCCCGTGATTACCTGACCATAAAGATTGAAAATCAAATGTTTGGAATCCCTGTGCTCCAGGTGCAGGATGTGCTTGGCAGTCATGAGGTTGCAAGTATACCCCTTGCCCCTAATGAGGTTGCAGGAGCTTTGAATCTTCGCGGCAGAATTGTTACGGCGATTAATGTGCGAAAACGCCTGGGTCTTAACGATGGTGCCGATAGATCGCACCAAATGAGCGTGGTGGTCGAACACAAAAACGAATTATACTCGCTTATTATAGATGAAGTGGGAGACGTTCTTAGTTTAAGTGAAGATGATTATGAACCAACACCCGCAACACTTGACGAGGTCTGGAGAATGGTTTCAATGGGTATATACAGATTAAAGGACAAGCTTCTTGTTGTACTTGATGTACCTAAATTGCTAAATACCGTGCATGCATGAAAATTATGCATTATAATAATTTCATTATAACTATGGAAAGATGAACAGAATGAAATCGTGTTTGGTTGTTGATGATAGCAGGGTCGTAAGAAAAGTGGCCAGAAGAATCGCAGAAGACCTGGGCTTTCAGTGTGACGAAGCCGAAGACGGTAAGCAGGCTTATGAGGCCTGTCAAAATGCAATGCCTGACGTTATCCTGCTTGACTGGAATATGCCTGTTATGAACGGTCTTGAGTTTCTCCTAAAACTTAGAAAAATGAATGGAGGGGAAACGCCCAAAGTTGTGTTCTGTACAACTGAAAACGGTTTGGAGCAGATTGAAAAAGCCATGAATGCCGGTGCGAACGAATACATCATGAAACCTTTCGACAGTGAGATCATTGAGACAAAATTTCTTCAGGTTGGCCTTATTGATGCAAGGTAAAGTATTCGGAATAATTCTTTTTACACATAAAATCTGAAATATGAATAATATAAACAGGACAGGAAAGACCGTAAATGTCATGCTGGTTGATGACTCTGCGGTTATCAGAGGCTTAATCTCCCGTATTCTGGAGCAAGACGACGACATTAAAATCGTCTCTACAGTTGCAAATGGAAAATCCGCCGTTGATATTGTTAAGCGTATAAAGCCGGATATTATTCTGCTTGATATAGAAATGCCGGTCATGGACGGTATGACTGCTCTCCCTCTTCTTTTAAAAGAATATCCTGAGGCAAAAATAATCATCTGCTCCACTTTAAGCAATAAAAACGCTGAAGTTTCCCTCAAAGCCCTCGCCATAGGCGCGTCCGAATGTATCCTGAAGCCTGGATCTGGCCGCGAAATGGTTCAGCAACACGACTTTAAGCGGGATATCATTAACCTGGTGCGTACTCTGGGCGGTTTATCCCCCCGATTTGTGCCGGACACAAAATCTTTCCCGGCTCCCCTGCAGGAAAAAACCCCGCCTGCAAAGCCCGAAAACAAAGAGCCTAAAGTTGCTTTAAAAGCTGGCCCTTTGATCAAAAATCCTCAGGTTATTGCAATTGGAAGTTCCACTGGTGGTCCGCAGGCTTTGTTTGAAGTTCTTAAAAACTTTAAAGACTTTAAAATTCCTATTCTTATAACTCAGCATATGCCAAAAACATTCACCAAGATACTGGCTAACCATATATCCCAAAACACCGATATTCCATGTCATGAGGGCGAAAAAAATATGAAAGTGGAAAAAGGCAATATATACGTTGCCCCAGGTGGCTATCACATGACCGTATTTAAAAACAAACAAACTTCCGAAATTTTTCTGGATATAAATGAGGACCCACCTGAGAATTTCTGCAGGCCGTCCGTTGACCATATGCTGCGCAGTGTTATTGATGTCTATGATGGAAAAGTGCTTACGCTTATCCTGACCGGTATGGGATATGATGGCCTGGAATCATGTCGTAAAGTGGTGGAGACAGGAGGAAGTGTAATTGCACAGGACAAAAACACCAGTGTAGTATGGGGCATGCCAGGTGCAGTCGCCAATGCAGGATTGTGTTCGGAAGTCCTGCCCCTTGACAGATTAGGCCCCAAAATAAAGGAAATTGTAAGTGGATATTAAGGCGGTTGTGTAATGTCTAGTGCTATTGAAGAGGCAGATTTTAATGTCTTTCAGGACATTTTAATGAAAACGTCCGGTCTTGTTATAAGCCCTGAAAAGACCTATCTCCTTGAATCCCGTCTTAATCCGGTTGTTAAAAGATGGGGTATGACCAGCCTGAAAGAACTTGCCGGTAAATTAAAAACCAATCCAGGAAAAGATCTGGTTACAGAAGTCATGGAAGCGATGACAACCAATGAAACCTCTTTTTTCAGGGATATTAAGCCGTATGAACAATTGAAAGAGGTAATCCTGCCAACAATTGCAGAACGCCGAAGCAACAGAAAAACTCTTCGTATATGGTCCGCCGCCTGTTCCACAGGACAGGAACCCTATTCCATTGCCATGGTGCTTACGGATATGAACCATCTTTTTGCAAACTGGAATATAGAGATTTTCGCCTCCGATATTTCAAACGAAGTTCTGGAGCAGGCGAAGAACGGCAAATATTCACAGTTTGAGGTTCAGCGTGGACTGCCTATTCAGTACCTCGTCAAACATTTTTCACAGGACGGAAATTTCTGGCACATAAAGGATCACATAAAGAACATGGTAACTTTTAAATTCATGAATCTGCTGGAGCCCTTCACAAATACAGGCAAATTTGACATCGTTTTCTGCAGAAATGTTCTTATATATTTTAATGAATCTACAAAAACCACAGTCCTCAATAAAATTGCGGACGTTCTGGAAGACGACGGAATGCTTCTTTTAGGCGGCGCCGAAACAGTCCTTGGCCTGTCTTCACGCTTCATACCCGACACTGAACGAAGAGGTCTGTACATAAAATCTCTTTAAAAATGCGCGGTTTAACAGATGCACAATGAAGAAAACAATACCATCATTGATAATAACCGCGCCTTAAAGCCGGTTAATGCAATCATTTCCGTTTCCAATAAATCGGGACTTGAAGATCTCGTAAAAAAACTTTCCGAATACGATATAAATTTAATGTCTACAGGCGGTACGGCCAACGCAATACGTGAATTACAGGTTCCTGTAATGGAAATCTCGGAATACACCGGATTTCCGGAAATGATGGACGGGCGTGTTAAAACGCTGAACCCGATGGTTCATGCCGGAATACTTGCAAAGCGCAATAATGAAGCCCATAAAAAATCGATGGATGATCATAAAATACTCTCCGTCGATCTGGTTATCGTCAATTTATATCCTTTTGAGGAAACGATCAAAAATCATTCTGATAAAGAGGATATTTGTATTGAGAACATAGATATTGGCGGGCCGGCAATGATACGTTCCGCAGCAAAAAATTTTGATAATGTTGCCGTTGTAACAAGCCCTGCCGATTATGCTTTGTTACTTAAGGATCTGGAAGATTACAAAGGTCATATTTCGTACAATCTGAGAAGACAGCTTGCTGCAGCCGCTTTTGCGCGGACGGCTTCATACGATGCTCTCATAGCCCGCTGGTTTTCCAAAGTCAATCATCAGGATTCCTACCCTCGTTACATAAGCTTTGCAGGAGAAAAAAAGCAAACGCTGAGATACGGAGAAAATCCCCATCAGAATGCAGCAATCTATCACCGCACAGACGAAGAAAGACCGGGAGTAACAAGCGCGACCCTCGTCCAGGGCAAAGAACTTTCGTATAATAATATCAATGATACTGATGCGGCGTTTGAACTTGTTGCGGAATTTAAAGATCCAGCCGTTGTTATAATCAAACACGCGAATCCCTGCGGTGCGGCTGTCGCAAAAAACACTCTCGATGCCTACAGGAAAGCTTTGCAATGCGATCCGGTCAGTGCCTACGGAGGAATCATTGCATTGAACCGCCCGCTTGGGGAAGAGACAGCCGCAGCAATAATCGAAACATTCTGTGAAGTCATTATTGCCCCTTCAATAGAGCCTGCAGCAATTTCAATTCTTAAGAGCAAAGAAAACATCCGCGTGCTTACCACAGGAAAAATGCCCGATCCGGGACAGGAACGGTTAATGGTAAAGTCTATAGCGGGCGGTCTTCTTGTACAGTCTGCAGATGACAGTATTTTTGACGATTCGAAATTGGAAGTGGTTACAGAGCGTGAGCCAACAAAAATTGAGCTGGAAAATCTGATAATCGCATCAAAAATTTGTAAACATGTAAAGTCTAACGCAATCGTTTTTGTCAAAGATCGCGCCAGTGTCGGTATCGGCGCAGGGCAGATGAGCAGGGTGGATTCCGTTCATATTGCTGTGCGGAAAAGTGAACAGTCTGCACGATCAGCCGGACTGCCTAAATCTCTGACTGAAGGATCCGTGGTTGCTTCAGACGCATTTTTTCCTTTTCCTGATGCGCTTCTTGCCGCCGCAGAAGCAGGTGCAACGGCATTTATTCAACCGGGGGGATCCATGCGTGACCAGGATGTCATTCGCGCGGCAAATGAAAAAGGTCTGGCCATGGTATTCTCAGGCATTCGCAATTTCAATCATTGAATATAAACCGGATAAGCTGTATCTGTAAAATTTAAGCGATAGAGTCTGGCTATGACAGATCATTCAAAATTCATTGAAACTCATCATAAAAAATCGATTAACCCCAAGCATGTTCAAAAAGAAAGATCCGGAAAAAAAGCCCTCTTTCATATTTCACTGATTGTTCTATTTGCCGTTCTTTATCTGGGGATCTGTATTTTTGTTGCCTATATTCTGGGTCTTAATACTGCCACTCTCGTTATTATCGCGATTTTGTTTACGGGTGCTTTCGGTCTTGCACTCATGACCAGAAAGCTTTTGTATACTTTCAGCCTTCGGGAAAGGGAGCGCAATCTTCTCCATGAAGTTATTGAAGGCAGCCGGGGCGCAAGACTTATTACAAATCCGGAAGACAAGACAGTATATACCAATACAAAATTCAATGATCTTTGTAAGAATCACGGAGAGCCATGCCTTGAAACCCTTACGGCTATGTTCTCAAATAATCCGGAAGCTCTGTCTCACTTCACATTTCTGGCCGACAAGGCGCATCGTGGTCTGACAGATTCGATTGAACTGAGCACAAAGCTTGATGACCATGAGCACTGGTTTTCTGTAACGGCCCAACCGGTTTCAGACTGGGAAGGTTTTATCCACTGGCGCATTGATGATATTACAGACAAAATACACGCCGAACGGTCAATACACGAAGAGCGGGAAAAACTTATCGATTTTACCGATAACGCCCCTGTCGGGTTTTTTTCAGTAAACGAGAACGGGCGTTTTGTTTTTGTTAATGCGACTTTGGCACGTTGGCTTGGTGAAGATATAACCACTTTGCTTAACCGGGGCCACCTTCATCAATACATTGTTTCTCCGCCGGAAAAAGCCAAGCCCTATCAGATTGCTAACAATAACGATATGAAGCAGATCACGAAGCTGCGCATGAAAGGCCCGGCCGGGAAAAGTTTCATGGTTTCCGTCAATCAGATTATTGTCAAACTTCCCGACGGCAGCATAAGGACACGAGGGATTGCATATGATCTGACTTCTGAAGAAGAAATGGTAAAAGCCCTGAAAGCTTCTGAAGACCGTTTTCAGAGGTTTTTTGAGGAAGCGCCGCTTGGAATTATTATGGTCGGCCCAACCGGCAGGATCGATGATTGCAACGCGGCGATTGCTGCTCTGCTTGGCACGAAAATCAGTAAGCTTGAAGGCAGACTTCTTAAAGATATTATTGAGAATGATCAGGATTACGACACGTTGATGTCTGCCATGGAGAGAATTGACAAAAACAAAAATCTGACTTCACCACTGGAAATTACACTTAATGAAAACGGTAACCCTGTTATATGTTCTGTTTATGCCCGCAAGTTTAAAAACGCAAGTGGAGATAATGAGGAAAACATAGTTCTTCATTTTATCGATTTGACGGAAAAGAAGTCATTGGAAGCACAGTTTGTCCAGTCCCAGAAAATGCAGGCTATCGGTCAGCTTGCAGGGGGTATCGCACATGACTTCAACAATCTCCTGACTGCAATAACCGGGTTTTGCGATCTTCTTTTGCTGCGACACAAGCCCGGTGACCCTTCATTTGGAGATATCAATCAGATTAAACAGAATACAAACCGGGCATCCAACCTGGTAAGGCAGCTTCTTGCATTTTCAAGGCAGCAGACTTTACAGCCGAAAGTGCAGTATATTTCGGATATTCTGACAGAAATTTCGAATCTGTTACGAAGACTTCTTGGGCCCAATGTCGAACTCGAACTCTCTCACGCGGCCAGTCTGGAAAAAGTAAGAGTGGATGAAGGCCAGATTGAACAGGTGCTTATCAATCTTGCGGTAAATGCAAGAGATGCCATGGATAATACAGGTATATTAAAGATCGAAACCTTTACCTATGAAAACACTTCTATCGAAAAACATATCGATGACTACATGCCGCCGGGTCAATGGGTGGCGATATCCGTAACGGATACCGGCTGCGGTATGGATGCAGAAACGAAAAAACGTATTTTTGAACCCTTTTTTACAACCAAGGAGATCGGACAGGGAACGGGTCTGGGACTTGCGACCGTCTATGGTATCGTTCGCCAGACCGATGGTTATCTTGATGTCAAAACAGCACCTGGTAAAGGAACCACTTTTACAATTTACCTTCCGGCGGTATCGGCATCTGAGTTAAATGATGCAGAAACGGCAGAACCGGAACAACAGGAAAAAACACGTGATCTTACCGGAACAGCAACAATTCTGCTGGTTGAGGATGAAGACGCAGTGAGAACTTTTGCCAGTCGTGCTTTAAAAAACAAAGGATATAAAGTTCTGGATGCCGGGTGTGCCGAAGACGCTCTTGATATCATACAAAAAGAAACGATCGAAACGATAGACCTCCTTATATCGGACGTAATTATGCCGAACATGGACGGTCCAACTCTTGCAAAAAATGTGCGGGAAATGAACAAGGACCT
>CAYLKN010000018.1:36267-42609 GCA_964384335.1 uncultured Pseudobdellovibrionaceae bacterium
GCAGACATCCGCAGATTTTTTTTCATCTCCATCAGTTTAAGAGACGTGTTGTCGTTAACTTCGAATTCAAACGTGTTAAGTGCATCATACCCGTTCTCCTCATAAAATCCGATACTGTTTATAGTTGAGAGCAGCCTGACAGATTTGTTTCCGTTTTTACGTATATGCCATTCGGCCTTGCGCAACAAAGCGGATCCTATTCCCTGATAGGCATACTCAGGATCAACATAAATGTCGGTAATCTGATCCTCCTTGATTGCGCAAAAGCCGAAAACTATAAAATTATCCGTACACCTGGCAACAAAAATCTCTGCATCCTCATTCTGCATAGTTTCAAGTACATGAGGGATGTCAATATTCCCTACCCAGGCATTGATTTCATTTTCACTGTAATCACTCGGACCAAATGCTTCAATGGCTGCCGCCTGAACGGCGCACAGGTCCTCTACATCATCAAACCGGGCCTTCTTGATATCAAAATCCATATTTCCCACCTTTGCCTTTATATATATCCCACAAATATTAATTCTAACGCATTTGCACAATTTACTCAAATTACGGCATAAAAACGTCGCTAATTGGCCTGTGCGGCAAGTGGAATCGATTTTCCGTTTAAGTCGTATAAAATTGCAGATATATCCATTAAAAAACCCCGGCTCTTACGAACCGGGGTTTCAGGAGGAGAAAAAGATAATTTAGGAAGCCGCCTTGGCGTTTGCAATAAGCTGTGATTTTGGAATTTCCTTGTTTGGATCCTTAAACGGCTTTGGCACTACTTCAGCATCAACGGTGCCATCTTTCGGCAGTCTCACTTTCAATCTGGTACCGATTTCAGAATATTTAACTGGAACAAATCCCATGGCAATATTGCTGTCAAGGCTAGGAGAATAAAAAGCACTTGTGACAAATCCGACATCGCTGTCATTTTCATCCGCGATGATCCAGAAGTCCTCATTGTACCATGTAAGAGGCTTTCCACCCAGTCTGATACCGACCAGCATTTGTTCAGGTCCCTTTTCCTTGAGTTTGGCCAGTGCCTCTTTACCAATGTAATCGGACTTTTCAAGATCAACCTGCCAGTCAAGACCGACTTCAAATGGGGTTGTTTCAATATCCATATCCTGACCGTAAGACAAAATACCGGCCTCAAGACGGCGGATATGCGAAGGTGCAATCACCATAATATTGTGCGGCTCTCCCGCAGAAAGCATTCTTTCCCAGAATTCATCCGCATACAGTGTGGCATCACGTAAATAAACCTCAAAACCGATTTCACCGGAGAAACCTGTACGTGAAATAACAACGCTCATTTCCATGGAACCGTCCTTTGATTTCAGCGTTGCTTCCATAAGGCCGTAATAACGGATATTCAAGATTTCCTCACCAAAAATGTCAACCATCATATCTTTAGCCTTAGGCCCCTGAATCTGAACCGGTGCAACATCAAGCTCGCTTATTTCCACATTGTATTTCCGACCTGCATTCAAACCCTGCAGCCATAAAACGACATCGGAGTCGGAGATAGAAAACCAGAATTCATCCTCGGCAATACGAAGAAGGACAGGATCATTTATAATGCCGCCTTTTTCGTTACACAAAATGACATAGCGGGCCATTCCGGCAGGAAGCTTTTTATGAACGTCACGAGTGACAACCAAATTCACAAAATCTGCTGCATCTGGCCCTTTAACACAAATCTGACGTTCGACGGAAACATTCCACATTGAAACATGCTGCGTCAGATGTTCATATTCCTTCATAAGTCCGCCATCTTCAGGTTTTGCATATGCCCTTGGGTGATACATATGATTATAGACCGTGCAGCACCATGCACCCGCTTCAAGAGATTTATGCCAGAAAGGTGATTTTCTGACACGTGTGGAAATCAGCATACGCATGCCTTCATCGCCACTTTGACGCACATTTACAGGGATTTTACGATTTTTTACTTTCAACATTTTCGGGCCTTTCCAACTGGTGTTTGCGTTACGAATTAAACATAAGACTGCATAATTACAGCCCTGTTTCAACTAGTTCATCACATATACTTTAATGTTATCAGCAAAAAACTTTAACAATTGTCAATTTGCGACATATATGTTTTTTTAAGGGGGATTTTATAGATCATTCAGATCATTTTAAAACAAACACTTCGAAGATCTGTTTTTATTGCAGAGCATTAATGCGCCGCACAAATTTTTGTCATTTTCCGCCCGGCAAAATGGCCTGGGAATACCAGGCCATTTGTAAAATGCATAGCGTATGGAACGTTTAGGTACCGGTTTTGAAAAGTGCTGCCTCTTCCGAACCGCCGGTGGTGTTGCCCGCACTGTATGAATGCGCCCCGACACCCGCCAGCTTTCCGCCTTCGATAATCAGATATTCATCCCTGATTTTTTTCTGATTGAAAAAGCATTCCAGAATCTCCCGGACACCGGAGGCGTAGCGCGCTTGTGCAGACAAAGTAGTGCCGGATGTGTGCGGCGTCATGGCATGGTTAGGCATCGTGCGCCAGGGGTGATCTTTCGGTGCAGGCTGCGGGAACCAGACATCACCGGCGTATCCTGCAAGATGACCGTTTTCCAGTGCCCGGACGATAGCGTCCTTGTCACAGATTTTGCCGCGGGCGGTATTTACCAGGTAAGAGCCTTTTTTCATTTTTGCAATCATAGTGTCATTGAACATATGTTCCGTTTCGGAATGAAGCGGACAGTTGATACTGACGACATCACACTGCCCGACCATATCCTCAACGCTTTCATGGTAAATGAGGCCAAGTTCCTGCTCCTTTTCAATAGGGAGGCGATGGCGGTCCTGATAGTGAAGAGTCATGTCAAACGGAGCCAGCCTTTTAAGAACCGCATATCCGATCCTGCCCGCGCCTCCGACGGACCCGACATGCATACCCTCAACGTCATAGGCCCGTGCAACACAATCCGCAATATTCCATCCCCTGTCCAGTATCATCTGGTAGGACGGAATGAAGTTGCGGACCAGCGCGAGGATTTGCATCACAACATGCTCGGCCACGGATATGCTGTTGCAATACGTGACCTCCGCAACGGTAATGTTATGCTTTGCTGCGGCATCAAGATCCACGTGATCCGAACCTATTCCCGCAGTTACCGCAAGTTTTAGATTGGGTGCCTTTGCAATACGCTCCGCGGTAAGGTATGCCGGCCAGAAAGGCTGGGAAATAACAACATCCGCTTCAGGCAGATGTTTTTCAAATTCTGAGTCCGGGCCGTCTTTATCGGATGTAACGATAAATTCATGTCCCTGCCCTTCCAGAAACTTGCGCAGGCCAAGCTCGCCGGACACGCAGCCAAGAAGTTCACCGGGTTTGAAATCGATGGCATCCGGCGTTGGAAGGGTCATGCCGTCCGGATAATTTTTAAGTTCGGGAATGTCGTCCCTTGCATAATGTGGGGGATATCCATTTTCCGGGTCATCGTATAAAACACATAAAATCTTCATGTTTGCCTCCGTTTTTTCCACGCGGGAAATGTGGTTTGATTTTTGCAGCATGACAATACATACCGCCTCATGTTTTAGTATAGCGATCTGTGAAAAACGGGATTGTTTGTTTACGACGCCTGAGAAAACAAATTTATATGTTCAGTGTTTTTTCAGAGTGAACTCCAGGTATCTCTGCATCGGACTATAAACCGGGCAACATCCAGACGGCCATCGCCATCATCATCAGATTTTCAGTAAGAGATATAAAGCCAAGCGGCACCTTGCTATTGCCGCCGACACAGGCACATTTCAAGTCCCGCTTATCAATATAAACGGCCTTGAATACCGATATGGCGCCAATTGTTCCAATGAATAAGGCGGCCGGTGCCGCTATAATTGTCAGAAAACCGGAAATCATGGCGACGCCGGCCAGCATCTCCACAAACGGATAAACGTAAGAATATTTAACCCATTTCTGCGCCAGCAGATCATAATTCAGAAACTGAAGGCTGAAGGCCTCGAGATCGCCCAGTTTTTGTATGGCCAGAACGCACATGCTGATCGCGATGAACAGCTCAACAACCCTCACGCCATTTAACTCCCCCATTGCCCATGCCGTTGACAGTGCCATCAGGAATGTTGTTGCAAAGATCGCAATGATTGGCTTGTAGGTTGTGCCTTCCTGTTTTTTCCCGAAAAAGTCTTTTAAGTCATCATAGCCCCCGACACGTTTATCATCGATAAAGGTTTGCGGTGTGGTTTTTACGCCGTGCTTTTCTTTAAATTTATCTGTTTCTTCCCGGCTGGTCAGGGGATGATCTTCAACTTCATATCCCTTGCTTTTCAGCAAATCGATTGTTTTCTGACCATAAGGACAAATATGTTTGTCCATGACCATACGGTAAACAATTGCTTTTTTTGACATTATTTCCTCCAATATTTTTAATGAAAAACAGGTCGAAAAGTTCCTAATTCGGCCTGTTTCGATACTTATCCGTAGAATATGTCTGCCGCCAGAAACGCGAAGAAAAAGCCTGTCAGGTAGATCAGAATAGAGAATATCAATATCCCCCGGCTTATCTTTCTTAATCTCGCGCAGGCCTTTGCCTTAAGCGGATCTGCCGGACATGGCGCATGGCGCGCGCGCCATTGCATCACAATTGCTGCCGTGATGAGAACGCCCGCCACGGCAAAGACGATTTCCTTATATTCTGAAACAACCGATAGCCAAGGCGCAGCGCCCACCAGCCCGGCAAGAGCCGCCCCCATGCCGAGCGTAACCAGCAAGGCCGGCAGCGCGCAGCACAGCAACGTCCCTACGGAGGTAAAGAGCGAGAGTGACGGCAGAAGTGTCTGCCGCCACATGCTGACTTTGAGGGATGTCTCGGAATTATTCTTCGCCATGTCTGATTTCCTCTACGTTATAACCGGAATCCGTAATCAGTTCTGCGATTGTTTCATCGTCAAGGCTTTGCCCTTCATTAAAATGAATGGTGATAACCTTGGTATCCAGATCAACATTGATTGATTCCACGGCCTCCTCTTTACCAAACACTTTTTCCAGAGCGCGGGCGCAAAAGTCACAGATCAAGCCGTTGACATCGGCATAGACTGTGCCGCCCGGATGCATTGCAAAAGCCGGCATTGAGAGTGAAACAAGAAGTGCAGTTGTTAAAAGTAGTTTTTTCATGGTTTTAATCCTTTCAATTTTGATTAGTAACGAATGACATAGTTGAAAAGCACGTCGCCCTGATCGCTGATCCCGGTTTCCATTAAATGGACGCCTTTAAAAAAGCGCACAAGTGGTGTGACCGTGAATTTATTGTCATCTTCGGGTTCGTGCTCCACCTCCAGCATCAGCCAGGTATGCAGATCGCCGTAATCCCCGATATAGGGGGCGATTCCGGCACGTGCCTTTTGATGGAATCCGTCATATATATCCCCGGCTTCGATATAGCGGTTTTCATAGGATATGAAATAACGGCGGTCTTCCCAATCTGTGGCGATACCGGTAAAGGCGGCGGGGTCAATTTCCCCGTCAAACTTTCCGGCATCGCTGTACGCCGCGCCGATACCCGATTTAAGATAAAGATTGGCCTGACTGTCCGGATTGTTCCAGCGTTTGAGAAGATTGTTCAGCTGAAATGCGTTGTGCCAGTAATCTTCATTACGGTGATAGGCCGAACGTAAACCGATTGAATATCTGGCCGTTGGCGAATAATGCAGATGAAAGGAATGCATATCCCCGTTATTCATCAGCATGGATGTCCAGCCTCCGGGATAAGAGACAGGCCGAGCCCCGGCATTATGTGGAATAATAAGCCCCATTCCAAGAAGGGCGCCCAAAAGGGCTGTAGAGTATAGAATTCTCATGGAATCCTCCTGTTAAGTTGTTATTAAAAATTCAACAAAAATCAGGAGGATAATTTTGGAGGGCGGCGCGGCGGTAAAAGGGTTATGGATACAGGAACATCGTGTAAAATTTCAATCTGCTGTTTTGAAAGATCAGGGCGCCTTAATATCTCGTAATCATTGATAATCGGGGTCTGGCTCATTGACACATGAAGACACAGACATATTCCGTCACAATGTTTATTGCGGTCATTTGTATTCGGAAGATTTTCGTTATGACACGGCATGTCTGACTCCGCCTCCGTACCCATATCATGACCGATTTCAGTGGCGTCGTGGTTAACACATGGCTTTGCCCGGGCGGACATCACGATCGTGTTCGCAAAAAACAGTACCATGAATACAAAAACCATCACTTTTCTCATTTTTACATTTTACACCAATAACATCAGGGGACACAATAAACTTATTGTGTCCCCTTTGCATGTTGCTCCTTACCGCTCCCCCGGCGGGAAGTTATCGTTGGCCGGG
>CAYLKN010000019.1:0-41471 GCA_964384335.1 uncultured Pseudobdellovibrionaceae bacterium
TTTCCGTGCCATTGGCTTGGGACGGTTCACCCTGTTGGGATTCGGCTTGCGGTGCATCACCCTGAAGAGCTTCAGCTTGCGGCGCATTACTTTCCGTGCCATTGGCTTGGGACGGTTCACCCTGTTGGGATTCGGCTTGCGGTGCTTCGGGTTGAGACACGTCCAGCCCGGACGCATCTGCCTCAGCCCCATCGGGAACAGGGTTGGTTTCGCCTGCATTACCTGCTTCTGACGTTTCTAATCCTTCACCCGTTTCCGGTAAAGACTGAACAGGGTCTGCAGACGGAATTTCCGCATCCTTATGAAATTCAACGCCCTCGGCGGTTACGGGGTCTGCCGTTTCATTAACCGCGCCGGTAGAAGGCTCTCCAATACCGTTCGGGGCAGCCTGCGCATTCTGATCCACCGATTGGGAAGTCCCAATACTTCTGCTGTCACTGGACAGTGTTCCGAAAATGATGATCAGCGATTTCTCTTTTTGCAGCTCGGAAAACATCGCCGCATCGATTTCCTCGCTGACGTTCATGGCCGTCCCTGTATTTGTATAGCGCAGATTTATATTTGTTGCGCCAAGATCGGACTTCCGCCTTGCATTGATAATTACAACATGAAAATCCCTGAGATCCGGAAGATCTTCCGGCGGGCTGTCTGCGACTATAATCCTTGTGTAAAGCTGGGACGGCCCGCGTTCAAGATATTTGCGCCCCTGTTTATCAACGTAGGCTCCCAATACCTCCCGCAAGGGCTCTGACAGGCCGTGCCGGACGCCAAGTTCATAAAGCGCCGCGCATGTTTCCTCGATAACCTGATCCGGTTTGTCACCTTTCCGTGCAATGTTTGTCCCGTTACCTCTGTCGCTTCGGTCTATAAGATAAGACGCCGCCACCTTGATCATTGCGTCGTTTTCAAGAGCACGGGTGTCCTGTGCCTGTTCCCCTGCCTGGTCCCCTGGCTGCTCCGGTTCATATTCTGTGGTATTGTCCAGCATTGCTTTCCTGTAAAATTATGTAAATGATAATGAGAATCAGTTTCAAAGAATATTACATTAAGAGTAATTCGCATTTTCATCAAGGGGTGAAATGCATGTATTTGCAAAAACCTGGAGTTTTAATAAGGGAATTGAGGCAGGACGTGTGGATAGATGGCGGCGGCGTCCTGAACAGACATTTCAGACCGCTATGGGTGCCTTTATGTGCGGATGGGCCTGATAGTTTTCGAGTTCGAAGTCTTCATACCCGAAATCAAAAATGCTTTTAACATCCGGGTTGATCCGTATCTGCGGCAGGGGGAAAGGTTCCCTGCCAAGCTGTTCCCGTGCCTGATCCAGATGATTGAGGTATAAATGCGCGTCCCCGAAAGTATGAACGAATTCACCAGGCTTTAATCCGGTAACCTGCGCCATCATCATGGTCAGAAGGCTGTAGGATGCAATGTTAAACGGAACACCAAGGAAAATATCGGCGCTGCGCTGATAAAGCTGGCACGAAAGCCTTCCTTCCGCCACATAAAACTGGAACAGGCAGTGACAGGGCGGCAGAGCCATGTTTTCGATTTCAGCCACGTTCCAGGCCGAAACAATGTGCCGCCGGGAGTCCGGGTTGGTTTTAATCTGGTTGATGACCTGGTTGATCTGATCGATCCTGCGGCCTTCGGGTGCGGGCCACGACCGCCACTGATGCCCGTAAACCGGTCCAAGATCACCGTTTTCATCGGCCCATTCGTCCCATATCCGGACGTTATTATCCTTGAGATAGGCAATGTTCGTATCCCCCTTTAAAAACCAGAGAAGTTCATGAATGATCGAGCGCACATGCAGTTTCTTTGTTGTTACGAGCGGGAACCCGTCGGAAAGGTTGTAGCGGTTTTGATATCCGAAAACGCTCAACGTACCGGTGCCCGTCCGGTCTTCTTTCCTGACCCCGGTATTCAGAACATGCCGTAAAAGATCGTGATATTGTTGCATGAATAAATTACATCCGATTCTTTCGTAAAAATCCACCGGCGTTTAATCATAAAGACGGTTCAGAGCACATTTTTCTTCTCATTCCGTCGGGATTGCCATATGGTACCTTCGATACAACCGAACAAGGATAACGGCCGGATAATTCAGCCCATGGTATCACGCGTTAAAACAATTGCCTTTCAGGGTATCCAGGTTCTCGACATCGAAGTCCAGGTCCAGATAACAAACGGATTGCCGGCGTTTAACATTGTCGGCCTTCCGGATAAGGCTGTGGGCGAAAGTCGCGAGCGCGTGCGCAGCACGTTGCAATCGATCGGTCTGTCCCTTCCCGCCAAACGCGTGACGGTGAACCTTGCCCCTGCCGATGTGGCCAAAGAAGGATCGCACTACGATCTGCCCATTGCCCTTGCCCTGCTTGCCATCATGGAGGTACTGCCGGAGGAGGATCTGCTCGATTGTGTTGTGCTGGGCGAGCTGGGCCTTGACGGAACAATCCGTCCCGTCAACGGCGTGCTGCCTGCGGCCATACACGCCGTTTCACAAGGCTGCCGTCTGGTTTGTCCCAAGGCCTGCGGCCGGGAAGCAGCCTGGGCCGGGGATCTTGAAATTCTTGCCCCGCATGATCTGCTGCAGCTTATTAATCACCTCAAGGGCACGCAGCTTCTGGAACAACCGGAAGCATGGCTGTCCGAACCCGAAAGGGATTATGACGCCGGTCCCGATATGGCGAATATCAAGGGACAGGAAACGGCAAAACGTGCCCTGGAAGTTGCGGCAGCCGGGGGCCATAATCTGCTTATGATCGGGCCGCCGGGTGCGGGCAAATCCATGCTGGCCCATGCTATGCCGGGTATTCTGCCGGACCTTACACCGTCAGAATCGCTTGAAGTCTCAATGATACATTCTCTTGCAGGCAGCCTCCCCGAAGGCGGTTTGCTCCGCCGGCGGCCGTTTCGTGATCCCCATCACTCGGCATCCCTGCCGGCCATAATCGGAGGCGGACAAAAGGCAAAGCCGGGTGAAATTGCCCTGGCTCATAAAGGCATACTGTTTCTGGATGAATTGCCGGAATTCGCCCGCGCAACTCTGGAATCCCTTCGCCAGCCGCTTGAAACGGGCAAGGCCCTGATCGCGCGCGTAAATCACCATGTAACATATCCCGCACGGTTCCAGTTGATTGCCGCGATGAATCCCTGCCGATGCGGCTATCTTGGTCAAACGGAACGGGAATGTACGCGGGCACCCCGCTGCGGCACTGATTATCAGGCAAAAATTTCAGGGCCTTTGCTGGACCGTATCGATTTATGCGTCGAGCTTCCCGCCGTAGCGTTTTCCGACCTGGCCGCACCGGCAAAAGGCGAGCATTCCGCAGCCGTTTCCGCAAGGGTTGCACAGGCGCGCGCGGCCCAGGCCGCACGGGCAAATACCCTTAAAAGTTCAAAAAGTAACGATCATGATACAAACAGCACTTTATCGGGGGAGGAAATCGAACGCACCGCCAATCTTTCAGAAGATGCCCGGACATTAATGACCCAGTCAGCCGAGAAACTCAGACTTTCCGCCAGGGGGTACTACAGACTCCTCCGTGTGGCACGCACGATTGCCGATCTTGACAACGCCAATGACTGCATTTCAAAAATACATATTGCCGAGGCCCTTAGTTACCGGAGGCTGGTATCCTAGAGCAAATCGCGATCAAAAAGAATCGCTTTGCGATTTTTGATCGCGTGAATTTACTCGTCTATTCAATAAGTCAGTGCAGATTCACGATTTTCAAATATAATCATAGTGATTATATTTGAAGACGACCTGCCCTAAGTCCCGGCCTTGCCTAATATAACCCACCTGTTCCCGATGTTGTCGAGTTTTCCACGGTCCCGGATACGGCAGGCATCAGGCTGATCCCCTTGCCGTCAAGGATATAGGTTTTTTCGCTGGGTTCGGATCCCGCAATAAAGGCTTCCCATATGGCATTTTGCGTTGCCGGGCCGGCCCGGGTCCCGTTATCCGGGTTAATGCGGACATGGCGTATTCCGGGCGGGACCCGAAACGGTGTTGCCGGTTTTCCGGCGAGTGCCACAGCCATAAAATCCTTGAAAATAGGTGCCGCAACAGAACTTCCCGTTTCAAAACGGCCAAGCAAGCGCGGCTGGTCAAATCCAACAAAAACGCCAACGGCCAGGTCAGGCGAAAACCCGATAAACCAGGCATCTTTCGAGTCGTCCGTCGTACCTGTTTTTCCGGCAAGCGGTTTGCCAAGTTCCTTGATCCTCTGTCCTGTCCCCCTTTCAATAACGCCTTCAAGCATGGAAACAATCTGATAGGCGTGTCTGGGATCCACAAGCTGTTCCCGGGTATCAGGAATATCCGGAACGGACTGGCCCGCCCAGGCGATCATATTACCGCACTCATTGCAAGGCCTGCGGTCGTGTTTGAATATGGTGCGGCCGCGCCGATCCTGTATACGGTCAATAACTGTCGGGTCAATTTTCCGCCCTCCGTTGACCAGCATGGCATATGCGGATGTCAGACGAAGAAGCGTCGTTTCCGAGGACCCCAATGCGTTGGCCAGAAGCGGTTCCATATCCCTTGTTATGCCCAACTTTCTGGCATAATCAATAATTGTCGGCATGCCGAGAAATTCTGCCAGACGCACAGTCATAAGATTTCGGGATTTTTCGATACCCACCCGTATCGGTGTCGGACCATAATATTCTTTTGAGTAGTTGGAAGGACGCCATTTATCAAGGCCTGGCCCCTGCTCCATCACAAACGGAGCATCAAGGACAAGCGTGGCGGGTGTAAACCCGTTTTCAAGTGCAGGCAGATAAACAAATGGCTTGAACGCGGAACCGGGCTGGCGCCAGGCCTGTGTTACCCTGTTAAACTCGCTTTTGTCGAATTTCCAGCCGCCCTGCATGGCAAGAATCCGTCCCGTGTGAGGGTCGATTGCAACAATTGCGCCCTGGACTTCCGGTATCTGGCGTAGTTCGTAAAGATTGCCCGAATCCTGATTATCGCTCCTTACGGCCTCCACCATTATGACGTCCCCAACCGAAAGAACGTCTGAGGGTTTTGATATTTTCTGGCCAAGATACCCTTTCCGCAAAGCCTTCCGCGCCCATTCCATGGTGTCGAGTGCAATCGCGCCGGTTCTGAATTCCGCCCCGGAACTGTGATGGGTATGCGCCACGCCGATTTCCGCTTTATCAGGCTTTAAACCAAGGACAACGGCAATCTTCCACTCGGCAAGCATCCCCTCGGGACGCGGGAAATCTGAAAGAGAATCGCGCCATGTCTCAACCGAGGACAATGTCTTAACGGGACCGCGCCATCCATGCCGGCGGTCGTACTCCATCAAACCGTTTCGAAGCGTTTTTTCTGCAAAATCCTGAAGATCGGGACGTATACTTGTATGAACCGACAGCCCGCCGCCATACAGGTTGTACTCTCCATACCGGTTCATAAGTTCGCGCCGGACTTCTTCTGCGAAATAAGCCGCCTTGACCGTGTCGATCTCCTCCCTTTTTACCACTTCAATCGGTTTTGTTTTTGCAATCTCCGCACTGGAAACGGTGATACGGTCATCCTCAACCATTCGGTCAAGCACCCAGTTCCTGCGTTCCAATGCACCCTCGTAGTTTTTTTCAACCTGATAACTGTTCGGTGCCTTGGGAAGGGATGCAAGATAAGCCGACTCGGCCAGGTTGAGCTCATCCAGCGACTTGTTGAAATAATGCAGACCAGCAGCGGCTATCCCGTAAGCACGGGAACCGAGGTAAATTTCATTAAGGTAAAGTTCAAGTATACGATCCTTGGACAGCACGCGCTCCATGCGGCTGGCCAGAACGGCCTCCTTGATTTTGCGTTCCATGCTGACTTCACTGGATAAAAGAAAGTTTTTTGCAACCTGTTGCGTGATCGTTGATGCGCCTTCCGGCCTTTGCCCGGTTCCGAGTTTCTGTATATTCGAGACAACAGCTCTCGCGATGGCAAAAAGATCGACACCTGCGTGTCTGTAAAAGTTTTTATCCTCTGCCGACAAAAAGGCATGAATAACTCTCTGCGGTATTTCCTCAATCGGCACAAAAACCCGTTTTTCAAGGGCATATTCCTCCATAAGACGTCCGTCACCGGCATAAATACGTGTCACGACGGGAGGTTTGTAATCCTCAAGCTGTCGGTAATCCGGCAGATCGCTGCTGTAAAGTGATATAACATACGATACGGCGACAACACCGCAAATCATTGCAACAAGGCCAAGGGAAACAAAAGTCAGAAATAACCGTGAAAGCGTGCGCATACTAAAAGTTTAAACCAAAATTATTTTTAAAGGAAACTAGAACAACGTTCCATAAAAAGCAATCTTTTGCAGAGTGCAGAGATTAATTTAGATTCGGGGCAATACTTTAAAAAAGATGTTTGTCAACAGCTTCGCCTGTATTATGCTTACAAATGGTAAGTTAAATTTTTTAAATTCCTATCATGCGTCTGATTTCCCCTTTCATTATCATATTTCTGTTATTTTGTATCACGGACACGGCCCATGCCGACTATTACCTATGGGAAGACAGCCGGTCAGGAATAACTCTTTCCTTTCCGGACAGCTGGCAAATGGGTTCGGCCATAGACCCGTCAACAATAATCCGCCTGAAGGCGCCGGCACCGGCCGAGCATTATACAACCTGCCGTGTCCGGACGCAGGAAGACAGACGTTACTTAAGCTATCCCCCTATTAACGACGAAACGGTTCATCAGGTCGCCTATGGCGGTCACTATCTAAAATCCCATGTTGAAACATACAGGGAATCGAGACTCTTAAATTTTGGGAAAGAAGCTGCGCTTGGAAACGGACCGGCAAGCTACGCCGTTTTTGATTATAAAAAACATCTGGAAGAGCGCGAATTTATTGATATGCGCAAGATTGTATTTGTTTCTTTCAAGTATAAAACAGTCACTTTTTTCGAGTGTGAATCCAATGTCGGCGAATTTAAAAAGTGGTATCCGATTTTTCTGAGCATTGCAAAGTCGATCGATCATCCACGCATTCATCATGAACTTTCAAACGGCAATTTCCGGTTTTTTCAGGGTGAAGACATTATAATGGATTCCCCGGCACGTATCGGTACAATCCTTTATTAGGGTGTTTTCAGGCATTATTTTTCAGGCATTATAGTGTAATTGACCGGTTTAGCCGGTTTCTGCCAAAGCTATATTTCCGTAAATGCATTATCGCGGGCGCGCAAGAACGGTTTGGCAAGATATTCCAAAATGGTTCGTTTGCCCGTTACAACCTCGACCTGGGCAACCATGCCGGGGGTGATGGGAAGAGGATTGTCTTCATCGCCAACGAAGTTTTTCCGGGTTCTGACCTCGACTTCAAAAAAGATGTTGCCTTCACCGTCACTGACACTGTTCGCACTGATCCGTTCAAGTGTGGCCTCCAGTGCCCCGTATTTCTGGGGATCGTATGCGGTGATCTTGACATTTACAGGCTGGCCAGACTTAAGAAAGGCAATATCGTCGGGCACAACCTTTGCAATGATTTTAAGATCGTCATCAAGAGGCACGATTTCGACAGCCTGTTTTCCCGCCTCAACAAATCCGGCCCCTTCGGTTTTCAGGGTAATTTTATTGACAATTCCGTCAACGGGGGAACGCAGTTCCGCTTGCCTGACCAGATCGGTTATGGAGACGAGATTTTCTTCAAGACCTGCAATTTCAGTCTCCACCTTGTTAAGATCGGCAAGGGCCTGGGACTGAAAAGCGGAACGTTTTTCCGCCTTCCTTTTTTGCAGGCTTTCGTATTCTGCCTGCAAAGCCTGTTTCTGTTCCCGGGCGGCTTTTATGTTTCCTGTTGTATCGTTCAGTTGACGGCGCAGTCTGATTTCCTCAATTTTCGGCGCGGCGCGTTGTTCCACCATTGTGCTGGTGATTTCAAGTTCCTGCCTGAGATAAGAGGCATTTCCTGTCAGTTTGTTAATTCTGGCATCTATTTCCGCAAGCTGGGACTGCACTTTCTGTATCTCGCTGTCCAGACCGGAAAGAGCCTGCTCAACCTCGTTTGTCCGCGATTCATAAAGTTCGATTTCATTCCTGGCGATGGCCGGATAGTTATCCTGAATATCCTCAGGCATATTCAAATCTTCCCCTGAAACTTCGGCAGTCAGTCTTGCACGCTGGGCCTTAAGGGATCCAAGTTTGGCCATGGTGCCGCGCTCTTCCGAAGTTGCCCGGACATCAGCGATTTCCATTAAAAGCTGACCTTTACGGACAATATCACCTTCTCTGACATGAAGTTTCTGAAGACGTCCGCTCACCGGACTTTGCACAATCTGGGTTTCGCGTGAGGGCACAACCTGGCCTTCGCCGCGCGTGACTTTTTCGACCTCCGCGTAAGAGGCCCAAATAAAGAAGAATACAACCAGTGCAGAAACCGTCACCAGTAAGGCATTCGGTAAAACCCCGCTTTGCAGCCGCCGGGCCTCTTCAATGTCGTCCATAAAATCTGTATCGGCCTGAGGGCTCATGCGGATATATCCTCTTTTTTACTGCTTTCCAGCCGGAACTTGCCTGACTGAATGGCTTTGATCACTTCATCCCGCCTGCCGTCCATGATAACCCTCCCGCTGTCCATGAAAATCAGACGGTCAACAAGGCTCAACAAAGGCTGGCGGTGCGTGATCAGGATCAGGGTGTTTCCGGCAACCTCTTCGCGTATATGTTTTGTAAATGCTGTTTCCGCCTGTGTATCCATGGAGTTTGTCGGCTCGTCACAGATCATGACGCTTGGCTTGATCAGCATAGCGCGGGCCAGGGCAATGGCCTGCCTCTGTCCGCCACTAAGACCCTCACCGCGTTCACCGACCGGGGCGTCATACCCCATCGGATGTTTGGCGATAAACTGATGCACGCCTGCCGTATAGGATGCATGGAGAATTTCCTGCTCCGTCGCCTGCGGCTTGGAAATGGCGATATTTTCTTTCACAGTACCTGAAAACAGAACGACATCCTGTGCGATGTAAGCCAAATTGCGTCTTAAATCCGCCGGATCGATCTGGCGGTAATCGGTGTCATCGATTAAAACCGTGCCTTCATCCGGATCGTAAAGCCCCATCATCAGGCGAGCGACGGTGCTTTTGCCGGAACCGACACGTCCGATAATGCCGACTTTCTCACCCGCTTCGATCGTAAAGAAAACATTTTCAAGAACGGCGCGGTCGGTTCCGGGATAAACGAAGCCTACATTATCAAAAGTAATTTTGCCTTTCAGCGTCGGTCTGTTCAGAAACTGTTTGTTGAGCGGACGTTCGACATTACGACCCATAATATCGTTCAGCGTTTTAAGCGCGCCTGTGGCCTGATGATACCGCGTCATCAGATTGGCAACCTGCCCGACCGGCGCCAGTGCGCGGCCGCCAAGGATAACACAGGCAATAAGGCCGCCAACCGTCATGTCATTGTTTTGAACAAGATACATTCCCATCAGAACGATTAAAATTGAGGCACTTTGCTGTAAAAACGTTGCGATGTTTACACCCATTGAAGAGATAAAGCGTGATTTCTGGCTTGTCTCGGAATTTTCGCCTGCATATTTTGCATGCCGGGAACGGAGTTTGCCGTCGGCCTGGATTGCCTTTATCGTCTCCAGCCCGTTAATGGTTTCAACCAGCAGGCCGTGCTTGCTTTCTCCCTGTTTCAAAGCTGTTTTAACAGAATTCCTTAACGGAATCTGGATAAGAACCCCGATAATCATCACGGTGATAAGTATACCGACAAGAAGAAGTGCGATAGGCCCCCCAATCACATAAATCACGAACAGAAACAGGAGAGAGAACGGCAGATCAACAAGACCTGTCAGCGTGGCAGACGTCATAAATTCGCGCACAGATTCAAACTCTTTCAACATATTGGCAAACGCACCGCTTGAGGGTGGCTTGTCGGCGAGTTTCATATTGAGAACCTGATTATAAAGCCGCTGGGCCGTGATAACATCTATCCGGCGTCCGGCCGTATCGATAAAAACACCGCGCAGGGTACGCATTATGAAATCGAACAGAAAGGCCGTAATCGCACCAATGGCCAGAGCCCATCCTGTCTCGATGGCATTGTTCGGAATAACCCTGTCATAGACGGTCATAATAAAAATCGGACTGGTCAGCCCGAACAGATTGATAAAAACAGCGGCGATTATTGCGCGGCTGTAAAAGCTCCTGTTCTTCCAGACGGTCCCCCAGAACCAGTTTTTATGGTTGTGATCATCAAGATCCTCCTGCGCAGTCCGGTCTTCAAACCGGGATGTCGGATGTATGAAAATGGCATATCCGGTATAGTCCTTTTTTAAGTCCGCAGTCTCGATATCCCGCTCTGCGCGGGTATCGGGAGAGTAAATAACGGCTTTTTTTCCGTTTTTCCTGTATTTCAGAAGTACAACGGCATTGTTGTTATCAAGGATGAGAACGCAAGGCAGTACGGATTTGGGAATTTTACCAAGAGATGCGCGTTTTACCACACGGGAAACAAAGCCGAGTTTTTCGGCGGCCTCACAGAACTGGCTGGGCTTCATTCCGCTTTCGTCGTAAGGCATGCCGGCGATTATGGCGCCTGAAGATTTGGCATTTCCGTAATGGGCTGTTAAAAACTCAAGACATGTTAAAAGCTGGTCATCGTTTTCAACACCGTTTTCGGCCGGTACCGCAGATTCCTTTGATGATACCGGTTTTTCCTCAAATGCGTTTTTGTTTTCCGGCTCTCTGATCTCAGTCATTCCGGCGCGCCCTTCATTTTTTCCGGCTTACCGCTATCAAGTGCAGCAACGTTATAAAGAGCGTCCCTTAAACGCCCGGTTCTTCCAATTAAAAAATACTCCGCCTGAATAAGCTGATATTCCGCGGCCAGAAGATCGCGGCGGGATTTGAACATCTGGTTTGTGGCCTGCATAAGCTGGACAAGGGTTACGTTGCCGCCTTCAAATTGACTACGGAACGTTTCCAGCAGCTTCTTCTTCTTATCCGCTGTCTGTAAAAGTATATCCTGCTGGCGTTGTGCCGATTTTACAATACTGAAGGCTTCGCGGATTTCCCGCTCAATTCTTCGGATTGTCTGACGAGTTGATGCCAGTGCCTGTTTATGGGCGAATTCGGCCCTTCGCGCCCGGGCTTTAACCCTGCCCCCGACATTGAATGTCCAGCTTGCCTTTAACAGCGCCCGGGCATCCAGGGTTTCTCCGCCCACCGTATCACTCTGGTCACGCTCCAGATAGGTAAGCTCCGTGTTAATGTCCGGCAAGAACGTTCCTTTTTCAGCTTTCACATCATGATCCGCGGCCAGAGCTTCAAGCTTTAAAGCCCTGATTTCGGGATGATTTTGCTGGGCATAAAGTATAGCATCCTGAAGATCTTCGGGGACGAGATTTGTCTTGCGCTCCGGCTGTACGAGATTTTCAGGTGGGAAATAACCGGTTAATTCTGCAAAGCGGGCCTCGGCGGAACGCAGATCACGGATAAGTCCTGTTTCTGTATTCTGAAGCTGCAACATAATTTCTTCGGCCTGGAGCAATTCCGATTCACTGGCCGCAGCCTGATTGACGCTCCTTTCAATGCGATTTTTGAAATCCTGCATTTCCGTCTTCTGGTTTTCAAGCATTTCAAGGGTTTTCCGTGTTCTGAGGACGTCGATGTAAGACCGCACGACTTCAATGGCAAGACTTTCCCGGACATTCTCAATGGAGAGATCGGCCGAACCTGCTCTTGCCTCGGCAGCATCCATTCGTCTGAATGTTTCCATTCCGTCAAAAAGCGGCTGCCTGACCGTCAATGACGCTTCAAAGAGTCCGGAATATGCCGCGCCGCGCGAGACGGTCTGGGCCCTGGTCGTGGTTGTATCGGCGTAAAACCGGCCGCCCTGCACACTCACCTCAACATCGGGATAAAGACCGGCCCTGGCTTCATTGATACCTTCCTCTGCAGCGAAATAACCGGCAGAGGCATTTTCCACCTGCGGGTTATAAAGTAAGGCCGACTCAACGGAATTCTGTAAGGTTTCGGAAAATGCCTCCGTATTTGGGAAAACAACAAACACCAAGAACACAAACAGGGATATCCACTTAAAACAGGGGAATTTTCCAGACTGAAGCATCGATTTTAAATTGGGCATTCCGCAGACAGAGGATAAAGAGACCTGATATTCAGAATTCATTCTGAATACTGTAATAATCATACTTAAAATCATGCCTGTGGACAAGTCGCCCATCCTCTTAATTTTCATAAGACTATTTATCTGTTTTCATTATTTTTCAACCGGTTGGGGCTTCACAAAAATGTGAAGATCATGCATCTTTCTAAATAAAGATGATGAGTTTTGGTTAATAAAAGATTACTGTTTATAAGGTTTAATTTTAATTTAAGGAAACGGGGCACCGAAAATTGAAAATTTCCATACCCAAAGAAACCGGAAAAGATGAAAAAAGGGTGGCCTGTACCCCGGAAACAGTAAAAAAATTCATCAAACTCGGATATTCAGTGCATGTACAGCAGGGCGCCGGAAAAGACGCGAGCTATACTGATGACGCATTCTCTGATGCCGGAGCGGAAATTGCCAAAACCAAAGCTGAACTTTTTAAAGATGCGCACATTATTCTTTGTGTCGGACCATTATCCAAAACGGATTGCCAAAACCTTGGAAAGAAAACAATCGTTATCGGCCTTTTAAATCTCTATCAGAATCAGGATGTTATAGATGCCGCCTGTGATAATGATTTAATACTTATGGCACTTGAACTTCTGCCGCGGATCAGCCGGGCCCAGTCCATGGATGCCTTGTCTTCGCAGGCCAATCTGGCGGGATACAAGGCTGTTCTGGATGCGTGTGCCCATTATGACAGGGCGATGCCGATGATGATGACTGCCGCCGGCACGATTGCCCCGGCCAGAGTTTTTGTTATGGGTGCAGGGGTTGCCGGACTGCAGGCCATTGCAACGGCCAGAAGGCTTGGCGCGATCGTTTCCGCAACCGATGTACGCCCGGCCGCCAAAGAACAGGTCCAGTCCCTTGGCGCAACGTTTGTTGCGGTTGAAGATGAAGAGTTTAAAGAAGCCGAAACCGCCGGCGGCTATGCCAAGGAAATGTCTGCGGAGTATAAAAAGAAGCAGACCGCCCTTATTGAGGAAACAATCGCAAAACAGGATATTGTTATAACGACGGCTTTAATCCCCGGCAAGCCCGCACCGAAACTTGTAACCGATAAAATGATCAAATCCATGAAACCGGGATCCGTCATTGTGGATATGGCCGTAACGCAGGGCGGAAATGTCGAAGGCTCGAAATACGGTGAGGTCATTCAAAAGCATAATGCAACGCTTATAGGTCACAGCAATATTCCTGCGCGCATTGCGGCCGACGCTTCATCTCTTTATGCCAGAAATCTTTATAATCTGGTCGCGGGATTTACCCGGTCGGAAGATGAGGGCTCGAAAAACGCGGGGACGTTCGCACCGGACTGGGATGATGATATTCTGAAAGGCCTTACTATAACCAAAGATGGAAAGGTTGTTCATGAAAAATTTGAGCGGGGCGCTGCCTCTGCCTCAAAACCCTCCGGAAAAGAAGATCCCAGTACAAAAAAAACGAAGAAAAAGGAAACACCGTCTGAAAAAGAAACCAAAGACGGGAATACATCGGGCAAAAAAAAGGCAGGATAAACGGTTATGGCAGATACACAAAAAACACTTGCTGAAGAGGCGTCAAAACTTGCCGACAAAGCCAGTCAGCTGGCGGAGAAAGCATCAGAAATCGCATCACAGGTACCGCAGGCTCTGGCCGACGCTGCTGCATCCGGCGGCGGAGGCGATCCCTTTTTTGTAACGGCCCTGACCGTATTCGTCCTGGCTTGTTTCGTTGGATATTATGTTGTCTGGAGGGTAACGCCCGCCCTGCATTCACCGCTTATGGGTGTAACCAATGCTGTCTCTTCCGTAATTATCGTCGGGGCGATTATCGCGGCGGGACCTTCGGAGTTTACGTTCTCAAAATTTCTTGGATTACTGGCCGTATTTCTGGCCTCCATTAACATTTTCGGTGGATTTATCGTTACACGGCGTATGCTCCATATGTTTAAAAGGAAAGACTGAGGAATATTTTAATGACATTCTTTGCCCCTCTCGCATATCTGATTGCATCGGTTTTGTTCATTATGACGCTGCGCGGTCTGTCTCATCCGGAAACGGCACGGCGCGGCCTGCTTTACGGTATGATCGGGATGGTCATTGCGGTTGTGACTACGCTTTTTCTTCCTGTTGTACAAAGCTATTTCTGGGTGATACTTGCCGTTGCGGCGGGCGGAACGATAGGCGTAACCATTGCACAGAGAATCGAGATGACGGCATTGCCGCAGCTGGTGGCCGCATTTCATTCACTTGTCGGCCTGGCCGCCGTATTTGTGGCAATGGCCGCATTTTACAATCCCGAAGCCTACGGTATTGGCGAATTCGGCAATATAAAGGCGGTCAGCCTTATTGAGATGGCACTGGGTGCGGGTATTGGCGCAATTACTTTCACGGGCTCCATAATTGCCTGGGGCAAACTTCAGGGAACGATCAGCGGAAAGCCGGTGACTTTCACCGGACAGCATTTCCTGAATGCCGCACTTGGCGGCCTTGTTCTTCTGCTTATTATTTTGCTGTGCGCAACTAATTCGGCCTTTTTCCTCTGGGCACTTGTGCTCGTGGCTTTTGCCCTGGGTGTTCTTATGATTGTACCGATTGGCGGTGCAGACATGCCGGTTATCGTCTCCATGCTGAATTCCTATTCCGGATGGGCGGCTGCGGGTATCGGATTTACACTTCAAAACAATCTTCTGATTGTAACAGGCGCACTGGTTGGCGCCAGCGGTGCGATTCTTTCCTATATTATGTGCAAGGGTATGAACAGGTCCTTTATCAATGTTTTGCTTGGCGGTTTTGGCGGCGAACAGGCGGCAGGCAGTGCAGATACGGGAGATAAAAACGCCAAAACCGGTGCGGCTGAAGACGCGGCTTACATCATGAAAAGTGCGTCCAGTGTGATTATCGTTCCCGGATACGGCATGGCGGTTGCCCAGGCCCAGCATGCGCTGCGCGAAATGGCAGATGTTCTTAAAAAAGAAGGGGTGAATGTGCGTTACGCCATCCATCCCGTGGCCGGCCGTATGCCGGGCCATATGAATGTCCTTCTGGCCGAGGCCAATGTCCCGTATGACGAGGTGCTGGAGCTGGAAGACATAAACCGCGACTTTTCTCAGACAGATGTCGTTTACGTCATCGGGGCCAACGATATTACAAATCCGTCCGCGAAAAACGATGCCTCCTCACCTATTTACGGCATGCCGGTTCTGGATGTCGAAAATGCAAAAACGGTTCTGTTTGTTAAACGAAGCCTTGGGTCCGGCTATGCCGGTATTGATAATCCCCTTTTCTATGCGGAGAATACACTGATGCTCCTTGGTGATGCAAAAAAAATGACAGAAGACATTGTCAAAACGCTGGAAAGCTGATTAAAATAAATTTAATAAATAATTCCATAATGTAAATACGGCATAGAGGGTGTAAACCATGATTAAAGGATCACGGATTTATGACGTATGGGGAATTAGACGATCCTTACAGTGGTTGTCTTGGGGCTATCGCTCAATGTGCATTTAATCATCCTCACCCAACAAGGCCAGAGGGTTTACATATCGGGTATGCATCCGTTTTGGTGCCCCCGGAGAACCCGGATAGCCTGAAAGGCTGTATTTTCCTTGTTCCAGGATTAACGGCGGATTCTGAATATTATTTTATGATGATGAAGGCGATAGCCGCCGCCGGATATGACGTCCATGTCGTTGATTTAATCGGGCAGGGAAGGTCTCCCTATTTCAGAAAAAATGGGTCAAGAATTATTCCGGGAACACCAATCGATTATCACACTTCCTATGTCACGCAATTTATAGATGAGGTCCTGCAAAAATATCCCGAACGTTACAAAGGCAAGAAGATCAACCTGGCGGGGCATTCTCTTGGGGGCCTGATATGCATGCACATGCTGTACCAGAACTATCTTGAAGACAAGGATAATGGTAATACCGAACACGCGACTAAACCTGCGGGAAAGGGCACCCTATCCGTAGAATTCAATAAAATTTATTTTCTTAACGCATTTTTTGATATGTACAACTCTTGGTCCAAGTATTTCTTAATTGATACCAAGCTTTTAAATTTCATGCCACCAAGTGATATTTTCTATGGCTATAGTCATATTATCAGACCCGAATACTCAAGATATGTTAAAGAAGCGCTTTCGGGCGCGGAAGATGCAGTGCCGTTTCAGAGATGGCTGGACAGGACTACTCCTTTTGAAATGACTATCCACAGTTATGCACTGGCTGCCCAAAGAAATTTGATGAAGGACGAGGGTTTTATGGAATGGTTGGGCGACAGGCAAAACTTGCATTTTATAATTGCTGAAAAGGAGGATCTTGTTTGCAACCGCGCTATAGAAAAAATTGCAATGAAAGTGGGTTCAAATATAGTAGGCTATGATGGAATTCACGGCGGAGCATACAGCCCTAAACACGAGGAAGTACTTTTTCATGCTCTTGTTTTGGCTGGATTGCATGATAACAAGCCGCCCACTCATATTTTGAAAAAAACAATGGCGCATGAAATTTCGTTCACCAGAGAAAGATTAATGAATGCTTATCGTGAACACTTAGCGCGTAATAATAAAGGCCCTGCACTTGTGTATGCTAATGGCTGACGCACCCGAAGGCCGATTTATTGCTCCGCCGGAATGGCAATGGGCAGAGTTTCAGAATGTGCGGGGATATAATCTGCGCTATGGATATTGTCGTCCTGAAAACCCGCACCCCAAAGCCGTCGTGCTTATATTCCCCGGCCTGTCCGAATTCTGCGAAAAATATTTTGAAACCGCGCATGACTTGTTAATGGAAGGATACGCCGTTGCCGTACTGGACTGGCACGGGCAGGGCAGATCCGGTCGCCTTCTCAAAAATTCCCATAAACGCCATGCCATTGATTTTGAAGATGACGTTGGCGATGCCCTTTTATTTGTAAACGAAGCAGAAAACATTTTCGGCAAATCACTTCGTAAAGTTATGCTTGCACATTCCATGGGTGCCAATATCGGTCTGCGCCTGCTTGAAAGAAAAGGGGAGGCTTTTTCCTGTGCCGTTTTAAACTGTCCATTTTTCGGGATACACGCTGTTGACTTTATGCCTCTTAAAATGAGTTTATATCTGGCCAGGGCGGGGTGCGTCATATTCGGAAGCGAAACATACATACCCGGCGGCACAGACTGGACCCCAAGAGCGTTGCCTGATAATCCGGCGCATGACATATTGTCCTCCGATCCCGACCGGCGCAGGATTCATGATTTCTGGATGAAAAAAGACCCCGCGCTGAGAGTGGGCGCCGTGACATGGGGCTGGCTCCGTGCGGCACTGGAGTCCTGCCGTATAATACATACTTCGCATTTTGCGGACTCAATCAAAACCGAAGTCGTAACCCAAATTCTGATTTTTACGGCAGGGAAGGAGAAACTTGTCTCTAACAAAGCTGTCAAAAAAGTGGCAAGACATCTGAACAATGCCTCCTGTATTGATGTGGAAGGTGCCGCGCACGAAATCCTGATGGAAAAGGATCTGTATCGAGACTATGCTTTTGGAAAGATACTGGAATTCTTTAAAAAACACTTAAATCCGGACAATCAGGGCTTTAGCCCAGGCTCCATTTCCCATTCGGTATCGCCGAACATATAAGTTACTTTCTGAACATCCAGATCCAGATGATCAAGTCTTTTGACAGGAACCACGCCTGTGACGCTGTTCGTCAGAAACGCCGCAGTAATCGCAGGAATATCCGTCTGCGCAATTCTTCCTTCCTCGACCCTGCCTTCCCGCAGAAGCCGGCTCCGGATTGCCCCTTCCATCGCGCCGTCACCGCATCTGGGCGTTACCCACCGTCCGTTAACACAGGCAAAGAAATTATCATTTGTACCGCATGCAATATTTTCTTTTGTATTCATCAGGATCACCTTGTCCAGTCCTGCATCCCTGCCTTCCAGTAACGCAATGACGTTATCTCCGTAATTAAGGGATTTTATGCGGCTCATAACGGATGTGTCATTCCTCCTCACCGTTCTGGAAATGCCGGCCGAGACAGGTACCTTCGATTTACGGGCCCAGTCATCCGGTAACGGAGAGGACGACATAACAATTGTAAGATCGGGGTTTTCGGGAGGAACAAGCCCCCTCGGTCCCGGCCCGCGTGTGATCGTGGTGCGTATTGTCGCCCTGTTTTTGTGCAAGGCATTTTCGGCAACCAGCAAATCCGCAGCATTTTTAAAGTCGTCGAATGTAAGCGTTTCCGATAACGGAAGTTTCAGGAGTTGCGCGTTATCTATAAGCCTCCGGAAATGGTATTCCAGATACTGGGGTTTGCCATCAACACATAAAAATGTGTCAAAAATCCCGTCGGCCAGTGTAAAACCGCGATCCAGAATCTGAATTACCGGGGTGCCGTCTTCCTTCAATTCACCGTTTATCCAGAACACGATACAATCTCGTCTTTATGCTCTGCCTTTTGCCTGACCGCAACTTTAACGGCAAGAAAATTCCGTATAATGTCCAGGCCGCATTCCGTCAGAACCGATTCAGGATGAAACTGTATGCCGAAAACCGGGAGGGTTTTATGCTGCACCGCCATTATAATATCATTTGTCCATGCAGTGACATGTAAATCCGAAGATTTGTTAAGACGCGAAACAAGCGAATGGTACCGTGCCGCCCTGAAAGGGTTATCGATTCCTTTGAACAGATTGCTGGTTTCATCATGTGTTATATCGGACAGTTTCCCATGCATCGGTTTATCGGCCCTCACGGTGACGCCACCATAAACCTCGCAAATCGCCTGATGACCAAGGCAAACGCCAAGTATCGGAACACATCCCCGTGCGCGTGCAATCACTGTCTTTGAATATCCCGCCTGTTCCGGGGCGCAGGGACCGGGGGACACAATAACTGAGTCGAACGTGTTGACAAATTCCTCATCATTAAGCCGTGAATCCGTGTTTCGCATAACCTCGGTCTTACATCCAAGTATGGTGCAATACCTGGCAAGATTGTAAACAAAAGAGTCGTAATTATCGATGACAAGTATTTTCTTTTGCATTTTCCGTCCGGTCTTTGAGTTCCGATTGAAAGCTACAGATTATGCCCGAGGCTTTCGCAAGAATTTCATCATATTCGTCTTCCGGCTTTGAGTCGGAAACAATACCGCTGCCCACATTTACGATGATTTTATTATTGGTATGAAGCACCGTACGAATTAACAGATTGCTTTGCATGCCGCCGTCAAAACCGATCATTGCAAGTGATCCCGTATAAGGTCCCCTGCGATGCGCCTCAAGCTCCTCAATAATTTCCATGGCCCGGATTTTTGGTGCGCCAGTAATCGATCCGCCGGGAAATCCCGCCTTTAAAAGATCGACCGCATCATAACCGGATTTCAGTTCACCTTTTATAACAGAAATCATGTGATGCACGGCCGCATAGCTTTCAACCTGTAAAAGGGAAGGCACATGGATGGAATCTGCATCACAGACTTTGGACAGATCGTTACGCAACAAATCCACAATCATGACATTTTCGGCCCTGTTTTTTTCAGATTGCTGCAGTATCTGCCTGATTTGTGCATCCGTCTCCGGATTATCATGCTTTTTGGAGGTTCCCTTTATAGGGCGGGTTTCCACAAAGCCGTTCCGGAGAGTCAGAAACTGTTCCGGCGACACGGAAGAGAGTACGTTTTCACGCATGTTAAAATACCCCCCGAAAGGAGCGGCATTGCCTGCACGCATTGTCAGATAATGGGCATACGGATCAAAACTTTTCGGAGTAAGGGCTTCAAAGCGCATAGACAAATTAACCTGAAATATATCACCCGCATGGATGTAATCGATCCCTTTCTGCACAGTATCGCAGAAAGCGGTTTTTGACATTTGCGGTCTGAGATGAATAGTATCACTGTAAGAAAAATGTTTTTGTAAGTTCACGATTTTGTCTTTGTAATCCTGCGCCTTTCTCCCCGCATCCAGTTCATTGGTATCGTGAATAAAAAGCTCTGCCTTCCGGCTGTGAATATCAAACACAAAAACGGTCAGATAGATGCCGATGCATAAATCAGGTGATGCGCAAGGGTCAAGATTGCCATCGGGAAGGGTTTCAAGGCTGCGCCCGAGATCATAACCGAAAAGCCCTGCGGCACCGCCGGTAAAGATACCATCCATATTGTCCAGAACCTCGATCCGGGAACGCCAGAGTGAGAGTTTTTCCTGAACCCTATCAAAAGGCTTTTCGTCGGTATTCGCCTTTATAACCTCCGCCGGGTCAGCGCAAATATAGCTTCTGCGGCTAAGCGGGTGACTTTGATCCGCGCTGTCAAAAAACAATGCATAAGGCTCGCTTGCGAATGTTTCAAAAACGCTGGCGGGATCCTGATAAGGCAACATAAAACGAAAACATCTTAGCATTGAATGGTTTCCTTTACTGCAGTCTCATTTCCGTTCCCGGACATCGCATCAAAAAAAGACCGTGTTACATTAAGCGTATCCTGAAGGCCCAGCCTTTCAATCTCAACGCCTTTTGGAAACGCATCATGAAGGCGGGAGGGCATTGCCGAATCCAGCATGATAAAAACGCCTTTGTCATCCGTTTTTCTGATAAGCCTTCCATAGGCCTGTTTCAGTTTAAGACGTGTCAGCATGTCATCATACCGCCGTCCGCCATAAATTTCCCGTCGTGCCTTATGCAGGATCGTCGGCCTGGGCCACGGGACACGGTCAAAAACAATCATGCGCAGCGAGCGTCCGGGGACGTCAATTCCGTCACGCATCGCATCGGTCCCGAACAGACAGGCATTTTCATCCGCGCGAAACATATCGACAAGCGTACCGGAATCAAGGGAGTCAAGATGCTGGGCAAACAACGATATACCTTCTGAATCCAGATCCCTGTATATATCGTCGAACACAAATTTCAGACGGTTGATCGCCGTGAACAGGCCAAGCGCACCGCCTCCGGATGCCCTGAACAGTGCCTTATAGGCTCCCGCGACCTGGGCCAGGCGGTTTTTGTCAATGTCATTGACAATAATAACTTTCGTGTTGGAAGCGTAATCGAAAGGCGAATTACTGGCAAAGGTCAGAACATCAGGATTGAGATAATGCACGCCTGTTCTTTCCCGAGCCATACGCCAGCTTTCATGCTCTCCGCCCCCGCCTTCCTCACGCAAGGTCGCGGATGTGGCCAGAACTCCCTGAACATGCGGTTTCATAACCTGCGAAAACGGTATCATCGGATCTTTGTAATGTCTGTATACCCCGATATCAACAACTTTACCCTCAATCTTCTCAAGCTGCATCCAGTCTACGCTCTCATCCGGGCCCGCATTATCGGCCATTGACTGAAGAATTCCTATCCAAGGCAAAAGTGAGGTCCGCACCCGCCGTTCCAGCATGCCCGAGATTCCCTGGAGCCTTTTCCGTGCATCATTGTTTAACTCCCCTTCATCCTGATCGAGTTTTCGTCTCAAAGCCTGTTCAAGACGGGAGAGAGGAGCCTGGATACTGTGCAGATCCCTTTTAAGAACCGGAACCTGCGCCGCCAGGTTTTCAGTTAAAGGAAACAGACCGGTTTCAATGGAATACGGCGATCGCACATCACCCGCCCTTGACCGGATTTGTGCATAAACGGCATTCAGGAAAGTTTCCACAGAGCCCCTGGGCGCATTTCCTGTTATTCGCTGGAGCCATCCTTCGGATGGTAATATCTCTGCCGCTTTTATACACTGCAAAAGGAGAGACTGCCCGTGAGGAATATCATTGATGAGATCCTCGACACGCCGGCGTAGTCCTTTCATACGGCTTTTCGATTGCCCCGTCCCGCCGTCACCCGAAGGCCCGAGCAGCCATTTTCTGAGATCGGCGGCCTCACGCCCGGTCAGTTCAGAGGCAAAAGCGGAGTCGGCCGCGTCAAAAAGATGATGCGCCTCATCAAATATGCAGCGGGCGGGCAGGGTATCATCCGGGCCTGCCAATGCGGCCTGTGTCATAACGACGGCGTGATTTGCCACAACAAGACGGGCGCGTTTCGACTGACGCTGGGCCTTTTCAACAAAGCATTTGTGATAATGATCACATGCGGAATAAATACACTCCCCTCTTCTGTCCGTAAGGCCATAGGTCAAACCGTTCCCGAGTATTCCTGCCAGCCAGCCCGGAAACTGCCGTCCGCTCATATCCCCGTCTTTTGTTGCCTTAACCCAACGTGCCAGTATCCCGGCTGCCACAACGTTTTTGGGATTGATCATCAAAGGCGAGGCATTCGCCATTTCCTCGTAGTTCAGGAGGCACAGATAATTTTCACGTCCTTTCCGGACGCTGACATAAGTCTCCTGCATTTCCTTTTCCGGATAAAGGGCTTCGAGTTCATTTTCAATCTGACGCTGCAAATTTTTGGTGAAGGTGGAGATCCAGACTGCACCCTTGTTTTTTTGCGCCCATACGCTGGCCGGCGCCAGATAACCGAGTGTTTTGCCAACGCCCGTCCCCGCCTCCGCCAGCACGACATGAGGCGCTTCCTCCTCCTCCGCAGGATTGAATGCCGCCGTGGTCTGTGTGGCGTACTCGACCTGACCCGGTCTTGGCTCCTGCCTGAAATGACGCTTTTTCAAAAGCTCCGCAAGCTGTTCGCGGCTTTCCTCACCCGTTACCGGATAATGGGCCGGCGGAGGCAAGGACGCTTCCTCCGACCATTCCTTAAGCTCTTTCCACACATGAAAGACCTTTCCGTTTTCAAGTGGTGTATTCTCGTCATACGATTTTCCAAAGGCTTCAAACACAGGCGGGGTCCAGGGCCATCCACGGCCGTTAAGGCCCATTGCCTGCACCATTGGCAATAAAGTTTCGGGGTTTTCTCTGGTCAGATTGTGCATAAGGGTTTTAACACATTCCATTAAAGTTAAAGGCAGATCCTCGGGATCATCGGGAACATCAAGATCAAGAGCCCGGGCCAGGCCGCCAACGGTCGGCACACAAAACCGGCCCGGATGGACAAAGGCAAAAAGTTCAAGCACATCAAGCGGCTGCCATGTCTTCAGACCAAGCTTGCGGGCCGTATAGGGCACATGACAGACAATGACATTTCTCGTTTTCAGCTTGAATCCGGCCTGATCATAGGAAAAGTTCTCCAGCTCGCCATCATCCTTCAAACTGTAGACCTTACCGCTTTGAAGAGCTATGTACAAAAAATCTGTCATATTGTTTACTGGTGCTAAATCTGCCCCAGTGTCCTGATCCTGATTTTGGGATGGATTTCATTCTGGGACATGATAACCGTCTGGGGACGGAACCGTTCAACCACCGACCGAACATAAGGCCGGATTGAAGGTGAAGTTATAATCACGGGATTTTCCCCTTTCTGACCGTGTTCTTCCAGTGTCTGACGTAACGCGTTTATAAATTCCTGAAGCTTGCTGGGCGCCATGGCAACCTGTTTTTCCTCGCCGTCACCGGCCAACGATTCTGCAAAAGCCTGTTCCCATTCCGGCGAGAGTGTCAAAAGCTGGAGCACCCCGCCCTGATCCGAGTTCTGATCGCATATCTGGCGGGACAGTCTGGACCTGACATGTTCGGCCATCCATACAAGGCTGCGCGTATGTCCGGATGCCTCGGCCACACCTTCCAGAATAGTGGGAAGGTCACGTATCGAAATCCGTTCGTTTACAAGAGACTGCAATATACGCTGCAGGTTACCAACGGAGACTTTATCCGGGATAACATCGGACACGAGCTTCTGGTAATCCCCTGGCAATTCATTGAGCAGACGCTGGGTCTCGGCATAGGACAGGAGGTCACTCATATTATCCTTTATAACTTCCGTCAGATGGGTGGTAATAACGGTCGAGGCATCCACAACGGTATAGCCTTTGAAATAAGCTTCTTCACGGTTTTGTTCGTTAATCCACATGGCAGGAAGACCAAAAGTCGGCTCCACAGTGTTTTCGCCGGGAAGCGCGATTTTTTCGCCGGTCGGATCCATACACATCAGCATGCCCGGGCGGACATCGCCGCGCCCTGCCTCAATTTCCTTAATCCGGATAACATAGGTATTGGCCGGAAGCTGGAGATTATCCTGAATACGGACAGAGGGAAGGATATAACCCATATCCTCTGCAAGCTGGCGCCGAAGTCCCTTGATCTGGTCCGGGAGTTTTGTTCCCTCGCCCTGAACAAGCTGGAGCAAACCGTATCCCAGCTCAAGCCTGAGCGTATCCATTGCCAGGGCGTTGGAAACAGGTTCTTCAGCCGGTTTGGCCTGGGCCCCGTCTTTTTGTTTCTGTTGTTCTGTGGCCTCGAATTGCACGGTCTGTTCCGCCTTTTTCCAGGATATATAAGCCAGTGTGCCGGTAATACCCGACAAAACCAGAAAAGGGAAAAAAGGTATGGCCGGAAGGAGGCCCATGGCCAGAATAAGGCCGGAGCTCATCATAAGAGCCTTCGGATACCGCCCGAACTGGTCGAACAATGCAGTTTCCGCCGAACCCTCAACCCCGGCTTTCGAGACAAGAAGACCGGATGACACGGAGACGATTAACGCCGGTATCTGGGTTACAAGCCCGTCACCGATTGTAAGGATTGTATAGGTTTCCGCCGCCTCGGCCAGTGTCATGCCCTTAAACGCCGTGCCGATGACAATGCCGCCCACAATATTGATGAATACGATAAGGAGCCCGGCAATCGCATCCCCGCGGACAAATTTGGCGGCGCCGTCCATGGCTCCGAAAAAACTGCTTTCGTTCTGCAGTTCCTGTCTTTTTGCCTTTGCCTCTTCCTCTGTAATGAGGCCGGAGGATAAATCTCCGTCGATCGCCATCTGCTTCCCCGGCAAGGCATCCAGGGTGAACCTGGCCGCCACCTCGGCAATACGGCCTGATCCCTTTGTGATCACGACAAAGTTTACGATGACCAGTATTGCAAAGACAATGGCGCCGATAACATAGCTGTCACCGATTATAAAACTGCCGAAAGCTTCAATAACGTGCCCGGCTGCATCCTGCCCCTGTCCTCCGTTTTCAAGAATAAGACGCGTTGAAGCCACGTTGAGGCCAAGCCGGAGCGAAGTCGCAATGAGCAGCACCGTCGGAAATGTCGAGAATTCAACCGGCTTTTCAATAAAAAGTGTGGTCATAATAATCAGAACGGCAAAGGTGACCGATACGGTCAGCCCGATATCCAAAAGCCATGTCGGAATGGGTATAAGCATAAAAGAGAGGATGCATATCATGCCAACAGCAAGAAGCACATCTCCCTTAAAGACGGGCCCGGCATATTTTCCAATTGCCCCTCTGAAATTATTTCCTGCCGTATTTGCTGACCCTGACGAAGACTCGGACATCTCGAAAAATCATTCCTGTTTTTGATACTTTATCATTTTTATCACGCTTCATATAATGATAAACAATCTACATTACATTATCATACTCATTTTAAGTATGGGTACGTATTACTCTGTTTTAAAGGCAAAGCTTGAAAATACGTCAGGAATAAGGCAACTTACTTTTTCGTAATAATGACAGCATATTATCCGCAAAAATAAACAGTATGGAATATCAGGGTTAGTCTAGGCGTCTTTGTATGAAAATTTCTGTTTCCTTATGTTTTCTGATCTTTCTGGTCACCCTGACGGGCTGTAAAACTCCGTTTGAAAACGGATTCCAGCCCGCTTCGCAGCGTGTATGGCAGGAAGAACCGGATGAATTTCATAAGGAACTTTCGAAAGCGTACTCCGAAATTCTGAAAGAGGCTGATAAAAAAGGTCTGAGCAGGGATTCCGCTGTGGTTCTTGAATACAAATTTGATATTTCAACTGAAAACAGACCGGTGAGCCCGGTCATTGTTCCGGCGATCAGTGAAAACCTGAAAAAAGAGGAAAACGCCCTTATAGTCAAAAGAAAAGCACTTGTTGACCGCATCAGGGATGCCCGGAATAAGGATGAAATCACCACCCTCGCAAAGGCACATGCCTATTTCGATTGTGTCGTTCTTCTTTATGCCCAGCAATATGAGGACAGAAAAAATTCCCTTTGCCAATCCAAATTCAATGATTACTTTTCAAGACAGAACGGATTATGGACGGAAAAACTTCTCCAGGTTTTTTTTGATAGTGGCGAAAGCACGCTGGACCAGGAAGATCTGAATAGACTCAAAGACCTGGCCGATAATATTAAACAGGAAGATGAAATAATACTCAAAATTGTCGGCCGAACAGATCAGACGGGCAATGTGCATGCAAATATGCGGCTTGCAGAGCACCGGGCGAAGGCTGTACGTAATATTCTGCTTCTTTACGGCATAGATAACCAGATGATGAATATCCTTAACGGTCACAGCACACCACGCTCGAAACTTGACACAACTGGGAACTCACCTGACGAAAACCGCCGTGTCGATGTCATCGTGAAAAGGCAGTAATTTAGATTTGTTGCCGGGCATCACGTTCCGGGTTCCAGAGCAAATCGCGATCAAAAAAACGCTCTGCGATTTTTAATCGCGTGATTTTGCGCGTCGATTCAATAAGTCAGGGCAGATTCACGCTTTTCAGACATAATCATAGTGATTATATTTGAACACAATCTGCCCTAATCAGCGAAATTTACGCCGTCATCCTTATACTGGTTCAGCTTGTTACGAAGCGTACGGATGGAAATTCCCAGAATGTTGGCGGCATGGGTTCTGTTTCCAAGACAATGTTCAAGCGTGTTCAGAATAAGATCTTTTTCAACATCGGCAACGGTCCGCCCAATCAGGCCTTCAACCGCGCCCGGATTCTGAAGTGACGTCAGTGTCTTGTCCTGTGAACCGTTGCCCTCATTTCCACCTTTGTCCTGTGCAGGCGATTCACCACCTCTTGCAAGTCCACTCTCGGTTTGTATTGCCGCAGCCTCAAGCTCATCCTCGACGGATATAAGAACAGCCCTGTGCATTGCATTTTCAAGCTCTCTGATATTCCCGCGCCACTGACATTGTTTAAGTTTCTGTATTGCTTCATCGGAAAGTTTCTTTTTCTCAACCCCGTTCTGCTCCGCATATTTATCGGCGAAATACGCGGCCAGGGTCGGAATATCTTTTGGCCTTTCCCGCAAAGGCGGAAGTTTTACATTCACAACGTTCAGACGAAAATAAAGATCTTCCCTGAAATCTCCTTTCTCTACACTCTCAGCCAGATTACGGTTTGTGGTTGCCAGAATCCGTGCATCAACCTTAACCGAATCATTACTCCCTATACGGGTAATTTCTTTTTCCTGTATGGCCCTTAACAATTTTGCCTGAAGCACGGGATGCATTTCCGACACCTCGTCAAGAAGGAGCGTACCCTGGTGCGCTTCCTCAAACTTTCCGACACGCTTTGCGACCGCCCCGGTAAATGATCCTTTTTCATGACCGAAAAGTTCGGATTCCAGAAGGTTTTCCGGAATGGCGGCGCAATTTACGGCAATAAAGGGACCGTCTTTACGTTTTGATTTTTTATGTATGGTTTGCGCCATAACTTCCTTACCGGTTCCGGATTCCCCGGATATAAGAACCGTTGCCTCACTGGGTGCGATTTTATCAAGCAACATCATGACGGGCTTCATAGACTCATCACTCGCGATCATGGTTTTGTCGTCGCGGGTAACGGCTTCAAAAACCGCGGCAATCATTTCAACATCGGGAGGAAGAGGGACATATTCCTTGGCCCCGTCACGAATTGCGTTAACCGCCGCCCGGGCATCGTCACCAAGCCCGCAGGCAACCACGGGAACATAAATTCTCTCCGCATCCAGTGCTTTTACAAGCTCACCGATCCGGAGCCTTACATCCATCATAATAAGGTCGGCCCCTTTTCCGTTACGGAGCGCGCCAAGTGCCTGTTCCTTGTCCTCGCAATGACTGACTTTCGCCCCTCTTTGCAAGGCGATTTTCCCGGCCTTGCTTATGTGGCCGTCAAGATTTCCAATTATCATTAAACGCATAGTGGTGAGCCCAAACTTTCCTGAAACCGATATATTTTTACAGGATAAAATCTAGCGGAAATATTCAACTCTCTCAATAGGCGGCAGTTCACTATTTAAAACCATTTCAAGCCGCCTTGGATTATCTTGGTTCACAATACCCTGCATCCCAAGAATAATAATTCTTTTTGCCACCATTTCGTCGTGCGCGTTACGCTCCAGCTTGGCTGCCAGAGGGGCCAGAATGACCGTCCCTAAAATCGCGCCATAAAATGTTGTAAGCAAGGCTATGGCCATGGCGGGCCCGATAGATGCCGGATCATCCAGCCGTGCCAGCATCTGGACCAGTCCAAGAAGCGTGCCGATCAGTCCCATCGCAGGCGCAATTTCGGAGGCACGCTTGACAATGCCGGCACTTCTTTTGTGCCTTTCGAACTGGGCCTCCAGCTCCTGGCCAAGAATATTGTCGATATCCCTGCCCGTAAATCCGTCAACAGCCATCAGCACGGCCTTTTTAAGATACGGGTCGTCATTCAGCTCCTCTTCAAGTTCGCTCAGCGCAAGCAAACCCTTTTGTCTGGCCAGCATTCCCATATCCAGTATCTGAATAACAATATTCCCGGGATCTCGTCTTTCCCTTACCAGGGTCTGTGCAATAATTTTACCGGTCTGGGCGAGTTCTTCCCCTGAATAGGATATGCTTGTTACCGCAATCGTTCCGAAAAAAACAATCAGCAAAGCCTGGGGATTAATAAAATTTGCTCTGCCCTCACTCAGGATAATGGCTGCAATAATAAGGCCAAAGGCAACCGTCAAACCTATAATAGTGGCAAAATCGACCTTTATTTCAGGACGGGCGATCTTTATATCGTATGACCGTATTCCTTTATCCGGAAAAGGCAGATCTTTCTGTTTGTCCTGATTTTCCCGATCGTCCTGTCTTGCATCCGCCACTATTGAAAACCCCTCAGGATCTGTCTGATTTTACAATCTCTGTCATGGTTACGCCAAGCTTATCCTCAACGACCACAACTTCACCCCGGGCGACCAGGCGGTTATTGACATATATATCGATGGCCTCGCCAACCTTTCTGTCAAGCTCGACAACGGCCCCCCGCCCAAGCTTCAGAAGCTGGGAAACCTGCATGCTGGAGCGTCCGAGAACGGCAGAAATCTGAACAGGGATATCGTAAATGGCCGTAACATCGTTGGCCATTGGCTCCCCGTAGTCATAGTTTTTCCCACCCTCTTTCTTGGGTGTCATATCTTCCATTTCAGAAAGATTGCCAAACGCTTCATTCCGGCCGCTTTCGTCGCCTTCGGAGTCTGTTGCATCCCCTCCGCCGCCAGTGTCTTCATCACTCATGATTTCTCTCCGTTTTGAACGTCTTGATTATCATTTTTTATTTTATCATCTTTTTCAGGATCAAGATAGCTGCGGAATTCCGCCTCAATATTTTTCACAATTTCGGAAACATCCCGTATTGCACCGCCGTGCGCCCAATGGATACGGCAGTCTGCCCGCCCCAGTTTATCGTTTTGTATCACGGTAATCATGTAGTTTTTTAAAACCGGATGATCCTTTATCCTTTGATAAAGATTTTCGACATTGTCCGGAGCAACCTGGATCCGGATTTCAGATGATTCATCGTGCCGGCTTATAACATCTTCCATGAATTTCTGAAGCTCTTCCTGTCCTTCCCTTTCAAGCATCGCCGGAAAAAGACTTTGAAAAGATGCAATTGCAAGCACGATCGAATCCTGCACAAATTTGGAACGGCGCTTCTCTTCCGTATCATACAGTGTTTTCACATCCTGCGTTAGCTTGTTGAGAAGTTTTCCAATATGCTCTTCCTGATTGTTTTTGCTTTCCTCTGCGGCCTGGGCAAAACCTTTCTGAAAGGCTTTTTCAGACGCTTCGGCCACTTTCTTTTCAAGGTCGTCTTCTGTGTAAACCAAAGGAGGGCCCTGATCCTCCTCGTTATCTTCATCATCCTGATCAAAACAATAAAGATCGAACATGAATTTCTTTGGCTTTTTATCTTTTGTATCTGTAACCAACTCGTGACCCTTCAGGTTCTGCGCAAATGAAAAAATATCAATAAATCAGCTCGTCTTCCTCGCCGCCTCCGGAAATAGCAATCTCACCTCTGGCCTCAAGATCTTTGGTGATATTGACAATGTATTGCTGGGCCTCCTCCACATCACGCAATCTGACAGGACCCATTGTGGCCATATCCTCTTTCATAATTTTTCCGGCCCGTTCTGACATGTTGGAGAAGAAGAGATCCCGCAGGGATTCCGTGCCGCCTTTTAACGCCTTTGTCAACTTGTCCTTGTCAACCGCCCGGATAAGAGTCTGAATTGCGGATGGATCAAGCTGGGTGAGATCTTCAAATGTAAACATCAGACTGCGGATTTTCTCAGCGGATTCCGGGAGGGTTTCCTCAAGATTCTCCATGAAGCGCGTCTCGACTGAACGGTCCAGACTGTTGAAAATATCCGCCATCATTTCATGACTGTCCTTACGCTGCGTTCTGGCGAGATTTGTCATGAATTCCGAGCGCAGTGTCTTTTCGACATCTTCAAGCACGTCCTTTTGCACAGCCTCCATACGAAGCATCCGGTGTATAACCTCAACGGCAAAGCCCTCAGGCAAAAGCGAAAGGACGCGCGCCGCATGATCCGTTTCAATTTTCGACAGGACAACCGCAACCGTCTGCGGATACTCTTTTTGTAAAAAGTTTGCCAGGATTTCCTCATTAACATTCCCGAGCTTTTCCCACATAGTCCGTCCGGCCGGGCCGCGTATTTCCTCCATTATCTCTTCAACGCGGTCTCTCGGCATAACTTTTGTCAGCAGGCGTTCCGTACTGTCCAGGCTTCCCACCAGGGCGCTTGAGGTAGACATCTGTTCGGCAAAATCTACGAACAGCCTTTCAACGACATTGGAGCTGACACGGCCAAGAGTTGCCATGGTCTGGGAGATTTCCATGATCTCCTCATCATCCATGTATTCGAATATTTTGGCCGTATGCTCATCACCTAGTGAAAGAAGCAGGATAGAAGCCTTTTCGGCACCTGATAACGTCCTGTAATCATCTCTTACTCTGACGTTCATAAAAAACTCCTTAAATTACCCTGGCCGCAACAAAATTAACGCCACTGGTACATTAATCTATTTCAGCTTTCCTGACTCATCCAGCCCCTGAGAACAGAAACTGTTTCTGTCGGATACGCATCAACAATATCCTCGATTTTCTTGACGGAAGATGCCTTTACCTTTCCTTCCACCCTGTCCATGTTAATCAGATTTTCCGCATCTTGTTCCGATCCTTCTCCGTATTCATCCCCGCCGCCTTCATCCATCTTGCCAAAGTCAGGTTCTTTTGGAGGCGCAAGAGCCGGATTATCTTCAGCGGCATCAAGCATCGATGCATCGCCGTCCGCACCAGCATAGGCCATTTCTTCAGTCGCAAGCAATCGTTTGACCATTGGCTGCAGAACCAGAAGAACAACAAGAATAATCATAATTGCAACAGTTATAATTTCTGCGGCCTCAAGCAGCTGGTTTTTTTCAAATCCGAACAGGCGGTCCTCGAAAAGATTTCTTTCCTCCACCTCAACATCGGCAAAGCGCATATTAACAACCTCAACTGTATCTCCCCGCATTTCGTCAAACCCGACGGCGGATTTCACAAGACGCTCTATCTGCTGCAACTCCTCTTCGCTTCTTGGTTCGTAAACCTTGTTGCCATCGGCGTCTTGTGTGTAATTTCCGTCAACCAGAACGGCAACCGAAAGCTTTTTCACATCGCCGACTTCCTTTGTTATATTGCGCATTGTTCTGGCAATTTCAAAATTTGTGATTTCCTCGACCTTGTTGCTTTCCAGAGTCGGCTGATTGTTTAAACGCAGGCTGCCCTGTGCGCCCGCAGGCAGGTTGTTGTTTACGGTGACTTCCTCTGATGCAGGCTGCCGTTCCAACTCGGATTCCTCGATAACCTGAGTGGATCTGGCAATCTGGCTTTCAGGGTCGAAGATTTCCTCATTTGTTGTAATCCTGTTAAAATCCAGATCTGCGGTCACCGTCGCCTGGACCTTTCCATATCCGACAATACGACCGACCATATCCTTGATCGACTGCGTCAGGCGGTTTTCAAAATTCACCCGGGCACCTTCGGCCATGTTTGAGAGCATTGGATCTTCCTGCCCCTGTCCCCGCGCCAGAAGATTACCGGACTGGTCTATAATCGCAACTTTTTTAATATCAAGTTCCGGTACCGCAGATGCAACAAGAGACTGGATCGCCAGAACCTGTTCCTGGGCCATAACCGAAGGCCCGCTGAGATTAAGAAATACGCTTGCACTCGGTGGGCGATCCTGCCTGCTGAACAGTTTTCTTTGCGGCAAAACAAGATGGACTCTCGCGGAACGCACATTATCGATTGAGGCAATCGTGCGACCGAGTTCGCCTTCCAAAGCTCTGACCTGATTTACATTCTGAATAAAGTTTGTCTGACCGAAACCGGATTGTTTGTCAAAAAGCTCATATCCCAAAGATCCGCCATTAGGCAGCCCCTCTTCCGCCAGAAGCATCCTGGAACGGCCGACATCCTGTTCCGCGACCATAACTTTTGTGCCATCACCGCTAATTTCGTAGGGTATCTGGGTTTCCTCAAGCTTACTGGCAATTCTGGCTGCATCCCGTGAATTCAGCTCACCGTACAGCAATGTCATTTGCGGCTCTGAAATACGGACAGAGACGAACACAAAAAACAGTATCATACCAAGTGCTACAGCCCCCATCACGCCCAGACGGGCGGGACCGAGCTGCTTCATTGTTTCAATAAAATTATTCACTTTTTACTACTTTCTGCGTCTGATATTCGCTGTCTTTATGAACATGAAAAATACACCCGCTGAACGAGGGTTATGTGCTTTATGATGTTGAAAAACAGTGTATAATCTGTCTATCCACATATTAATACTTAAAATCATACTCTTTTCCAGAGTAAATTTCCATTCCATAGCCTTTACATTTTTATCACAGGATCATAGCAAAAAGCGAACCAGTTTTATTTATTCCCCTCAATAAGCTGAAATTGCATCCTTTTTTTCTCGATTTTTCTGTAATGGTTCAGCTGTGTAATACAAAGTGCATTCTCACCATGTTTGCGGAACATCCGGAACCACGACTCCAGTTCCTGCTCCGACAGATTGTAAAGAGACAAGGCGCATTCATAACTTATTACGCCTTCCTCGACCGCCCTGACGACTGCGGCTTTTCTGGATTTGACCCAGCGCCGTGTCTGCGGCGAAGGCAACTCAATTTCAGAAGATAACTCCTGCCGCGATCCCGACTTGGATTTTTTTCCGTCTGACAACCGGGATCGTAATGGGACAAGCCCGGTGTTTGTATCTTTCTTTCGGTAAACGGACATCTCAGCACCCTGTTTTGATTATGTTTGTTATATCTATACGATCCCATACATTATTTAACATATTACTAAAGATAGCTAAAATTTGGCTTTTCAATGCCCTTCCGCCTGTGTTTTTTGAATTAAAGGTTTTATCAGAGTCTTTGAAAAGGTGAGTTTTGATCAAAATGCATAACGACCGGTTTCTGTTATTACCGTACTGTGAGCCGGTACTTACAGGGAGATCAGGGTGATCGTCTTCCTCGTTCACGTGGATACATCATCATCCCAGCTTGACACAAATAGCCCACGATCAACCTTGCGGCAGCTTCGACATACAGACAGCTTAGTTACTACCTATGATCACAACTTTAGTGAAAGAGAGTTAGGCTTTTTTATGCTGTTTATTTCAGTTTTACATTCAGTTCTTGAGGTAAGAGCTCAATGACTTCTATGCATATGAGAGACCATTTATTAATACTTGGCTCGTCTCTCATTTGGTCGTTAGGAATTTCGATAAGCATATTGGGTAATCCGCGATCTTGTCCATGAATAGTTGTCCCTATATAGGCATGACTACGTATGTCATAAGGATCATTATCACCAAGGATGACTTCAGGATACCGTTCGGCAAAAAATTTCCTCATTACATCTGCCACGCCATAATCTTCACTGTAGTGAATAGTGAAGTTAAACGGAAATGGCGCAGGAAAACTTGTCTGGCGACGAGGGAAAGAATGAAACGAAAAAATGATCGGGCGATCATACAATTTAAGAAGCCGCTCGACATGATGTTTGCAAATTTCATGATAGGGCTCGTAATAATTTTTTACTCTATGTTGCCAATCTTCCTCGCTTAATTCCTGATTGGCCGGAATAATTATATTATCATCATGGTCATGCAAAACGTCAGGCGCATCCAGTTTGCGATTCAAATCAATAAGAAGACGAGAGTAAACACCCAGAATACATGTTGCATTCAGTTTGTTAGCTACTTTACGGGCAACATGAGGTATTCCGATATCATACCCATGATAAGAATCCAGAAATTCATTATCCATTCCCAGGTATGCCGGAACTTCAGGGGGCAGACGGTTTCCCGCATGCTCACAAAACATAAGAACGGGAAAATCGGAATTTGGGTTAAGAACTTCCGCAGTTTGATGTGTCGGATGCGTCATGTTAATGCTTCTCCAGTTGTTCAACAGCGGGTATTTAAAGCCTCATTACTGGATACATACTTCTGTTTCCTGTTCTGGGTTCGGGTAACTCTCCCGTTTCTCTTAACATATAAAAAGATGTACCATCAGGTCTTGTATATATATCCAGAGGACAATCTACCATAAATCCTGCTAATCCATCGAGCGTTTTGTATCGATTACATATAACTTTTGTATCAGTTTCACCGGTTTTACAAATCAAACCTAAGGGTTGCAGGCGGCCAAGCTGTGTAGGATCAATGCGTCTTATGACCTCTTTTATAATCGGGAACAATTCACGCGCAAAATCACGCATTGAACCGGGAGATCCATTACTGGTCATCCCAAACGGAATGTCCATAAAGCGGCCGCCGTGATATAACGCCGTTCTCATGGCGTCACGGTGTAAATCTTCGGCGTCTTCAGGGAAAGCACCAAAACCAAAATCCTCCAACAATCTGTCACAATCCTCACCTCCTTGTGTGTCCATCAATAAAGCGACACAAGTCAATACCATGGACGCAAACTGATGCGGGCCTGTATCCCACATGCGCACTTCAAATCGTTTTCCAACAGGTACGTTATTTCGATCACGAATGTTACAAATTTTTCCATCCGGCCAGAGTAAGCTTTCTGCCAGATCGAAACTCGATCTGTTGAGCCAACCTTTATCTTTCAAAATCCGGCGCGGCGTACGGAGCAATCCATGTGCCGGCATCCTTTCATTACCTTTATCATCAAATTCGATCAGCATTGGGGTATTGAATACGGCTTCGATATGGCCGCGTATATAGCCTTCTCCGTTACGACAGCGATAGAAATGATCCGGTACCCCGCCTCTTGCACCAAGTGCCTGATTAGTGCGCATGGTAAAGTGATGGTTAAGCGGTAACGGGCAATTCTCCATGAAATTACCGCTGTTATCACCGGCCAGATACATAAATGGCGTCAGATAAAACATACGCCGCACCATATTCCACAACTGCTCCGGATTGTTATAGCTCAAACTGCAATGAACGGGAGAGGTTAAAAATGTATAGCTTAACGCGTCGTGCCCCATGATTTGATAAAGAGCTGTAATGAGTTCATTGGTCCTGTGACGCGGTTCAGCCACGGGATGCCGGAAACACTGATCATGAGTTGCAAATGGATTATTCGTAAAGGGTGACTGCCTCAATCCAAGTTCGGATGCAATCTGAGCCATGTGGGCTGCTATTTCCCGTTCCTGATTCAGTATGTTACCGAATTCTTCAAATGGAACAGCGGAGGTTTGCTCTTCAATCACTTGCGAAACAGTTTCCGAATCAAAACCAATGGGCCTTTGACGTCCTGTTTTAGGATCGGTTATCTTTTTACTGCGAATGCAGTCAAGGAATTCTGCTTGCAGTTCGGCACTCATGATTACTCTCGGATCACCCTGAGAGTAATAAGTACGTTCTGTTTCACCGCCGATTTTCGAATCTTCTGGTCCACCGCCAAATCCGGTATAACGATCATATAACTCTTTAGGGTCTGTTATGAGATCCGCAGCCGCATCTTGAAACACCACTCTTGTCATAGCTTTTTCTAAACCTTACAAAATTTTAAAAGTTTTAAAGGTTTAGGCATTTTATTTCCTTATGTCAATTATTTTGTTATTAAAAAAATTTTTATGTTAAAAATTTTCAGGGCTGCATTTCAGATAACCTTCTCTTGATTTCACTCCCAATTATTTTTGTAAAAAGTTAAAGCCAGTAAAAATTCATCTGATACTTCATAATCAAAATATATTCAGACAATACATCTGAATATTCAACAATAGTTTTCCAAACTGAACTGTATATATTTTCCACGGAATTTAGGGTCTTCTGATTTTTCCTGAATGGCAGGCAAATAGTTATAGTGAATATTTATTGACTTTTGAAACTGGTTATTATAGTATGATGTTAGGGTAGTGTATCCAAATAGATACACATGGTTAGGGAAAATGATTGAAGCTACGAGCACAGCAATACTGGCTGCACCTTTCTTGCGGCAAGCGACTTTGGGCACAAACGCGGATAGTGTCAGTGCAGAAATGCAGTCATCCGGCGTTGTTTCCGCACCTTTTGTAAGTCCTGCCGTATCATTCGACACTGAATACAATACGGCCGTTCTGCAGATACGGGATTCGGAGACGGGAGAGGTTGTTGGTCAGATACCGTCCGAGAACAGACTTGAAGACAGACGACAGTTCAGTGAGGAAAGAGATAATAATCTGAACAGATCGCAGTCGGCCAGCAGTTTTGACGCCGGAAGCGCTGATCGCGGTTTTGAAAACAATGGCTCAGGGGGCGTTGCACGCAGTGCAGGAAGTGAAAGTTTAAATCAGCAACTGACCCTGGACCGGCCTGAATCAGGATCCATTAATACGGGAATTGGAAATCTTGTAAGCGGGGAGGTCCGCATAACTTCGGCCCAGATTGCATCTTCAGTCTCTGATATTTCATCCGCATCAGGAAGCGGGGAAACATCCGGTCGCGGCGGCTCGGTCTCAATTTCCGCCTGAACGCCGGTCTGAGCGTTTTCATTACTCTTTCATTGCATCATCCGAATACCACCACGTATCCACAACACCGATACTGTACGGCGCAATATTCTCCGGGTGTTTGAGCGTGCTCCAGTAAGCAGTGCGCCATGTTTTTATATGCCATTGGGGAATAACGTAATGCCTGTCAAGCAGAACGCGGTCAAGGGCACGTGTTCTGTAGACCAGTTCCTCCCGGGAAGGGGCATTGATAATCATATCGATCAGACGGTCGATTGCCGGTTCCTTAATGCCGATTATATTGCGTGACCCGATTAAATCTGCCTTTTCGGAACCCCAGAAATCGCGCTGTTCATTTCCCGGCGAGGATGATTGCGGAAAACTTGCAATTGTCATGTCAAAATCAAAATTCCTGATCCTGTTTGAGTATTGTGCCGTGTCCACCACGCGAAATGTGGCCTTCACACCAATCTTTTCAAGATTATCGATAAATGGAAGCACCCATCTTTCAAACTGCGAATTGCTTTCCAGTATCTCGAATTCCAGCTTTCTGCCCCTTTCCGGGTCAAAACGTATTCCGTCATCACCCAGAATATATCCCGCTTTTTCCAAAAGTTGTGCCGCAATAGTCAGATTTCGTCTGTTTTTACCTCTTCCATCGGATTTTGGCGGGGTATACCGGGATTCAAAAACCGTAAACGGAAGTTTGGGTTTCAGTGTTTCAAGTATATTTAAAGTCCGCCCTTGGGGTGGTCCGTCCAGGGAAGCCAGCTCCGAGTTTTCATAGAAACTGTCCGTCCGGTTATAAGATCCGTATGCAAATTGTTTATTGGACCACTCAAAATCAAATGCAAAGTCAAGAGCCCGGCGCACATCACGGTCCTGAAAAACAGGACGGCGTATATTATAGACAAATGCCTGCATTCCCGCCGGCCTGCTGTGCGATATTTCTTTTTTGATAATGTTGCCTTTCCGCACGGCACTCACATCGTCATAGGCCGTATGCCAAAGCTTGGCGATATTCTCCTGGCGGAAATCGTACTCACCGGCAAAGAAAGCTTCCAGGGCCACGTTACTGTCTCTGTAAAAATCGTAGGTGATGAGATCGAAATTATATCGGCCTTTATTTGGCGGCAGATCTTTGGCCCACCAGTCCTTGACACGTTCGTAGGAAATTTTTCTTCCCGGGTCCACTGCACTGATTTTGTAAGGCCCACTGCCAAGGGGCGCTTCCAAAGTGGTATCCTCAAAGCTCACCCCCTCCCTTGTCCAGTAATGTTTGGGCAGAACCGGAAGCTGGCCGATAATAAGCGGAAGTTCGGCATTTACCTCTCCGTCCACTTTCTCAAGGACAAATTTAACGCGCCGTTCCGATTCTATTTCTACTTTGGCGACATCTCCATAATAGGCTTTAAAAAAAGGCGTTCCTTTTTCCAAAAGCGTTGTAAATGTCCAAAGGACATCTTCGGCCGTTATCGGCTTGCCGTCATGCCATCTGGCCTCTTCCCGCAAATTGAAAGCGACCCAGCTTCTGTCCTCCGGCATCTCTATGGTTTCGGCTATAAGTCCGTACTGGCTGAAAGGCTCGTCATTACTTTGCACTGTTAAACTGTCATAAATCAGATTCTGTCCGAGAAAGGTAAGGCCGGGTGCGGAAACACCCTTGATAATATAAGGGTTTAAGGAATCAAATGTTCCGATCGCATGCAGATTAAGCGTGCCTCCCTTGGGCGCATCCGGATTGACATAGTCAAAATGCGTGAAATCTTCATCGTATTTCAGCTCCCCGTGCATGGCAAAGCCATGGGATTTTTCGACCGCCACAGCCGGGTTCAGTGGCATTGCAAGCAGGAGAAAAGAGGCCGTCAAAAGTACCGCACAATGCCGGACGGAAAGAATTTTCGAAGAAGTGACCTGTTTAAAAATTTTTGTATAATGTTTCATGACCTCACCATTTTAAACCTGAGATTATAGCCAGTGGTTTGAAAGGCTGATTATCAATGACAAGCCTGATTTTATCAAGATCAGCTTCATCCGGGCTGTGATCCATTTTAACATCCTCCCAGTGAATGCCTTTCAGGTTGAATAGGCATCCTATTCCGAAATTTTGAGCACCCTGGACATCGGTGTGAAGAGAATCGCCGATTGCAACCATTTTTTCTTTCGGCGGGTTGCCGAAACGCGCCCGGACCATATCGTAAACCTCGGCATAAGGCTTACCGTGATAGGCAACGCGCCCGCCGCGCTCCTCATAGTATCTGGCGTATGTTCCCGCGCATTCGTACTGGTTAGCCCCGATATTGACGACCATATCAGGATTCGCGCACACCATCGGAATATCCCGCTTTGCCGCATCTTCCAGATTTCTTTTCAGTTCCTCCGCATTCCAGTCCGAGGTTCCGGGAACAGAATTGAGAATGAAACCCGCATCTTCGATATTTTCCACCCTGTTTAAGAACAGCCCGTCAACGATATGCTCCATCATCTCCGTACCGACAAACCAGCAGTTGTATCCGCAGGATTTATGAAAGTCGTCCGACCTTTGGTAAAGAGCCTGATGAGCCGCTTCCCCGGCGGTAACAATATCGTCATACATGGTTTCTTCAAGCCCGAGCCTGGCAAGGTCTTCCCGTGCCTTGTGCGCGCGTTTGGGTGAATTTGAAAGCAGACAGATTTTCTTTCCGGCCTTTTTGAGTGCTTCAAAAGCCGGGAGTGTTTCATCATAGAGTTTTACGCCGTTATGAATAACGCCGAAAACATCAAGTATAAAATAATCAAAATCATGCGCAATTGCCGAAATACCATCAATCAGGGGGGCAGGCGATCCGGAACGACCGGGATATTCGTTAAGCATGACTGTCAAAACCCTTTTACATTGAAAGTATTAAAATCGTGTATTTGTGTTCATACAGGCATATCCTTTTACAAGATACTGCCATCCTGTCCAGAGGGTGAGCAAAGCCGAAATCAGGAGAGACAGATACCCAAGGGCCATGCCAAAATCAATATATGGCCCGATAATCAGAAAGCCGCATGCCACCATCTGAACTGTTGTTTTCCATTTGGCAAGGGATGTTACTTCAAGCTTAACGGACCCAAGATATTCTCGCATACCGGCAACTGCAAACTCCCTTACAAAAATAAGCAGGACGGGAATAACCCATATACCGTGCAAACGGTCGATAGCAATAAACGTCAGCAAAAGAGAACAGATAAAAATCTTGTCCGTTATCGGATCCAGAAATTTTCCAAAATCCGAAGTCTGGTTCAGTTTGCGGGCAAAATAGCCATCCAGAAAATCGCTTAAAGCCGCTAAAACATAAAGTGAAAGAGCCAGCCAGGCCGTAAAGGCAGCTTCCATATACACAAGTGCCAGTATGAAAGGCAGCAATACCAGCCTTGAAAGAGTAATGCAGTTAGGCAGGCCAAGAGATTGAATTTGCAAAATTTATCCTGCCGCACGCTGTTTCTGGATTTCCCGGGCAGGGGGCCTCAGAACATAGCCACGCCCCCAGACGGTTTCGATATAGCTCTCACCGTCAGTGGCTTTTTCGATTTTCTTGCGCAGTTTGCAGATAAAAACATCAATAATCTTGACTTCGGGTTCATCCATACCGCCATAAAGGTGATTCAGAAACATTTCCTTGGTCAGAGTGGATCCCTGGCGCAGGGCGAGAAGCTCGATGATGCTGTATTCCTTGCCGGTCAGATGAAGCGGAATCCCGTCAACCTCGACGATACGCGCATCCAGATTAACCTTGACGCGGCCGATAACGATCTCGCTTTTTGCATGCCCTTTTGAACGGCGGACAATAGCCTGGATCCTGGCGACAAGCTCCCTTTTGTCAAAAGGTTTCGTGAGATAGTCATCCGCACCGAAACCCAGACCTTTGATTTTGTTATCAAGCTCGTCCAGACCGGAGAGAATAAGGATCGGCGTTTCAACCTTGGCCGCACGGAAACGCTTGAGAACTTCATAGCCGTCAATATCAGGAAGCATAAGATCAAGAATAATAATGTCGTAATCATAGATTTTCCCAAGATCAAGACCGTCCTCCCCAAGATCTGTAGTATCTGTAACGTATCCTTCGGATTTAAGCATCAATTCAATGCTTTTGGCCATGGAACTGTCGTCTTCTACAAGCAGTACGCGCATATTTTGAATCCTTTGATTTATTGGTCCTTAAAAAAAGAAATTAAGCACTTGTAAATATAATATTAACAAATTTCACAATTTAAAACAAAGATATTGTTAACTTTTGTTAATAAACGGCTGTGCTCGGGTATATATTCTGGCGCGCG
>CAYLKN010000020.1:0-33856 GCA_964384335.1 uncultured Pseudobdellovibrionaceae bacterium
GATGTGCCTGTTTTGGAAGGAACAACAGTTGTTTTAAAACCTTCTATATTATAATGATCTATCATCCGTTCTGTCCAACGGTCAATTATTTTTGGACCTATACCTAGTCCTTGAAAATCAGGATGCACGCCAACCTGCCATAGAAAGCCACGGTTTGCGCCGGGTATTTTGAAACCCACGACTGCGCCAGATAAGAGATCTTCACTGTCATATTGGTATAAGGCATGTTTGCTGCCATCGCCACCATATAGATAACAGCTGTCAATAAAATAACGCATTAAGATACGATAAGTATGAGGTGAATTATCATCCAATGATGTTTCTGCTACAAGTCCGTGAAGTTCATCAGCCATTCCGTTAACGCGGTCTGAAAACCTTATATACTCTACACGTTCCACTCCAGGCTGAATATGTTGACTAAGGTATGTTAGTGTTCCCGTATCATTTGGAACGCCATTGTGACCAAGCGCAAAAATGTGACCCGGAATTTCAACTTGTTTGATTCCACAACTGCTCCTGCTGAATACATGCGTAAGCATATCAGCACATAATTTTAGGGCTTCGGCTTCACTTAAATCTCCAGCGGTAACAATTTTCCAAGGTACATAAACATCTTGTTTTGCTGAATCTTGTGGTATAAATCCAAGAATTGCCCCTCTGACGTCCTTTCCTTCAATAGCCACAACTGATGTTTGAGAGAATAAACGTGCTTGCATAGCATCGCAGTAACAAGAGTCCCGTAAACTTTTATCAACGCCATTTTCGGCAAGTTTATTAATTTTACGCCCGTCTTCCTTATGAGTCGGCCTGAATATTACATCCCCGGAATGACCGAAAAGATTTTGAGATATTGTCATCTGTTCTTCAAAGTTATGTACATAAAACGATAAAATCTTATACAGGCAATATGTTAAAAAACAAGGCTTTTTTTTAAAACTTATGCTGCGGAGCGTCACAGTTTCTAGGCATCGCAACATCAATTTCCTTTGCCCTGGAAATAGAAATTGTGGTTATCTGAATATATAAAATTTTTGATATCCGGAGAGTAATAGAATGTGTTTATCTGCCCTGAATGAACAGGATCAAAAAAAACTGATTTTACTAAGACGCTGGCTGCATGCTCATCCCGAAATTTCCAGGGAGGAATATAAAACTGCGGAATATGTTCGTAATTTCCTCAATCAAAATGCGGCTCCTGATGAGGTGGTCGATCTGGCCGGGGCAGGATTTGCCGTAGTCTATAACGGCAAAAATCCGGGTAAAACGGTTATGTTGCGGTGTGAGCTTGATGCGCTGCCTATTCATGAAGTTAATGAGGATCTGCCTTACCGATCCGTTTACGATGGTGTCGGGCATAAATGCGGTCACGACGGTCACATGACAATTCTGTGCGGTATCGCAATGACTCTGTCTTATCAAAGGCCCCGGTCGGGTCGTGTTGTATTGTTGTTTCAACCGGATGAGGAAACGGGAACAGGGGCAAGAGATTCGGTCAATCATCCGGGTTTTAAAAAGATTGAACCTGATTGCGCTTTTGCCCTTCATAACTTTCCAGGTTTCCCCAGGAATCAGATTATCTGCCGGCCGGGCACTATGTTGTCGGCGGTAAAATTTGTTGCGGTTAAACTTCACGGTAAGGAATGCCACAGTGCGATGCCGGAAACCGGAAAAAATCCTGCAATGGCAATTGCCGAAATTACTCGGGCCGCCCGGGAACTGCAGAACCGCTATGACAAAGAGGATGAATACGCGCTTGTCGTTCCAATTTACTATGATATGGGCGTCTCATCCTCCGGTGTTTCACCGGGTTACGGTGAGGCACATTTTACGATTCGTACCTGCCGCAACAAAGTGGTCGATGAAATGTGGACAGAGTTTCAGTCCATAACTCAAGAAATTTCGACAAAACATGAGCTGGAAATCGAATTTGAAATTCTTGAGAATTTTGCTGCAACTGAAAATTATGAAGATGCGGTGTCGTTAATTGAGAACGCCGCCATGGAAAATACTTTCGGTTATACAACACTGGAAAACCCTTTCCGCGTTGGCGAGGATTTCGGTGAAATCCTCAAACTTTATAACGGAGCGCTTTTTGGCCTTGGGTCAGGTGAAGATATGCCGGAACTTCACAACCCGGATTATGACTTTCCTGAAGAGTTGATATCGTCTGGTATGGCCATTTTCAGTACTCTTATTAAACGCGTTCTGGAGGATGAAATGGCTCCCGGTGATATTGCCTGCGCAGCCGAATAAATTTTAGAGCATTAGATTTTTTGACACATCATAACTTTGTCTTCCTTGGATCGAAGGCATCCCTCACGGCCTCCCCGATAAACGTCAACAAAGTAAGCATCACAGCAAGAGTAATAAAGGCAGTCAGGCCTAGCCACGGCGATTCAATATTGTTTTTCCCCTGTGACAGAAGCTCGCCAAGGGAAGGGGAGCCCGGAGGCATGCCAAGTCCGAGAAAATCGAGCGATGTTAAAGCCGTGATGGAACCCGTTAATATAAAAGGCATGAATGTGAGAGTGGCCACCATCGCGTTGGGCAGAATATGCCGGACCATTATAACGGCGTTGGAAACGCCGAGAGCGCCCGCCGCCCGGACATAGTCGAAATTGCGCGTGCGCAGGAATTCGGCCCGCACGACATCCACAAGCTGCACCCATGAAAATAAAAGCAGTATGAGCAAAAGCGTCCAGAACCCCGGCACGAAAAGGGATGAGAAAATAATCAGAATATACAGGGAGGGCATGGCGGACCAGATCTCGATCACCCGCTGCATCGACAAATCGAGAGCTCCGCCGTAAAATCCCTGCACTGCGCCGGCAAATACGCCAATAACCGATGACACAAGCGTAAGCGTGAGGCCGAACAGAACGGATATGCGGAAACCGTAAATAACACGCGCCAGAACGTCCCGGCCCTGGTCGTCGGTGCCCAGCCAGTTTACGCAAAGCCGTTTTATCTCCCTGCAGTGATCCGTAAGATCGTCACCGGCCGCACTATCGGGATAGGCGGCAAAGGGCGGATAGGGCGCCGGGGCGGGAAGATCCTTGTTAATCGTATCGTAAGAATACGGAACGAGCGGCCAGATCATCCAGCCTTCTGCGGTTATCAGATCGATAACAAACGGATCGCGGTAATCGGCCTCCGTCTGGAAATCGCCGCCAAATGTGGTCTCCGGGTAAGAAACAAGCGCGGGAACGTAGAAATTGCCCTTGTATCTGACAAGAAGCGGCTTGTCATTGGCAATGAACTCTGCCCCCAGACACAGGATGAAAAGTACCAGAAATATCCAGAAACTCCAGAAACCACGCCTGTTGGCGCAGAACTGTCTTAAACGCCTTTGTGTAATTGGATTCTGGAAAAGCGGCTTCCTCATGTCGTATCTTAATAAGCCCGGGCCCTGTTAAGTATGACCTTATACTAAACCACCAATCCGGATTTGCAAAAAAGAATGATCATATACCCCTGGAATATTAATGACGGGACTCGGAAACCCATCCATAGGAAATGGCCATCTCCTCCTTTTCCTGAAGGTCTGATTCGGTATCCGAAGCACCTGTTCTCTCGCGAATATTATCGATTGCGTCTAACGCCTGGGTCTTTAACTCAAATGAAAGCTGATCTTCCGCTTCCAGGTTTTCAATCTGCCGCCGCGCATTTTCAGCCATATCAACGATGCTTTCACGCACATTCCCGGCCGAACCGGACATGGAAAAGTTTAATCTCTGGAGGGAGTGATTGAGTGATGACAGGGCTTCAAGCAGCTTCACCATGGCTTTTTCCTCATCCGTCAGCCAGGATTCAAGCTTCTTGCTGGCTTTGAATTCACCCTGTTCCTTGTTGTCGTTGTCACTGCCTTTATGCAGCTTACGGAGGATTACCGGCTTTTTCATCGTTCACTCTCTTATAGTTATTTATTAAACACACCCTTAAAAAACATCTTTTTCATAAAGCACAAGAATACGGATGTCAATACTGACGTGTTTCAAAATCGATCCGCGGGTCAACATAGACGTAGACAATGTCCCGCAAAAGGGTAGCCAGAAGCCCGATAAGGGAAAAGATATACAGGGTTCCGAGAACAACCGGATAATCCCTGTTTATAATGGATTCGTAACCAAGAAGTCCCAGTCCGTCGAGTGAGAAAATTACCTCAATCAGAAGCGAGCCAGTAAAAAAGATCGAGATGAATGCGGCCGGAAACCCGGCAATTACAATCAGCATGGCGTTGCGGAAAACATGGCCGTACAGGATTTTCTTTTCTGTCAGGCCTTTGGCCCGTGCGGTTAGGACATATTGTTTGTTGATTTCGTCAAGAAAAGAATTTTTGGTTAACAGGGTAAGGGCGGCAAATCCGCTGATTACAATCGACAGAACAGGCAAAGTCATATGCCAGAGGTAATCGAGTATAAGCTCAATAGTGCCCATATCCTCCCATCCGTCGGATAATATACCGCGCAGGGGAAAAAGATCGAAATACCGTCCGCCCGCAAACAGGATCAGCAAAAGAATGGCAAACAGAAAGTTTGGAATGGCGTATCCAATAAAAATCAGGGCCGATGTCCAGAGATCGAAAGGCTCCCCGTCTTTTACCGCCTTTCGTATGCCAAGCGGGATGGAAACAAGATAGATAATCAGTGTTGACCACAGGCCGAGAGAGATCGAAACCGGCATTTTTTCAAGAACAAGCTCCAGAACGCCGATATCGCGGTAATAGCTTGTGCCCAGATCAAATGTAAGATAATTGCCGATCATTTCGAAAAAGCGGATATGAACCGGCTTGTCAAAACCGTACATTTCCTCAAGCTCCCTGATAAATTCGGGGTCGAGTCCTTTTGATCCTTCATATGCAGTTGATTCTCCCGCCGACCGGGATGAGGAGATATCGGAAGCGGTGCCGCCTCCAAACCGCGACGTTGCCTCAACTCCATGTCCCTGAAGCTGCGCGATCATCTGCTCGACAGGGCCGCCCGGAACAAACTGTATAATCACAAAAGACACAAGCAGTATGCCAAGCATGGTCGGAATGATTAAAAGAAGGCGTTTTAAAATGTAACTGAGCATTATCCGTTTATAGATGATTCACGGGTTTTGGGAAATACTGTTTTGTTCGTAAACGCGGTTCAGGGTTTCGCATTCCATGTCTTTACAATCCACTCCCCGCTATATTCGAGGATTGCCAGATGACCGGTAGAAAGTTTGAGCCTGGATTGATAAGGTTTCAGCAATAATGGCAGGAACCGGGCGATGCCGTTTGAGGTTACGGCAAAACAGCAGGCGCAGTCTTTATCTTTTAATACTTCATCCAGGAATTTAAGCCAGCCCTCCTTTATTTCCTGGGGATCGACAAGCCAGCCAGGCGGGGCCACGCCTTCTTTGTCCCATCTTTCGACGTCCCTCTTTGAAATCCGTTTCAGGACCTGAGTCTCCGTCTTGTTCTCATCAGGACCGTAATCAATTTCGTTGAGAAACGCCCGGGCGGTTATCTCTCGTGAAATTCCAAGTGCGGCGACGGCGTGTTCTGCGGTTTGCCGTGTACGTAAAAGCTGGGAACAGAAAACCCTGTCCGGGATCAGATTGTGCTCTTTCAGGTAGTTGCCAAGGGCAATCGCCTGCGCGATACCTTCACCGGCCAGTGGAATATCTGTCCTCGCGCCAACCCGGCGCGGCGTTTCGTAAGGCTCGAAAGTATTTCCGTGCCGCGCCACAACTATTTTTTTTACTCTTTTCAACGGTGTTTTGCACGACATGTCAGGCACGCTGCCTTTCCTGTTCATCCAGAAACGTGTTGGCCCTTTCAAGATCCTCCGGGGAATCTATTCCGGTGGAAATGAACCCGGCCTGCTCCCCGTCAACGGGGACACAGTCTATGGCTATCCCGTTCTCAAGAAAACGGAGCTGTTCAAGGCCTTCCAGTTTCTCATAAAAACCCTCTTCCAACGTGACAAAATTCCGGAGTGTCTCACTGGTATAGGCGTATAAACCAAGATGCCGCCAGACAGGACTAAAGACAGTCTTGTGTCTTAATTCTTCCTCTTTCCGGATTGCAGGAATAATCTGTTTGGAAAACCACAGTGCCCGCATGTTTTTATCCAGAACGGCTGTGGTGCCGGAAAAAGGGGTGGTTTTTTTGTTCTCTCTAAACCTGTCAAGCTCGTCCCAGCTGAGATTATGAACCGGCGTTATAACCGGGGCGGGATCACTGCCTTTGCAGGCCCTTATGATTTTTTGAAGAACCGGTGGCGGCGTAAAGGGCGCGTCGCCCTGCAGATTAATGATGTAATCAGGCTTATCACTCATCCGCGAAACTGCCTCGGCAACGCGGTCCGTTCCGGTGGCACAGGATTGGCCGGTCATGATACATTCCACATTAATTTCATTACAATGATGAAGAATGCGTTCGTCATCTGTCGCAACGGTTATGGAAGTATTTGGATGGCCTTCTGCGGCTTTGTGCGCAACCATAGAAACACGCTCCAGCATTGTCCGGCCGCGTATTTTAGCAAGGGGCTTCCCGGGAAATCTGGTGGAACCATAACGCGCCGGGATTATAATCTTGATTTTCATGACTTTAGATTACACACTGTGTATCAAGAGGCAATGCCAGACCATAAATTTTGCAATTCCCATATACCTTTTCCGCAATTATGATACACTAATCAGATAACAAGGTTTACGGCCATCACAGATATTCAACGAAAAGTTTGATCCATGCGGCTGAAGTCGTTCTATGCAAAAACCATGTCCGAGGCGATGCGAATGGTAAAAGAAACTTTGGGAGACGATGCAATTATCGTTGCAACAAAGGAAGAAGCGGGCGGTGCCTCAATCCGTGTAACTGCGGCCGTCGAAGACGATACGTATGATGATCCGGATGCGTTTTATAATGAAAATGAGCGCGGCTCATTCATGCACGACACGGGACAGGCCGATGATAGTTGGGAACAGGAAATCGAAGAGGATGAGGAACAGGATAATGCCGTTATCGAAACCCTTACAGATACAATGATACGGCATCGTGTGCCATCCGATCTTACGGACCAGATTTTGTCATGCGCCAGTATTGTCGATCTGATGAATCCGAGGGAAAGTCTTTATGCGGCCGTCGAGCATCTGTTCCATTTCCGTCCTTTGCCGAAAACTGCGGCTCGTAAGCCGCTTATGCTGGTTGGGCCGCCCGGGGTCGGCAAAACGCTTGCCACCGCGAAAATGGCGGCACGCGCTGTTATGTCCGGCCTGAGCGTTCATGTAATAACGACCGATATCAACAGGGCCGGGGGGTATGAGCAGCTTAATGCCTTCACCAGGCTTTTAAAACTGGACCTTGAACGTGCCACGGGTCCGGATGAATTGAAAACGTCCCTTAAAAAAGCACAGGGAACAGACCTGATTCTGATCGATACGGCGGGTTCAAATCCTTTTTCAACGGTTGAAATGCGCGATCTTGCCAGAATGATAAGTGTCGGGGCTGTTGATCCCGTTCTGGCAATGCCCGCCGGGATGGATCCGGATGAGGCAGGGGATATTGCAAAAATATTTGCAACGATCGGAACAAAATGGATTCTGCCCACCCGTCTGGATATTGCCCGCCGCCTTGGCGGCATTTTATCGGCGGCACACAGCGGCGGGATGAGCTTTGCCGATGCCAGTAATACGCCGCAGGTTGCAGAGGGATTAATGGCTTTCGGGCCGCAGACACTTGTTTCCTACCTGATGCCTGAACACAAACAATCGGCGGACAGGTATCGACAAAAGAAAAAAACACAAGCAAAATAGCGAAAAGGGTATCCGCACCATGACTCAAACCACCATATCATCCGGACAACAGGATATGACACCGAAAACAAATATATTTCGTCGTGGATCCAATCTTATCGCCGTTGCCAGCGGAAAAGGCGGTGTTGGTAAAACATGGTTTTCGGTTACCCTGGCCCATGCCTTAAGCCGTGCCGGCAAGAAAATTCTTTTGTTCGATGGAGATCTGGGGCTTGCCAATGTGGATGTCCAGCTCGGGCTGATGCCGAAACGGGACCTGAACGATGTCATCCGCGGACGGCTTGGTATGGACAATGTAATTATGCGGTACGAGGAAGGTGAATTTGACATTATTGCAGGCCGGTCCGGCCAGGCGTCGCTGTCCGCCCTGCCGAGCCAGCGTCTGGCTCTTCTCCGCGACCAGCTTATCGATACGGCCAAGGCCTATGATTACTGTATTATCGATCTTGGTGCGGGTGTTGACCGCACGGTCCGGCTGTTGTCCGCATCTGCAACGCGCACCCTTCTGGTATCGACAGATGAGCCCACATCACTTACGGATGCTTATGCTTTCCTCAAGCTTGGCAGTGTGTCCGGCGTATCAAAAAATGTCAGTATTGTTGTTAATATGGCGCCAAACCATCGTGACGGCGAGAAAACATACAAGACACTCTTGAAAGCCTCCGAAAATTTTCTCCGGCTTAATCCTCCGCTGGCCGGCATTATAAGGCATGATAAAAAAATCCGGGAAACTATCCGGCACCAGATTCCGCTTCTTGTGCGCTCCCCGAACTGTGATGCGGCTGTGGATGTCGAGGAAATCGCCAAACAGGTCATCAAGGATATGATGCAGGCCCAAAAAACCCAGAAAGCCCAGACTTCCTGATCAGAATAACCCCGTTCCTAAACACCCTGTTCTTAAACACAGACAAAAATCGCATCCTGTGGCATAATAAAACTTCAGAAATTTGATTTATAAAGTTTTAGTGTGAAACGGGGCCATGACAGAATCTAACGCTTCATCTGCGCTTCAGAGCCGACAGTCGCTGTCTGCGCAAACGGCCGGAAATAATACGCAGGTCCGCGCACGCGCAGTTGATATTCCGCCATCCCTGCCAGCGCGGACAGAGCCGGTTACTGTACGCGGCGAAGTGGTTGAGACCGCAAGGGACGGCCGTGTCCGTATTGAAACGCATCAGGGGGAAATCCGGGTGCGTGTACAGGAAGGTCCCCGTTTTCAAAACGGGCAACAGGTAAGTGTGGAAATTCCCCCGCGTCAGAACCCGCGCCAGGTTACAATCAGGGTATTGCCGCCTGAATCCGGACAGGCCGCTCAGAAACCGCCACCAGAAACATTCAGTGCCGATACCCGGATAGCCCGGAAAGTAAACCTGGATGAACAGACATTAAGGAACCTGTCGCAAGGCGCGGCTTCCAGAACGGCTGGTGTTCTGACGGGCGCACAAAACCGGATCTCCGAACATGTTATCAGATTAACGCCCCTGCCCCGGACTATACAGGCGGTAACAACCGCTTCCGGCGCCGGGGCGTCTGTCGTCATCCCGCAGATCAAAACGGGTCAGAGTTTCCTTCTTTCTCTGGCAGGCGGGGAAAAAAGCGGCCAAACCGGAACCAACACGGTGAACACTGCCGGACATCTTCAGGTTCTGCAGACCGCGTCTGGCACCGGCGTTCTGTCGCCGTCAAAAATTATTCAGGGTTCAGGCGACGGGCAGACAGTGCAGAAAACAAATCTGACCCTGTTTTCCTTTAATTTTTCTGCCCCGGGCCTGAGCATAAAACCTGCGTCTTTTCAGATCCTCTCCCTCAGTGCCGCGCCCGGTTTGCAAACGGGAACACCGGAAAACATGCGGAACGGTTTTATGCTGGCCCCTACGTCTGCCGAACCGTCAAATTTCCAGAATCTGATCACAAATTCTGAGACCGGTTCCGGGACCGGGCGGATTTTCTCTTATCTACAAAAAAACAGCGCTTTCCAGGCAACGGTGACAAATCTTTCCGCTGCGGCTTTCCGGATTATACCGGCGGGAACGGAAACCGCAGTCAAAGAGATCGGATCCGGGGCCGTATCCGGCGCGGGCATTTTGCAGTCACAGGTTACTCTTGCACAATCAGGAAATATCAAAGCATCTGAAATGCCTGCGTTAAAGGCGGCCGTTATCGGTACGGCACCCGGGCAGATTCCGGTTGTACAGCTTCTGAGTGCGGGCGGAATGCAGCCTTTGTCAGCGGGCTCGATTTTCCTCATGGAATCCTCAATCCCTGCCGTTCCAACCGGGACGGAGATTACGCTTGCAACGGCGGGACTGGTAAACACCGGTGACACAGAGGGGATGGCCGGACAACCCGGACAAAAATTTCCTCCTGCTTTTTCCCCGGCGCTTTCGCCGGGCTCGTCCTCTCTCACCTCCCCGGTGCCCCAGCCGGTACCGCATTTCATGCAGCCGGGCGTGTGGGGCGCAATGAGCGATCTTTTTAAAACAACGCAGCAAAACCCGGCGGATGTGCAGTCATCGTTCGCGTTCGGCGGCGGGGCTCAGGGGGGTATTGCAACGACGGGCTCATCCCCGGCAGTTATGGGTGCGGCCGCACTGGTTTTCATTGCTGCGGCCCGTAACGGGGAGCTTGGGTCCTGGTTCGGTGAAAGGGCAATGTCAGTAATCCGGAAAGAGGGCAGGATGGATCTTTTCCAGACTGTCAGCAGGGACGCGGGCGGCATATCCAAACCTTCCCGGGAACAGGCGGGCGCACCGGAATGGCGGGGCCACAGCTTTCCGCTCATACATAACGGAGACGTTCACAAGATTGCCATGTGGTACCGTCAGGAGAAGAATGACAATCCGCAGGATGACGGGGCGGAAAACGACAAAAAGGCATCCACCCGTTTTCTGTTCGATTTATCGCTTGACCGTATGGGGCCTGTCCAGCTTGACGGACTTATAAGGGGGGAGCGTATGGATATGATTTTGCGCACCGCGCACCCTCTGTCGGAAGAGATGCGCCGTCATATGCGCGGGCTTTATGTTCGTGCGGTGGAGCAGGCGGATCTTTACGGCGAACTGAAATTCATAAGCGGCATTGAATCCATGATTTCGGATGCGGAGGACGGTACGGACTGGTCCGATGTTTTATAGTGCCCTGATTACCCTCCTTTAAAGCCGGTTGCCGCAACATATATTTCCGCGCTTTCCTTGCGGCTTGAAGGCGGCTTGACGTGTCTGACTGTTTTGAAATCCGCCTTCATCTGGTCGAGCAGGGTTTTCTCCGTCCCGCCCTCAAACACCTTTGCAACAAAATGACCGCCGGGTTTTAAAACCGCGCAGGCGAAATCGTATGCCGCCTCGACCAATGCCATGATACGCAAGTGATCCGTCCCTTTATGACCTGTGGTGTTTGGCGCCATATCGCTTAAAACACAATCGGCGTTTCCATCCAGAAGGGTTTTCAGAGTCTCCGGCGCGTCGTCTTCCATGAAATCCATTTGTAAAACCTCCACGTTCTCAAGTGGTTCAATGGCAAGAAGATCAAGCGCGATAATGCGCGCTGCCCCTTTTTCCGCCGCAACCTGACACCACGCGCCGGGTGCGGCGCCAAGATCGACAACCACATCGCCGGGCTTTACAAGCTTCAGCTTTTCGTCAAGCTCTTTCAGCTTGAAGGCGGAGCGCGCCCTGTAGCCCGCCTGCCTTGCCTGTTGCACATACGGGTCTTTATCCTGCCTTTGAAGCCAGAATCTGGAAGATTGCTTTCTGGTTTTCCGTGATTGGCTTTTAGACTGTTTTCCGCTGGACATAATCTATAAAACCATAATGAAGCTTGAAGCCGTAAACGCCATGAAAAACAGACTTATTGAGACGGCAAGATACAGATATCCCTTTGTATTGGGTGAAAACCAGGACAGAAGCAGAAAAAGCATGATAAAAAGAGAATACAGCACAAGCCCCCGGTGATAAAGGCTGCTGTCCAGAAAACCCAGAATCCCGGTTTTGAAACCCATGCCTTCGATAATTTCGACCTGAAGACGGAGTGTCAGGATGCAGGACAGAACGAAAGCTGACGACTTGATCCGCTGGCCCTTATGCACGGTTAAAAGCGCAACGGGAAGCCAGATCAGATCAAGCCAGGCATGGATGTCAAAATTCTGAAAACTGTAAAAAATATTCATATATCTGTTTTAAGCGGGGTTTGAACCCTATATCCTTTGAAGAATTAAACTGTAACAGAATTCCGCGCAAGGGCGAATGGATATATGAAATGAAAACGGCTCGCGTAAAATTTCACAGCCTTATTACCGGCATAGTTGCAGGCATATTGTGCATTGTTTTTCTTTCGGGCGAACTTCGCGCCCAGAGTATAATCAGGGATACGGAAACCGAGAATACGATCAGAACGTGGTTTGAACCGGTCGTCGAGGCGGCGGATATGAATCTGGACTCTATCCGCATTATTCTTGTTAACGACAGCCAGATAAACGCGTTTGTTGCGGGTGGGCCGAATATCTTCATATATTCGGGCCTTATTCTGTATACGGAAACCCCGGGCGAGCTTATCGGCGTTCTGGCTCACGAGCTGGGACATATTAGCGGCGGGCACCTGGTGCGCGGGCGGGATGCGATGGAGAAAGCCTCCTACGAAAGTCTTCTCGGCTCTATCCTCGGGGTCGGCACGGCCCTCCTGACGGGAGAGCCGGGTGCGGGAACCGCCATAACATCCGGCTTTCAGTCAACGGCCCTGCGGCGATATCTGGCCCACAGCCGGGTTCAGGAATCCAGTGCGGATCAGGCGGCCTTAACCGCCATGGAAAAAGCCGGATACAATCCGGAAGGCCTGACCAGTTTCCTTAGAAAGCTGCAGTCCCTCGAAGATCCCGGACGGCAGACAGAGGAGTCCGAGTATCTGCGGACACACCCGCTCACTGAGAACCGGATCAGACTGCTTGAAAATGCGGTGTTGCATTCGGAACACACAAATGAGAAATGGCCAGAAGAGTGGACGGAACAGCACAGCCGGATGAAGGCGAAGCTTATGGGTTATATTCATCCTGAGCAGGTTGTCTGGGCCTATGATGACCGCGACCATAGCGTGGCGGCTGAATACGCCCGCGCAATTGCAGATTACAGGATGAACAGGCCGGAGGAAGCACTTGGCAAAATCAATGCGCTTATTGAGCGTGAACCTCAGAATCCTTTCTTTTATGAATTAAAAGGACAGATGCTGTTCGATTTCGGACGGATAGAAGAGTCCATCGCCGCATATGAGATTGCCAGCCGCTACGCACCCGAAAGCGGGCTTATCAAAATGGCCTATGCGCATGCCCTGATCGAAGAAGACAGAAAAAATACGGACAATATTGAAAAAGCGTTATCCCTCCTTAAACAGGCCGAACTGGAGGAGCAGAGATCCCCGCGCCTGCACCGTTTGCTGGCTACCGCATACGGCATCCGGGGCCGGCAGGATATGGCCCGGCTTCACCTTGCGGAGGTAGCGGTTTTGAAAACAGACTGGGAAAACGCCAGGGATCTGGCCCGCAGAGCGAAGGAGGGGTTTGCCGAGGGATCCCGTGAATGGCTGAAGGCCGATGATTTGCTTAGATTTATCGAACAGAACGGAAAATTTGATGAGAATAAACAATGAAACAGGTCCAGTTTTAAGCTTAAGTCTGATACAAAAGATGACGGCGGTGCAGTTTGTGTTTACAATTAATCATGTAACTTACGGGAGTAAATGATGAAACATATCGAAAAAATTTTTCTGGGGCTTGCGTTACTGCTGGTTTTAATTGCGGTATCTATCGGGTTCTCGGTTAACTGGGTATCCTCCGCAAAGGCCGACCAGTTTACAGAAAGTCAGAAAGAGCAGATTGAAACGGTTATCCGGGATTACCTGATGGAAAACCCCTCTCTGATAATCGACAGTATCAACGAATACAGAAACCGCCAGCAAATCGCAGAGCGGGAAAAGCAGCAGGAAGCTCTGCAGACCAAAAGAGCCGAGCTTGAAAAAAGTTCCAGCCCTTTTGCCGGGAAAGAAGATGCAGCGGTTACCGTTGTCGAGTTTTTTGATTATAACTGCGGATATTGTAAACGTGCCCTTGACGGGGTTGCCCGGCTTATCGAGGAAAATGAAGATGTCAAAGTCGTTTTCAAAGAATTTCCAATCCTTTCGGAAAGCTCGGATCTTGCGGCAAGATGGGCACTGGCGGCCGATAAGCAGGACAGGTATTTTGACTATCACGCGGCACTGATGGAATTCAGAGGGCCAAAAAATGAGCAAACCCTGTCGAGCATGGCTGAGTCTCTGGGCCTTGATGTTCAACAAATGAAGAATGACGCCAATTCGGAAGAGGTCAGAGAGGAAATAGCCCAAACCAGAGCCCTTGCCAGCGACCTTGGTATCAGCGGCACGCCCGCCTTTATAATCGGGGATCAGCTTTCACCTGGATTTGTGCCTTATGAAACTATGAGCGAAATGGTAAGAACGGCACGCAGAGAAGCCGGCAATTAGGCAGAATTCTGAACCTAATAATCATATCTTTCCCGGAATTCCCGGGGAAGATACTCGCCAGGGTTCATGACCGGAACAACGTATCTGGAATTCGTTTCCGCCAGTATTATTCCGTTATCATCTACAATATAGCCAATAACTACTTCCTGCTCGCGGTCGAAAAGAGAGCTCCCAGATTTTTGGGTTTTCAGAACTTCTTCCCTGGTTTTTTCCTCAGGAACGCCCTTATAGGAAAAGTCTGACGGCGCATCAACATATGGGCGGACAATCACACCTTCGGTAGGGCGTGTAAGAACGGTGAAGTCCATATTCGTAAATGCCTCCCTCAAATAAAAATCGAGCAATATTTCGAGTCGCCCGGGATTCTCTGGCATGGCCAAGTAGAAATTGTCAACGATACCGCGTGTATCATTAAGTATTTGTAATGCCACCTGATTGGCGACGTTCCGCCAGCGTTCCTCAAAAGCCCGGTCTAGTTCGTCGGCGACATCCGGCCGGACCGGCTCCCGGGGGACAGGTTGATGGAAACGATAACCCTCACCAATCGGAAAAGGCTGATATATCGTCTGCTCACATGCGGTAAGAGTTAAAAACGCTGCGGACATGGCAAGTGCGGGAAACGAAAGAAACTTTAAAGTCATGAGATTACTGGACGTGTCATAAAAATTTTAACAAATAAGAGTATACCACCCCGTTTTTTGAGGCGGCAAGGGAATTTCCCTTTGGTCTGAACATTTCCACGAGGATATTTATCAGGTCCGTATTCAGGCAACCCTGTTTTTTTTGTCCGGCGAAGAAAGCTGCTCTATGATGCCTGTTGTGCTTTTCCCTTCAAGAATGGAGCAGAAATAAACTTCTCCGCCGTATCTTTTAACTGTTGCGGCCTCGGGAAGTGTCTGCGGGGAATAATCGCCGCCCTTAAAATAAATATCGGGTTTCAGGGCATCCAGAATAAGACACGCCTGATCGTTTTCTTCGTCTCTTTCCCCAAAAATCACAACCATGTCCACGGCCTTCAAAGCTGCAAGAACAAGTGCCCTGTCTTTTTGCGGGTTGGCGGGGCGGTCTTCACCTTTCAGTCTTCTTACCGAGTTATCGCAGTTCAGGCCGATTATAAGTCTGTCGCAAAGCCGGCGCGCCTCTGTAAGATAGGCGATATGACCGCTATGAATAATATCGAAACAGCCGTTTGTAAAGCCGACCTTACGGCCATTTGCCTGCCATCTATGAATGATCTCTTCGGGGGTTTCCCACTCATCAAAAATCATTTCATCAGGTGATCCATAATCCTTGTGCAGAATTGCAAGGGTTGGGTCATCCTGAGTTAACGCTTTTCGCACTTCCTCTTTACGGACAGGTGCAGTCCCGACTTTCTGGACAACCAGACGGGCGCAGATACCGCCGAGATCTGCCGCTTCCACAAGATCCGATCCGGATCCGACACAGGCGCCGATTGTTGCGATAACCGTATCTCCTGCCCCTGTAACGTCATAGACCTCAACAGGCCTGGCAGGTCTGTGCACCGGATTATCAAGACTGGCGGCCTCAAGAATCGTCATGCCTTTTTCGGACCGGGTAGCGATAACGGCCCGGATATCGTTGTCGGTAATTAATTTTTTGCTTGCGGCCACGACATCCGCATCCGTTTCAACGGGCATTCCGAACGTGGCGAGCGAAAGCTCTTTTTTATTGGGCGTGACAACGTCGGCACCGCTGTATTTTTTGAAATCGGTTCCGCGTGGATCGACCAGAACGGGAATGTTTTTCTGCCTGGACTTCTGTATTGTTTCCTGGCACAGACGAGGGGTGAGGACACCAAGACCGTAATCGGAGAGAATGACCGCTTTCACACATCCAAGTACATTCGAGATGCGTTCGAGAAGGATATCCTCGTCATTGCCGCTTACAGGGAATTTTGATTCGATATCACTTCTGAAAACCTGCTGCGGCCCCACCATAAAGCGCGTTTTTAAGGTTGTGGGCCGCTCATCTGTCTCATGAATATCCGAGATATTTTCAACTTTTTCACCTAACAGTCTCTTTAACTGGGATCCGGCCTCATCTCGTCCGCAGATACCAACGCAATAACACTGTAAACCAAGGCCTGAAAGATTGGCGACCAGATTGCCCGCGCCGCCGAGTGTATAGATTTCCCGCTGGATCACCTGAACGGGGATGGGCCCTTCCGATGACAGTCTTTCCGTTTTTCCTTTCACATAGCGGTCAAGGATAAGATCGCCCACAACCAGAATGGGCAAATTTTCAAACGCATTCAGGCGGGACAGAAAATCATAATCCGTATTCATGAGAGAAGAAAAAGCTCCTGAACAAACGACCAGTAAACATAATTATTTAAAATTAGAGCTAAACAGTGCCGCATTGTTTAAATTTCGTCAACCTTTTTGCTGTTTAATATACATATTCCGGGCATTCGGTTCGGGTGTGAAGAGTAAAGACGCAAAGTAATAAACAGGGCAAAAAACAGGGCGAAGAAAAGAGACAAAAATAATGCAGAAAACAAACCCTCAACCAAAACAGCCAAAATGCGGCGGTGTTTTTCAATCGCTTAAAAGACGCTTCAGACACAATAAACTTGGTTCCCTTCTTGTACAGGACGGAATACTTGAAGAAAAGCAGCTTAAATCCATTCTTAAAACCCAGAAAACATCCGGAATTCCTCTGGGTCAGTTTTTGATCAGCCGCGGTATAATTTCCCGCAGGGCCCTGTACCTTGTTCTTTGTGAACAACATGCCCTGCGGCTTGCAATCGGTTTGTTTACCGTGCTTGTTTCGCTGAGCTGTTTTGGTGTTTCAAAAGCCCGGGCGGGGTCTATAAAAGATGTTCCGGCCACAATGGCAGGCTCTCTGACCCCGGATTATAACCGCTTTGGGCAAATCAAAACATATCCATCAATATTTCAGAGTGATGAACAAAGATCTGATAATATTACGCCGTTTTATAAATGGACAGGCATGTTTGAGAAATTTGAAAAAGACCTGCAAAACCGTGATAACAAGGAAAGACTCGATTTTTTCATGACTGCGGTTCAGAAGTACAGATATGATGATCTTTATGCCATGGCTGTAAACATAAATCATTTTGTTAACGGCTATACTTACTACCGTGATCACGAAATATGGGGCCGGTCCGATTACTGGGCAAATCCGGTTGAATTTCTCAAAAAGGGCGGGGACTGCGAGGATTTCGCCATTGCAAAATATGTTGCCTTGCGGGTAAACGGCGTTCCTGAGGACAGATTACGTATGGCCATCGTTCATGATAATTATAAGGGAATGGCCCATGCGGTTCTTATTGTATACACCAATAAGGGACCGATCATGCTGGATAATCAGAAAGAAGATGTTATTTTCGCCCACAACAACAAACGCTATCGTCCGATATTTTCAATCAACCGTAATGCCTGGTGGCTTCACAAGGCACCGGAGACAACCGTGGTTGCCGCTTTAGAATAAAGACTTTCAGTTATTCCTGCGGTTACTGTTCCGGTGTGGTATCGGCCTGTGTTCTGTTCCGTCGGCATCTCTCGGAACAATATTTCACTTCGTCCCAGTTTTTTTTCCACTTTTTCCGCCATGTAAAACGAAGACCGCAAACAGGGCAGATTTTTTCCGGAAGATGTGATTTCAATATTTTGGCCATACTGGAAAAAATTCATACTGGAAAACCATTAGTTTTGACGACCTGTGATAATGATAGTATAAATGTATCAAGATATATTTTGTCCTTATCACTCTTAACCCGAACTGCATACCATTATCAAATGATGTATTTTTCAATACGCCGTATTCCAGCACTTTTTTCAAACGTTGCCTTAACTGCGTTCGTAACGGTCGCATTACTCTCCCCCGCACAGGCATCCGAACCGAAACTCCTGACCAGCTCAGGAGAATGGTCAGGCTACACGTTCGAGGAGAATGGCAATCTTGTATGTTATATGGCAAGCACTCCCAAAAAAGCGGAGGGTGATTACAGTAAGAGAGGGGAGATCTTTGCGCTGATCACCCATCGTCCTGCTGAGGATACGAAAAACGTTTTCAGCTATATCACAGGATACAGCTATAAGTCCGGAAGCGAGGTCGAACTGCGTATCGACAGCAAAAAATTTACATTATTCACGCAGGACGATACGGCATGGGCACCGGATGCGGAAACAGATGATGAAATCGCGGAAGCCGTAAAAAAAGGGTTAACAATGGTTGTTAACGGAACGTCCAGCCGCGGGACAAAAACGAAGGATACCTTCAGTCTGAAAGGATCAACGGCAGTTCATAACGCAATTTCGAAAGAATGTGGAATACAATAGGATTTATTTTACAGAAAAACAAAAGTATTTGTTTATAAGTTTTCAATAATTCTACTCGGGGTTTTTCTCCAATATTCTCTTATATTACACTGTTTATTGGTTTATTTTAATAGAATCTCTGTTTAATATAATCAATCATTAGTCAATCGGTAACATTTTATGTGGCAAACTAAAATTATCAGATAAGAATAGAACAGGTTTCCGGTAATGCCCTTTGTAAGGACAGTTACAACATTTATATTTAAAGTACTTGGTTTTCGCCGCCGCACTTTTATATCGCAAAACGGTTTTCCTCGTATCCGCTATCTTGCCGTTCTTGTTTTCTTTGTGTTTTCAGGCCTGCTTTCCAATCTCAATCTTTCATTTGACAGGGGTGATATTGTCAGAACGGACCGGGCCGTGATGGATGCCCTGGCCTTTCTGTCCCAGACTACGTTTCCCGATATTGAAAAAGCCGAAGCCGCCTCCGGGCAGGCTTTGTATCTGTCTTTTTCAGAACATGCCGGACCTGAGAATATCGCGTCCGATATTGAAGGGCTGAAACAGACAATTGCCCTGTATTTTGAGGAAAGCAAACCTTCCGATCTTAAAAGATTTATCGGCGAAGTTATGGGCTCTTACCCCAAAAATTTTGAGAAAGCATCCGTTGAAACAAAAACAAAAGAGACGGTTTCAAAGACAACGGATAATACCCTGGAAGATGAAAAAAAGATTATTTCTGCCGCTCTGGTTCCGGAAGGCAGAACAGAGGCTGAAAGTAAAATATCTCCAAAACCCGTTATGGATATTGAAAATGCCGATCAAAGTGACAGTAACGAAACGGCGGCGGCCGGAACGGAAGGCACGATTCTGGACAAAACGGAAACTTTGACCGTACGGCCGGGTGATACGCTTGAGGGAATTCTTGCAAATGCCGGAATTGACAGTTTGAAAACGCATGAAATTATCAAGGCCGTAAGCAAAGTTTATAATCCGCGATCCATAAAATCCGGCCAGACAATTTCCTTTATCCCCGATATGGATGACAGTAAAGGTGGTGCCGGCAGATATGCTGCGCTTGACATGCCTCTGGACAAACTCAGAACATTAAAGGTCTCCTGGAAAAACCCGGGGCAGATTGATGCGGCTGTAAAAACCTTGCGCGTTGATAAGGAATTGCGCGCCAAAAAAGTGGAAGTCAGACATTCTTTGTATCAGACCGCCCTCGATCACGGGATACCGTCCGATGTCATTTCGCAGGCCATCCATTTGTATTCCTGGGACATTGACTTTCAGCGGGATATACGGCGCGGCGATGAGCTTGAACTTCTATACGAAATTCATGTTAACGAACGGGGTGAAGCAGTTGGTGCGGGTGATATTTTATATGCCTCAATCGAAACTTTCGGCCAGAGGCTTCCGGTTTACAGGTATGGAATGTCCGGGGGGCAAATTGCCTATTTCGAACCCGATGGAAACAGTCTCAGGAAAGCATTGATGCAGACTCCGGTGGATGGGGCAAGAATATCATCGGGATACGGCATGCGGATGCATCCTATTTTAGGATATTCAAAAATGCATAAGGGTGTTGACTTTGCCGCCCCTCTCAACACGCCGGTCTATGCCGCAGGAGACGGTATTGTTGAAAGAGCCGGGCGCTACGGCGCATACGGAAATTATATCCGCTTAAGACACAGGAATGGATATAAAACAGCCTATGGTCATCTTAACAAATTCGCATCCAATATTCGCGCCGGGTCCGAGGTTAAACAAGGCGATGTAATCGGATATGTCGGATCAACAGGCCGTTCAACCGGACCGCACTTGCATTACGAAGTGCATGTGAATGGCAAACATGTTAATCCGCGTAATCTTGATCTTCCAAAAAATATTATTCTTACAGGGTCGGAACTTGAGGATTTCAGGTCTCAAATGAACAGATTAAACAACGAATTTGCATCCCTTATCGAAGGTGTGAAATACGCGCAGATTACACCCGAGAAATTGCTGGTTCACTAATCCTGCGCGTCATGATTCCAGAGTCTTTTCGCGGATAAATCTCAGATAAAACATTATCACCAGAATGACCGCCATCGAAAACCAGAACATGGCATACTGAAAATGATCGTTGCGGATATCAAATTCGGGCTTTAACGGACTTAATACTTTATTTTCAAGCACAGGCTGTTCAACATAAAACAGAAGCGGCGCGCTTTCAGATTTTTCAAGGCCATAGAACCGGGCCGTCTGCTGAATATCTGCACGGTACCAGCGATTTTTCTGAAAACTGTTTCGGGGAACGAAAGGATTGTCGAAAGCATCTTCCTTAAAGTACCCTGTAATTGTCTGCATTGAAGTCCAGTCCGCGTTCTTTATTGCCTTCTCAATCGCTTTATCATCCCGTCCCTTCCCAAGCGCGGTATAAACCATAACACCGTCAACGGTCTGGAAAGGCAGAACCGGCAAAAACATAATTTTCCCGTCATCAGGTCTGGGGCCCAGAAAAATGACACGTTCAGGTATGAAAAAGCGGCCGCTTATCGTCCCTCTGAGGAAAGGGTATTCCGCATTATTGCTTTGCAGGATCTCAGGTCTTGAAAGATTTGTCTCCGAAGCGTCCTTTTCCAGTTGTCTGTCGATTGTGTTCAGAATCGTAGTTTTCCATTCAAGACGCTGAATCTGCCATATCCCGAGTGAAGTCAGAATACAAAATCCAACGGCTGTAAATATCGCCGGGGTCAAAGGGAATTTTTGCTTCTTTTTAGACATACATGTTAAGTGCTCAGTTCATCAATATTTTTATAAAGATCCAAAGCCTCAGGATTTGCAAGAGCCTCCAGGTTCCTGACAGGCTTACCGTGAATCGTGTCCCGGACAGCAATTTCAACAATCTTATTCGATTTTGTGCGAGGTATGTCCTCAACTTTAATGATTTTTGCGGGAACGTGGCGGGGCGATGCACCGCTCCGGACTGTTTTTACGATTCTTTTTTTTAAATCATCGTCCAGATCCGTTTCATTTCTGGTGCGCACGAAAAGAATTAATCTTTCATCAGTACCCCACTCCTGCCCGACTGCAATGCTTTCCAGAATCTCCGGAATTTTTTCAACCTGTCTGTAGATTTCCGCCGTACCAATTCTGACACCGCCCGGATTTAGCGTTGCGTCCGAACGGCCATGAATAATGAACCCGTTATGCTGCGTGCGTTCTATCCAGTCGCCGTGACACCATATTCCCTCAAACCGGTCGAAATAGGCAGATTTGTATTTCTTGCCTCCATCGTCATTCCAGAAATAGACGGGCATTGACGGAAAGGGCTTTGTGCATACCAGCTCCCCGCTGCCTTCCCCGGGCGGTATGGGTTTTCCGTTGTGGTCATAGACATCAACAGCCATACCCAGGCCCGGCCCCTGTATTTCTCCGCGCCACACAGGTGAAACCGGGTTTCCCAGAACAAAACAGGATACGATATCCGTGCCGCCGGATATGGACGCAAGGTGCACGTCGGATTTGACATGCCCGTAAACGAAATCAAAGCTTTCGTGTATAAGGGGGGAGCCCGTCGATGTGATCGTTTTCAGTGAAGTAAGGTCATGGGTTTGTGCCGGGTGAATTTCTTCTTTCTTAAGTGCATCGATATATTTGGCCGCAGTTCCGAAAAGCGTGCAGCCATGGGCCGAGGTGTAATCCCACAATACATTTCCATTCGGATAAAACGGATTGCCGTCATACAGCATAAGTGCCGCACCCGAAGCCAGCGCGGTGATCTGCCAGTTCCACATCATCCACCCGCAAGTCGTAAAATAAAAAACCCTGTCGCCCGGCTTTATATCACAATGCAGCTGGTGTTCCTTCAGATGCTGCAGCAATGTGCCGCCCTGACTGTGTACGATACATTTTGGTACACCGGTAGTGCCGGATGAAAACATAATAAAAAGCGGATGATTGAAAGGCAGGTTTTCAAAGTGAATATCTGATCCTTCAAAAGGGCCGGTGAAGTCATCAATCCTCACACTCTTTTCAATACCATCGATATCCGGATTTTCATCAAGAAAAGGGATAACAACAATTTGATCAAGGCTTTTTAATTCGGGTGCAACGGCTTTTACCTTATCAAGACAGTCAATCCGCTTTCCGCCGTAAGTGTATCCGTCAACGCAGAAAAGTACTTTCGGATCGATCTGCCCAAAACGATCGAGCACGCCCTGAATACCGAAATCGGGTGAAGCGGAAGACCAGATTGCGCCTATCGAACTGGCCGCCAGTGCGGCAATAACCGTTTCCGGAATATTGGGAAGATAACCGGCAACACGGTCGTTTTTTTTAATGCCCAGATCTTTAAGGGCTCCGGCTACTTTGGCAACCGCTTTGTAGAGATCTTCGGATGAGAGAGTGCGCTCCCGTCCCCTTTCATCCCTGAACAGGATTGCCGGACTCCCGTCCCTTCGGCGCAGAAGATTCCTGGCATAATTTAGGCGTGCGGCCGGGAAAAATTCCGCCTGCTGCATGGCCTCTGGATTGCGAATGGTTTCTTCCCCTTTTTCTCCGATCACACCGCAAAAATCCCATACCTTGTTCCAGAATTCGGGGAGGTTTCCGACCGACCATTCCCACAACGCCCCATAACCGGGTAAGGAGACTTCATATTCGCTTTCTACCTGATCCATAAAGTCTCTAAGGATTGAGTGACCGATAGTTTCAGGTGAGGGTTGCCAGAGCGGGTGTTGCATGATTTTGTATTGCCCGTAGTTTTGTATTTATTTCTGCATTATGTTTTAAATTCAAGCAGATTAAAGCGGATGCGGCAAGCCGCAATGTAACGCGTATGGCTTGTTCCCCGAATAGAATGTTATAATAAATTTGTCATTTAAGTTATCAGGGCAAAAAATGCGTCATTTAGTTTTTTTTATATCAGCTTTTATTGTTTTGTCTGCCGTCTCCGGCAACCTCCGGGCGCAAACGGATGATTTTGACTATGACGCTGTAAAGCCGCTGGTTGACATTACTCTTCACAGCAGCGTCAAGGCGGTTAAACCGGGACAGCAATTTTCACTCCTGATTGAACAAAATATTGAGGAGGGATGGCATACCTATTGGAAAAATCCTGGTGATTCGGGTGAGCCGACGCATGTTGACTGGCAGCTTCCTCAAGGTTTCAAAGCGTCCTCCATACATTGGCCTGCGCCGCAAAGACTGCCTTTCGGTCCGCTTATGAATTTCGGTTACGAGAATACGGTATATTTTCCTGTCACGCTTATTCCGCCCAAAGATATGGATGCTGAAAACGTTACTCTGAAGGCAGATGTCAGCTGGCTTGTATGCAAGGATATATGTATTCCCGAGTACGGATCCATTGAACTGGAACTGCCCGTTTCGCAGTCAGGTGATATAAACGACATCCTGAATACGGATAAAGCCCCTTTGTTCGAAAAAGCAGAAAAGTCTCTGCTGGACGACGCGCCCTTTTTGACATCTTACGGTGAAAACGGGGATACTCTCTTCCTGAAAATAAAGGATGGCGGAAACGTTCCCGGTTTTCTTGACCCGGTTATTAATGCTTATTTCTTTCCCGAGGAATGGGGTCTTATAGGCAATAGCGCGCCCCAGACTTTCAAGGCGGATAAAAACGGCGGTTACATACTGACTGTGGCCAGGGACAGCCGTCCGCTTAATGATGTAAACCGTCTGGATGGTGTTGTAAAATTTGTTCTTGAAAACGGCGATACAGTGGCATATCAGATCAGCGCCGACAAAGCGGCTGTTTCTGAAGCAGACGGCGGGGCGGCTCCCGCATCATCGGGGAAAATATCACCAACGCAGAGCGGGCCGTTAGGAGTGTTGCAGACTTTTCTGTTCGCCTTTTTGGGAGGCATAATCCTGAATCTCATGCCTTGCGTATTTCCGGTACTATCCATGAAGGCCCTGAGCCTCGCAAGGATGCGGGGAAAGGAAAGACGAAAATCCCTGATAAGCGGCGCGGCCTATACGGCAGGTATCCTTGTCAGTTTTGGGGCAATTGCGGCAGTTCTTATTGCCTTGCAGTTTGGCGGGGAACAGATCGGCTGGGGATTCCAGTTCCAGAGCCCGGGGTTTGTGCTTGTCCTGGCGGTTCTTCTGTTCGTCGTAGGGCTTAATCTTTCAGGTTTCTTTGATATACAAAATGCAGGATTTATGGGTATTGGAGGACGAATAACGGCGGGTGAGGGCTTTATGTCGTCTTTTATGACGGGGGTTCTGGCCACGACTGTTGCAACACCCTGCACCGCCCCGTTTATGGCAACGGCCATCGGTGTAGCATTGGTTCAGCCGCCTGTTATAGCGGTCTTGATTTTCCTGTCTCTTGGCTTTGGTCTGGCATTCCCTTATCTTCTGATATCCCTTGTTCCGGCTTTCCAGGCTTTAATGCCCCGTCCCGGATTATGGATGGATACGTTTAAGCAGTTTCTTGCATACCCGATGTACGCTTCCGCAATATGGCTTGTCTGGGTTCTTACACAACAAATCGGACCGGATGCGGTTATTCTGGCAACCGGACTTATGCTCTGTGTTACCTTCATAATCTGGCTTATAAAGAAAAAACCGCAAAGCGGAAGAACGGCAGGCGCGATAACTGTTCTGGCCATTTTTCTTTCCGCCGGTATGGTATATGCCGGATATACAGGTATCGCCGTTTCCGGAGGATATTCCAGAACTGAAACACAAAACGGGCAGGCCGATATCCAGAGCACCGGAATAAAGTGGCAGGAATTTTCAACCTCCACGCTGAATTCGCTTCTGGAAACAACCGACGATCCGGTTTTTGTTAACATGACTGCGGCCTGGTGCATAACCTGCAAGGTGAATGAAAAAGTGGCCCTGAACACCAAAAAGACAGAAGCGCTGTTTGAAAGGGAAAATATTCAGGCCGTCAAAGGGGACTGGACAAATCAGGACCCCGAAATCACAAATTATCTCGAAGCTTATGGACGCAGTGGCGTTCCGGTCTATGTTTATTATGGCAGGCCGGACAAAAACACGGCCGAAAGACCGGATCCTGTGATTTTACCGCAGATTTTAACGCCCGGCATAGTTGAAAAACATATTTTGAACGGCGGCCGGTCATAAGGTCAAACTAAAAAAATAATTTTAAAAAAGGAGAAGGAGAACATGAAAACATTTTTTAAGTCATCCGTACTGGCGCTCGTGGCCGTAATCGCGGGAACGGGGCTTGCATTCTCTGCACCTGCGATTGGGGAAAAGGCGCCCGAATTCAAAGGCAAGACAATGAATGGCGAAATTGTCAGTCTTTCTGACTTTCAGGGTAAAAAAGTTATCCTGGAATGGACAAATCATGAATGCCCGTTTGTGATTAAACATTATGATACCGGAAATATGCAGCAGTTGCAGGAAGAGGCAACTGAAGACGGTGCTGTCTGGCTATCCATTGTTTCTTCGGCCGAAGGTAAGCAGGGATATACAGACCCGGAGACTGCAAAACAGGTTGTTGAGGAGGTCGGGGCGAAAGCCACAGACCGGATCCTGGACCCGGAAGGAGAAATCGGTAAAGCGTATCAGGCAAAAACAACACCGCACATGTTCATAATTGATGAAGAGGGCATGCTGGTCTATCAGGGTGCCATAGACGATAATTCAAGCCCGCGTCCGGGAACCGTTGAAGGCGCAAAAAACTATGTCAGAGCTGCCCTGGACGATCTTGAGGCCGGACGGAATGTCCAGGTTGCATCCACAAAACCTTATGGATGTTCCGTGAAATACGACAACATGTTTTAAACGAAGTTTATCCGTTTACCCAGTCCTGGAAAGCCGGTAATGATTACCGGCTTTTTTATTCATCCTGTGCGGCCAAAAAAACTATGGAAAAAAACAGGGTTTTATACTATCCTACAGTATAAAAAGATATTTTCTTAATGGCACACTTATCAAAAATTAAAGGCAGTGAAATCCAGAACCGGGACATGCCGCCGGAGGAGCTTCTCTCTGAAAACTCAACAAGAGTGATAGTGGCGCAGAACGGAACAATCATTTATGCCACCAGAAAATTTGCGGCATTGTTCAGAAAAGATCCTGAAAACATTATCGGCCATAACGCCCTGGATTATTTCAGCATTGAAAAAGATTTAAAAACCGGCAGTAACGACGACCTCATGAAAAGGTTGCCGGACGGTAATTACACTCTATCCTTTCCGGGATTTAACAATAAAAGGACTTTTCGTTTCGACTGGCTTTCCAACAAGGAGGGGAAAACTTTTCTGGTTGCTTCTGAAGACAGCATTGCAAAAATCAGTGAAAAGAAAACATCGTCAAGTGCCAGTGAAACAAAATTCAATACAAGCGATCTTGAAAGATTCTTAAATTTATCGCGTGATCTTATGGTGACGCTGAAGGCGGATGCGACGATCGATAAATGCAATTCCCGCATCAGAGAAATTTTAGGATATAAGGACAAAAATATATCCGGGAAATCGTTTTTAAGCATTATTTACCCGGATGACAGAGCCGATGTCTCATACTGGCTTTCTACATTCAGGCGTGAAAAAGACCTGCTTAAATCTAAAAACACATTTAATTTTGAAGTCCGGACCGTCGGTGAAACCGGTGAATATCACTGGGTGGACTGGAAATTCAAGATATCGGGCAACACTATCTATTGCATGGGCCGGGACCTGACGGCTGAAAAAACCAATGAACAGGCACTTATGGACAGGGAGCAGCAGCTTTCTGAAGCGCAGGAGATCGGCCGCATGGGCCACTGGCGATGGGTTATCGGACAAAAACAAGTTGAATGGTCGGACCAGATTTACAGAATTTTCGGTGTTGATAAACATAATTTTACGCCAACACTTGAAACTGTGAATTCCCTTCTTAACCCTCGTGATGTTTCCCGGTTAAGCCAGTCTTTCCAGCGCGCCCTGATCGACAAAAACAATTATGAAATGGATTTCCGTCTGAAACATGCCGATGGCCAGATTCGCTATGTGCGCTGTGAAGGCCGCTGCGAAATTGACGATGAAGGACAGGTTGTCGCCCTTTTTGGGATTATGCACGACATAACGGAACGCGTTTTGTATGAGAAACAGTTGCGCGAAGCCAAAGAGGCCGCGGAAAAGGCCTATGCCGCCAAATCACAGTTCCTGGCGAATATGAGTCATGAGTTAAGAACGCCTCTGAACGCCATTATCGGGTTTTCGGAAATGATGCAGCGGCAGCTGCTCGGCCCCCTGGGGTCCGACCGTTATCTTGATTATATTGCCGGTATTCGTGAAAGCGGCGAACACCTTCTGGATCTGATCAGTGATATTCTGGATATGTCCAAAATCGAGGCTGGAAAATACAAGCTTGAGCTGGAAGAAATTAACATCGGCAAGATAATCCGGCTTGTAACCCATATGATGGAGGGAAGAGCAATCGAATCAAACATCAAGGTTAATCTGGAAGTGGAAGATAATATTATTATGAAAGCGGATCGCCGGGCCCTTATGCAGATTTTGCTCAACCTTGTATCGAACGCTGTTAAATTCACAAAGGCCGGCGGCTCGGTTGATATAAGAACAAAACCTTACAAAAATTATCTTGGTATCGAGGTTGTTGATACCGGGATCGGAATTTCCCCAAACAAACTTGCCCGGATTGTCAAACCTTTTGAACAGGTTTCTTCCCATTACACCAGGGAGCATCAGGGGTCCGGGCTTGGCCTTGCCATTACAAAGGAACTGGTCGAACTGCATTGCGGAACATTACAGATCGACTCGGCGGTCGGTGAAGGCACAAGCGTGGTCGTAAAGCTGCCCTACGCCCTTACCAGCGAAGGTATAGAAGACTGCAAAAGAAAAAAGGTTTGAGAGAAAATATTTGCGGGATTGAGGAGTTAATGCCGCGCTTTATGGTGTGTAATCCGTTTTCATTTCCCGTTTACGGTCATGATATACTGCTCCTCCGCAAGGCATGCGGGCAGACCTGTAAGATAATCCGGATAAATTAAATCTATTCCGAGTTCGTCCTTAATTTTTTGATTGCTTACCCGTTTGCTTTCCTTGTAAAAACTGCGGGCCATTGGGGCCATATCCGCCTCTTCAAACGGAACGAGCGGTGGCGGTTCAATATCGAGCAATTCACAGGCAAAGCTTATGACTTCATGGCTGGGTGCGGCCAGATCGTCGCAGACGTTGTAAACGGATCCGGGAGACGGTTTTTTCATTGATGCAACAAGAACCTGGATAATATCGTCAACATGAATGCGGCTGAATGCATGTCCCGGTTTGTTGATACGCCTTGCCGTTCCCGCCCGAACGGAATCGAGTGCACTGCGTTCAGGGCCGTAAATCCCGGCAAGCCTGAAAATATGAACCGGCAGATTGTGTTTCTCATATAACCGCATCCACTGTGACTCGGCCTTTGCCCGCCTGGACCCGCGTTTGGAAGTCGGATTGACTTTTGATGTCTCGTCTACCCACGCACCGTCTCTATCACCGTAAACAGAGGTTGTTGAAAGATAACCGATCCATTCAGCCTCTGGACTGATATCAAGTATGTCGGCGGCATGGGCAATAAACGCCGGATCCCCTTCATCGCGGGGGGGTGTTGAAATCAGAATATGGGTTGCATCTTTGAGAATATAAAGGGGATCGGGAAGCGGTTTTTCAATATCAAATATAAAGGCCTTGATACCTTTTTTTCGCATTTTTCGCAGTTTTTCCGGATCTCGGGTTGTTCCCGCGACGGCATATTCTCCCTCATTCAGGAGGTAACTGGCCAAATGCGCGCAACTGTAACCGTAACCAAAGCAAAAAAGCTTTTTGTCCTTCTCAACCATCCCTGTCCGCCGTTTCTTGTTTTATTCTTAATGCTTAAAGCAAAAAATCCTAAAAATCAACATTTTCATAATGTTTTGATGGAGAAAATCCCGGTATTCTGTCACCCAGAACCGGCTGAAAGCTCGGCCTTGATTTGACTCTTGCATACCAGGTCCGCGCGGCCTGATGCTCGTCCCATGGCACATCGCCGATATAATCGATGGCCGATATATGGGAGGCGGCGGCGATATCGGCAAGCGAGAAATCATCGCCCGCCAGCCAGTTCCGTTTCTCAGTCAGAAATCCGATATAATCAAGATGGTAATGAATATTGGCATGCCCTGCCCTGATCGACGGGCCGTGCGGTTCCCCAAGCCGCAGGAAGCGTTTCATCAGTTTTTCGCCGATAAGGTTGTCTGTCACTTCCCGGTTGAATTTGACATCAAACCAGCTTGTAAGGCGCCGCGTTTCCGATTTCTGTACGGGATCCTTCCCCAAGAGATTGACATCCGGATAAACCTCGTCAAGGAACTCACATATGACCTGACTGTTGGCCAGTGTGGTTCCGTCGGGTTCAACCAGAACGGGGACGTCACCCGCCGGGTTAAGGGCAAGAAATTCCGTTCGCCGCTCCCAGATTTTCTCGATCTTCAGATCGAAATCGAGTTTTTTTTCAGACAGAACGATGCGCACTTTCCGTGAAAACGGATGCAGCCATAAATGGAACAAGGTGCGCATATTTTCCCTGCCTCCTGTTAAGAACGTGAAATTAAATACATTTAAACACTATGCTTAAAATATCATGTTTTTACAATAATGACTGCACATAATCTGGAAAATATTTTTAATAAAAGGCATTTTTATTTTTCAAACATGCCCCTTACGGCGTTTTTCATGATCCGTCATTCAATAATTCCTTCAAGATATTTGAGAATACTGCCGGCACAGTCCTCGATAGATAGTTCAGACGTATCAAACTGCAAATCAGGGCTATCCCAGTCATCATATTCACGCTCTATTATTTTTTCCCATGGTACTTTCGGGGTGGTGTCATGAGTGTCTTTATTTCTGGCTTCGATCCTGTGTTTATGTTCAGTCTTGTCAGAACAAATTATTTCAATTTCCAGAAATTGCTTACCCGCTTCAACAGCAACATTGCGCCAGCCAACTCTGGAAATTTCTACTGGATTTACGCTGTCTGCAATGACAGTGTGTCCAAGCGCAAGGTTATCTCTCGCCACATCATATGCGGCCAGATATCCTGCATCTTCGGCCTGCTCTACTGCCAGAGCAGAGTTGTTAATTGCGTTTTCAATGCTATCAATTCGTAGATATACAGCCTTTAACTTGTCCGCCAGATGACGAGAAATGCTCGATTTACCTGAACCTGGCAGCCCACCAAAGATTATGAGCATTCATCCCTCCGTTTTTGTCCCATCACACAGTCCTTTAATATCTTTCAAACCATTCATGTGTTTCGTTTATCATCAGTTCGAGAGAACTTCCTTTTGTAAAATTATGATCTGAGTCCGGGATAACAACTCGACAATTATCTGCATGACCGGCACTGTGCCAAGACTTCTTATCTATTTTGAAAACTTCAAACTCCTCGCCTTCTGAGGCGTTAATAACTTTTATGGGGCATTTAAGGCCTCTTGAAAGTTCAAGACATTCCTCTGTTTTGTATCGATTTCTGCCTTCTTGTGCCATTTCCAAACCAGCCACAACTTCATTTCCACCAAAATTCAGGACACAAAACTCTGGGTGATTTTCGCATTCCATCAATTCCCAGAGTGCTGGAAGATTGAAAGAAGGGTCCCACAAACAAATTGCCGCAATGTTTTGCGGCTGGGCAACCATGATTGTTGGGCCACCGTAACTATGACCAGATAGGAAGATTTTTTCATATTGATTGCACTTAGCCTCTAAAACAGAGAGCAAATAATGTGCGTGGGTCTGTAATGTGCAATCACGCAGTTTATGCTGCTGGCTTTGCAGATTAAAGCGAACGACATCATACCCGTTTTTTACAAAAAACTTTTTTGCTTCTTCATGCAGATGTTCGTTCATAGTGCCGCAATAGCCATGCACAATGGCAAAGCATTTGTCAGAAGGATTCTCTCCAGAGAAATCTGTTCTTCCCTCTATTATATATTCTTTGGCTGATGTAATAATCCATTCTTCGTAGTTTTTCATTTTAAGTTCTCCGTTTTTGAACTTTCCTGATATTTGTCCCAGAGCGTTTGGAATAGACCAGACTGATTTTTCAGGTCTTCAAACGAGCCGGTTTGTACGATACGCCCCTGATCCATGACGATAACCCGATCGAATTTTCCGAGCAAATGCAGCCGGTGAATGGAAGAAATCACCGCACGATCTCTGAAATGTTCAAAGATGTTCTCGTAAATCACCAGCTCGTTATGCGCATCCACTGACGATGTCGGCTCGTCCATCAGAATAATGGAACTGTTTTTTGCGGCCAGAATGCCTCGTGCCAATGCCAGCCTTTGTCGCTCACCACCCGAAAGCGTAACACCTTTTTCCCGTACATCCGTATCAAACCCTTGTGGCAAGCGCTCCAAAACACGGTCAAAGCACGCAAGTCTTGTCGCTTCAATCAATTCCTCTTCATCATGCTCTATACCGACAGTAATATTAAAACGGATGGTGTTTTCAAAAACCTCTGGCTCCTGCGGAATAAGAGTGGTCGTCCCAAAAATTGGCGACAGCGTTTCAAATTCTTTCCCATCAAGCGTGAAACGGACGCGATCAGGGTCATAAAGCCCGCGCAGTATCGCCATCAATGAGGATTTACCAGAGCCACTTTCACCAACTAACGCGATTTTATCACCTTTTTTAAAGTCAAAGCAGATATCACACAACGTTTGTTTGCCGGGTTCGTATTCAAAATTTAAATTGTCTATTTTGATATTTTGCCACGCACTGGTATTGGTCAGGGCTGCGTGAGAATGAGCAGGCAATTCAATATCTTTAACCGCCTCCATGTGTGTAGACCACTGTAAGATGCTCTGATACTCACGCGCAATATTAGCGAAGCTCTGATTCAACATTTTTGCATATTGGAACACAGCGGCCACATTACCGATCAACACATTCTGACTTTTCGAAAGTTGAAGCCAGATATAATAGAAAACAACTGCGATTTCCTGTATCACCATGCAGCATGATACGGTGAACCATTTCCAGGCGTTCACCCATGTTTCGGCATGCATGGTTGGCTTGTAACCTTTATCGATTTGCGTATCCAGTTCATCCTGTGTTTTATGGGCAAGGCGCAGTGTAATAATCGTTTTTATATTACTGATGTAATCAAACAGGGTGGCCGACACTTTATGCTCGACCTCATTCATATTTCGATAAAGCACAACCAAATGTTTGTCGAATCTGCCGATAAACAACACAGTCAAAGCGGCAATCACAAAAGAAAGCAGAGCAACTTGCCACGACAGATAGGTCAATATTGCTAATGAAAATACAATTGTAAAAAACAGCTCGATATAAACAAACTGCATAATTGTGAAATCAAACAGCGCACGTCCCGCTAAATTAATCCGGTTAATCGTGTCACCTGAATGATGATCTGTGTGCCATTTCAAAGAAAGTTGTGTTGTTCTTCTATAATATTCATTTAAGAAGGCCTGTTTTGTACGATAGCCAACATCAAATTCAAAATAGCGACCAAACCTGTGAAAAATATTAAAAGCTAAAAACGCTCCGAGCCACAAAACGAGCAAAAAAACAATTCTCTCGATAATCTGACTGGGTTCAGTGTTTTGAAGGGTGTTTAGCACTTCCGCAAAAATTAATGGAATTGACACTAACGCCGCAGTAGAGATGATGTGAAGCACCATGAAAAGAAGCACTTTCCATCGATGGTTTTTTGCATGCCGCCACATCTCTTTGAATAATTTAATATAAGCCATTTATAATTTCCTCTCATTCACAAAACATCCGTCATATAATTTGAATTCGTCTTTATCAGGCTTTTGCATTTGCGCTTGCCATTTTTGAACCATTTCACGTGTTATAGGCGGGTTTTCTTGTCCTCGTAATTGAATGCGTCTAAACAATTCTTCTGTATCGAGCGTTAGATAGTGCAATTCAACTTTGGCTCCCAATTTCACAGCTCCTTCTCTCAACTGATCTCTTTCACTGCGCCCCCATGTCCCCCATTCAATTATTGCACAGCCACCGACAGATAATATTTTTTGTGCAATATCCCATTGAAGGCGTTCAATTTTATCTCGCTTTTGTTCATCATAGAGGTTGATTGACAAGTTATTCATCCACTCGTCAGGACAAAATCTGACAGCATTAAAAGCTTGTTCTAATCTCCGTGCTAGCGTTGTTTTTCCTGATCCAGGCAATCCGCAAATAACTATCAATTTGCCACGCGATAACCTTCTCCAATGATAAAGAACATATGGCTCTTTTTCTTCGTTATCTTGTCCA
>CAYLKN010000020.1:33956-36505 GCA_964384335.1 uncultured Pseudobdellovibrionaceae bacterium
TAACCTTCTCCAATGATAAAGAACATATGGCTCTTTTTCTTCGTTATCTTGTCCATCCGTTTCACGGATAGGCTTGAAGTCTTTTGCTTCATAAAACGCCTTGGCAGCTTCATTTCGTTTAAATGTCCAAAGGGATAGTTGATCGGCTTTTTCACGTGCTTTTTCCAAAAGTTGTGAACCAATCCCTTTTCCTTGTGCTTCCGGCAATAGATAAAGATGTTCAATCCACTCTGCCGTAAAAGCGCAAAAGCCGGTCAGCTTATTGTCTACAACTGCAACCCATACCTCACATTCAGGCATGACTTTGCCTTGAATGAAGGCAAAGTCCTCATCCGGTGTATGGAGGTCTGGCAGATATGGCATGGCAGATTGCCGTGATGTTCTTAAAATCACGGCAATCGCCTTTGCATCTTCAGGAGTAGCTTTTCTGATTATATGTCTCATGTCTCTTCTCCTAAAAATCCACCGGATTGCATTCGCCACAATTTCGCATAGTGACCATTTTCTTTTTGGATCAACACATCATGCGTGCCGTCCTCAATGATCTGTCCGGCATCCATGACGATGATCCTATCCATCTGTCGCAGGGTGGACAGACGGTGCGCAATGGCAATCACAGTTTTATCGTCCATGATGCTTTCCAATGCAGCTTGGATGGCATGTTCACTTTCACTGTCCAGCGCTGATGTGGCTTCGTCCAGTATCAGGATTGGCGCATCTTTCAGGATCGCGCGGGCAATCCCGATCCGCTGTTTTTGACCGCCGGAGAGTTTGACACCACGCTCACCAACATGAGCCTCATATCCTTTACGGCCCTTGTTGTCCTCAAGGTTCAGGATGAACTCATGCGCACTGGCACGTTTCGCGGCCTCAATCACTTCATCCATTGTTGCATCGGGTTTGCCATACTGGATATTCTCAAAAATTGAACGGTGAAAGAGATAGCTCTCCTGTGTCACAACTGTGATACTGCTGCGCAAAGAATGCTGCGTTACATCGGCAATATTCTGATCGTTAATCATGATTTCACCGCTTTTCACGTCATACGCGCGAACGATTAAATTTGTGATGGTCGATTTCCCCGCACCACTGCGCCCGACCAAGCCGACTTTTTGCCCTGCCGGAATAGACAGATTAAAGTTTTCAAGGACGGGTCTTGTGTCACTGCCCTCTTGCCGGTCATAATCAAAGCAAACGGATTTATAGGTAATTGAGGCGGGTTTGCCGTCAATTTTTAAATCTTTTGCTCCCTTTTTTGTGACAACCTCATGTGGTTTGGTAAGAACATCAATGCCTTCCTGTACATTGCCGAGATTTTCAAAAATCCCGGATACTTCATACATAATCCAGCCGGACTGGAAAGTGGCTTGCAAGACCATCGGCAGAGCCATTGCCATTGCCGCGATTCCAGGCTGGCCCTGTGTTTCAATCAACCAGAAGCCGACAGCCGCAGTTGAGATCAAAAGCACGGTGTTCAAAATGTCGATGACAAAACTCATCAGCCAGATTGTACCGGTCGCATGACGCAGGCTTTTACTGTGTTGATACAGCAAGTCCAGCACCCGCTGATCTTCGTGGCGAGTCCGCGCAAAATATTTGATCGGCAATGCATTCGTAAAGCTATCGACCAGTTGTCCCATGAAGGTGCTGAAATCTTCGGAATGCGCTTTTGATCGCGCTTGTACTTTCGGCGTGAAATGCCAGAGCACAAGAATATAGCCGATTAACCAAATAACAAGCGGTAGAGCCAGCCATATATTGACGCTGGATAAAAAGTAGAGGTTACTGATTGTGAATACGGCAGCAAACCAGACTGCACCAATCGCGGATTTAACCGCATCGCGCAGGCTTGGTCCGGTCTGTTGCAGCTTATTGGCAATGCGCCCGGCAAAATCATTTTGAAAAAATGACAAAGGCTGCCGTGCTGTGTACCAATAGAGCTGGTGCCGCACAACGTTACAAACATACGGGATGTAAATCAGATGATAAAAAATCTCTGCCAAAGTCCCTGTGACAAAGCGAATCAGCAGCAATGCACCGCCAAGCCATAACATGGCCGCGCCGTAATCGCCCTGTTCCACCAATGCTCCGACATACCAGAACATAACGGAGATCAGAACGGCAAAAATACCTTCTGTGATCGCAATACCAAGAGTCGGCCCTTTGACCTGCCGGATAAAATACCAGATAAACGGGTATAATTTTGTAGGCAGATCTTTAATACCCTCATCAGGCATCCTGTTAATTTCAATGCGAAGCTTTTCATCGCATCGCTTAAGAGAGTTTTGTAATAAAATACTCATAGTTCCATCTTTCTTTTTTGTTCAAAGAAGACGGACAAATAATCACTTCTGTTTTTGGGAGGGATATCTGTCAGCCTTCGAATGCGCTGACAGTTAAACTTATTGGGAAAAGGTCAATGTTCTGCTGACAGCGGATTGTTGATTGCGTTAAATCCAAGAGGATTACGGGTGTCGATTCCGAAAATTGGCCCGTTACTGCTGACATTCATCCAGCCGAGCACAGCGAAAGCGCCACCCGCGAATATC